>JBBIMA010000033.1:0-42417 GCA_037444625.1 Solibacteraceae bacterium
CGCGGGCGATGTCTTTCTCGCGCAGCAAGCAGTTTCACTCTTGCTTTCCGGCGAAAAAGCGCTATTCTATGGGGTGACCGTGCGCACAGGAGGCCCTGGAAATGTTTGATCCCGTCAGATCCGCTTCGGACGAACCAGAGCGGGACGACTTTGACTTCGACGACGAGCACATCGAGCTGGAATCGGATTTGGAGGAGTGGGGTCCGGATAATCTCGAAGACGAAGAAGAGGAGGAAGAAGCCATGGTGGAACCCGTAGCGCCTGAAACCACGCCGCCGGCCGAGGCGCCCGCTGCACCCGCGGCGCCCGCCCCTGCGGCCGAAGCTCCGCCTGCGCCGGAGGCGCCCAAGAAGCCGGCCGAGAAGGCTGCGCGCAAGAAAGCCCCGGCCAAGAAGGCGGCCGTGAAAGCTCCGGCCAAGAAGGCGGCGAAGAAGGCGGCCCGGAAGGCGGTCAAGAAGGCGGCCAAGACCGCAGCCAAGAAGAAAGCGGCCAAGAAAGCGCGCAAGACGGCCCGGAGGTCCCGTTAGGCGGCGGCGCCCGGCGCCTGAGGCGCCCGGGGGCGCCCGTTCACTGGCCCAGCAGCGAGCGGCAGCGCTGGAAAAGCTCCAGCAGAGCCTCGGCGTATTCTTCCGGGCTGCGGACCGGCTTGCCCGTATAGCCGGCCGCCGGCGCGGCCTTACCGTAGCCGGTGGTGAGGGCGATAAACTTCATCAGTTCCAGGGCGACCTCGTCCTTGGAACGAGGGGGAAGGGGGCAGGCCGTCGCTTGCTCGCTCATCCTTGAAGATCTCCTTATGGTGCGCCGGGGTCGGCGCCCGCCGCGGCCGGCGGGGCGCGGCGGCCCGGTAAAGACCAGCTTAGCCGACTTCCATGCCGCTTGAGGCCCGCCGGCACGTCCGCAGGATGCGCGGGGGCGCTCAGTCCCACCTGATCGAGGCTGAGGACGGGCGCTACTACGTGGTGAAGTTCACCAACAACCCGCAGCACCGGCGCGTGCTGGTCAACGAGCTGGTGGCCGGCGTGTTCCTGGAGTTCCTGGAGATCTCGGCGCCGGCCATGCGCATCATCTCGATCAGCCAAGAGTTCCTGGAGCGCCACCCGGAAGTAGGGTTTCATTGGGGCGCCCAGTGGGTCCGGGCGGCGCCCGGCTGGCACTGGGGGAGCCAATATCCCGGGCACCCCGAGCAGGTGGCGGTCTACGATTTCCTGCCTGACGCCCTGCTACGCCAGGTGACCAACCTGCGGGAGTTCGCCGGTATGTTGGCCTTCGACAAGTGGATGGGTAACGCCGACGGACGGCAAGCCGTGTTCTTCCGCCGCCGCCCGCCCGAGCAGGCGGCCTGGGGCGGCTCGCGCTTCTTCGCCTGGATGATTGACCAGGGTTTCGTATTGAACGGACCGCACTGGGACTTCCCGGATTCCCCGCTGCACGGCCTGTACCACCGCCCGGCGGTCTACGAGCCCGTCACCGGGTGGGAGAGCTTCCAGCCCTGGCTGGACCGGATTGTGCACTTTCCCGAAGACGTGATGGACGAGGCTTTTAAACGGGTTCCGCAAGAGTGGATCCAGGGGGAGGAACACGCTCTGGAGGCCGTGCTGGAGCGCCTGCTTGACCGCCGCGGGCGAGTGCCCGAACTGATCGCGCAATGCCGCCGCGCCCGACCCCAATGGTTTCCCAACTGGCGGGAGCCGGCCTTCCGGTAGAATACAGGAATCCGATGCATCGCTACGTCTTGCACAACGATGAGATCCGCGAGAGCGGCGAGCGGCTGTTGGCCCCGGGGCAGGTGGGCCTGCTAGCCGGGTGGGGCGTCTTCAGCACCCTGCGCGTGCACCGGGGCGTGTTGTTCGCCTACGAACGCCACTTCGAGCGCATGCGGCGGGATGCCGCGGCGCTGCGGGTGCCCTTTCCGCCCGATCCCGACTATATCCGCAGCCGCCTGCTGCGTTTGGTCGAGGCCAACCGGGCTCAGGAAGCCACCCTGCGCGTGGCGGTGGTGCGCAACCGGGGCGGCGCCTGGGCCGGCCCCTCCGAGCGCGAATTCGATCTGATCGCCCTGACCGCCGAGCTGACCGACTGGGGCGAGAGCGTCCGGCTCGCTGTACAGCCGCAAGCGCGTCATGCCGCCTGCCCGCTGGCCGGCCTGAAAACCCTTTCCTGGGCGCAGAACCTGGCGTGGCTCGAACAGGCGCAGGCGCGGGGGTACGACGAGGTCGTGCTGTTGAACGAGCGCGGCGAGGTCAGCGAGTGCACCTCGGCCAACATTTTCGTTGCGCAGGCGGGTCGGGTCTGGACGCCGCCGCTGGCGTCGGGCTGCCTGCCGGGCGTGACCCGGGCCCTGCTGCTGGAGGAAGTGCGCGTAGCCGGAATGAGCGTCGAGGAGAAGACCCTTTACCCCCAGGATCTGGAGCAGGCCGAGGAAGTCTTCATCACTTCGAGCACGCGCGACTTGCTGCCTGTGCGGGAGATCGAGGGCCTGGCGGTGCGCCGAATCGGCCGGGCGCGCACGGCCCTGGCCGAGGCTTTTCGCCGGTACCTCGACTCTTACACGGCCGCCCGGCTGAGCGGCGGGAACTGACAGTCCGCCGAAGATCCAGCCGCACCTGACATGGCGCGGCAGGCAGGGCTACAATGGAACGTTTCTTCGCATCGGAAGCGCCATGCTCAACTGCCCCTCCTGCGGAAGCCGCAATCTTCGTTATTCCAGAATTCGCAATCGCCGGGAGCGGTTGTGGAGTTGGATCGGGATACGCCCGCTACGATGCCGGGATTGCCGGGTGCGGTTCACGGCGCGGACCTGGCGGGTGGAGAATGTGCGATACGCGCGCTGCCCGCGTTGCTGGCGCATGGACCTGAGCTCGTGGAGGGTCCAGGATTACCATGCCTCGGGATTTCAACGCCTGCTGCTGTGGCTCGGTGCGAATCCCTGGCGGTGCGAGTATTGCCGTTACAATTTCGTCAGCTTCCGGCCGCGCCGTGAGAGGTACGGCTCGCGACGGGCCAAGAGCCGGCGCGTGGGGGCAGGCCAATGAGGCGGCGGCGGTGAGCCCTAAAACAAAAATGGTTCCAAGTGACCCACGTTCCAGCTTGCTCCCCGGCCGGCATGCTCGGCCCGAGCGTGGCTTCGGGTCCTCCGCGCGCTTCTCCCTTTGCTCCCCGCCGCGGTTTTTGGCCGCAGCGGATCAGTGCTCCGGAAGGCGCAACGGGTATGGCCCCGAAGGAGCCGGCGTCTCGAAGCGGCCTTTCGCTCGCCCGGGGCGGCTGCCCGTCTCCGGGCCACCTCTCCGGGGTCGTCACTCCCGGCCTGCCTCTTCGGCGCCTTGCGTCACCGGGTGCCGGATCCGTTCGGTCGCGCGCTCCGCTCCTCGGTCCGGTTGACCGGATCCGGGGAGGTTCATCGCGCGCAACCCGTTATCCGGGCTGCGGTGTTGCAATCCCGCCGCCGCCTCGGGCCTTGCTCCTCGTCGGGACCTTTCGGTCCCTTCGGATCATCGCTGGGCCCGATTTGGCCTCGGGAAGCTCACCTGTGCGCCGCCCGGCTTCCCCTTCGCTCCCCGCCTACGGCAACCTGGTAGCCGCCGCCTGCGGATCAACGTTCCGGGGAACCCGCGCTGCGCCAAGCTCGCTGTTCCCGTGAACCTCTTGGAACCATCCTCATGATGCGCCGGTCGAGGGAGGAAGTCAATGGGAAAAATGGGGTTCGGGCGGTGTTTTGCAATGCTTTTATCTACTTTATTGTCAATCAGATACAGCGAAGCCCCGCAGGAAAACCTGTGAATAAAACCAAACCCGGGCGAAATGTTCCGGATCGGCGCTTCACTGCTCGGCCAGCGTCAGGACCATCCCGGTGTCGGTAGCCAGCCAGATGCGTCCCGGGGCCGCCACGGCGAAGGTTGCGCGGCGGGCGAAGGCCCGGTAGTCCACCTCCATCTCTTCCCAGTGTGTCAGGTCCTCGCTGCGCAGCACTTTGAGCTTTCCCGGGAGCGGTAGCCGCAGCTTGAGGCTCTGAGGTTCGATCGCCGCCAAGTAGGCCGGCCCCGCGGGCGGAAGGGCGATGTCGGTGACGGCGCGATCGGCGCGACGGAAGACGCGCTGGCTGCGCCCCGTGCGCCAGTCCAGGCGGAACACCTCCGAAGGCCACTGGAAGGTGTGGGTGAACTCGATCAGGCCCAGGCCGCGACCGTCGGGGGCGAGGCGCACGCGGGTGATCTGGCCGAACATCGAGGCGACGGAGGGAGTCCAGCTCGCTCCGCCGTCGCGGGTATCGAGCAAGATGGACAGCGCGGGCCATTCGCGGCGCCGCTCGGCGCTTTCGGGATCCATCCAGTCGGGCAGCCGGCCGGCTTCATCCCGGCGGGGCGGCCGGCTCCAGCCGGCGATCAGGCCGTGGCGGCGATCGGCGAAGACGATCCAGCCGTAGGCGGTGTGGTTAGGGTTCGCCTTGGGCTGGTCGCCGGCCGGCAGGCGGGTCCAAGTGGCGCCGCCGTCGGCTGTGGCGTAGACGCTCTTGCGCCGGCCCACCGCAAAGCCGTGCCGCTCGTCCAGGAAGCAGACGCGCAAGATCCCTTGGGGAGAGGGCAGTTTGCGCCAGCTCCTTCCGGCCTCTTCGGTGCGGTACAATCCGTTGCGCCCGACCATCCAGCCCAAGCGCTCGTCCAGGAAGAACAGCGACAGGGCGATGTCCGGGGGCCGGAGCAGATCCCAGGTCCGGCCGCCGTCGGCGGTGAGGAGCGCGGCCGGCTGCCTGCCGCCCCGCCGGCTGAGATAACCGGCGGCGACGCCCCGGCGCTCGGAAGGGAACTGGATGTCGGTCAGGGTGAGCTCGGAATCGTCCTGATCGTAGAAATACTGGATGCGCCAGCGCTCGGCGGCACAGGCCAGCCCCGCCAGGGCTGCCGCGGCGGCCAGGACTCTCATGAGAGCTCAGGGACGAGGGGGTGCGGAAGCCAGCACCAGCTCGACGTGATTGGCGCGCTCGACGGCGGCCGGGTCCATGCGAGCGAGCACGAGGGCGCAGCCCACCAGCTCGCCCACCGTGGCCAGCAGCTCCATTTCCGCGCCGGAGTGCTGGTGGGGCGCGCGGTGTTGCACGTTGATGACCCCCACCACTCGGTTACGCGCAATGACGGGAGCGGAAAGGAACGCCTCGTAGGTATCCTCGGGCAGACTGCGGAAGGCCTTGAAGCGTGGGTCCTTGTAAGCCTCGCGGGAAATCGCCAGCACGCGCCGCTCGCGGGCCACCCAGCCGGTGAGGCCCTCGCTGAGCTTCAGCCGCAGCCGGCCGATCTCGGCCGGGTGGGGGTGGTTGGAGGCGCACAGCACCAGCTCGTCGTTGTCAATCAGGTAGAGGAGGCAGGAGTCGCAGGCCATGAATTCCACCACCAGAGAGACAACGCCCTGCAACACCTCGGGCAGGCTCATCTCCTTGACCATGAAGCGGCTGATTTTTTGAAACAGGCGAAGCTGCTGCTCGGTGCGCTCCAAAGTCGCCAGCAGATCCTTAGCCTTGGGCACGATTCTATTATCTCAGAGAGGGCGGCGGGCTCAGAGGAAGGCATCCGCGCGCAACGGCTGGAAGCGAGCCTGGAAAAAGCGCAGGTAGCGCGGTTCGTAGACCATGCGGAGGCCGCAAATCTTTTCCCGCTCCTCGTAAACCGCGAGCACGGACTCGGCGGTGACGTCCATGTGGGCCTGGGTGTAGACGCGGCGGGGAATGGCCAGTCGGACCAGCTCGAGCTCGGGGAAATACTCCTCTCCGGTGTCCTTGCGGCGGCCCGCCGAGACCGCCCCGCGCTCCATGGTGCGCACGCCGGAGTCTATGTAGATGGCGGCGGTGAGCGCCTGGGCGGGATATTCCCGTTGCGGGACGTGGGGCAGGAAGCGCCGGGCGTCCAGGAAGACCCCGTGGCCGCCGATGGGCAGCACGATGGGGATACCCCAGGCGCGCAGCTTTTCGCCCAAATAAAGCACCTGGCCTACGCGCGCCCGGATGTGATCGTCCCCGAGCGATTCCTCGATGCCGCGCGCCACCGCCTCCATGTCGCGACCGGCCATGCCGCCGTAGGTGTGCAGGCCTTCGTAGACCACCACCAGGTTGGCGGCCTCCTCGTAGATCTCGCGCTCGTTGACCGCCAGGAAGCCGCCGATGTTGACCAGGGCGTCCTTCTTGGCGCTCATGGTGCAGCCGTCGGTGAGCGAGCAGATCTCCTTGACGATGGCGGCCACGGGGCGGTCCCGGTAGCCCGGCTCGCGCTGTTGGATGAAGTAGGCGTTCTCGGCCACCCGGGTGGCGTCCAGGATGATGCGGATGCCGTGCCGGGCGGCCAGTTGGCGGACGGCCCGGAGATTCTCCAGCGAGATGGGTTGCCCGCCCGCCATGTTGACGGTGGCGGCCAGGCTGATGTAAGGGATGCGGCTGGGGCCGTGGCGGCGAATGACGTCTTCCAGCTTGTCCAGGTCCACGTTGCCCTTGAAGGGATGCTCGCTGGCGGGGTCGTGGGCCTCGGGGATGATGACATCCACGAACTGGCCGCCGGCCAGCTCCTGATGCAGCCGGGTGGTGGTGAAGTACATGTTGCCCGGGATGACGTCGCCCGGCCGGATGAGCACCCGGGAGAGGATGTGTTCGGCGCCGCGGCCCTGGTGGGTGGGGATGAGGTAGCGATAGCCGTAGTACTTGCGGACCGTCTCTTCCAGGTGATAGAAGTTGCGGCTGCCGGCGTAGGCTTCGTCGCCCAGCATCATGCCGGCCCATTGCCAATCGCTCATGGCCGAGGTGCCCGAGTCGGTGAGCAGGTCAATGTAAACGTCCTCGGAACGCAACAGGAAGGTGTTGTAGCCCGCCTGGCGGATGGCTTCGACGCGCTCGGAGCGCGTGGTCATCCTGACCGGCTCGACCACCTTGATCTTGAAGGGTTCCGCCCAACTGCGCCGGGTGAGTTTCATCCTGAGGCCGACTATAGCGCAGGGTGGGCCGACGGCGCGCGCCGAGGGCCTCAACCGAGGCCGAGAAAGTCCCGCAGCAGCCCGGCCAGGCCGGGGGCGGCGAGCACGCAATTGCCTCCGTAAACGCTGGTGCCGCCGTCGAAGTTGAAGAAGGAGGCTCCGGCCTCCTCGGCGATGATCTTCAAAGGGGCCAGGTCCCACTCGCGGGCGTGCGGCTCGATCCAGGCTTCGGCCCGGCCGGAGGCGACCAGCATGGCGTCCTGGCAGCCGCCCAGGCTGCGCACCGCCCAGAAGCGTCCCATCAGCTCGATGAGGCGTCCGGCCCAGGGCAGATCGCCGATCTTGTGCAGGGCGTTGATACACAGGAGTGCCTGGTCGGCGCGGGCGACGGCGGAGGCGCGCAGGGGCCGGCCGTTGAGGAAGGCGCCCGCGCCGCGGGCCGCGAAATACATTTCCTCCTGCTCGGCCAGATAGCAAACCCCGGCCGCCACCCCTTGGGAGTCTTCCAGGGCGATCAGGACCGACCAGGTGGGGATGCGCCGCAGGTAGTCCAGCGTGCCGTCTATGGGGTCCACGATCCAGCGGCGGCCCGAGCGCGAAGGCCTCAAGGCGCCCTCCTCGCCGATCAGCCCGTCTTCGGGGAAGACCTCCTCGAGAGCGGCCGCGATCAGGCGCTCGCAGGCGCGATCGGCGGCGGTGACCGGCGAGAGGTCGGCTTTGGATTCGGCCTCCAGTCCGCGGCCCCGATGGGCCAGCGCTGTTTGGGCGGCCTGAGCGGCCAGGCGGCGCGCCAGCTCGAGCTCTTTTTCCAGGCTCATGCCTCGATTCTAGCCGCCGGGGGGCGGGGGGAGTGGAGTCGGGTCGGGCAACGGGCGCCGCGGGTCCGATCCCGGTGGTGCGGGCAGGTGTAATATACATCCAGCGACGGCGCACGGCGCCGCCCAGTTCATTCGGAGGAGAAGGCCATGCCTGACGCCGCTAACCGCTTGCCTTTGATCGGCGAAGACGCCCCTGCGTTCGAAGCCGAAACCACCCAGGGCCACATCAAGTTTCCCGAAGACTACCGGGGCAAATGGGTGATCTTCTTCAGTCATCCGGCCGACTTCACCCCGGTCTGCACGACGGAGTTCGTCACCTTCGCCGCCGCGCAGCAGTCCTTGCGCGCCTTGAACTGCGAGCTGCTCGGGCTCTCGATTGACAGCATTTACAGCCACATCGCCTGGCTGCGGACGATCAAGGAAAAGATCGAATTTCGCGGCTGGAAGGGCGTGGAGGTGACTTTCCCGGTGGTGGCCGACCTGACCATGGAGGTGGCGCGCAAATACGGCATGCTCCAGCCGGCGGCCAGCACCACTCAGGCGGTGCGAGCGGTCTTCGTGATTGATCCTTTGGGCAAGATCCGCGCCATCCTCTACTACCCGCTCTCGGCCGGGCGCAACATCGAGGAGATCCAACGCCTGCTGATCGCGCTCCAGACCTCGGACGCTCACGGGGTGGCTACGCCGGCCAACTGGCAGCCGGGCGAGGAGGTGATCCTGCCGCCTCCCGGCTCCTGCGGAGCGGCTCAGGAGCGGGTGGCGGCGGCCGGCGGCGACGTGCGCTGCGTGGACTGGTTCCTGTGCTTCAAGCGGCTGCCCTGAGGGCGGCTGCCGGGACGGCCGGGGCGGTGCTGATCGGTGTTCGGGCCGAGGGCTGCACCGGCCGATCATGAGAGTATTCTTTTTGTCATAAACGGGCGCTAGTCCGGCCCTCTGCCGGGCTGCCACAATCGGGAGACAGGGAGTTGATGGCTCGATTTGTCTTGGCTGCCTTCCTTCTGACCGCGGCGTGGGCGGAGGATCACCTGGACCTGGCCCCCTTCGCCCGGCCCTGCTGCCGGGAGGACCATCACCGGCTGCAAACCACCTTCGATTATGCCCACCCGCGGGGCCCGGTGCGCCGGGACGACGGCGCCTGGAGCTACGGCCTGCAATGGGCGGAAGAGCGGGACGTAGCGGAGATCCGGGTGCGCTTCCGCCGGCCGGAGGCGGCCGCCGCCCCGGTCGTTCAGTACTGGTTCCGGAACTGGCCCCTGCCCAGGCCGCAGAGCCATACGGTCGAGGATCGGGTGGACGACCCTTGGCAGGGTGCGTGGTTGGCGGCGCGCACGGAGGCGCGTTGTGAAGGCGCCCTGTGCCGGCTGAGTTTCCAGCCCCTGGCGCCGGATGAGAACCCCAACGCCCGGAACCTGCCGGGCGTACGGTACCGGCGGACTCTGAAGGTGCGGCTGCTGTTCGCCGCGGGCGAGCGACCGGCGGTGGAATCCGTCGAGGTCTTCAGCCCGTCGCTGCTCAAGCGCTTCCAGTTGCGATTGCGCCTGCCGGGCGGCCTGCCGCGCCTGGAGGCTTACAACGGCTGGATTCGATCCCTCCGGCGCGCGGGGAGCGAGCTGCTGGTGACGGTGGACGGCGCCGATCCCTCGCCGCCCGGCTCCCACGACGTCACCATCGTGAAGGTGCGCACCGGCCGAGGGGCGTTTTCCTTTGCCCCGGCGGACGCCGAGAAGGGGCCGATGTACCTGCCGGACTTCCAGGCTTACATCGCCCGGGCGGACGACCGCACGCCTCTTTCGCCCGCGCTCAGGCAGGAGGGCCGGCGAATCCGCGAACGCCTGCGCAACGAGCCGGAGCAGAGCTACGAGAGGGCCTCGCGCGAAATCCCGCCGCTCGATCCCATCGAGCGCAGCGGCGGCCCGCTGATGCTGATCCTGGCGCCGGAGGCGAGCTGGCAGAAATTCGGCCTGCAATGGGGCGGGCATGTGTTCATCAGCAAGCGGGGAACCAAGGCCAAGGGGAAGGAGCTGCGGCGCCTGAGCTGGCCCGAGGACGCCATCTCGTGGCGGCTGGGTACGGGCCAGAAGCCTTGGTTTCGCGAGGCGGCGGCCGATTCCACGCTGGCGCAGCTTGAGGATCACCTGCCCGTGGCGCTGGCCCGGTGGAGCGCCGGCGGGCTGGAATACGAAGAGGAGGCCTTCGCCACGCTGCTCTCCGGCCCGCTCTCCCCGGAGGACCCCGGGCGGAGCGAGCAAACCCCGGCGGTGTTGATGCTGCGCTGGCGGGTGCGCAACCCGGCTGGGGCCGCGCGCCAGGCTCACCTCTGGCTGGCGATGCGGCCGCCGGAGCCTCTGGAGTTCTCAAACGGCTTCCTGACCGCCGCGGGCGGGCGCGACGTCCGGGGCCACGTCCGCCTGCCCGCGGGCGCGCAAGCCCGCCTGGAGCGTTGTCGGGACGGCGGGGCGGATGCTCCCGCCCTGCACGTTCAAGCCTGGGTGGGCGGCGGGAGCGAAACGGTCCTGGATCTGGCGATTCCTTTCATCCCGGGACTGTCGGAAGCCGAGCGCGGGCGACTGGCGGCCCTCGATTACGCCGCCGAGCGCGCCCGGGTGGTTTCCTATTGGCGGGAGGCGACCGCCGCCGCGGTTCCCTTCGATGTGCCCGAGCCGCGGTTCAACAGCTTCGCCAAGGGCCTGGCGGCCCGCATCCGCCTTTCGGTCACCAAGGATCCCGAGAGCGGCCTGTATATGGTCCCGGCGGCCAGTTACCGCTATCAGGGTCACGCCAACGAGGCTGCCTTCCAGTGCCATTTGCTGGACGCCCTGGGACATCATGAGCTGGCGGCCAGGTATCTGCGGACGCACGTGGCGCTCCAGGGATCCAAGCCCTTCGCGGGCAGTTACACGGGCGACCAGAAGGGGGTCTATCACGGCATGCGCGTGGACGACGAGTACGATTACTCGGTCGGCGCGCCGCCTTACAACCTGAACCACGGCACGGTGCTCTGGATTCTGGCGGAGCATTACTTCTATACGCGGGATCGCGCCTGGCTGAAGGGCGTCGCGGCCGGCATGAAGCGGGCGGCAGACTGGATTATCGAGCAGCGCCAACTGACCAGGCGAACCCTGCCCTCCGGCGAGCGCTGCCCGGAATACGGTCTGCTGCCGGCGGGACACCTGGAGGACAACGACGACTGGGGCCACTGGTTCGCCGTCAACGCCTACGCCAGCGCGGGGCTCAGCGCCTTGAGCGAGGCGCTCAAGGAGGCGGGAGACCGGGAGGCGGCCCGCTACGAGGGCGAGGCGCGTGCCTATCGGGAGGACCTGCGCGCGGCCGTGCAGAGGGCGGGCGAGGACGCCCCGGTCGTGCGCCTGCGAGACGGCACTTGGGTGCCGTGGGTTCCGCCCCGGCCCCACCAGCGCATTCGGCTGTTCGGGCCGCTGCGCACCGGCTACTATTCCCGCTACGGGCTGAAGGAGTTCCCCACCTTCCGGCTGTCGGCCACCCGCGAGCTGCTCTACGGCGCCCTGATCCTGTTCGAGACGGGGATTTTCCATCCGCGCGAGCGGCCGGCCGAATGGGTGCTGGACGACTGGGAGGACAACGCCACCATGTCGGAGACGCTGGGCCTGCACGTGCACGGCTGGGTGGATGAACAGTACTGGTTCAGCCGGGGCGGCATGGTGTTCCAGCCGAACTTACAGAATCCGGTTCGGACTTACTTGCGGCGGGGGGAAATCCAAGCGGCTATTCGGAGTTTATATAACAATTTTGTTTCCTGTTATTACCCGTCGGTGAATATCTTCACGGAAGAGTACCGCCGGTGGGTTCACCCGAGCGGTCCGTTCTTCAAGGTGGCCGACGAGGCGAAGTTCGTCCACCGCTTGCGGGACCTGCTGGTCACCGAGTTCGAGGGCGACTTGTGGCTGGCCGCGGGGACGCCGGAGCGGTGGCTGGAGGCGGGCCGCCGGATCGCGGTGAGGGAGGCGCCCACTCACTACGGCCCGGTCAGCTACCGGCTGGAGGGATTCGAGGACCGGGTCAAGGCCTCGGTGACCTTGCCGGACCGCACTCCCTATCGCGACGCCTGGCTGTACGTGCGCCTGCCGGGCGGGCAGGCGCCCGGCCGGGTCACGGTGGATGGAAAAGCGTGGGGCGAGGTGGATCGCCGGGCCCGGCGGATCCGGCTGCCCCGGGTTCGCGGGCGGGCGATCGAGGTGGTGATCGAAAGGCGAGCGGCGCGGCCGGGAACTGCCGCTCTCAGCGCAGCCAGCGGTCGTAGACCGAGTCAATCTGGAAATGAGTGACGCCCAGGGCGCGCAGGCGTTCGATGTCGCGGCGCGCCTGGGCCAGGTGATCGCCCTGGGGATAGTGGAAGGTGTTGATGCTGGGGACGGCGGGCAGGCCGGCGCGGCGGGCCAGGGCCAGGTCCTCGGGAGTGAAATCCCGCCCGTGGAAAAACAGGAAGTACAGGCGCCCGGCCGGCTCGCCCCGGCGGAGCGCCTCCTGGAGCTGGGCGCGGTTGACCGCCACGCGGGCCTTGCCCTTGAAGTAGGCCCGGGCCTGGTCGTTGGAGATGAACCAGGCGTCCTCCAGCAGGTCGTTCTCGCGCAGAACGCGTTCCACCTCGCGCAGGGCGGCTTCCGGCCAGGACTCCTCCTTGATGTCGAGCATCAGCCGGAGGCGCCCGCAAGCCAGGGCGGCCAGCTCGTGGAACTGTAGGGGGCGCGAGCCGCCCGGTTGGGCGCGCAGGCGCAGGATGCGCTCCCAGGGCAGCTCGGCCACCGGGGCCGGCTCGCGATAGAAGCGCAGGAAGTTCTCGTCGTGCTGGACCACGATGCGGCCGTCGCGCGAGCGGCGCAGGTCTATCTCGATCATCCAGTAGCCGCGGCGGATGGCTTCCTCGACGGCCGCCGGGCTGTTTTCGGCGAAGCCTTCTTCGACGACGCCGCCGCGGTGGGCGATCAAGCGGAGCTGGGCGAAGGCGGCTGAGATCCCCAGCAGGGCGGCCGCCAGCTTGGGCAGAAGGCGCATCAGTCATCTCCTTGGGCGGATTCGGCGCGAGGCGGAGCGGTGGAGTCGCGGATGACGAGTTCGCCCGGCACCCGCACTTCCATGCGGCACTCCTGCCCGGCCAGGACTTTGAGCAGGGTTTCCGCCGCCAGGGCGCCCATGTGGGCCTTGGGTTGCCGCACGGTGGTCAAGGGGGGGTTGGTGTCGGCGGAGATGAACAGGTCGTCGAAGCCGGCCACCGAGATGTCTTGAGGGACTCGAAGGCCGCGGGCCCGGATGGCGCGCATGGCGCCGATGGCGGTCAGGTCGTTGTAGCAGAACACGGCCGTGGGGGGGCGGCGGAGCTCGAGCAAGGCGGCCATGGCCTCGATGCCGCCGGCGATCATGCCGTCGCCTTTGACGGCCAGTTCGGGCCGCTGCTCGAGGCCGTGGGCGGCGAGGGCTTCGCAGTAGCCGGTGAAGCGCTCGACGTCGGTTTGATAGCCGAAGCGGTCGCCGATGTAGGCGATGCGGCGGTGGCCCAGGCCGATCAGGTGCTCGGTGACGGCCCGGCCGGCGGGTTGGCTGTCAATGCTCACCGCGTGCCGGTAAGGTTTGGGGTGCTGATTGTTGATGAGCACGATGGGCACGCCGAGGGGTTCCAGCAAGGGCCGGTACTCGGGGCCGACCCTGGAGGCGGCGGCCAGTACGCCGTCCACGCGGTGCTCCAGCAGGGCGCGGGCGGCGCGCAACTCGCGCTCGGGATCGGAATGGGATTCGGCCAGCAGGATGGTGTAGCCGGCCCGGTTGGTGACTTCTTGGATGCCGGCCACCAACTCGGCCATGACCGGGTCGGCGATGGTGTTGACCACCACGCCGATGGTGAGGGTGCGGCGGGTTTTCAGGCTGCGGCCGAGGGCGCTGGGCAGGTAGCCGATTTTCTGGGCGATGCGCCGGATCCGGGCGGCGGTTTTGGGATTGACCAGGGGGCTGCCGCGCAAGGCGCGCGAGACGGTGGAGTGGGAGACGCGGGCGGCGCGGGCGACGTCTTTGATGGAGACCGGGTGCATGACGGTGCCCTCGAAACGGAGCGCTCGACAGGCTCGGGCATTGATTATATGCGATTTCGGCCCGGGCTGCCGCACACGATTGCGCTTCGCCTCCCGGGGGCCGCGGGCGCATTCGGGCCGCAGGCGCGGCCGGGCGGCTCAGGGCCGGCTTTCGCCTTCCGGCCGGAGGCGCTGCCGGAGGGCTTGCAGCCTCTCTTCGAGCGCGTCCACGCGGGCCAGCAGAGCCTCGAGCTCCTCGCGGCCCGGCAGGCCCGCGCGGCGCAAAGCGGAGGCGACGGTTTCGTCCAAGGCTTCCCGGCTGCGCTCGGCCAGGCCGCGGACGCGCCCGCCGAGCCTGCCAACGGCACTCTCGACGTTGCCTGCCGCCCGTCCTACCTTGCGCCCGACGGCTGCGAGGCGCTCGCGCGCCGCCGGCTCGGACTTTTCGCCCTTCTCCACCAGGGCCTGAAACAGTCGGCCGGAGCCTTCGCCGACGGCCACCAGCGCCCCCAGGGCGGCCAGCCCGAGCAGGCGCGCCCCGGCGGCCAGCGGGTCAGGGGCGCCTTTGGACTGCGCTTTGCTCTCGTCTTGGAGAGTGTTGTCCTCGGGCATCGAGTCCTGGATCTGGTCCGGCATTTGGTTCACCTCCCGGGAGGCTCCTCCAGCGCCGCCTCGACCTCGGCCAGCAGTTGCTCCAGCCGCCCGATGCGTTCCCGGAGCTGCTGGAGATCCTGGGGGATACGGGCCACGCCGAGCCGCTCCAGCGAGGCCGCCACCAGCCGGTCCAGGCGCTGCTCGATCTCGGCGGAGGTGGCGGCGGCGACTTTGCCGCCCCAGCGCACCAGCTCGTGGAGCAGCTCGCGGGGCAGGGCAGGGCGCCGGCCCTCGGCGATGATCTTGACGAGGGTCTGGGCGGTGATGTCGTCGCCGGAGGAGTTCTCGAGGACCTGGATTTGATGGCCGCGGCGGATGAGGGCGGCCAGATCGTCCAGGGAGACGTAGGCCTTGGCGTGGGTGTCGTAGAGTTTGCGGTTGTCGTAGCGTTTAATGAGGCGGGTCATGCCGCAGCGCGTCAGAGCCTCCCGCCTCCTTTATAACGCACCGCGTCAGATCCCGTCAACCCCTATTGCAGCTTGCCCCGCCCCGCTACCTCCCACACCGCTTCCACCCGCTCCCCGCGCACCCCGTAAACCCGCTCGTGCAGGTTCATCGCCGTACAAATGTGGTTCGGGATGATGCGCAGCCGATCTCCCACCGCCAGATCCACACCCGCCCGGCGCACGTCCACATAGCCGTGCTCCTCGTTCATCCGGGTGAACACCGCGCCCGGCGCTTCCACTACGTAGCCGTAGCTGACCTCCGCCACCGGCGTCAGGCGGTCCGAGGAGAAGGTCTTCGAACCGCCGTCCACGATTACCTGGCCGGGCCGGGCGGTCGAGACTACGGTCACCAGGATCGAAGCCGCGCAATCCTCCAGGCGGCAGGCGCCGGCCAACCAGGTGTTGCGGTCGTTGAAGATATAGGTGCCCGGGCGAATCTCGTTCAAGCCGCGGATCCGGTGGGAGTGAAACAGGGTGGGGGTCGAGCCGCCGCTGACGATCTCGGGCGTGAGATCTTCCCGGTCCAGCCGTTCGAGGGCGGCCTGGAGCAGTTCGTCCAGGGCCTCGATCTGCCGCAGGCCGTCGTTGTCCAGGGATTTGATATGGCCGGGGTAGAAGGCGATCCCTTCGTAATTCAAATAGGGCAGGCGAATCAGGCCCCGGATGAGCTCGACCAGCTCCTCGCCCGGCGCCACGCCCATGCGGCCCAGGCCGGCGTCCATTTCGGCCAGGACGCCGAAGCGGACCCGTCCCTGGCGGGCGGCGTCGGAGAGCTGGCGGGCGGCTTGCAGGCTGTCCAGGGCGACGGTCACTCGTGTGCGGCGGGCGACTTCCACCAGCCGCTCGAGCTTCGCCCGTCCGATGACCGGGTAAGCCACCAGCAGCTCGGGCGGTTCGGCCGCCAGCATCACCTCGGCCTCGCCCACCTTGGCCACGGTGATGCCGGCCGCACCCGACTCGATCTGGCGGCGCGCCAGGGCGGGGATCTTGTGGGTCTTGGTGTGGGGCCGCAGGCGCAGCTCGTGGGCCCGCGCGTACTCGGCGGCCCGGAGCAGGTTGCGCTCCATCACCTCCAGGTCAATCAGCAGCGCGGGAGTATCCAGTTCGCGGAGGTACATGGGCCGCGCGGGCTCTTTATTGGCGGAAACGCAGGGAAAGCTTTCCGGCGGGACCGTCATACAGCAGTTCGAGATTCTTGGGCTTGTGCTTGCCCTCCAGGAAGAAGTACAGCAGCCCGCTGACGGGCGCGGCGGCGGTGGTTTCAGGCAGCGCCTTGGCCTTCAAGGCGGCCAGCAAGGGATCCTCCGGCTGCCGCGGGCCGGTCTGGGCGGAGGCTTGCGTGCCGGTCTCCGAGGTGTTGCCCATGACCGTGCTCTGCCCGCCCAGACGCCGGGGCGGCCCGGGCCAGCCGCCCCAGACGGGGCCGGGGTTTTCGGCCATCAGCCCTCCGCCGCCTTTGGAGGAGACTACCAGCGCGTCCCGGCCGGCGATCTGGCTGGGAGCCAGCGGGCCGGTGCGCTGGCCGTCCTTGTCGCTGCGCAGGCGGAAATCCTCAGGCGAGATCGCCAGCTCCTGAGCCTTCCGGGGGGCGATTTCCAGGCGGAGCACGGTGTAGAGGCCGCCCAGATCCGAACCCAACTCGCGCGCCAGGCTCGGCCTGTCCGCCAGCAAGGTGGCGCGGATCCGGACCAGCTCGTTGGCGGCTTCCGCCGCCGGGGGACCCTTCTGGGCCGCCGCGGCCCACAGGCCGCACAGCAATACCGCCCCGCCCGTTCGCATTGTCATGGCCCGCCTCGTCAATGACGATTATACGCCCCGCGGAGGAGCGCCGCCGGGAAATGAACACCCAAGCGGCCGCCAGCTCGTTGGTCAGCAGAGCAATCGAGAGGGGCAGGGCGGCGCGGTTCCAGCGCTCGGCCTGTGCGAGATCCCCCCGAGCCAGGCTGAGGAAGGCGTGCGTCATGCCGCAGAGTGGACAAGGACGTCCTCCGGGGTGCTCGCTGCGGCAAGCGGAAGCTAGGTTCAGCAGCGGCTCTTCGGGCAGGACGAACGGGGCGAGCAGCGCCGGCGCCAGCAGGCCGCTCAGGATCAGCCAGGCTTGCCGCACGGGGTCCATGAGGACGCCAGGGGATTGTAGCAGGCCGGAAAGGGTCTTGGCGGGCGCTATAATCGTCGGGCTATGGATTCGATCACGCGCAGATCCTTATTGGTTGCCGGGGCGGCGGCCCCCTTAGCCGCCCGCGGGCGCTCGCAAGTTGCGGGAGCGGGCGAACGGCTTCGCATAGGAGTGATAGGCTGCGGCGGCATGGGCACGGCTCACATGCGGGCCCTGATGAAGATGCGCGCCGGGGACAATCTGGACATCCTTGCGGTGTGCGACGTCTACGAGAAGCGGCTCCAGCAGGCGGTCCAGCTCACGGGGGCCAAACCGTACAAGGACTACCGGCGGCTGCTGGAGGACCGGGACATTGACTACGTGGTCATCGCCACGCCCGAGCACTGGCATTATCAGATGGCCATGGACGCCGCGGCCGCGGGCAAACACATCTACTGTGAGAAGCCGATGACGCAGACGGTCGAGCAGGCGCGCCGGTTGACGGCGCGGATCCGCAGCTCGGGCGTCAAGATGCAGGTGGGCGTGCAGGGCATGTCGGACGATTCCTACGAGACAGCCCGGAAATACGTCAAGGCGGGCGCGCTGGGCGACGTGGTGCTGGCGCAGATTGACTACTCGCGCAACTATCGCACCGACTTCTGGGTGGGACGCCCGGACCCGGACCTGCGCCCGGGCGAAAATTTGGACTGGAAGGCGTGGCTGGGACCGGCGCCCAAGCGTCCCTTCGACGCGGACCGCTTTCTGCACTGGCGCCGCTATTGGGATTACTCGGCGGGGATCGCCAGCGACCTGTTCATCCACCGCGTGACTCGCATTATCAAGGCCCTGGATCTGACCTTTCCCGAGCGGGGCGCGGCCTGCGGCGGCAAGTGGCACTTCCGGCAGAGTCCGGCGGAGGTGCCGGACACCTTCAACATCCTGCTGGACTATCCGGGCGGACCGACCGTGCTGCTGGTCTCCTCGATGGCCAACGACACGCCGGTGGACCACGTACTGCGAGGACACAGGGCGACGCTGGAGTTCACTCGCACCGGTTTCGTCATCCGCCCGCAGAGCCTCTACGCCAAGGAAACCAAGGAGATCGTCCACCAGAAGACGGGCGGGGAGGATATCAGTTTGCATCATCGGAATCTGATCCGGGCGATCCGGATGGGTGAACCGCTCAAATGCGATTGCCTGCTGGGCTACTACGGCGTGGTGGCCTGCGCGCTGGGCGTCGAGTCGTTCCGCCGGCAGAAATACATGCGCTGGGATGCCCGGCGGGAACGGATCGTGCCGGCCTGAGGGCGGCGCGCGGGCCATCAAGGGAAACGGGCCGGCGGCCGATCTATCCTCGGGAGGTTGCCCCCATGTCCGAGTCCGTCCCTACCGCCCTGGCGTTCGTGTTCGACTCCAACAAACTCAAGTTCTTCCTGCATCGGGTGGCCGCCGCCCGGGTAGCCGCGGGCGGCACCCGCGCCCGCTGGGCGGAATACAAGTCCGGCGGAGTACTCGACGCGGTCTACGCCTTGAAATAAGCATTGACCCTGGGGCAGGCGGCCGGCCCGGGTTTCGTAGAGATCGAAGGTCTGTCTCCGCAGAAGCTGCGCCGGCAAATAGACGAGTATTACCGGCGTCTGTGGAAAGAATTCACCGTCCAAGCCCGCCAGGGGCCGGTCCCGATGAAAGCCTGGTTGGATCGCCAGCAGAGCCTCTATACGGACGATATGGCTTACCTGCGACGCGTCTTTCTAGAGGCCCGGCAGATCAACCAACAGGTGGACGAGGCCCTGCGGCAGATCATCTTTCGCCTGGCGGAGATCAAATTCGTCTCCGAGATCGCCCTGAACATTCTGGGGCTGTTCCCTGGGGGAGGAGCGTTGGGTCTGGCGGTCCGCCTGGGCGTGGGGGTGGGTTACCCCATCTTCGTAAACGTAGTGGACAACTGGGGGCGAGTGGGCGCGGCGCAAATGACGCTCTCGGTGGCCGCGAGCACCGCGGCTCAGAACCTGCCGTCGCTGGCCGGCGAGGACCCGGTGGTCGCCAAGGCTCAGTTCTATTTGGTGGACAAACCCTCGCTGGAGGCGGCCCGCCTGCGGGCCGTGCGCAAGTTGCCGGGCGGATGGAAGGGTGCCAAAGTGAAACAGACGGTTCTGGCGAAGGAGTGCGATGCGGCCATGGCAGACCTCGGCATCAAGGTGACGAACACGGCCCTGAAGGGCGCGTCCTGTTGGTTCTGCTACCAGAGCTGCCAGGATAGCGCGAGGCAGTTCTGGAAGACGATCAGCCAGTGAAGGCGCGGCGGGCAGGGCGGCCCGGCCTCTTCCCTTTCTCCTGATTCTGCGAAACTAGTTCCGTTAAGCCTGATGCGTGGGCAGCGCGAGGGGAGGAAGGGCGCGGTGTTTGCCGTCTTGTGCGCGGCCCTGGCGGCGGGGCCGGCCGCTGGGGCGGGGCGCGGGGCCTCCTGGGGTCTGACGGATCTGTGTTTCCCAGGCCTGGTGCTGGCGGCCGGGGCGATCGCATTGCTGGCGGCCAGGCGCCGGCGCGGCCGCCCGGAGGGGCCGCGCCCCGAGGCGGGCGAGCGGGAGGGCATGGAGGAGGCCCTTCGACGCAGCGAGGAACGGTTCCGGCGTTTTTCCGAAGCGGCCTTCGAGGGGATTCTGATCCACCAAGGCGGGTTGATTCTGGATGCCAATCAGGCTTTGGGCCGGATGTTCGGCTACCCGGTGGAGGAAATGATCGGGCGCTCGGCTTTTGATTTCCTGACGGGGGAATCGCGGACGCTGGCCGAATCCAGGATCGAGGCGGAGCACGAGCATCCCTACGAGCTCACCGGGGTGCACAAGAGCGGGGCCACCTTCCCGATCGAGGTGTGCGGCAAGACCATGCTGTGGGAGGGGAAGCGGCTGCGGGTGGTGGCGGTGCGGGATATCAGCGAGCGCAAACGGTTGGAGGAGCAGCTTCGCGAGGCGCAGAAGATGGAGGCCCTCGGCCGGCTGGCGGGCGGGGTGGCGCACGACTTCAACAATCTGCTGACCGTGATCGGGGGTAACGCCCAATGGCTGGCGGGCAGCTTGGCGGAGCAGGATCCGCGGCGCCCGGCCGTGACGGAAATCCTGGAGGCGACCAACCGGGCGGCCGCCCTGGCGCGGCGTCTGCTGGCGTTCGGTCGCCGGCAGATCATCCAGCCCCGGGTGATCAACCTGAACGACCTGGTGCAGGATATGCGGGTGTTGCTGCGGCGGGTGGTCGGGGAGCACATCGAGCTGAGTTTCTCGCTGAGTCCGGAGCTGGGCAACGTGAAGGCCGATCCGGGCCAGATCGAACAGGTGATCCTGAACCTGGCGGTGAACGCCCGGGACGCCATGCCGGAGGGGGGACGACTGACGCTGGCGACGGCCAACGTGGAGTGGGAAGAGGAGGCGGCTGAGCCCGGGGCGGAGACGTGCCGGGGCCGTTGCGTGCTGCTGGCGGTCGAAGACACCGGCTGCGGCATGGACGAAGCCACCCGGCAGCGAATCTTCGAGCCGTTTTTCACGACCAAGCCGCTGGGGCGAGGGGCCGGGCTGGGGCTGGCGACGGTCCACGGCATCGTGCGGCAGCACGGGGGAGTGGTCCGGGTGGCCAGCGCGCCGGGACAGGGGACGACGTTTCGCATCTATCTGCCGCGGGTGGACGAGCCGGTCTGCCTCCGCAGCGAGACGCCGGCCGCGGGCCTGCCGGGGGGCTTGGAGACCATCCTGCTGGTGGAGGACGAGGCGGGCGTGCGGCGGCTGGTGCGGCGCTCGCTCGAGCAACTGGGTTACCGGGTGCTCGAGGCAGGCGAGCCGCTGGAGGCCTTGGCGCTCTCGGAGCGGACGGCGGGTCCTATTGATCTGCTGGTGACCGACGTGGTCATGCCTCAGATGAGCGGACGGCAGCTCGCCGAGCGGGTGCAGGCGCAGCGCCCGGGGACGAAGGTGCTGTTTCTGTCCGGCTACGACGATGAGCCGATCGCGCGGGCGGGCGTGCTGGAGCCGGGCTTGCAGTTTCTGGCCAAGCCGTTCACACTGGAGGCGCTGGCGCGGAAGGTGCGCGAGGCGTTGGAGAGCTGAGCGGCCCGGGAGGCGCTAGGGAGAGAGGATCCGCACCCGGCGGCCCTCGATGCGCCAGTGCCCGGAGAGCACGATGCGGATGGCCTCGCTGTAAATGCGGTGCTCCTCCCGGAGGATGCGGGCCGAGAGAGTTTCCACGGTGTCGTCCTCCAGCACCGGGACGGCGGCCTGGATGATGATCGGGCCGTGGTCCAGGAATTCGTCCACGAAATGCACGGTGCAGCCGCTGATCTTGACGCCGTGTTCGAGCGCCTGGTGCTGGGCGTCCAGGCCCGGAAAGGCGGGCAGCAGGGAGGGATGAATGTTGAGAATGGCGTTGGGGAACTCGCGCACGAAGTAGGCGCTGAGCAGGCGCATGAAGCCCGCCAGGCAGACCAGATCCACCCGGCAGCGGCGCAGCTCCTCGACCACCATGCGATCGTAGACTTCGCGGTCCAGGCCTTTGGAAGGAATGCAAACCGCCCGCAGGCCGCGCTGCCGGGCGATCTCGAGGCCTCGGGCTTCGGGGCGATTCGAGATGACGACCGCGATCTCCGCCGCCAGGTTGCCGGCGGCGACGTTGTCGGCGATGGCTTCGAAGTTCGATCCCCGTCCGGAGAGCAGGATGCCGAGACGTTTCATTGGTAGATCACTCGCGAGTGTTCGCCGCGGGGCCGGGGGATGACGCGGCCGATGTTCCAGTGGGGTTCGCGCAGGCGGTCCAACAGGCGGGCCGCTTCCCGATATCGGCGCGAGGGAACCGCCAGGATCATGCCGACGCCCAGGTTGAAGGTCCGGCGCCAGTCCTGCTCGGGGATCCGCCCGATGCGGCGGAGCAACTGGAAGACGGGCGGCGGGGTCCAGGAGGCGGTCTGGATTTCGGCCGCCAGTCCGGCGGGCAGCATGCGCGGGGTGTTGTCGGTGATGCCGCCGCCGGTGATATGAGCGGCGCCGTGCAGCAGCCCCTCCCGGTGGAGGGCGCGCAGCGCAGGCAGATAGCTGCGGTGCACTTTGAGCAGTTCCTCGCCGATCGTGCAGCCCAGCTCGGGCGCAAAGCTCTTGACGCTGTAACCGGCGGTCTCAAACAGCAGCTTGCGGGCGAGCGAATAGCCGTTGGTGTGCAGGCCGCTGGAGGGCAGGGCCAGCAGCAGATCGCCGGCCCGCACGGCGCGGCCGGTGAGCAGGCGGCCGCGCTCGACCGCCCCCACGATAAAGCCGGCCAGGTCGTACTCGCCGGGAGCGTACATGCCGGGCATCTCGGCCGTCTCGCCGCCGATCAGAGCGCAACCGTTGCGCCGGCAGGCGCGCGCCAGGCCGGCCACCACCCGGGCGGCGATGCCGGCCTCGAGCTTGCCGGCGGCGAAGTAATCCAGGAAGAACAGCGGCTCGGCGCCCAGCACCGCGATGTCGTTGACGCAGTGGTTGACCAGATCCTCGCCCACCGTATCGTGGCGTCCGGCCAGGAAGGCCACTTTGAGCTTGGTGCCCACTCCGTCGGCCGAGGAAACCAGCACGGGGCGGCGAAAGCCCGTCAGCCGGTAGGCGGCGCCGAAACTGCCGATGCCGGCCAGCACGCGAGAGCTGAAGGTGGCCGCCGCCAGCTTGCGCACGCGGGCCAAAGCGCGGTCGGCCTCCGCGATATTGACCCCCGCATCGCGGTAGCGGAGGGGGCGGGGGGCGATCTTGGCCGGCATCGAGTACTCAGTATAGCGAGCGCGACGCGCGCGGCGAGGCGGGGCGTACTATAATCCAAGCACGCCCTCGAAACGGGGGCGCTGGGAGAGGACGCTATGAAGCGACGCGATTTTTTGCGCAGCGCGCTGGCGGCCGGCACGGTCGCCGCCTTGAGACCGGCCGCCCGACTTTCCGCTGCGGCCCCCAAGCGGGCCACCGACGTGGTCTATCTGGGGCCCGACAAGATTCGCCTGGCTCGTATGGCCATCGGCACGGGAACCAAAGGGGGCAGCGTGCAACGGCAGCTCGGCCTGGAAGGCCTGGCCGACTTGCTGCACTTCGGCTACGATCAGGGGCTGTTCTTCTGGGACACGGCGGACGGCTACCGCACCCATCCCCATGTGCGCGAGGCGCTCAAGCGTGTGCCTCGCGAAAAGGTAACCATTCTGACCAAGACGCGCGCTCGCCGGGCGGAGGAAATGCGCGCCGACCTGGAGCGCTTCCGCCAGGAGCTGGGAACCGATTATCTGGACATCGTGCTGCTGCATGCCGTGAGTACGCCGGACTGGCCGGAACAGCGCCAGGGCGCCATGGAAGTGCTGGCCGAGGCGCGCCAGAAGGGCATCGTAAGAACGCACGGCGTTTCCTGCCATTCGCTCGAGGCTCTGCGCCGGGCGGCGCAGACGCCCTGGGTGAGGGTGGACCTGGCGCGCATCAATCCGGCCGGCTTGCTGATGGACGCCGATCCGCCCACCGTGGTGGAAGTGTTGCGGCAGATGAAGGCGGCCGGCAAGGGTGTCATCGGAATGAAGATTCTGGGCGAGGGCGGATTGCGCGACCGGGTGGAGGAAGCCTTGCGGTACGCCCTGGCCCTGGACTGCATTGACTGCTTCACGATCGGGCCGGCCAACCGCCAGGAGCTGGAGGACCTGATTCGCCGCATGCCCGCCGCCTCGACCGCTCTGGCGGCCTGATTCTCAGCGGGCTTCGCCCACGCCCGTCAGGTGCAGGCCGCGGACGCCGAGCTCTTCGAGAGCCCGTTCGAGCACCTCGTCCCGCCCGGCGCGAATGCCCGCCACGGTGGGGCGGACCTCGACATCGGGGATCAGGCCCACGCGCTGCAAGGGCGTACCGTCGGGATGGCGGATCTGCTGGCCCGAGAAGCTGAAGCTGACGCCGCCGGGCAGAGTGAGGCGGACCACGTCGCCGTCGGCCCCGGCCGTGCGGCTGCCGATGAAGCGCGTGCCGTTGGCCGCGCGCAGGAACAGGCCGGCGTGTTCGGCCTGGCTGACGGCGCGCTCGTCAATCAGCGCCAGGGTGGGGCCACGGTACTTCCAGCCCTCGGACTCCGGCAGGTACTGAAGGAAATCCCAGCCCGCCCCCAGGCTGCCGACGTCGCCGGCGCGACCCTCGGGAAACAGGGCCAGAGGCCGGCGGAACAGCGCCGCGGCCACGGCCTTGCGCTCGGTGAGCCGCGGTGCGATGAGCCAGGCGGTTCCCTGCGGGTAGCCGCGCAAGTCGAAGATGATGGCGCGGGTCCGGCGGAAGGTCTCGAACATTTCCTCCACGCGCTCAGGAGCCAGGCGCTCCAGATCGGCGTAGCCGACCTGACCCGGCAGGACGGCCAGCACCGGACCGCCGCGCCAAGGGATCTTGCCGGTCGGGAGCCGGCGCGGCAGCCGCACCCGGCGGATCGCGCCCTGCCCGTCGCGCAGTTTCAACTCGAGCGGCGCGCCCGCAGGGCCGTTCAACCAACGCTGCATCACCAGATCGTCCAGCGACTGGGGCGTGGAGGCGGAGAGGTGGCGGGCGAGCCTTGCCCGGCGGGTCTCGGCCGGCTCGCCGTCCACTTCGAGGATGACGTCGCCCGGCGCGGCCTGGGCGCTGCCCGCTGCCTCTTGGTCCAGGATCTGCGTGATCACCGGCAGGCCCTCGATCACGCGGGTTCGGATGGGCGGGGCGGCCCGTCCGAAGTACTCGGCCAGAGCGGGGCACTCGACGGCGGCGTGTGTGTCGTGGAGGCGGGCCGCCATGGCCGCCAGGGCGAGCGCGTACTGCCGCGCATCGGCCGCTTGCAACAGCTCGGCGAGCGGGCCGGCCGGCGGCTGGTCCCAAGGTTCGTCCATCAGGTCGCGATAGGCGAAGAAGTAACGTACGGCCGCCCAGAGGCGGAAGGCCGCCAGCAGGCGCAGCTCGGGCGGCGGATACTCGGAGTCGGCGTAGGGCTGGTCGGGCTTGGGTGCGGCGCAGGCCGGGAGTTTCGCTCGAGGCGGCGGGGGTTGCGGCCGCCGGCGGCGTGCGGCTTGCAGCGCAGCCTCGAGGGCGCCGGCGCGGTCCGCGGCGGGCAGGCTCAAATCGGGCGTCAAACCGGTGGTTCCGTCCCGGTAGACCAACTCGGTGACGCGCAACATCACCGCCACGCCGTCCGGCAACTCGAGGCGGGATCTCTCAACCAGCGAGGCGTCGCTCACGCCGCCCTGGGCCACGATCCGGGCCTGCCCGGCGGCTTGCAGCGCCGCGGCGATGGGCGGCAGCAGGGAGGATTCGTCCGCCAGGAAGACGACCGGTTTGGGCTGTACGCCGGGGAGGGGCTCGAGAACCGCGCCGTCGCGGACGTAGAAGGCCGAGTGATACAATGCGCTGCCGCCGGGGGCGCCGGGCGCGAGTCCGGAATGCATGCGAGAGCGGTGCCCGGGCGCCGACAGCCGGGCGAAGCGAAGCGCATGGTTCAGGCCCGCGGCCTGGAAGGCCAGCCCGAGGGCGGCCGGCTCGCGATCGAGCCAATCGCCGTGGTTGCGGAGATCGAACACCACGGCGCGGGCCTGGGCGATCGCCGCCGCCGCTTGCGCCAGCCGCGCCGCTCCTTCTGCGGCTCGGGAGAGAGCGGACGGGTGAGGAGTGACGATCAGGATGCCGTCGGCCGTGACGCGCATCAGCTCGCCCGCGCCGGTGGGCGCAACCCGGCGCACCACCCGCGTCGCGGGATCGCCGAGCTCGTCCAGCATGGCTTCGAGCGCGGCCGCGTATTCCGGGGGGCTCTGCGCGCGCATGACTTTCGGAATGGCCGACAACAAGGCTCGATCCCAGTCGAGCTCGCGCCAGGCCAGCCAGGGGTGGAAGTACTTGACGGCCGCCCAGAGCCTGCCCAGCCCGGCCAGCCGCTCGAGGCAGGCGGGATCCTCGGCACACGGCGGGGCAGCCGGCAGGGTGAGGCCCGCCAGCAGGAGCGCCGGCAGTGCGGTGGTCTTCATGCCGGAGCGGAGATGGCCGCCGGCGGGCTCTCCAGGCTGACTTTCGCCCGCAAATTGGCCACCCCCGCGGTGTAGCGGCTGTCGGCGACCGAGACAGCCACGGCGTCCTCGAGCCAGTCGTGCCAGACGCCGTCGGGATCGTGGGAGGCGGCGGTCAGCGTGTATTGCTGCGGGCAGAGGTCGCAGCGGAACGAGAAGGTGACGCGGAGGGTCTGGCCGGCGTGGCAGGGGCCGAGCCGGAGCCCCTCCAGTTCGGTATTGGTGCCGTAGACCTCGAAGCCTATCCGGGTGCGGATCATGATGCCGACGACGGGATCCTCGACCGGCTGCTCGAAGCGCACGGTGAGGCGCACGGCGGCCGGCTCGCCGCTCTGCCAGACCATAGTGGGCCGGCCGTCGGCGCCCAGTGTTTCCAGGGCCAGAAGGCGGGCGCGGCCGTCGCCCCGGCGCAAGGCGGGGGCCAGCGGTGCGGAGACGGTCTCGCCCCAGGCGCGCAGGCGAGCGGCCACGTGCCGGCGATAGCGCTCCAGAGTCTCCTTCGGATCGCCGCGGGCTTCGAGGCGACCCTGGTGAAGCCACCAGATTTCGTCCGCCAGGGCCTCCAGCCAGGGCTCTTCGTGGGAGGCCAGCAGGATGGTGGCGCCGGCGCGCCGGAGGCGCTCCAGGCCGACGGCGGCGCGAGCGCGCACCAAGGCGTCATGGCAAGCCAGGGCGTGGTCCAACAACAGGGCGCCCACCGGCGCCAGGTTTAGCGGGTCCTGCGGGCCGACGTAGCGGCGCGTCTCGGGGGCGCGCACGCGGCCGCGCGCGGGCGCTTCCAATCCGGCGGCCAGGCGGAGCAGCGAGCGGCAGCCGGCGGTGTCCTCGCCCACTAGGCCGATGAGGGCGCCGTCGGGAGCGGAGGCGGTGAAGCCCTCCAGCGGCGGCAGGCTGACGTCGTCAAACTCGATGGCCATCGTGGATAGGATGCCACGGGGCGCGGACCCTCAGTCGTCCGCCTCGCGGGGCAGGCCGCGGGGGCGGCAGATGCCGCGCTCGGAACGGCGGATGAAAGCCACCAGGTGGCGGGCCTCCTCGGTCGGGATCTCGGCCTGGATGTCCTCCAGCGCCCGGCTCAGCGGCAGGCCGGAACGGTAGAGCAGGCGGTAAGCGCGCTTGAGCTCCGAGATCTGGCGGGCGGAGAAGCCGGCGCGCTTCAGGCCCACCAGATTGAGGCCCTTCGGTTCGGCATACAAGCCGCCGTAGAGGAAGAAGGGCGGACAGTCGCGGTTGACGCGCACGCCACCGGCGATCATGGCCAGCCGGCCGATCTTGGAAAACTGATGGATGGCGACGCCGCCCGAGATGAAGGCCTGGTCCTCGATCTCGACGTAGCCGGCCACCAGGGCGCAACTGCAAATCACGGTCTGGTTGCCGATGCGGCAGTTGTGGGCGATGTGCCCGGAGGTCATGATGAAGTTGCCGTCGCCGATTTCGGTGGCCGACTCGGGGCGGGTGCCGCGGGAGATGGTGAAGTGCTCGCGGATGCGGTTGTGATGGCCGATGCGCAGGTAGCTGCGTTCGCCGGTGAAGGCTTTGTCCAAGGGGTCGGTGCCGAGCACGGTGCCGGCGGAGATTTCGTTGTGATCGCCCAGGGAGGTCCAGCGCTTGATCTGCACGTAGGGTTCGATGCGGCAGAAGGCCCCGATGCGCACGTCGGCCTCGATGACGGCGTAGTCGCCGATGACGGTCTGGGGGCCGATCCAGGCGTCGGGGTGTACGCGGGCGGTGGGGGCCAGCACGGCCGAGGGATCCACGGGCATAAATTTGTATGATACAAGCAGGCGGGAGGGCGACCCGGTGCGCGTGCGCGAGTTGGCCGAATACCTGGCGGCGGCGTTCGAGGGCGACGGCGAGAAGGAGCTGCGGGGGGTGGCGCCGCTGGAGACGGCCGGCGCTTGTGAGCTGGCCTTCGTGGGGAATCGCAAGGCGGCCCGGCAGGCGGAGGCGTCGGCGGCCGGCTGCCTGATCGTCCCACCGGATTTTCCCAATCCCGGCGGGCGGACGGTGATTCGAACGGCGGAACCGCGCACCGCCTTCGCCCGGGCCGTCGCCCGGTTCCATCCGCCGCCCGGGCTGCGTCCGGGCGTGCACCCCACGGCGGTGATCCATCCCGAAGCGCAGGTGGCCGAGGAGGTCGAGATCGGGCCCGGGGTGACGATCGGAGAAGGCTCACGCATCGGCGCGGGCTGCCGCATCGGTGCGGGCTCGGCGATCGGCCGGCGGGTGATGCTGGGCGAGGAGAGTACGCTCCACGCCAACGTGACGATCTACGATGACGTGGACATCGGCCGGCGGGTGATCCTGCACTCGGGCTGCGTGATCGGGGCGGACGGGTTCGGCTTTGCCCTGGCGGGCGATCACTACGAGAAGTTCCCCCAAGTGGGACGGGTCGTCATCGAGGACGACGTCGAGATCGGGGCCAATTCCTGCGTGGACCGTGCGGCCCTGGGGGTGACCTGGATCGGCCGAGGGGCGAAGTTGGACAATCTGGTGCACGTGGCGCACAACTGCCGGATCGGCCGGCACGTGGTGGTGGCGGCGCAGACCGGGTTCTCGGGCGGCGTGGTGGTGGAGGACTACGCGGTGATCGGCGGCCAGGTGGGCATCGGAGACAAAGCGCGCATCGAGTCGGGCGCGGTGCTGGGTTCGGGATGCGGCGTGCTGACCTCGAAAATCGTGCGGCGGGGACAGGTGGTGTGGGGCACGCCGGCGCGGCCGCTGAAGGAATATCTGGAACAGTTGGCCAACCTCTCGCGCCTGCCCGAGATGCGCCGCCAGTTGGCGGAAGTGCGCCGGCGGCTGGCCAGGCTGGAGGGCGGCTGAAGTGCTGCTAGTGGTGGGCGGGCAGGGCCGCGGGGCGGGCAAGACGGCCGTCATCGCCGCTCTGATCCGGGCGACGCCGGAGGCGGCCTGGACCGCAGTGAAGCTCAGCGGGCACGCTCACGGCGCGGCGCCCGAGGCGGGCCGGCTGGTGAGCGCGCAAGCCGCGGCGGATGAAACCGATGCGGGGCGGTATCTGCGGGCGGGGGCGCGGCGCGCCTACCTGGCGGCGGCCGGGCCGGAGCAGATCCGCCAAGTGGTGGCGGCCCTGCGAGCCTTGCCGGATTGGGGCGGGGATTGGATCATCGAGTCCAACCGCGTGCTGGAGTGGCTCGAGCCCGACCTTTACCTGGCGGTCTTCAACGAGGCGCTGACGGAGGTGAAGCCTTCCTGCCTGCGCTTCCTGCCGCGAGCCGACGGCCTGGTGTTGGTCGGGGGGGCGGCGGCTGCCGCCTGGCGCGATCTGCTGCCGGCAGGCGTGCCGCGCTTCCCGGTGGGGCCGCCGGGCTATGCCAGCGCCGCGCTGGTGGAGTGGGTGCGGGGCCGCCGCGCGCAGAAGCGGGAGGCGACATGGTTCCGTTAAATGTGGTGCGGGCGGCGCTGGGGCTGCTGACGGTGTTTTTCGCCCACTTCCTGGGCCGCACGCTCGTGCGGCGGCGACAGGGCCGGCCGGGGGCGCGCCTGGGCGGTTGGGCGATCCGCTTCGCTCTGGCGCTGGGCGCCATCCTCTGGAGCGGGGGATGGGACGCCACGGCCATCATCACGCTGGCCGGTGCCGCGCTGGCGGGCGGTTACGGCGCCTGGCAGGAGAGCCGTCCGAAGAAGGACGAGGATCTCAGCGAGCTGATGTTTCCCAAGGACTAGGGGCCGCGGTGTGGGCGCGGCCGCTCGGGGAGGAGCAAGGTGCTGGTCGCCATCAGCGACATTCATCTGACCGACGACGGATTCAGCAAGACGATTCCCGCGCAGGCTTTTCGCATCTTTCGCGAGCGGCTG
Source organism: Solibacteraceae bacterium (assembly GCA_037444625.1). Taxonomy (GTDB): domain Bacteria; phylum Acidobacteriota; class Terriglobia; order Bryobacterales; family Bryobacteraceae; genus DTHT01. Next base: position 29,850 of record JBBIMA010000033.1, read on the forward strand.
CGCGACATGGCTTACGACGCCTCCTGGCGGGCGGACGGGGCCTACCGGCCGATCGAAGAGCTGGATCTGGTGCTGCTGGGCGATGTGCTGGACGTGATCCGGTCCGAACGCTGGCCCGCCCTGGAGGGGGGCCAGGAGGTGCGGCCTTGGTCCGATCCGGATTCGGCCGCCTTCCGGCAGAAGGTGCGCGAGATCATCGCGGCCATCCTGGATCGCAACGAAGCGGCGTTGGCCGTGCTGCGCAGCCTGAATGAGCCGGGCGTGATGACGCTGCCGCCGGCGGCCGCCGGAGGCGGAGTGGCGCGCGTTTCGCGCGAGCCGGACGCCCCCGAACGCGTCCCGGTGCGGGTGAGGATTCATTACGTGGCCGGCAACCACGACTGGTTCGTGCATCTGCCGGGAGCGCCTTTCGATGAGATCCGACGGCTGATCGTCGAGCGCATGGGGCTGGCTCAGCCGGCCGAGCAGCCCTTTCCCTACCAGCCGGAGGATTCGGCCGGGCTGGCGGAGGTTTGCGAGCGGCACCGGACGTATTTGCGGCACGGCGATTTTTACGACGCCTTCAACTTCCACGGCGATCGCCGGGCTTCATCCATCGGGGACGCCATCGTGATTGACCTGCTCAGCCGCTTCTGCCTGACGGTGGAGGCCCGACTGGGTCCGGATCTGCCCGCGGAATGCCTGGCGGGACTGCGGCAGATTGATCACGTCCGGCCGCTGCTGCTGGCGCCGCTTTGGGTGGACAGCCTGCTGCGGCGCACCTGCGCCGACCCCAAGCTGGCGTGGGAGGTCAAGCGCATCTGGGACGGCGTGGCGGACCGTTTCTTTCAGCTCCCCTTCGTGCGGGAATGCGCCGAGCGCCTGCCGCCCTTGACGCTGGACAAGCTGGCCCTGGCGCTGAAGTTCTCCAAGGGGGTTTCCCTCCATCTGCTGGGGCAATTGTTCTCCTGGTTCAGCGAGAATCTGCCCTGCGCCAACGAGCGGCCCAACGCGGGGGACGCATTGAGCGAACGGGCCTTCAAGAACCGGCGCGCGCGCTCGATCCTCTACGGCCACACGCACGATCACCTGATCGCGCCGCTGGATGTGACCGCCACCAGCGGCGGCTTGTTCGAACAGATCTATGCCAATACCGGCACCTGGCGGGTGCTGAACCAGCGAGTGCTGCTGGAACGCGACCCGCCGGGTTTCATGAGCCACTGGGCGATGACCTACGTCGGGCTGTATCAAGGCGACGAGCGCGGAGGCCGGCCGTGGGAAGCTTGGTCGGGCGTGCTGGCGTTGCCTGCCCGAGGCGACTGAGCTTCGGCTTTGTGACCCAAGTCATGGCGCCGCCGCCGGGGCGTTGGGAGAATCGGGGCTCGGCAGGGAGAATCTGATGCGCAGGTTGTGGATCGCACTGGCCGCCGTGGTGGCGGTTTCCTTCGGCATTTTGGGTTGGATCGGGACCCGTATCTATCAGCAGGCGCCGCCCATTCCCGAGCGGGTGACCACGACCGAGGGGGACGAGATCTTCGGGCCGGGAATGATCCGAGCCGGGCAGAACGTCTGGCAGGCGATGGGCGGCATGGAAGTGGGCTCGATTTGGGGTCACGGCAGTTACGTAGCCCCGGACTGGACGGCGGACTGGCTGCACCGCGAGGCGATGTCCGTGTTGAACGAGTGGGCGCGGCAGGAAGGCGCGGCCGACTATGAGCGGCTGCCCGCCGAGCGGCAGGCAGCCTTGCGCGGCCGGCTGGAGCAGCTTTACCGGACGAACCGCTACGATCCGGCCGCCGGGGTGTTGCGAATCGAACCGGTTCGGGCGCGGGCGATTGAAGCCTGCCTGGCGCACTACTCGGAGGTGTTCCTGAAAGGCCATCCCGGCTACGCCCTGCCGGCCGGGACGGTGAAGGATGCGGAGCGGGTGAAGCAGCTCGGGGCGTTCATCTTCTGGACGGCGTGGGCGGCGGCGGCCAACCGCCCCGGGGAGCAGATCTCCTACACGCACAACTGGCCGCACGAGCCGCTGGTGGGCAATCGCCCCACGGGCGAGAGCGTGATGTGGACCGGAGTGAGCATCATCATGCTGCTGGCCGGCATCTGCGCCATGGTGTGGTGGTATGCCGCCCGCCGGCAAGAGCCGGAGGCGCTCCAGCCGCCGGCGGCCGATCCCCTGGGCCAATGGCAGGCCTCCGCCTCGCAGCGGGCCACGCTCAAGTATTTCTGGGTGGTGGCGGCCTTGATTCTGGCCCAGATCCTGATGGGCGTCTTCACGGCCCATTACGGCGTGGAGGGCGAAGGCTTTTACGGGATCCCGCTCTCGAAGTGGCTGCCTTACAGCGTCACGCGGACCTGGCACGTGCAGCTCGGCTTGTTCTGGATCGCAACCGCCTGGCTGGCGGCCGGGCTGTTCATCGGCCCGCTGATCAGCGGCCGGGAGCCCAAAGGGCAACGGTTGGGAGTGAACCTGCTGTTTCTGGCGTTGCTGCTGGTGGTGGCCGGCTCGCTGGCCGGGGAATGGCTGAGCGTGCGCCACAAACTGGAGGGGGCGGCCGCCTTCTACTGGGGACACCAGGGTTACGAGTACATAGATCTGGGACGCGGCTGGCAGATCCTGTTGTTCGCCGGCCTGTTGATCTGGCTGGGGCTGGTGGTGCGGGCGGCGCGCCCCGCGTTGCAAACGCCGGGAGAGCAACGCTCGCTGCTGTGGGTGTTCCTGCTATCGGCCGGGGCGATCGGCCTGTTTTACGGGGCGGGGCTGAACTGGGGCAGGCACACGCATCTTTCGCTGGTCGAGTACTGGCGCTGGTGGGTGGTCCACCTCTGGGTGGAGGGATTCTTCGAGGTATTCGCCACCACGGTGATCGCCTTCTTCTTCGCGCGGCTGGGCCTGATGAGGGCGGGGCTGGCGGCGCGCGTGGCGCTGCTGTCGGCAACGATTTATCTGGCCGGAGGGATCATCGGCACCTGCCACCACTTGTACTTTGCCGGGACGCCCACGGCGGCGCTGGCCTGGGGCTCGGTGTTCAGCGCGCTGGAGGTGGTACCGCTGACGATGGTGGCGTTCTCGGCCATGGATGACATACGGCGGGGCAAGCTCGCCGACTGGGCGCGCCGCTACCGCTGGCCGATCTATTTCTTCGCGGCCGTGGCCTTCTGGAACATGGTGGGGGCCGGGCTGTTCGGCTTCATGATCAACCCGCCGATCGCGCTGTATTTCATGCAGGGGCTGAACACCACGCCGGTGCACGGGCACGCCGCCCTGTTCGGCGTCTACGGCATGCTGGGCATCGGCCTGATGCTGGTGTGCCTGCGGGCTCTGCGCCCGCAGGCGGCCTGGAAGGAGAAGTGGTTGAAGTTCAGCTTCTGGGCCATGAACATCGGCCTGCTGGCCATGTGCGTAGGCAGCCTTCTGCCTGTGGGGTTGCTGCAAACCTGGGCGGCGGTGGACCGGGGCTACTGGTATGCACGGAGCGCGGAATTTCTGGGTACGCCGCTGATGGAGACGCTGCGCTGGCTGCGCGTGCCGGGCGATACGGTGTTCGCTCTGGGGGCGGTGGCGCTGGTGGCCTTCATAGCCGATGTGGGGTTCGCCCGGGGGAGGAGCGCGGGCGCAAGCTAGACAGCGGTCCGCAGCGCACGCCCGGACCCGCGCCGCCCGCCGGCCGCCAGGCCGGCCAGCCAGTCCAGGTTGCGGCCGATGAGCAGCTCGAACTTCACGGTGTGGTGCGTGCTCTTCATCGGGACCGGCGCCAGGGCGAAGCCGCATTGGGCCGCCAGGCGCCGGATCTCGGGCGCGTCGTCATAGCTCATGAGGAAATCGCCGCGCAGACCGGCGGTCAGGCGGAACAGCTCGGGGTGGTCCACGTCGGAATGGGTGTAGAGCCTGCGCCCGGCGGCGGTGTAGGGCGGGTCAATGAAGAAGACGGCCTCGGGACGGTCCTGGTTCTCGCGCAGGACCTGAAAGCCGTCGCCGCAGCGGAAGCGGATGCGCTCCCGGAGGCGAGCGATAGCCAGGATGCGGCGGCGCAAGGTTTGCGGGTACCAGCGTGAGGCCAGACCGCGGCGGTTCTCGCCCAGCTTGAGCAGGCCCGCGCCGGGCGCCAAAATTCCCCCGCGTTGCACGCGATTGCGCAACAGGGTCCGGAAGGCTCTTTCGGGCAGGCTGAGCCGGTCGCCCGTGGGGGCCAGCGCAGCCCGCACGCTCTCCGGCGTCGGTCGGAAGGCGGCCACGGCATCAGCCAGCCAGGCGGCTTGGGCCGGGTCCAGGATGGTCTGCCAGACGGCCGCCACGTCCTCGTCCTTTTCCACCAGGGTGACGCGCTCGACCAGGCCTTCGAAGGCGGCGGTCAAGCCCACGACGGCGCCGCCCGCGAAGGGTTCGATCAGCTCGCTCGGCCGCGGCCGGCGGGCGCCCAGCCAGAGGCGGACGTAAGGAACCAGCCAGGTTTTCCCTCCCGGGTAGCGGAAGGGGCTGCGCTGGGGGACGGAAGCCACGTTGAAGACGGGCAGGCGGACGGGCGTCTCCGGGGCCGGCATCTAAGGTTGGAGGCGCAGGCGGCGGGCCAGCTCGGCCGCGCTCTGGAAGTCGGCCGCCAGGGCGTCCGAGCCCAGCGCTGCTCGCATGCTCTCGAGCCTGGCCAGGCAGGCGGCCAGCGCCCGGTCCACCGCCTCCCGGTTGGTGGAGAGAATGTCCCGCCAGATCTCGAAAGAGCTGGCGGCCAGCCGGGTCATGTCGAGCAGGCCCGGCCCGGAGGCGCGCAGATGCTCGTCGCGCTCGAGATGCTCTCTGAGCACGACGGCCAGGGCGGTGGAGAGCAACTGGGGCAGATGGGAGGTGAAGGCCACCACACGGTCATGCTCGGCGGCCGAGAGCAGCAGGGGCCGGGCGCCGAGGGCGCGCAGCCAGCCGAGCAGCTCGCGGGCGGGCGGGGTCTCCAGTTCAGCGGGGTCCTCCGGCGTGAGCACCCAGGTCCGGCCGGCGAACAGATCGGCGTCGGCCTCGGCTGCGCCGCGCTTCTCCTTTCCGGCCAGGGGATGGCCGCCCAGGAACTGGGCCCGGCGAATCGAGCGGCGGCCCTGAGCGACGATGCGAGCCTTGGTGCTGCCCGCGTCGGTCACCAAAGCGCCCGGACGCAGCCAGCCGTCCAGGCCGGCGAGCGTGTGGAGGATGCGGTGAATGGGCTGCGCCAGCAGGATCAAGTCCGCCTGAGGGGCGGCCTGCTCAAGCGGCGCCGCCTCATCAATTGCGCCTCGGCGCAGGGCTTCCTCCAGAGCGGGCGGGGAGCTGACGCCCAGGATGCGGCCGCGGAAGCCGGCCTTCCTGAGCGCCAGGCCGAAAGAGGCGCCGATCAGCCCGACGCCCACCACGGCCACGGTCTGAAAGGGCGCGGCGCTCACAGCGTCCTGCCTACCGCGGGCGCGATCATGCGCAACTGTTGCATGAGCTCTTCGAACTGATCGGGGCGGAGCGACTGGGCGCCGTCGCTGAGGGCGCGGTCGGGTTCGGGGTGGACTTCGATGAGCAGGCCGTCGGCGCCGGCTGCGACGGCGGCGCGGGCCACCGGCAGGACCATGTCCCGCCGCCCGGTGCCGTGCGAGGGATCGGCCAGGATGGGCAGGTGGGAGAGTTTCTTCACCACCGGGATGGCGGAGATGTCCACCGTGTTGCGGGTGTAGGTTTCGAAGGTGCGAATGCCGCGTTCGCAGAGGATGACGTTGTAGTTGCCTTCGTTCATGACGTACTCGGCGGCCAGCAGCCACTCCTCGACGGTGGCCGAAAGGCCGCGCTTGAGCAGCACCGGCTTGGCCTGCGCGCCCAACTCGCGCAGCAGGGCGTAGTTCTGCATGTTGCGCGCGCCGACCTGGAGGATGTCGGCGTAGGCCGCCACCAAGGGGATCTGGCTGGCGTCCATCACCTCGCTGACCGCCAGCAGGCCGTAGCGGTCGGCCGCCTCGCGCAGGTAGCGCAAGCCCTCCTCGCCCAGGCCCTGGAAGCTATGGGGCGAGGTGCGCGGCTTGAAGGCGCCGCCTCGCAGCACGCGGGCGCCCGCGCGGGCCACGCGCTCGGCCGCCGCCATCACCTGCTGGCGGCTCTCGACGCTGCACGGGCCGGCCATCACCACCACCGCCGGGCCGCCGATCTCCAGCTCGCCCAGGCGCACCCGCGTGCCCTCGGGGCGGAAGTGCCGGCTGGCCAGCTTGTAGGGCGACATGATGCGATGGGCTTCCTTGACGCCCTCCATCACGACGAAGTCGGTGGGATCGAAGTGTGCGGCCGGGCCGATGCCGCCCAGGATGGTGTGCACTACCCCGGTCGAGCGGTGCACCGCGAAGCCGAGGGCCACCAGCCGGTCAATGACCGCTTGAATCTGGGCCTCGGTGGCCCCTTCCTGCATGACTACCAACATGGCGTCGAACCTCTTGCCGATCGCTCAGGGGTCGCTCCGGCGACCCTTGGCTTGCTCCTCCTCCATGCGGATTCTCTGCACGGTTCGCATCTCGTCAATGATGCGCTCGAAGACCCTGCGCACGGCCTCCGCGCTGAGCGGCCCGCCGTTGTGGGCGGTGACGTTGGCGTAGACCTCGTCCTCGCGCCGCGGCTCGTAGATGGGGAGGTTGAGTTGCCGCTTCAGGCGACCGATCTGTTCCACGATGCGGGTGCGCCGGTTGATCAGCTCGAGGATGCGCAGGTCGAGCGCGTCAATCTGCGCCCGGCAGTCGGCCAGCGCTTTGAAGGCCGCGTCCTTATCCATGGCTTTCAACGCTCACAGGCCCGCCGGAGCGATCGGGCGAAGGCCTCCAGCTCGCTCTCCAGCGAAGCCTCCCCGCCCAGGCGCTCGATGAGCCGCACGAAGGCGCTGCCCACCACGATGCCGTCGGCCAGCGGCGCGAGCGCCGCCGCCTGCTCCGGGCGCGAGATGCCGAAGCCCACCGCCAGCGGCAGATCGGTGATCCGGCGCAGGGCCCGAATCAGCGGCTCGACGGCTTCCGACAGCGCGGCGCGCTCCCCGGTCACTCCCGTGCGCGATACCAAGTATACGAAGCCGCTGGAATGCCGCGCCACCAGTTCGAGCCGGGCGGGCGTGCTGGTGGGCGCGGCCAGGAAGACCGTGTCCAGGCGCTCGGCGCGCAGCGCGGTCAGGTAGCGTTCGGCCTCCTCGACGCTCAGGTCGGTGAGCAAGAAGCCGTCCGCGCCCGCCCGGGCGGCGTCGCGCGCCGCGGCCTCCAGGCCGTAACGCAGCACGGGGTTGAGGTAGCTGAACAGCAGCAAGGGAATCTCCGAGCGGCGGCGGATTTCGGCCGCGACCTCCAGAACCCGGCGGAAGCTGGCGCCCGCGCGCAAGGCCCGCTCGGAGGCCCGCTGGATGACGGGGCCGTCCGCGATGGGATCGGAAAAAGGCACGCCCAATTCGATCAGGTCCACGCCGCCGCGCTCAAGGGCCTCCACCAGGCCCGGAGTGCGCTCCAGCGAGGGATCGCCCGCCGTCAGGTAGCCGATCAGCGCCGCCCGGCCTTCGGCTCGCAGGCGCTCAAACAGCCGGCGGATGCGCGTCTTGCTCGAGCTCGGGGAAATGCTCGCGGTAGATGTCAATGTCCTTGTCTCCCCGCCCGGAGAGATTCACGACGAAGACCTGGCCCGCGGCCCCGGGGGCGCGGCGCACCGCCTCGGCGACGGCATGAGCCGATTCCAGAGCGGGAATCAGCCCTTCGGTGCGCGCCAGCAGCCGCGCGGCCTCCAGCGCCTCGCGGTCGCCCACCGCCACGTACTCGGCCCGGCCCTCGTCGTGCAGCCAGGCGTGCTCCGGGCCGACCAGGGCGTAATCCAGACCGGCCGAAACCGAGTGGGTGGGCGCCACCTGGCCGTGGGCGTCTTGCAGCAAGTAGCTGTAAGCGCCGTGCAGCACGCCGGGCGACCCGCCGGCGAAGCGGGCCGCGTGCTGGCCGAGCGCCGGGCCGCAACCGCCCGCCTCGACGCCCACCAGCCGCACGCTCGGTTCGGCCAGGAAGCGATGAAAGATGCCGATGGCGTTGGAGCCGCCGCCCACGCAGGCGAAGATGGCGTCGGGCAGGCGGCCTTCTTTCTCCAGGATCTGGCGATGGGTCTCCTGGCCGATCACGCTTTGAAAATCGCGCACCATCAGAGGATAAGGATGCGTGCCCAGGGCCGAGCCCAGCAGGTAGTAGGTGTCGGCCACGTTGGTCACCCAGTCGCGCATGGCCTCGCTGATGGCGTCCTTCAGGGTCCGGCTGCCGCCCGCCACTCCCACCACCTGCGCGCCCAGCAGCCGCATGCGAAAGACGTTCAACCGCTGGCGCCGCATGTCCTCCTCACCCATGTAAACCACGCACTCCAGACCGAACAGCGCGGCCACGGTGGCCGTGGCCACGCCGTGCTGGCCGGCGCCGGTTTCGGCAATCACGCGCCGCTTGCCCATCCGGCGGGCGAGCAGGACTTGTCCCAGGCAGTTGTTGATCTTGTGCGCGCCGGTGTGCAGCAGATCCTCGCGCTTGAAGTACAGACGCGCGCCGCCCAGCGTGCGGCTGAGCCGCTCGGCCAGGTACAGGGGCGTGGGGCGCCCGGCGTAATCGCGCAGCAGAGCTTGCAGCTCGGCCTGGAACTGCGGATCCCGCCTGGCTTCCAGGTAGGCCGCCTCGAGTTCCTCGAGCGGAGCCATCAGGGTTTCCGGGACGTAGCGCCCGCCGTAAGGGCCGAAGTGGCCGCGGGCGTCCGGCATGGGGACGATCATGGCCCGCCTCCTTGCAGCGCGGCCTCGGCCAGAGCCTCGCGGACGAAGCGCCGCAGGCGGGCATGGTCCTTGCGGCCGGGCGCGCGTTCCAGCCGCGAGCAGGCGTCCACACCCCACGGGCGCGCCTGGCGGATGGCCTCGCGTACGTTGCTCTCGTCCAAGCCGCCGGCGACGATGATCCGACGCGGCGCGCCGCGCGCCAGCCGCCAGTCGAAGCACGTGCCGGTGCCGCCCCACAGCGAGGGCGGCGCGGCGTCCAGCAGGAAGGCTTCGGCCGCGGGATCCTCCAGGCGGCCGGCGTCGAAACCGGGCTCGACCCGCACCGCACGCCAGATGCGGATCCCGGCCGGCGCGGCCGCCGCCCCGTAAAGCTGCGCCACGTCCAGACCCAGGCGCGCCGCCGTCTGCGCGATGCCCTCGGCCGGCGGATTCACGAAGATGCCCACCTTCCAGACCGCGGGCGGAAGCGCGGCCAGAATCTCCGCCGCCTGCTCGGGCGCGATGTAGCGCGGACTGCCCGGCCAGAAATTAAAACCCAGGGCGGCGGCGCCCGCTTCGATCGCGGCCTGTGCGTCTTCCAGGTTGGTGATGCCGCAGATCTTCACGATCATGACCGCAAAGCGCGGACGGCCGCGGCCGGGTCCGAGGCCGTCATCAAATGCTCGCCTACCAGAAAAGCCTGGAACCCTACGGCGCGCAACCGCCGGACGTCGGCCGCCGAGCGGAAGCCGCTCTCGCTCACCTTGACGGCGTCGGCGGGCAAGTGGGGCGCCAGCTCCAAGGAGGTTTCCAGTCGGACCTGGAAGGTGCGCAGGTCGCGGTTGTTGACCCCGATGAGGCGGGCGCCGGCCTCCAGGGCGTTCTCCAGTTCGGCTCGGGTGTGCACTTCGACGAGCGCCGCCAGGCCGAGGGCCTCAGCGTACTGGCGCAGGCGGCGGAGGCGGTCGGTGTCGAGCAGGGCGGCGATGAGCAGGACGGCGTCGGCGCCGTGAGCGGCCGCTTCGGCCACGTCGTAGGGCTCGAGGGTGAAGTCTTTGCGCAGGACGGGGAGCGGCGCGGCCGCTCGCGCCGCCTCCAGATCCCGCAGACTGCCTGCGAAATAGCGCTCCTCGGTGAGCACGGAGAGGGCGGCCGCCCCTCCGCGGGCGTAGGATTCGGCCAGCCGGGCCGGGTCGGCCTCCGGGGCGAACAGGCCCCGGCTGGGCGAGGCGCGCTTGATCTCGGCGATGATGGCGGGCGGATCGGCCCGCAGGGCGGCCGGGAAGTCGCGCCGTGCGAAGCCGGCGGCGCGGCGCTCGAGCCGGTGCAGGGGAGCTGTCCGCGGGGCGAGCTGTTTGTGGGCGACAATTTGGGCTAGAATGTCCGGGATCGCACCGGTCATTTTCGGGGATCTTCCATGGTAGCACTTGCCGGCGCCGCATGGCCCGCCAGGCGGCTGGTTTCCAGAGTATGAGTCCGCGAGTCGTCAACCGCCTGCTGTTGCTGGCCGCGGCCGTGTTGTTTTCAACGGGCGGTGCGGCGGTGAAGGCGGCGTCGCTCTCCGGCTGGCAGGTGGCGAGCTTCCGCTCCGGGGTGGCGACGGCGGCGTTGTTGGCGTTGGTTCCGGGCACACGGCGGGGCTGGAGCTGGCGTGTGCTTCCGGTCGGCGCGGCCTACGCGGCCACGTTGTCGCTGTTCGTGCTGGCCAATAAGCTCACCACGGCGGCCAATGCGATTTTCCTCCAGGACACTGCGCCGCTGTATCTGGTGTTGTTGGGTCCGTGGCTGCTGGGCGAGCGACTGGTGCGCGAAGATCTGATGCTGCTGGGGGCGGTGGCGGCGGGGATGGCCCTGTTTTTCGTCGGGCAGGCGCCGGTCAGCCGCACGGCGCCCGATCCCGTGCGCGGCAATCTGCTGGCGGTGGTCTCCGGCCTGACATGGGCGCTGACGATCGCGGGCTTGCGCTGGCTGGGCAGCCGGCATCCGTCCTCGGCGCTGGCCGCCCCGGCGGCCGGCAACCTGATGGCGTTTCTGGGCTGCCTGCCGATGGCCTTGCCGGTGCCTGCGGCGGGCTGGCGCGACGGGGCGGTGATTGCGTACCTGGGGGTGTTTCAGATCGGGCTGGCATACCTGTGCATGACTCGCGCCTTGACGCGCGTCCCCGCGCTGGAGGCTTCGCTTCTGCTATTGGCCGAGCCGGCGCTCAACCCGGTGTGGGCCTGGCTGGCGCACGGGGAGCGGCCGGGAAGCTGGGCGCTGGCGGGCGGGGCGCTCATCCTGGGGGCCTGTCTGGCGAACGCCTGGCGGCGGAGGAGTTGACGGCGGAGGGGGCGCGGTTTCAGGCGACGCCGCACCAGCGGCAGACGAAAAGCAACAGGGCCCTGGCCGCGTCGAACAGCGAATCCAGCTCGACGTATTCCTCAGCGGCGTGCGTGTTGCCTCCGCGCGGTCCCCACAACAGGGCGGGAGTGGCGAAGGCCTGGTGGAAGACGTACATGTCGCAGGGGCCTTCGATCCCGGCGATTTGGGGGGCGCGGCCGAGCGCCTGCGCAGCCGCCTCGGTCATCTCCTGCACCAGTGGTTCGGAAGCCGGGATGGCCGAGCCCGGCAGCCAGCGGATGGGGAAGGTGACTTCAGGGGGCTGGGGGAAAAGCCGGGGTTCGGCCCGGACGGTCTCCTCCAGCCAGCGGAAGAACTCTGCGTCCACCTGCTCGCGGGTTTCGCCGGGCATGGCTTGCCAGTACATTTCCAGATCGCATTGTTCCGGCGGGCCGATCGGTTCGCGACTCCCCCAGCCGCCCGCGGCGATCTTGGTGACGGCGACCGGGACGGGATCCGCCGTCCGGCGGTAGTATTCGTGAACGACCGCCGCTTGCCGGCGACGCCGGGCGAACTCCTCGGTTCGAATCAGCAGGCAACGCAGGGCCTCGATCACCCCGGCCGGGCCTGCCTCCTGGCGCAGGATCCCGCCCGGCGCTCGCAGCCGGATGTGGGCTGTTCGCCCGCCGCGTTGCGCCGGGCAGACGCGCAGCGCGGTGGGTTCGGTGATGACGGCCGCCTCGGCGTTGAAGCCCGCCAGTCGGCCGGCGAGGGTGCCGTTGACGCCGCCGAATTCCTCGTCCACCACGGACTCGATGAGCAGATCGCCGCGGAGCCGGATCCGGAGGGCGGCCAGCGCCTGGGCGACGAACAGGTTCATCGCCAGACCCGCTTTCATATCGTTGGCGCCGCGGCCGTAGAGGCGGTTGCCCTCGATCTCCGCGCCGAAGGGGTCGTGCTGCCATGGGAGGCTGCCCCGGGGCACGGTATCGGCGTGGCCGGAAAGCAGCAGGGAGCGGCCTCCGCCGGCTCCCGGCAGCCGGGCGCCGACGTTCGGCCGGCGGTCGTAATCGCGACCCGGCCAATAAAGCGGATGGGATTCCAGCCCGGCGACCTGGTTGAGCGGGTAGACGGTCGCATCCCAGCCTAACCGCCGGAGGAAGCGCGCGATGAAGAGCTGGCCGCGCAGTTCCGCGCCTCGGGGCGGGGTGTTTTCCGAAGGCATCCGCACTAACCGCTGTAAAAGGCGCACCAGCCGGTCGCGTCGACGTTCGACATACTGCGAGAGGCGCTGTTCCAGGTGCATTGAATTTCCCGGAGGGGCGGCGCGGCGGCAGGTCGGCGTCCGGTCTGCACGCCGGGCCGCGCGTCCTCCATGATAGCGGGGGGACGGCGAAGGCGTCGAAACTTGGCGGCGGACGCCGGCGGCTCTGCTAGACTGATTTCAGAGCTGGCGAACGGGCGCGTAGCTCAGGCGGATAGAGCATCTGCCTTCTAAGCAGAGGGTCGCTGGTTCGAGTCCAGCCGCGCCTACCATT
>JBBIMA010000034.1:0-42177 GCA_037444625.1 Solibacteraceae bacterium
CAGCGTGCCCGGTTCGCACTCGAACGTGACCTCGCGGGCGGCGTCCCAGCGCCAGTGGCGGTTGATCCGCTCGATCAGCCGCAGAAGCTGCTCGCTGCTGAGAAACGAGGGCGTGCCGCCGCCGAAGTAGACGAAATCAAACTGCCGCCCGGCCAGCCGCAGATCGGCGGCCGCCCGCCCGTCGAGCTGCCCAAGCCCGCTCCTCCGCCTCGCGTGCGGCGCCGCGCGCGCCCCGCGGTCAAACCGGCTCCGGAGCCCGCGCCCGAACCTCCAGCCGAGCCTCCGAAACCGCCGCCCCCTCTGCCGCAGCTCCGGCAAATCCTCACTGCCGAACAGGAACGCGAGGCCAACCTGGCTATAGATCAATCCACCGGGCGCGTGCAGCGGGCGCTGGCCGCCTTCCAGGGCCGCAGGCTCACTGCCGAGCAGGCCACCGCGATCGCGCGCATCCGCGCCTTCCTCCAGCAGGCCCAACAGATGCGCAAGACCGATTTGCTCGCCGCGCAAGCGCTGGCCGAGCGGGCCGCGGTGCTGGCCGACGATCTGTTGAAAACCTTGCGCTGAGCCGGACCCAAAGGACCGGCGCCGGCGGGCGCGCTCTGCCCCGGGGGCCCGCCTCGGACTAGCCAAGCGACCCGGCTTTGAGCGAAACTGTCGGTTTATGGCTCATGGCGGCGCGGAGGCCTGTGCGCTCCGGCCGCGGACCACTTGAAGAAGGAGAAAATTCACCTCATGGCGTACGTCATCGTAGACACTTGCACCAAGGACATGGCCTGCGTGGACGCCTGTCCGGTGGATTGCATCCACCCCAAACAAGACGAGCCGGACCTGGACTCGGTCCCCCAGCTCTACATCCATCCCGAGGAATGCATTGACTGCGGCGCTTGCGTTCCGGTCTGTCCCACGAACTCGATCTTCGTGCTCGAGGAGCTGCCGCCCGATAAGGCGCAGTTCGCCGAGATCAACGCCGCCTACTATCGCAAGTAGCCGCCGGCTGCGGGCGCTGCCTCACGGGCCTCGCGCGCCCGCAGCCCGACCCCTCCCGGCGCCCCCTCGGGCTAGCCGGCCTCGTCCCTCCCCTCGGGCAGGGCCAGGAAGGTGGCCCAGGCATGAGCGTGCTCCTCTCCGCCGGGCGTCGTCAGCACGGCCTCGGTGAGGATCTTGCGCCGCCGCCGCTCCACGACCCAGGCGCGCACCTGCAAGGCAAGGCCCGGCTCCACATGCCTTCGGAGGCGCACTCTCAGCTCGCAGGTCAACGCGGGCCAGCCCCGGGCACTGACCGCATGCGACATCGCCTCGTCCAACACCGTCGAGACGATGCCTCCGTGAATGACGCCTTTGAAGCCTTCCCAATCGGCCGTGGGCGTCCAGTCCGCGCCCACCGCCCCGTCATCCAAGGGGTGAAAGCGTAGGCGCAGACCTCGAGGATTTTCCGGCCCGCACACCACGCAGGCGGGGTTGGGCAGAGCTTGCACCATCACGCGCGATCCTTCTCCCTGTCAAGTTGCGGCGCCGCGGGACGCGGCCAGCGCCCTATGATAGTCCTTCCCCCGCGGCGCTCTCAAGCGGGCAAGGACCATCGGCCGGCCCCTCACTCCACCAGCAGCACGCGCACGGGGCCTTCCAGCCCGTTGGGACGCAGGCGCGTCAGGCGATCGCGTTCGGCGGCGAAATCCAGGCCCCAGCTCCCCCGGGGATAGATGGTGTCGCCCTGCGCCTGGGCGCCGGCATCCGAGTTGGCCACCCGCACCTTCAGGCGGTTGCGATCCCGCACCCGCCCGGTGATATCGAAGCGGAAGGGCCGCCAGAGGCGCACGCCCAGCGGCTCCTCGTTGAGCCAGGCTTCCGCCGCCACGCCCACTTCGCCCAGATCCAGCTCCAGGCGCCGGCCGAGCAGCTCCCGGGGAAGCTCGAATTCAATCTCGTACAGGGCCGAGCCGGAATAGTGCCGCAGAGCCGAATCGCTCCAGCAGGCGAGCCTGAATTCGACAGGGCCGGTCAGGAAACTCACCGGCCGCTCGGGCGCGCCGCCCTCGGTCTCGATCACGATGCGGCGGGCGCCCTCGGGCAGCGGCCGCATTGCGCCGCCTTGCTCGAAGGCCGCCGCACCGGGGGGAACCTCCACCGTGAAGCGCCGCGGCCGGGCGGACGCCGGCGGCAGTCTCCTCTCCGGCGCAAACACGACGTCAGGCAGCGTGCGGCCGTCCTCGTCGGTCAGGCGAAACATGAAGGCGGTGGGGACCGAAAGGCTGGGCCCGATCTTCAAGAGCACGCGGTTCCAGCCGCCCTCCAGACGCACCGGAGCGCTCTCGGCCCAGGCGTCGCGCAGCAACAGCCACTTGGGATGCCGGTGCACGCTGAGGACTTCGCGCCCGTTCCACCAAACACGCAGGCTGTCGGCGAAAGCGGCCACGATGCGCGCCGGCCGCGCCGAGGGCGAGTAGACCTCCGCATAGGCGTAGTAAACCCCGAAAGCCCGCTCGCCAGGCAGCCCGAGCGCTTCCCGGGGCGCCACACGGTAGCCGGGCGATTCGATCCATCTCCAACGCACACGCTCGAAAGCGCCCGGATACTCTGCGCGGCGACGGAAGCGCTTCTCGGGCGGATAGCGGCGGAAGAATCCCAGGTGGTCGTCGTAAGGGAACGGTCCGATGAGCCACCAGCGCCGGTTGCCCTCCCGCTCCGGAGCCAGCCAGACCGGCGGCCCGCCTTCCTCGGGTTCGGCGTATGGGACCGCGATGCGCTCCGCCTCGGGCGTGAACTTCCAGCCCGCGGCCGGCAGGGTGAGCGCTAGGCGAGCCGTGCCTGCCGGACAGGGCGGGGCGCCGGCGCCGTCGTGGCGCACCAGAAAGTACGCGTCCCAAGGACCGAAGCGCAGCGCCAGCTCCGGACCCTCGCCCAGCGTGCAGCGCGCGCCCGTCTCGGCGTCCCACTTCTCCCAGGGACCGGGCGCGGGCAGCCGCACGCGGATCTCCCGCTCGCGCCCGGCGTCGTTCACCGTCCAGAACCACTCGGCCGCATCACTGCGGCGGCGCGCGAAGTAAAGATCCTCGCCTTGGCCCTCGAGGATTTCGACGGGCGGCGGCTCGACCGCCCGCAGCGCGGCCACCAGCGGCGCCAGATCGCGGCGGACAGGCTCTGGCACGAGCACCGGCCGGGTGTAATTCAGCCGGTTCATGAACGGCTCGTGCTCGCCCGCCGGGAAGCGCCTCAAGGGCGCGCCGTCCAGCGCCGCCGGCTGACGGCCGAGGGCCAGCACCGCGCCGCCCGCCCGGGCGAAGGCCCGCACCTTTTCGGCGGCGCCTTCGTCCATCTCGGTCATCGGGGGCAGAATCAGCACGCGGAACTCTTCGTCCGCCAGGCGCAAGGCGCCTCCTTCCAGGCGGGCTTGGCGGAGATAGCGGCGGTCCAGGATGTGGTAGTCCCAGCCCCGGCGGGCCAGTTCGAGCCGCAGCGCGCTGTAGAAATTCTCGACCTGGTCCATGAAGTTGTTCCAGTGGAGCTCGCGCCGCCGCCGGGCGAACAGGGGCGCCGAGTGAGCGAATGCGGTCTCCAGGGGATAGTAAATCGCCACCGGGGCGATGTGCCGGCCCTGCGCGTTCATGTATTGCGCGCGCCGCACGTAGTCGGCGTAGCGGCGAAAGTATCTCCAGAAAGGCTGGCCCAAGAACCACTGCGGCGGCCAGGTGATTTTCGCCGGATCATAATCGAAATAGGGAACGAGCAGGTTGGCGCCCCAGAGCAGGCACATATTGGTTCCCAGGCGCATTTTCTCGGGGCTCAGAAGGGAATCGTGCCCCTCTAAGCCCTGGTTTTCGACCACCAGCGGGATCCCCTCGAAGTGGGCCGCCGAAACCGCCTCTTTGAAGTCCAAAGGCAAGCGGGCGCGCTCCAGCAGCGCATCCGTCATCACGAAGGTTCCCGCCCGCCAGTGCCGGAACATGTCGCCCGCCCGGCTGACTTGGATCCAGAGCTGTTCCTCATAGAGCGAGGCGCCGTGCAGCATCCCGCGGCGCCGGCACCACTCGGTCACCTGAGCGGTGAACGCCTCGACGTAAAGCTCGGAGATCACGTCCAGGTAATCGGCGCGGACGCGGGCCGCCCTCCCCGGCTCGCCCGCCTCGTGCGTCAACAGGGGCAGCATGGGCCGCAGGTCGTAACCCTTGCGCCGCCGGAACTCCTCGAACAGGCGCGGCGTCCAGGCGATGGGCTCCCCGTAAGCGCCCTCGTGATCGGCGATAGTGAGTTTCAGCGTGCGCCCGAGGTGCTCGGGGAACCGACGGGCGAATTCCTCGTAGACCAGATCCAGATACAACCGCACCGCCTCCGGGTTGAGCAGGTCCACCCGCGTGTTGTGCGCGCCCACGGCGGGCGCCGTCCGGTAGACGAACACCCGCCCGCCTCCCGGCGGCGCCTCCCAATCGAGCCGGCCGCCGCGCGGCTCCAGCAACGCCAGCGAGCCGGCCTGAAGGCGTCCCGGGGCATCCTCGCGCGCCGCCACGGCGAACGCCGCGGGCGGCTTCGGCTTCAGCCTCCAGCGCCGCGGGCCTTCCACTACGTGCTCTTCGCACTCCAGCCGGCGCATCCGGAAATCAGGTCGCCGTTCGAGTACGCGGCTGAGCTCCGGCCCGCCCTGGGGCCGCCAGGCATGCCCGCTCGGCCAGTTCAGCTCGTCGGCGAAGTTCAGGGTGAACCCCAGCTCGCGGGCAATTTCCAACGCCGCTCCCACTTGGCGCCAGTAGTCCTCGGAGAGATACTCGGGCCGCAGGCCGTCCCAAGGAAACACCACCGCCTGGTAGATTCCCTGGGCCATCATTTCCCGGATCTGCCGGCGCGTTTGCTCGGCAGTGACGGAACCGTTCCAGTACCAGTAAGGCATCAGCGAGTAGGCCCGGGGCGGATCGCGAAAGCCTTCCGCCAGCGAGCCGGCCACGGCCGTAAGGGCTGCCAGTGCCTTTGCTATAGTGACCTTCGGCCCTATGCGCATAGCGACCCGAATCATTATTCCAACTCTGATGCTGGCCCTGCCGGCCGCCGCCCAACAGGGGCCGGCCGCCCGCGCGCGCGAGAACGGCCGCCGCTGGGAAGCTTCCGCGGCCGCCATCCAGCGCCTGTTGCACGCCTGGCTCGAGCAGGCCGACCGGCGCACCTTGCTTTTGCCCGATCGCCTGCCGGGCGGCTCGCGCGGGCTGAAGCCGGGCGATCCGACGCGCCTGTACACGCCGCATAACTCGGGCGCCGACCTCTACCCCTACCTCATCCTCACCGCGCACTTGACCGACCCCGAGCTCTATCACGGCCGCATGATGGAAATGCTGCGCAACGAGGTGCGCTACACCACGGTGGAAGCCTCCATCCCCGCCAACTTCGACCTGAACCGCGGGCAGCCCGGCCCGCCCAGCCTGTTCGGCGCAGGCGAGTACGCCAAGGACGGCTTGCTGGCGGTGACCGAACGGCTGGGACGCACGCCCTGGTTCTATCGCATGGCGGACATGGTGGCCGAGGCCATGGAGCGCGCGCCCGTCGCCTCCCAGTTCGGTAACCTGCCCGCCTCCGACGCCGAACTCAACGGCGACTTCCTGCAAGCCCTGGTCCGGCTGGCCGCCATGACGGCGGACCCGCGCTTCCTGACTTGGGCCCGCCGCATCGGCGACGCCTACATCGAGGAAGTGCTGCCGGCAAACCACGGACTGCCCAGCACCAAGTGGGACTTCCAGAAGCACGCCGGCGACGGCCAGCTTCGCCTGCGCGACCATGGCAACGAGACGGTCGTCGGCCTGGTCCTGCTCTACTGCCTGGAGCAGGACTACGCCACGCCGCGCGCCGCCCGCTACCGGCCGGTGATCGCGCGGATGCTCGATCGCATCCTGGAATCGGCCAACCCGGACGGCATGCTCTACAACGTCATTGACGCCGCCACGCTGAAACCGCTCAACAGCGGGCTTTCCGACAACTGGGGCTACGTCTACGGAGCGATCTACGCCTTCTATCAGGCGGGCGGAGAAGCCCGGTATCGCGAGGCGGTCCGGCGAGTGCTCTCCAACCTGCCCAAGTACCGCAACTACAACTGGGAGAACGGCTCCTTCGACGGCTACGCCGATTCGATCGAGGGCGCCATTTATCTGGTTGCCCGCGAACCGGTGCCGGAAGCGCTGGATTGGATCGAGTCCGAGATCGCCGTGATGAAGGCCATGCAACAGCCCTCGGGGCTGATCGAACACTGGTACGGCGAAGGCAATTTCAACCGCACGCTGCTGCTTTACATGGACATGAAAAGCCAGGGCTGCCGCCCGGACCGCTGGGTGGCCGGCCTGGCGGTGGGCGCGGTGCGCGAGGGCCCCCGCCTGTACCTCAGCCTCCAGGCCCCCGCCGGCTGGCGAGGCCGCGTCCATTTCGATTTCGCCCGCCACCGGCGGGTGATCAACTTCCGGCAGAACTACGTGCGGTTGAACGAATTCCCCGAGTGGTACGCGGTGGACGAGAATACTTTGTACCGCGTGCGTCCCTCGGCCGGTCCCGAACAGATCTATCTCGGTTCGGAACTGATCGCCGGCATCGCGCTCGCGCCGGGCGACTGGATCATCGAGCCGCTGGGACCGCCGCCCTACGGACTCAAGCAAGCGCCGCCGAAGGAGTGAGGAATGAACCGCCGCCGGTTTCTGGGAGCCGCGCCCGCCGTGCTCACCCCGCTGCGGGCGGCGGCTGCGGACCAGCGCCCGAACATCCTGCTGTGCATCGCTGACGACTGGGCCTGGCCGCACGCCTCGATCTACGGCGATCCCGTCGTCCGCACGCCCACCTTCGACCGGGTGGCTCGCGAGGGCGTCCTGTTCACCCACGCCTTCAGCGCCGCCCCCTCCTGCACGCCCTCCCGCGCCGCGATTCTCACCGGTCAGGCGCCCCACCGCCTGGAGGAGGGAGGCAACCTGTGGGGGTTCCTGCCCGCCAAGTTTCCCGTGTACCCCGACCTGCTCGAACAAGCCGGCTACTTCGTCGGCTTCACGCGCAAGGGATGGGGGCCGGGGGACTTCCAGGCCGGCGGCCGCACGCGCAATCCGGCCGGCCGGCAGTTCGCCGACTTCGGCGAGTTCCTCCGCCAGGCGCCCCGCGACCGGCCCTTCTGCTTCTGGTTCGGCAGCCACGACCCGCACCGCCCCTACGAGCCCGACGCCGGCCTGAAGGCGGGCATGAAGCCGGAGCTGGTCCGCCTGCCTCCCTTTTGGCCCGACGCCGAGGAGGTGCGCCGGGACGTCCTGGACTATTATTTCGAGGTCCAGCGCTTCGACCGCGAGACGGGCGAGCTGCTGGCTCTGCTGGAAAAGCAGGGCCGGCTCGACAACACGCTGGTCGTCCTCACGGGCGACAACGGCTGGCCCTTCCCGCGCTCGAAGGCCAACTTGTATGACGCCGGCACGCGCCAGCCCTTCGCCGTCCGCTGGCCGGCGCGCGTCCCGGGCGGGCGGCGCCTGGAGGACTTCGTCAACCTGGCCGACCTGGCCCCCACCTTCCTGGAGGCGGCCGGGTTGAAGCCCCCGCCCGAAATGACCGGCCGCAGCCTGTTGGGTCTGCTCACCGGGCGGGAAAGACCGGGCGGGCGCAACGAGGTATTCCTCGAACGAGAACGCCACGCCAACGTGCGCCGCGGCGATTTGAGTTACCCCATCCGCGCTCTGCGCACGCGCGAGTTTCTCTACTTGCGCAACTTCCGGCCGGACCGCTGGCCGGCGGGAGACCCCGAACTCTACCACTCGGTCGGCCCCTTCGGCGATTGCGACGACGGGCCGACCAAGCGCCTTATCCTGGCCCGCCGGGACGATCCCCGGTTCGCCCGCCACTTCGCGCTGTGCTTCGGCAAGCGCCCGGCCGAGGAGCTCTACGACCTGCGCCGGGATCCCCACCAGACGGTGAACCTGGCGGGGCGCCCCGAGTACGCCGCCCACCAGCGCCGCCTGCGCCGGCGCCTGGAAGAGTGGATGAAGCAAACCGGCGATCCGCGCGCCTTCGGGGACGATGATCGCTGGGATCGCTACCCCTACTTCGGCCCGCCCGCCAGGAAGGC
This sequence comes from Solibacteraceae bacterium, assembly GCA_037444625.1. Classification (GTDB taxonomy): domain Bacteria; phylum Acidobacteriota; class Terriglobia; order Bryobacterales; family Bryobacteraceae; genus DTHT01. The sequence goes on from JBBIMA010000034.1 coordinate 8,060, forward strand.
GTGACCGCCCCCGCCGCGCCGGCCGGCGGGAGGTCAGGTGCGCGCGCGGCGCTGGATGGGCTTGGCGCCCGGCGGGGCGGGAGCGAACAGATCGCGCGGCCCCAGGCCCAGCTTCTGCGCCATCTCCAGAGCGTAATCGAGCCGGCCTACATCCGGACCGTGGATGTTCGATCCGAAGGAGAACTTCACGCCCGCCTTGTGCGCCAAGCGCAGGAAGGCCTCGCTCGGCAGCCGGTAGCGGGTGTTGATCTCGATGGCCACCTGATAGCGCCGGGCGGCCTCGATGACCTTCTCCATGCGCGGGCGAGTCCAGAGCGCGGCGTGATCCTTCTCGAGGGCGGCGGGCAGAAAGGTCGGGTTGGCCAGGATGTCAATCGGCTCGCGGCGCATCACCTCGACGTGGAACTCGGCGTAGCGGTCCATGAAGCCCTCGGGGTCCTCGATGGTGCGGGCGGCGGGAGTCCACAGTTTGATGAGCGGCGCTTCGTCGCGCGGATCGCCGCTCAGCACGCGCCGGGGCACGGTGAGCGCGTCGGTGAGCACGTAATCCAGCTCGGCCACCAGCCCGGGCGAGAAGCAGTCCATCCAGTCCAGGCCCTCGGCCTGGATGCCGCGATAGACCGGCCGGCCGGAGAGCAGGTCCAGGTAGCGGCGCAAGTCTTCATCGCGGCTGAGCATGCCGCGGTAGCCGAGCTCGGGGCGTCCGGCGTGCTCGACGATGCCGAAGCGCACGCCCCGCCGGCGGGAAATCTCCAAAGCCGCCTCCAGCGTGATGCGCTCGTCCAGGTGCACGTGATAATCCACCCGCGGGAGCTCCGCCGTGCGAGCCGCTGCGGCCAGCAGACCTGCCGCGAATCCGCGACGCGTAATCATGCCTCGCCTCCCATCAGCTTGATGAGCTTCTGCCGCACGGTGCGGGCCGCCCGAGCGTCGGGCGCCACCACCAGGATGGTGTCGTCGCCCGCCACCGTGCCTACGATTTCAGGCCATTCCTCGCGGTCCAGAGCCACCGCCACCGTATTGGCATGCCCGGCCGAGGTTTTCAGCACCACCAGATTCTGCGCCGCCCGCACCTCGTGCAGGAACTCGGCCGCCAGTTGGGCCAGACTGGGCCCGGCCGCGCCCGGACGGAGCTGGCGGTAGCCCTCGGGGGTTTTCACCAACCCCAGCTCGCGAATGTCGCGCGAGAGCGTCACCTGCGTGGCGGCGATGCCCAGGCGCCTGAGCTGTCGGGCCAGCTCCTGCTGGGTTCGTACCGCGCGCGTGCGGACCAGCCGCAGGATCTGTCCTTGCCGGTAGGCTTTGGTCATGACGGCGGCGCCCCGGCTCGCATGGCTTCCAGCCGCAGGGCGGCCTCCTCGAGCGCCCGGGCGACGGCCGCCGGAGCTGCGCCCCCGGGTACTTCCCGAGTCTTCAGGCCCTCGCGCGGGTCAAGCAGCCGCGCCATCTCAGGGGTGAACTCGGGCGCGAAGGCGGCCAGCGCCTCCGGCGTCCAGTCCGACGGCCGGCGGCCCTCCCGCAGGCTCTCCCGCACCAGCCTGCCCACCAACTGATGCGCCCGGTGGAACGGGACGCCCCGCCGCGCCAGCGCTTCGGCCAGATCGGTCGCCGCCACCCAGCTTTCCGCCACCGCGGCTGCCGCACGCTCCGGCTTCAGGCGCAGCGAGCGCGCCACCGCACAGGCCATCTCGAGCGAGGCCAGCAGCTCGTCGGTCGCCTCGAACAGGGGCGGCTTGTCCTCCTGCATGTCGCGGTTGTAGGTCATCGGCAGGCCCTTCAGGCTGACGAACAGCGAGACCAGGCAGGCGAAGACCCGGCCGCACTTGCCGCGCATCAACTCCAGCGCATCCGGGTTCTTCTTCTGGGGCATCAGGCTGGAGCCGCTGGTCACCTCGTCGCCCAGCTCCAGCCAGCCGAATTCCTCGCTGGAATACAGGATCCAGTCTTCGGCCAGCCGGCTCAGATGCAGCATGGTCAGGGAGGCGGCGTAGAGGAAATCCAGGATGAAGTCGCGGTCGGCGGCCGCATCCATGCTGTTGCGCGTCAGACCCTCGAAGCCCAGCTCGCGCGCCAGTTCCTGGCGGTCGAAGGGAAAGCCGCTGCCGGCCAGTGCGCCCGAACCGAGCGGCAGCAGATTGACGCGGGCGCGCGCCTGGCCGAAGCGCTCCCAGTCGCGCGCCAGCATCTCGAAATAGGCCAGCAGATAGTGAGCCCACGGGACCGCCTGGGCGCGGCGCAGGTGCGTGTAGCCCGGCACGATCGCCTCGGGGAAGGCGCGGGCCGCCTCCACCAGCGCGCCGGCCAGTTCGCAGATCGCTGAGCGCACGGCGTCAATCCGCTCCCTGAGCCACAGGCGCACGTCGAGGGAGACCTGCTCGTTGCGGCTGCGCCCGGTGTGGATCTTTTCGGCCGCCGGCCCGGCCCGCTCGCGCAGCTTGCGGATGACCAGCGTGTGGACGTCCTCGTCCCGCGCGCCTTCGAAGAAGTCCGGCCGCTGGGCCTCGGCGCGAATCGCCTCCAACCCGGCGAGCAAGGCGTCCCGCTCCTGTACCGTGAGGATGCCCACGCGCTCCAAGGCCCGCGCCCAGGCCTGTGAACCGCGAATGTCGGCCTCCAGCAGCCGGCGGTCAAAGCCGAGCGATTGCGAGAAGCGCTCGAAGACCTCCGAGGGCTCGCTCTCGAACCGGCCGCCCCAGAGCTTCATGACGGCGCCTCAGCGGGCGCCCAACGCCGCCCGCACGCGCACCGGCAGCCCGATCAGGTTGATGAAGCCCTCGGCGTCCTTCTGATCGTAGCCGGCGCCCATGGTGAAGCTGGCGATGTCCAGGGCGTAGAGCGAGCGGGGCGAGCGGCGCTCCAGCGGTTCGAGCGTCCCCTTGTACAGGCGCAAGGTCACTTCGCCCGTGACGTCGCGGGCCGCCAGCTCGAAGAAGGCGTCCAGCGCCTCCCGCAGGGGGGTGAACCAGAAGCCGTTGTAAACCAGCTCGGCGTAATCCAGCGCCAGCCGCTGCTTGTAATGCAGCAGCCCGCGATCGAGCGTCAGGGCCTCCAGCTCGCGGTAGGCCGCCGCCAGCAGCGTGCCGCCGGGCGTCTCGTAGCAGCCGCGCGATTTCATGCCCACGAAGCGGTTCTCGACCAGGTCCACGCGCCCGATGCCGTGCTCGCCGCCGATGCGATTCAGCGTCTCCAGAAGGCTCACCGAGAACATGCACTGGCCGTTGACCGAGACCGGCCGCCCGCTTTCGAACCCGATGCGCACCTCGGCCGGCTTGTCGGGCGCTTCGCGCGGGCTGCGGGTGATCATCCAGACGTCCTCGGGCGCCGGCCGGGCGGGATCCTCCAGCGGCCCGCCCTCGTGCGAGATGTGCCAGAGATTGCGGTCGCGGCTGTAAATCTTGGCGGCCGTGGCGGCCACCGGCACGTTATGCCGGGCGGCGTAGGCCAGCGCGTCCTCGCGCGAGCGGATCTCCCACTCGCGCCAGGGAGCGATCACGCGCAGATGCGGCGCCAGCGCCTTGTAGGCCATCTCAAAGCGCACCTGGTCGTTGCCCTTGCCGGTGCAGCCGTGGGCCAGGGCGTCGCAGCCGGTCTTCAGCGCCACCTCCACCTGCTTCTTGGCCAGCAGCGGACGGGCGATCGAGGTGCCCAGCAGGTACTTGTGTTCGTACACCGCCCCGGAGCGCACCAGGCGCCAGAGATACTCGCTGACGAACTCCTCGCGCAGGTCTTCCAGGTAGACTTCCGAAGCGCCCGTGCGCAGGGCCTTCTGCTCCAGGCCGGCCAGTTCCTCCTCGCCCTGTCCGATGTTGCCGCAGACCGCCACCACCTGGCAGCCGTAGTTCTCGCGCAGCCAGGGAATGATCACCGAGGTGTCCAGCCCGCCCGAGTAGGCCAGGGCTACCTTCTTGGGTTTCTCCATCACCTAGCGATTCTAGCAGGCCCGCGCCCGCCGTCACTCCAGCATCATCAGCAGCAGGGCCTTCTGGGTGTGCAGGCGATTCTCGGCCTGCTCGAAGACCAGCGAGCGGGGCGACTCGATCACCTCGTCGGTCACTTCCTCGCCGCGCTTGGCGGGCAGACAGTGCAGGAAGATGGCGTCCGGCCGCGCCTGCTCGAACAGGGCGCCGTTGACCTGGTAGGGCTGGAAGACGCGGCGCCGCTCGCCCGCCTGCTGCTCGAATCCCATGCTGGTCCAGACGTCGGTGTACACGGCGTCGGCCCCCTCCAGGGCCTCGGCCGGATCGGCGGTCACGGTCAACTCGGCGCCGGAAGCGGCCGCCAGCCCGGCGGCCGTGGCGGCGATCTCGGCCTGCGGAGCGTAGCCGGGCGGGGTGGCCACGGCCAGATTCACTCCCAGCCGCGGGGCGGTGAGCATCAGCGAGTGGGCCACGTTGTTGCCGTCGCCCACGAAGGCCAGCTTCAGGCCGCGCAGCTCGCCGAAGCGCTCCTTCAAGGTGAAGACGTCGGCCAGCGCCTGGCAGGGGTGGTAGAGATCGCTCAAGGCGTTGATCACCGGCACGGCCGACCAGCGGGCCAGCTCTTCGATGGTCTGCTGGGAGAACACCCGGGCCACGATGCCGTGGGTCCACCGGTCCAGGTTGCGGGCCACGTCCTTCAAGGGCTCGCGCTCGGCGATGCGCCCGTTGGAGAAAACCGCGTCGCCGCCCAACTGTTTGATGGCCAGCTCGAAAGTGAGGCGCGTGCGCAAGGAGGGCTTCTCGAACAGCAGGCTCAGATAGCGGCCCTCCAGGGCTCGGGCGTAAGCGCCGGGCGAGCGCTTCAGGCGGGCGGTGAGCTCCAGCAGGTGGATGAGCTCGTCCTGGGCCAGATCCAGGTCCCAAGCGAAGCGACGCAGGGCCATTTTGGGAACGGTCTCCGCCGGCACGGGGGCCTCCGTTGAATTTTTATTCACTAGAATGAATAATCACACAGTGCGCGCCCCGCCGTCAAGTCCCCCGCCGGCGCTCCGGAGCCGCGCCCGCCCCTGCTACAATGGCGGTTTTCGATGCGGTCGAAACTCACCCCCTTGGGCTTGGGACTCTGCCTGCGCTTGTTGGCCCAAGCCTCGCTCCCCCCGCCTCCCAAGGCGCCCGAGCCGGCCCGACCCGCCCTGGGCTCGGCCGCCCAGCGCAACGAAAACGTCCAGGTCCATCGCATAGACAACGACGCCGTCAAGGAGGCCAACATCCGCCTGGGAGCCAGCGTGACCTTCCTCGCCGAGACGCCCGCCCAGGCCAACTATTACGCCGCCGAGCACGGCCGTCCGCCGGCCGAACCTCCCTTGCCGGCGCCGCGGCCCGGCGCGCCCGGCTGGCGCGGCGAGCTCTATCAGAACCATCAGAACAGCGTTTTCAACGCCCGCACGTTCTTCCAGGTCGGCCCGGTCCAGCCTTCCCGCCGCAACAGCTACGGCTGGCGCGCGGGCGGGGAGGTCGGCCCCTTGGGACGGCTCAGCCTGGCGGGCTCGCAGCGCAAGATCCGGGGCATGGTCAACGGCAACGTGCTGGTTCCGCTGGCCGGGGAACGCACGCCGCGGGCAACGGACCCCGCGGTCCGCGCCCTCGTCAGCCGCTGGCTGGAGGCGTACCCGCCGGCCCTGCCCAACCGCCCCGATTTCGATCCCCGGGCTTTGAACACCAACGCTCCGCAGCGCATTGATGAAACCGACGCCGAGCTTCATCTGGACCGCCCGCTCGGCGCCCGCAGCCGCCTGGTGGCTTCGCATGCCCTCAGCCGCCAGCGCGAAGCAGCCTTCCAACTGGTGGCCGGCCAGAACCCGGACACCGACATCCACGCCCATCGCGCGCGCCTGAGCTGGCGCTGGAGTCCTTCGCCCGCCGGCGAGGCGGCCCTGGGCTTCGCCTTCGACCGCACGCGATCCTGGCTGCGCTCGGAGCCGCGCGCCGTCGGGCCGCGGGTGCGCATCGGATTCCAGATCGAGGAGCTCGGCCCGGACAGCATGTTTCCCATTGACCGGGCGGAAAACACCTACCGATGGGCGGCCCTGTTCAGCCGGGCCACCGGCGGCCGCCACACGCTCACCTTCGGCGGCGATCTGGCCCGTGTGCAATTGAACGGCGTCGAGAGCAACAACCAGCGCGGCTATTTTCAGTTCACCAATAACTTCGGGCGCAGCGCGGTGGAGAATTTCCTGTGGGGCACGCCCACCACTTACGAAGTCACGGTGGGCGAGCTGGCGCGCGGCTTCCGAAACTGGCGCCTGAACGCCTTTCTGGGCGATCGCTTCGCAGCCGGTGCGCGGCTGCAAATCTACTTCGGGCTGCGTTACAACGCCGTCACCACGCCGCGCGAGGTTCACCATCTGAACCGCCTCCCTTACCGGGCGGATGCGAATAATTTCAGTCCGCGGCTGGGCATCGCCTGGCGACCGGGTTCGGAGTGGACCTTGCGCGCCGGGTATTCGGTTTCCTTCGGCGAAATCCTGCCGGTGACTTACCAGCAGATCCGCAACAACCTGCCGCAGGTGCGTTATCTTCAGGTGCAGAATCCGGACCTGCGCGATCCGTTGGCCGGCGTCAACCTGCGCGATCCGGCCGGCCGCACATCGCCCACCTGGCTGGCTTCCGACCTGGTGGCGCCTTACGCCCACCAGTACAACCTGGGTCTGGAGCGGCGCCTGTTGGGAGGCTCCCTGCTGCGGGCGGCCTACATCGGCAGCCGCTCGCTCAAACTGCTCAACAGCTTCATCCAGAACCGCGCCGAACCGGTTGCGGGCATTCCCCTGACCACCGCCACGGTGGACCAGCGGCGTCCCGATCCGCGCTATTACGAGATCAAGCGAGTGGTGAACGCGGGCATGGCCTATCTGGATGCGGGCCAACTGACCTGGGAGTGGCCCCTGAAGAGCGGCTTGGCGGCGGGCCTCCGCTACACCTTCGGCAAGGCGATGGACGAAGGGGTGGATTACTCCTCGACGGCGGCCAACGCCGACATTCTGCGGGGCCGCAGCCAGTGGCAGTACGAGCAGCTCCGCGATCGCCGGGGACTTAGTAACTTCGACGCGCCCCACGCCCTGGAATTGCACGCCCACTGGGAGCTGCCCTGCCCGGCCGGGCGCGGCAGCCGCTGGGCCCGGCTGCTGGAGGGCTGGCAGATTTCCGCCGCCGCCTTGCTGAAGTCCGGCACTCCCTTCACCCTCTACGTCGGCTCGGACGCGCCCGGTTTCGGCAACGTGGACGGCGGTCCGAGCGACCGGCCCAACATCCTGGATCCTTCCATCCTGGGCCGCACGGTGGACGACCCGAACACCTCCGCCTCCATCCTGCGCGCCGATCGTTTCGCCTTCATCCCCCCGGGCGAGCATCGCGGCAACCTGGGCCGCAACACCTTTCGCAAGGACGGCATCGCCAACCTGAACGCCGCCCTGGGCAAGCAATGGCGCTGGAACGGGGGGCGCGAGTGGACCCTGCTGCTGCGGGCCGAGGCCTACAACCTGGCCAACCATCCGCAGTTCGACGAGCCGCAGCGCAACTTGAGCTCCCCTTCTTTCGGGCGGATCACCAACACCCTCAACGACGGCCGGGTCTTTCAGTTAGGCTTGCGGTTGACGCTGTGAAGAGGAGCCGGCCGGCGCCTCCTTGAGCCGCGGACGCAGCTTCTGGAAATCCGCCCCGCTGATGACGTAGTACCAGTCGGCGAAGCGCTGGTTGAGCTCGCGCGCCCGGCGCTCGCCGGCCGCGCCGTCGCCGCCGTAGCGGGCCGCCCGCCCGGCGTCGTAGCTTACGGTCACGAACAGGTAACGGTTCTCGCCCGGCGCCCCCGCCGGCCGGAGCTCGCCGCCGCCCGCGGCCACCTCGCCGAAGCGCAGCGTATACGCCAGGCCGTCGGCGGTCTCCACCGTCATCTCGCCTTCCTTGGCCAGCAAGCGGCCTTGTTGCGTGAGGAAAAAGCCGTACTGGCGCAACGAGAGGGCGCTCTCCAGCGAGAGGCGCACCTGCCCCTGGCGCAGATCGGCCGCCAGACTGGGCGGCTTCGGGCGCACGTCCACCAGGCGCAGGCTGTCCAGCGCGCCGACCAGGGCGCTGACCGCGCCGGGATCCAGCTTCTCGCCGCCGGCGCTCCAGCCGCCGTCCTGGCGGGCAAGGGTGAGGGTTTCCGAGCGGACAACCCGGCCGAAGGTTTCGTCAATCGAATAGCTCTGGAGTACGATGCGGCGGATCGAGGAGGCGGCGATGCGGAGCAGATCGGCGTCCACCCAATCGGCCAGGCGAGCCGAGGGATCGGCCTCGGTCTTCACCGCGTACGTGCGCTTCTGTCCCGGCACGCGCACGTAGCGGTAGCCCGGCTTGCCCTCTACCGGTTTGCCGAAGATGTAGTCGGCCAGAGCCTCGCCTCGGGCGTCGCGCAAAGTGATTCGCTTGCCCCGCCCGGCCAGAGTGGCGACGCGGGAATCCAGCGGATCAATGACGCCGAACTGGGCGTGGTCCAGGGGCGAATCCGAGCGGACGATGTCCTTGCGCAGGTCCGCCAGCCCGGCCGCGTTGCGCACCAGGCGCTCGCCCGCCTCCACCGGATAGTTGTGGTGGGAGGCCGCCACCCAGCGCCCGCGGCGCAACTCGATCTTCAGGGGGCGAGCGGTGGCGGTGGCTTCGTCGTAATCCACCACCTCGATGGCGCGCACCGTCTGGGCATCGGTGAACCCGGGATAGAACGGCTGACCCTGGTCGCTGAAGATCTCCGGCGTGGCGCGCTCCGGCCGAGTGAGGGCGGCCAGCCCGGCCAGCAGCACGGCGGCCGCCACAAAGGCGGCGGTCTTCCGGCCCTCGCGCATCAGCGGCCCCCCTCCGCGGGCCAGCAGACCAGCCGGTCGGCCGGCACGCTCATCCGCTCGCGGCGCAGCTTGCGCGCCCAGATCAGCACGAACAGCAGGAAGGCCGGGGCGGGCGGCAGGGCCACCGCCAGCAGCTTGATGGCATTCTGGATGCGCCGCACGGCGTTCTCCATCTCAGCCCGGCTGTTTTCGATCTGGCGCTGCTTTTCCTCCTCGATGTTGGCCCGGGCCACTTGCAGGCGCCGGCTCTCGGCCGACTGCACGTTGGCGATCATGATGCGCCGCGTCTGCTCGTCCAGATCGCCGCGCTGCTCGATCTCGCGCACCGCCCGGTCCAGGCGGGCCTGCGCCTCCTTGAGGCGCTGCTCGGCCAAGGCTTCGGCCGCCTGCGTCTCCCGCAGCCGCTGCGCCTCGTACATGCGGGTGCGCGCCTCGACCGCCTCCAGCGTGCGATGCCGCGGGCGGCGCTTGCGCAAGGCGATGAAAGCGGGATCCCCGGCCAGGTCGTCCACCGCGTTCAGCAAGAAGGTCACGTTGTCGAAGCTGAGCTGCTCCAGGCCGCGCCGCCGCAGCTCGAAGAACTGCTCGCCCATCAGATCCACGTCCGCCACGACGATGGCGTTGAGGCGGCCGGCCGGGCCCTGGCCGCGCACGCGCGCCGCCAGCGCCTGCCGCCTCCCGGCGGGCTGATGCGGCAGGTTTTGATGCACGGTCACTCCGAACAGCGTGCGCTCCACCAGCTCCTCCCAGCGCACCGCGCCGGATTCCGGGCCGGTTTCCAGCAAGGGAGTGAAGGGCGCCGAGCCCCGGCTGCGCAGCACGCCGGGATACAGCAGGACCATCTCCTGAAGGCCGGCGGTCACGGGATCCTTGGGATGGAAGCCGTCCTTGGCCACGAAGACGAATTCTTTGGGCAGGCTGCGCAGTTGGGGATGCGGATTGTAGTTGTCCCAGGCGATCCGGTCGCTCTGCCAGGCCAGGCCCAGCGCCTCCAGCAGCGGCTGCAAGTTGGCCCGCGGCGCGGGCGCGCTCGGGGCCAGCAGCGGGCCGGCCTGCCGGATCTCCCGGGGCGCCAGGTTCAGATCGAAGGCCGGCATGGGATCCAGCAGGAGCAGCACCGGGCGGCCCTGGCGCACGTAGGCGGTCAAGCGGTCGGCCTCGGCCTGGGTCAGCGTCCAGGGCAGGGCGACCAGCAGGGCGTCCAGGTTTTCCGGGTAGTCGCCGTCGGGCGGCACGCGCACCACCTCGTACTGCTTGCGCAGCTCGGCCACGATGGACCACTCCTCTCGCTGGATCCGGTTCTGAAAATCGAATCCCCCGAACAGGCGAGCGCGCGTGTCCAGCACGCCCACCCTCTTGCGCCGCGCCCGGGAGACCACTCGCACCGAGCGCATCAGTTCGTACTCGACCGGCAGGCCCCGATCGAAGAACGGAATGACGAATTCCTCCGCCCCGCAACGAAAGGCCAGTCCCAGGAAAATCTCGTTGAGGGCCCGAGCGCTTTCCTCGCTCACCGGCACGCGGTAGGGACGGATGCCGTAGCGCTGCTGGGCCTCCCGGGCTTCGGGCGAGTACTTCAGCGTCTCGACGATGCGCACATGCACCGCCTCCCCGCCCACCTCGTCGAATTCGCGCAGCGCGGTCACCAGGTTGTTGCGCACAGGCAGGTAACTGCGCGGCACGTCGGGGCTGAAGTAGGCCTCGATGAAGACCGGCTGCCGGGGCGAAAGGCCTTCCAGCAGGGCCCGGGTGTCGGGCGAGAGCGAGTGGAGCTGCTCGGCGGTCACGTCCCAGCGCAGGCGAACATGGGCCGCCAGCAGCGTGGCCGAGCCGGTGATCACGATCCAGGCGGCCGCCCGCAGCGCCGTGTGCACGCCCATGCGCGGCGCCTTCGGCCCGGTCAGCCAACGCCTGCGCCCCAGCAGCAGCACGTTCAGATACAGGCCGGCCAGTACGAAGCAAATAAAGTACGTCAGGGCGCTCAGCGTGACCACGCCCTGCGAGAGATCGCGGAACTGCTCGACCAGGGAGAGCCGCTCGGCCAGCCGCTGGAGCCCTCCGCTCAGGATGACCCCCGCCCGCTGGGCGAACACCGGCCCGGCGCACAAAACGGCACCCGCTATGAAGGCCACTGTGAGATTGTCGGTGAGCTGGGAAGCGAGCATGCCCAGCCCCAACAGGGCGGCGCCCATCAGCCAGTAGCCCAAATAGGTCGCCGCCATCAGCCCCGGGTCGGGATCTCCCAGCCAGCTCAGCACCACCAGGTGGCTGAGCGAGAAGACCAGCGCCACCGTGTAGATCGCCAACCCGGCCAGATACTTTCCCGCCGCCACCTCCCAATCGCCGGCCGGCAGCGTCAGCAGCAGCTCTTCGGTCCCCTGCTTCTTTTCCTCCGCCCACAGGCCCATGCTGATGGCCGGGATCAGGAAGACCAGCAGGTAAGGAAAGACCGCGTTGAGCTGGTCCAGATTGGCCAGGTTGGCGGCGAAGAAGCGCTCCTGCCAAAAGGCGGCCAGGGCGCTCAGGAACACGAACAAGGTGATGAAGACATAGCCGGTGGGCGTGCCGAAGTAGCCGCCCAGCTCGCGCAAAAAAACGGCGGCGATCACTCGGCGGCCGACTCGCACGGATCCCTCCCCGGCCCTCCTTCTTCGCTCAGGGCGTGAAAGGCCTCCTCCAAGGAGGCGCGCCCGGCCTTCATCTGTTCGGGCGTGCCGTCGAAGACGATCCGCCCGCGGTCAATGAAGATCACTCGATCGGCCATCGCCTCGACTTCTTGCAAAATGTGCGTGGAAAGCAGCACGGTCTTGGTGCGGCCCAGCTCGCGGATGGTGCAGCGCACCTGGCGGATCTGGTTGGGATCCAAGCCGCTGGTCGGCTCGTCCAGGATCAGCACGTCGGGTTCGTGCAGCAGAGCCTGCGCCATCCCCACCCGCTGGCGGTATCCTCGCGAGAGCTTGCCAATGCTCTTCTCCAACACCGGCTGGAGGCCGCACAGCGCCACGACCGCCTCGATACGCTCGCGCAGGCGGGCTCCGTTCAAGCCCCGGGCCCGGCCGAAGAACTTCAGCAGCCCGAGCGGCGTCATCTCCGGATACAAGGGGCCGTTCTCGGGCAGATAACCCAAGCGCTCGGCGGCGGCGATGCGGTCGCCGTTGACGTCCAGACCGGCGATGCGCGCCCGTCCCGAGCTGGGCGCCAGATATCCGGTGAGGATCTTCATGGTGGTGGACTTGCCCGCCCCGTTGGGTCCCAGAAAGGCCGCCACCTGCCCGGCCGGCACCGCGAAGCTCACCTCCCGGATGGCCGCGAAATCGCCATAGAACTTGCTGAGGTTCACAGCCTCGATCATCAAGGCAGCGCCGGGTGGTGTCATATGGGACGTTCGCGCCGCGGCGGCAGGCCGAGCGCCGCAGCCCGTCAATACATCTTATTTACCATCCTGCTCTCGGCGCCTGCAAAGCCGGCCCGGCGGGTTTGACCGGCCGGCGCCGGCTGCGTTATGCTGAGCTAAGATACCCCCTGAGGCAATCGGACGGCGTAGCTCATGGCTAACACCTATTCGGCGCTCAAACGCGCCCGGCAGATCGAGAGGCGGACCGAGGTCAACCGCATGCGCAAGAGCCGCCTCCGCCACCAGATTCGCGCCCTGCGGCGCGTCCTGGAAAAGAAGGACGTCGGGGCCGCCCAGGCCTTGCTGCCGAAAACCTTCAGCTTGATTGACCGCGCCGCCAAATGGGGCATCATCAAGCGCAACACCGCCGCCCGCTACAAGTCGCGCTTGCATCGCCGCCTGAAAGCGCTGGCAGCCGCCTGAAAGGTCTGCCGGCACCGCCGTCCGGTCCCGCGGCTGTGCCAGTCCCCCGGCCCATCAGCCCGCAGGCAGCCGCTCGCATCCGCCGCCGGTTGCTCGGCTGGTACCGCCGGGCCGCGCGGAACCTTCCCTGGCGCGGCACGCGCGATCCCTACCGCATCTGGGTGGCGGAAATCATGCTCCAGCAGACCCGCGCCGCCGCCGTCGCGCCATATTACGCGCGCTTCCTGGCCCGCTTCCCCAACGTCGCCGCGCTGGCCGCCGCCGGCGAGCGGCAAGTCCTGGCTTGCTGGAGCGGCCTGGGCTACTACGGGCGCGCCCGACGCCTTCGCCAGGCCGCCCGTCTGATCCTGCGCCGGGGCGGCTTTCCTAAGGATTCCGCAGGCTGGCGCGCCTTGCCGGGCGTGGGCGACTACACGGCCGCTGCGATCGCCAGCATTGCTTTCCGCCGCCCGCGGCCGGCGCTGGACGGAAACGGCCTGCGCGTGCTGAGCCGCTTGGCCGCCGAGCACGGCGCCTCAAGCGCCGCCAGACGCCGCCTGGAGGCGCTGGCCGAGGGGCTGCTCGACCGGGAGGATCCGGGCGGCTTCAATCAGGCGCTCATGGATCTGGGCGCGACCCTTTGCACGCCGCGCAGGCCGCAATGCCCGCGCTGTCCGCTCGCGCAGGACTGCGAGGCGCGCCGGTTGGGGCTGGAGGGCGAGCTGCCGCGCCGGCAGCGCAGGCCGGCGACTTTGGCCCGAACCCGGACCCTGCTGCTGATCGAACGCGACGGCGCCCTACTGCTGCGCAAACTGGGGCGGGGCCGCCTGAAGGGTTTTTGGGAGCTGCCGGAGGCGGGTTCAATGCCCGAGGCTCGCTTGCGGCGGCGGCTGGGCGAATTCCGCCACGGGATCACCCGTTACGACTACCGCATCGAGGTATGGGAAGCCGCCCTGGAGGGCGCGCCGCCGGGCGCACGTTGGTTTCCGCGGGATCGCCTGGCGGAGTGGCCCGTGAGCACGGCGACCCGCAAGGCGCTGGCTCTGGCCGAGGACCGCGCCGCAGCCTCCCTCCGCCGGCCGGCGGTATCATAGACGGCAAGATGATGGTGCACAACCCTGGAGCGCGGAGGGCCGGCCTCCGCCTGCTGGCGCTGGCCGCCGGCCTCAGCCTGGTCGTGCAGGCCGACAGCAATCCTCCCCCGCCCGCTCGCACGGGCGCTGCCGTGGACGGCGGGCAGGACTGCGCCGCCTGCCACCGCGGGGCGGGCGCCAACTCGGACCCCCGCGGCAGCCTCGTTATCCAGGCCGCTAACTTCAAGCCCGGCATTCGCCAGACCCTGCGCATCATTCTGTCGCATCCGGAGGCCCGCCGCTGGGGCTTCCAGTTGACCGCCCGTATCGTCAATGACGAAAGGCGGCCGGCGGGCGCCTTCGCCGCGGGCGGCGAAGTGTCGGTCCGCTGCGGTCCCGACGGGCGCGCAGCGCCCTGCCAGGGCGCGCCCGAGTTCGCCAGCCATAACGCCGGGTCCACCCGCGAGAACCAGGCCGGCCCGGTGAGCTGGGAAATCGAGTGGACGCCGCCGTCCGACGACGTGGGCGACGTGGTGTTTTACGCCGCCGGTCTGGCGGCCAACAACGATCGTAGCAACCGGGGCGACTGGACTTACACCGCCGCCCTGCGGGTCGAGAACGAGGGTTCCTGCCCGCAAACTCCCCGGCGGGCGGCGATCCGTTCGGTGGTCAACGGAGCGACGTTTCTGCCCGAGACCGGCATTTCGCTCAACTCGATGATCAGCATCTTTGGGCTGGGCTTCGCCGATGCGGGCGTGCAACGCGTGGCGGGCCGCGGGGATTTCCGCGAAGGCCGTTTCCCGCTGCGGCTGGCCTGCGTGGGAGTGGAGGTGGCCGGAAAGCGCGTCCCGGTGACCTTCGTCAAGACTGATCAGATCAACGCCCAGGCTCCCACGCTGGATCTGAACGGGCCGGTCGAGGTGCGGGTCATCTTGAATCCCGGCTTCCCCAACGAGGTGCGCAGCGATCCGGCCGCCGTGCGCATGCAATCGCTGTCGCCGGCCTTCTTCCTGTTCTCGGGCAGCAACAGCATCGCCGCCCAACACGCCGACTACACCTATCTGGCCGAGCCGGCCGTGGTGCCCGGCGCCACGCCGGCCCGCCCGGGCGAGACGGTGATTCTCTACGGGACGGGGTTCGGCGCCACCGACCCGGTCTATCAGGCGGGCGAGATTCCCGCTGCTGCGGCCCCCTTGCGGCAGCCGATCTCGGTGAGCATCGGCGGCGTCGTGTTGCGTCCCGAGGAGATCATCTACGCCGGCCTGTCGCCCGGCTCGATCAGCGGGCTGTACCAGTTCAACCTGCGCATTCCGGAGTCGGTGGGCGAGGGCAACCTGCCGGTGGAGATCCGCGTGGGCGGCGCAAGCACGCAGAGCGGCGCCGTCATTCCCGTGCGGCGCTGAGGGAACAGGCGGCCGCCGCCGCGGGGCAGCCGTCAGGATTGCCGCGGCCGTCGCCCATCCGGTAAGATGGTCCTCTATCCCTCGATCCTATGGACCACTGGCTGTCGCTGGTACTGCTCACCCCCCTGCTCGGCTTTTTCGTCCTGCTGTTGATTCCCTCCTCGAAGCCCAACGCCATCCGCCTGTGGGCCAACATCGCCTCCTTCGCCGGCTTCCTGGTCACCTTGCCCCTGGTGTTCGCCTTCGAACGCGGCCGCGATTTTCAGTTCGTCGAGAAGCTGGCCTGGATCCCCTCGCTGGGAGCTTCCTATCACCTGGGCATTGACGGCTACAGCCTGCTGCTGGTGGTGCTGACCGCCCTGCTGGGTTTCATCTCGATCCTTTCGAGCTGGCGCGCCATCCAGACCCGGCTGAAGGAGTACTACGCCAATTTCCTCATCTTGCAGGTGGGCATGCTGGGCGTCTTCATGGCGCTGGACTTTCTGCTGTTCTTCGTGTTCTGGGAACTGACCCTGGTTCCCATGTACTTCATCATCGCCATCTGGGGCGCCGAGCGCCGCGTCTACGCGGCCTTCAAGTTCATCATCTATACCCTGATCGGGTCGGTGCTGATGCTGCTGGGCATCCTGGCGCTGTACTTCGAGCACTATCGCCAGTTCCAGCGCCTGAGCTTCGACGTCTTCGAACTGATGCGCACCAGCCTGCCGCCCGGCCTGGAATGGTGGGTCTTCTGGGCGTTCTTCCTGGGTTTCGCCGTCAAGGTGCCCATGTTCCCGCTGCACACCTGGCTGCCGGACGCTCACACCGAGGCGCCCACCGCGGGCAGCGTCATCCTGGCCAGCGTGCTGCTGAAGATGGGGACGTACGGTTTCCTGCGCTTCTCGCTGCCGCTGCTGCCCCGGGCCTCCAAGGACCCGGTGATCGTCAACGTGATGGCGGCGCTGTCGCTCGTCGCCATCGTCTACGGCGCGCTGGTCTGCCTGATGCAGAAGGACTGGAAGAAACTGATCGCCTATTCCTCGATCAGCCACCTGGGCTTCTGCACGCTGGGCATTTTCACCCTGAACCCCGCGGGCATCGCCGGCTCGATCCTCCAGCAGATCAACCACGGCATCTCCACCGGCATGTTGTTCCTGATCGTGGGGGTGGCCTACGAGCGGCGGCATACGCGGCTGATCGCCGCCTACGGCGGGCTGTTGAAGGCCATGCCGGTCTTCACCATCGTCTTCTTCATCGCCGCGCTGAGTTCGATGGGGATGCCCGGCCTGAACGGTTTCATAGGCGAGATCACCATTCTCCAGGGAGCCTACCTGATGTCGTTGAATTGGGCCTTCTGGGCGGTGGTGGGCATCGCCCTGGGGGCGTCCTACTTGATCTGGCTGTTCCAGCGCACCATGCTGGGCGAGATCGCCCCCGAGAATGCGGGCCTGCGCGATTTGAGCGTGCGGGAGATCGCCTACTTCGCCCCCCTGATCGCCTGGGCCTTCTGGATCGGCCTGTATCCCCGTCCGTTCTTCCAGACCCTCGAGCGACCCACGGCCCAGATCGTCGAGCGGGTGCGGCCCGGCTACTACGCCGAGCACGGCTTGAAGAATCCGCTCAGGGCTTCGGCGCCGGCGCCGCCGTCGGCGGGCTCTCCTTGAGTTCGGCGGGCGGCCGCAGCAGCCGCCCCGCCAGGCGCTCCACCCGGGGCAGCAGCCGCCGCACCCGCCGCCCGTGCAACAGGAGGCTTCCGGCCGCCAGCAGCGGGTGGGGCAGGGTCGTGCAGCAGCGCGAGCAGATCTCGATTTCGCCCCCCCGGCCGCGGGCATGCAGCTCGCGCATCCGCTGGATCTCGGGCGCGTTCCACAGCTCGGCCAGAGAGCGTTCGGGAATCCGCCCCAGCGGACGGCCGCCCAGGGCGTAGCTCTGGCAGCAGGGGTACACCTCCCCGTTGTGCTTGACGTAGAGCGGCCCGCGCCACAGGTAATGGCAGGGGTGTCGAAAGTGCTCCGGCGGATGCGCCGCCCCCGGTCGCAGCAGCCGGGTTTCGTCCTCCTTGACGCGCACCAGGTCCACGCCGGGCACGGCGCTCCAGAATCGCCGGAATTCCTCGACCTCGCCCGCGTTGCGCTCCAGCCGCACCATCTGCACCACGATTTGCAGGCGCGACCGCCGCTCATGCTTCATGCGGCAGAAGCGCACGAAGTTCTCCCGCACCTGCTCGAAGCGCGCTCCCTTGCGGTAGTACTCGAAGGTCTCCCGGCGGGCCCCGTCGAAGCTCAGCGTCACGTGCTCGAGCGGCGAATCCAGCAGGCGGGCGGCCGCTCGCTCGTCCAACAGCGTTCCGTTGGTGGAAAGCAGCGTGGCGATCCCGTGGCGCGCGCAATAGGCGATGCGCTCGAAGATTCTCTCGTCCAGCAGCGGCTCGCCCAGGCCGATGAGCATCATGTGCTCGGCCGCGGGCGCGGTCTCCGCCACCAGCCGGCGAAAGATCTCCTCCGCCATGTCCTCCTTGGGCTGCCGGTACGTCTCGCGCGGACACATCGGGCAGTAGAGGTTGCACTTGGCGGTGGTCTCGACGATGTACTCGACCGGCAAAGCCGCCAGGCGCGTCTTGCGCCGCAGGTAAGCCCAGAGCAGCCGCCACCGGTTCAGCGCCCGCATTCCATTCTCTCCATTGTAGCTTCCGTCCGCGCTCCGGCATCTATGTAATGTGATCGCGCTGCTCGAGGCCGACGAGCGCGTCCGGACCCTCAAACGTGCGGCGCCGCCCGAGCGCGCGCGCTACGTACTTTACTGGGCCCAGGCGAATCGCCGGGTGGAGTGGAACCAGGCTCTGCTGACTGCGGCCCGGCTGGCCAATGAGCTGGATCTGCCCCTGCTGTATTTCGAGCAGCTCAGCTTCGCGGACCGCTGGGCCAACGACCGGCTGCACACCTTCGTCCTGGAAGGCGTGCCCGAGACCGCCCGCCGGCTGGCCCGCTGGGGCGCAGGCTACGTCTTCTACCTGCGGCGCGGCCCGTCCGACCCCGACGACGTGCTGTTCCGGCTGGCCGAACAGGCCGCGGCGCTGGTCACTGACGATTACCCGGCAGGCGAGGTTCCCGCCCGCAGCGCGGCCGCCGCAGCGCGTCTGGCCGTCCCTTGCCTGGCCGTGGACGCAAGCTGCACCGTCCCGATGAGTCTGATCCCCGAACGGCAGTACGCCGCCTTTGCCATCCGCCCCAAGCTCCAGCGCCTGCTGCCGCGGTTCCTCAAGCCCCTGCCCGCCCTCGAGCTGCGCAGGCCCTGGCGGCTCGAGCCCAGCCCTTTTCATACCGAGGTAACCCCGGAGAAGATCCCGCAACTGGTCGCCTCCTGCCGGATTGATCACAGCGTGCCGCCCTCCCGTCTGTTCCGCGGCGGATCGGCGGAGGCCGACAAGCGCCTGGCCTTCTTCCTGGCCCGCAACCTGGCCCGTTACGCGCGCCATCGTAATGACCCGGCGGCGCGCGCCACTTCGAACCTGAGCCCCTACCTGCACTTCGGGCAGATCTCCGCCCTGGAGGTCGCTCTGGCCGTGAAGACCTGGGCCGAGCAGCACCGCCTGATCGCCGACGAGTTTCTCGAACAACTGATCGTGCGGCGGGAGCTGGCGTTCAACTTCTGCCGGCACGCGGCGCATCCGGACCGGCTGGAGGAGCTGCCCGAGTGGGCCCGCCGGACGCTGCGCGAGCACGCCGCCGATCCCCGTCCCGTTCTCTACCGGCCCGAGCAATTCCTGCGTGCTGAAACCTGCGACGAGCTCTGGAACGCCGCCCAGAAAGAGCTCCTGCTGACCGGCAAGATCCACGGCTACTACCGGATGTACTGGGGCAAGAAGATCATCGAGTGGTCGGCCGACTATGAGGAGGCCCTGCGCACCATGATCGAACTCCACAACCGCTTTGCGTTGGACGGTCGCGACCCCAACACCTACGCCAATATCCTCTGGTGCTTCGGACTGCACGACCGGCCCTGGCGGGAAGGTCCCGTGCTGGGCACGCTCCGCCGGCTCTCGCGCGAAGGCATAGAGCGCAAGACCGACGTGCCCGCCTACCTGCGCCGGGTGGCCGAATTGGAGCGCGCCGGCGCCGCCCCGGAGCGGCTAGAATAGGCCCGTCATGCAGGTGACCCTGACCGGCGGAACGGGCTTCATCGGGCGGGCGCTGGCCCGGCGGCTGCTGGAGCAGGGACACGCGCTGCACCTGCTGGCGCGTCGGCCGCCCGAGCAGGCTGGGCTGCGGGCAGCCTTCTCGGTCTGGCATGCGGAGGCGGGCGAGCCGCCCCTGGAAAGCCTGGAGCGCGCCGAAGCCGTCGTTCACCTGGCGGGCGAGCCGGTGGCGCAGCGCTGGAGCGAGGCGGCGAAGGAGCGCATTCGCACCAGCAGGGTGGAGGGAACCCGGCGCCTGGTGGGCGCGCTGGCGCGCCTGGAGAGGCCGCCCGGCGTGCTGATCTCGGCCTCGGCGATCGGCATTTACGGATCGCGGGGCGATGAGTGGCTCACAGAGACCTCGCCGCCCGGCGGCGGCTTCCTGGCCGAAGTCGTCCGGCAGTGGGAGCGCGAAGCGCAAGCGGCCGAAGCGCTGGGCGTGCGGGTGGTCCGCCTGAGGATCGGGGTGGTCTTGAGCCGGGAAGGAGGCGCGCTGGCGCGCATGCTGCCGGCCTTCCGCGCCGGCCTGGGAGGGAGGCTCGGCTCGGGCAGCCAGTGGATGTCCTGGATCCACCTGGAGGATCTGCTCGAGCTGATCCTGTTCGCCCTGCGCGCTCCCCAGTTGCGCGGCCCGGTGAACGCGGTCGCGCCCAATCCCGTCACCAACGCCGAGTTCACGCGCGCGCTGGCCGCGGCGCTGCGCCGCCCGGCGATCTGGCGGGTTCCGGGCTTCCTGCTGCGGGCGCTGTTGGGCGAGATGGCCTCGGTGTTGCTCGACAGCCAGCGCGTCCGGTCGGAGGCGGCCCGGGCGGCCGGGTTCTGCTTCCGCCGGCCGGAGCTGGCCGAAGCCCTGCGCGACCTGCTGGCTCCCGCCGGATAGGCTCCGGCCTCCCGGCCGCTGCCGTATAATCGGCCTTCAAGCTCAGCCAGGAGGAGACCGATGGGCAGACTAAGTTGGCTTGCTGCCGTCCTGGTGGCGGGCGCCGCAGCGCAGGCGCAGGCCCCCGCGCCGCCACCCCCGGTGCGTTCGCCCGAGGTGCGCCCGGATCGCACAGTGACCTTCCGGCTGCGCGCTCCCAACGCGCGCGAGGTTCGTCTGGGCGGGGAGCTCGGGCAGAAGGCCCCGCCGTTTGAAAAGGACGCCGAGGGCGTCTGGAGCCTGACGATCGGCCCGCTCGAACCCGACCTGTATCCTTACACCTTCTTGGTGGACGGCCTCAGCATCGTGGATCCGGTCAACCCCATGCTCAAGACCGGGGTGCGCAGCCATCAAAGCTTGCTGGAAGTGGGCGCCTCCCCGCCCGCCTTCTGGCAGATGCGGGCGGTGCCGCACGGCCGTCTGCACCGGCACTTCTACCACTCGGCGGTGGCCGGGGACGTGCGCGACGTCGTCATCTACACGCCGCCGGCCTATGACGCCGACGCCAAGACGCGCTATCCCGTGCTCTACCTGCTCCACGGCGCCGGAGACCACGCCCGGAGCTGGGTCGAGGTGGGCCGCGCCAACGCCATCCTGGACAACCTGCTGGCCGAGGGGCAGGCCCGGCCGATGCTCGTGGTGATGCCCTTCGGGCACGTGGCGACCGGCGCGCCGCGGGATCCCTCCGGCCTGTCGCGCAACATCGAGGCCTTCCGCCGCGACCTGTTCGAGCACGTCATGCCCCTGGTGGAAAGCAGCTACCGGGTGCTGGCCGACAAGGACCACCGGGCGATCGCCGGCCTGTCCATGGGCGGAGGGCAATCGCTTCAGGTGGGCCTGAGGGCGCCGGACCGTTTCGGCTGGGTTCTCTCCTTCAGCGGCGCGGTCTTCGGGGAGTACGAGAAGGCATTCCCGGAGCTGGCGGCGCAGCCCGAGCAGGTGAACCGGGCGCTGCGCCTGTTGTGGATCGGATGCGGGCGGGAGGACCGGCTCATGGAAGGCAACCGGAAGCTCTCGGAGTTCCTCCGGGCCCGGGGCGTGCGGCACGAGTTTGTCGAGACGGGCGGGGCGCATACCTGGTCGGTGTGGCGCGCCTATCTGCACCGCACGCTGCCCCTGCTGTTCCGGCCCCAGAGCCCGGCGGGGCGGGCGCCCGCGGCGGGCGGGATTCTGTAGTAGTATTCTGGTTGGAACCCAGCCGGAGGCAAGGATGGTCGCAGCATCGCAACTGCGAGCCGGGATGGCCATTCGCTACGAAGGGCAACTCTATCGGGTGCTGCTGGCGGAATACCACCCGGGCCAGGGCAAGATGGGCGGGGTGACCCACACGCGCTTGAAGAACCTGAGCACGGGCACCTTGTGGGAGCACAGTTTCCGCTCCGATCTGAAGTTGGAGGATCTGCCCGTCGAGAAGCAGGCCATGGAGTTCCTTTACGCGGACGGCGAGCAGTGCTACTTCATGCACCCGGAAAGCTACGAGCAGGTGGCGGTTCCGGGCGCCCTGATCGGCGAGCAGGCCCGCCTGTTGCAACCCGAGATGCGGGTGGCGGTGGAATTCGTCGAGGACCAGCCGGTGAACGTGATCCTGCCGGAGGTGCTGGAAGTACGCGTGGCCGACACCGCTCCGCCCGTGCACCAGCAGACCGACAGCGTCTGGAAAACCGCCCGTCTGGACAACGGTCTGGAAATCATGGTCCCGCAGTTCATCAAGACCGGCGACGTGATCCGCCTGGACGTGGCCGGCTTGAAGTACATGGATCGCGCCAAGGGCGCCAAGAGCTGAAGGTCTCGGGAGGCCCTATGTCCGTCTCGCAATCCTCGCCGCGCATCGAGTTGCTCAAGCGGCCCGACTACCGGGAGGAATACGCCAACAGCGTGCAGGTGCGCGCCAATCTCTGGGACTTCTTCCTGATCTTCGGGCGGGTGGATCAGACGGCGCCCGACACGGTCTCGATCCACAACTTCCAGGGCGTCTACGTCAGCCCGCAGCAGGCCAAGGCGCTGCTGAACGTTCTTCAGCAGCACATCTCGCAGTACGAAGCCACCTTCGGCGAGATCCGTCTGGAGCCGCACGCGGCCGGGGCTGTGATCCAGTAGGAACTTGAAGCCCGCCGCCCAAGGGCCGCCGCCGCGATCGCCCAAACCGAGTCCGGCCGGCTTCGCTCTGGCCTTCACGCTGATCGTGGGGTTGATCCACCTGCCCTACTTGGAGCTGCCCCTGTTTTGGGACGAGCTGGGGCAGTTCGTGCCCGCCGCGCTCGATCTGTTCCGCGAGGGCTGGTGGCTGCCCCACTCGACCCGGCCCAACGTTCACCCGCCCGGCCTGATGGTTTTCCTGGCCGGCCTTTGGTCGGTGTTCGGCTACTCGATCCTCGCCACTCGGCTGGCGATGTTGCTGCTGGCCGGGGTCACGGTCTTCCTGACCTTCCTGCTGGCGATTCGCTTGTGCCGGGGCTTGCCCGGGGCGCCGGCCTTCTCCGCAGCGACGCTGTGGATGTTCTCGCCCCTGTTTTACACCCAGTCCATGCTGGCGCAGTTGGATCTGCCCGCCACACTGCTCATGCTCTGGGCGCTGCGGGAGTTTCTGGAAGGGCGCATCCGCCGCTGCGCTCTGATCAGCGTGGCCCTGGTGTTGACCAAAGAGACCGGCCTCGTCGCGCCTTTGGTCTTCGCCGCCTGGCTCTGGCGCGAGGGGCGGCGGCGGGAGGCGGCTTGGTTCCTGTGGCCTGCGGCGGCGCTGGGCGGCTGGCTGGCGCTGCTGGTCGCCCGCACGGGGCATTGGTTGGGAAACCCGGAGTTCGCACAGTACAATCTGAGCTATCCCCTGCACCCGGTGCGTCTGGGCCTGGCGCTGCTGCGGCGGGCCTTCTACCTGGGGGTGGACAACTTTCACTTCATCGGCTGGGCGGCGGTGTGGTCGGCTTGGCGGGCGCGCGTCTATTCGAGCCGCGCCTGGCGGGTCACGGCCAGTTTGGGAGCCGCTCACGTACTGACCGTGACCGTGCTGGGCGGCGCCACGCTGGAACGCTATCTGCTCCCGGCGATGCCTCTGATGTATATCGCGATGGCGGCCGGCTGGTCGCTCTACGCGCCCGCCCGGCGGCGCTGGAGCGAGGCGGCCGCGGTGGCCGGATTGGTGCTCTGTTTGTTCTGGACGCGCCCGCTGCCCGCCCCGCTGGAGAACAATTTGGCGATGGTCGAGTTCATCCGCTTGCATCAGCAGGCGGCGGCCTATCTGGAGCAGTACGGCGCGGGGCGGGCGGTCACGACCGCCTGGCCGCTGTCGGAAGCGCTGCGCTCGGAAGATTTCGGCTACGTCGGCCAGGGCCTGCGCGTGCGCGAGATCCCGGACTTCAGCCCGGCCAGCTTGACCTCGCCGGCGCTGCGGGCGACCGAGCTGCTGGTGCTCTACCGGCGCGACTGGAACCCCGGCCCCCTCTACGATTGGTTCCCGCTGTTGGGCCGCATCCGCCGGCGCTACTACGGCTTCAGCGGCGAAGCTTCGCCCGAGTTCGCCGAGCAACGCCTGGGGCTCAAACAGGCGGCATACTGGTCGCGCGGCGGCCTGTGGCTGGCGATCCTGGAAAAGCCGAAGTGAACAGCCGCCCTCAGGCCCCGAGCAGGAACCCGCCGCCCAGGAAGAACAAGCAACCCAGCGCCACCACCGCACCGTGCGGCATGGTGAGCGCTTTCGGACTGCGCACGTCCAGCTCCTCGCCGGCCTGCCGCGGCGAGCGCAGATGGGCGATCTCCCACAGGATGTAGCCCAGATTCCAGAAGGTCTGCCGCAGGCGCCCCTTGGTCAGCACCATGCCCAGCGCGATCACCCCGCCCAGGATTCCTGAGAAAACGAAAATGACCAGCCAGTTCTTCCAGCCGACGATCGCGGCCACCGCGGCCATCAGCTTGACGTCGCCCGCCCCCATGCCGCCCAGCAGATACAAAGGGAAATAAATCAGGAAGGCCAGGCCTACCCCGATGCCGGCTTCCTTGAGTCCCGGCGCGTAGTCGGCTCCTAGGAGGGCGTTCAATCCCAGGCCCGCCAGGAAGGCCGGCAGCACCAGCCAGTTGGGAATCCGGCGCCAGAGCACGTCGTAGACACCGGCCGTCACCACCAGCAACGCCAGCAGCACTTTCAAAACCAAGGGCAGGGCGGTCATCGTTCAGCCGAGTATACTATGGCGGCCCACCCCCTGCGGCACCCGCTTTTCCTGTGCCGCGCACCGGGTCTTGCCTGCCGCCGGACGCCGGAGTATGCTCTCTAGACGGAGGCTGCCCGCCTCCGGGGAGGGAAAGACATGAGAAGGCTTCAGGGGGCCGGAGTTCGCGCCGGCCTCGGTATCTTGACGGTCCTGTGGCTCGCCGTCCCCGCCTTCGCCCAGGTCACCACCGGAACCATCCTGGGAACGGTGCGGGACAGCACGGGCGCCGCCGTTCCGGGCGCTCAGGTCACCATCACGGAAACCAATAAGGGAACCTCGCTTCAATACATGACCGACGAGACGGGCGCTTACAACGCCCCGTTCCTGGTCCCCGGCACTTACAGCGTGACGGTCGAGAAGGCCGGCTTCAAGAAGCAGGTGCGCTCCGGGATCATCGTCCAAGTGGACCAGAAGGCGCGCGTGGACGTGAGCCTGGAAGTCGGCCAGGTCACCGAAACCGTGGACGTGGTCGCCATGGCGCCCCTGGTGCGCTCGGAGAGCGCCGAGCTGGGGGAGGTGATCGAGGAGCGCGCCATCCGCGAGCTGCCCCTCAACGGCAGGCTTTTCACCACCCTGGTCTACCTGGCGCCGGGCATCACGCCCGGCCAGAACGGGGAGAATCTCTCCGGCCAAAGCACTTTCAACCCGCGCGGTCCCTCGAACTTCAACGCCTTGGGCAGCCAGGGCAACGCCAACGCCTGGCTGGTGGACGGTATTGACAACAACGAATACACCTTCAACACCGTCATCGTCATGCCCTCGCTCGAGTCGGTGAGGGAGTTCAAGGTGTTGACCGGGGTGTTCTCGGCCGAATTCGGGCGCGGCGCCGGTGTGGTCTCGGTCTCCACCAAGTCCGGGACCAACGAGCTTCACGGCACCGTCTTCGAGTATCTGCGCAATGACAAGCTGGACGCCCGCAATTACTTCAACGCCAAGCCCCTCCAGAAACCTCCCTTCCGCAGGAACCAGTTCGGCACGGCCTTGGGCGGCCCGGTCTATTTGCCCGGCCTTTACAACGGGCGGAATCGCACCTTTATTTTCGGCGACTACTTCGGGACCCGGGAACTCAAAGGCCTGACTTACGTCAACACCGTGCCCACCGCCAAGACTCGCTTGGGCGATTTCAGCGATTTCACCGACACCCGGGGCGCGCTCATCCGCATCTACGATCCGCTCACCACGCGCCGCAATCCCAACTATGACCCCAGCAAGCCGGTGACGGCCGCCAACCCGCAGTTCCTACGGGACGCCTTCGCCGGCAACATCATCCCGCCCAACCGGATCCACCCGGTGGGACGCAATGTGGCCAGTATTTATCCGCTGCCCAATGCGGCCGGCAACTTCAATAACTACACCTCGGCCGCCAATCGCATGGTGAACGACAACGGATTCAACCTGCGCGTGGACCACACCTTCGGCCCCGCGGACACCTTCTTCGCCCGCTACAGCTTCCAGAACTACAAGCTGGACGCCCCCCAGGGCCAGGCCCAGTGCTGCCTGCCCACCCCGCCCGAAGCCAAGCAGAAGTTCGACCTCGGGCCCTATGTGGCCGGCATCCAAAATACCCGCCTGAAGACCCAGGGTCTGGCTCTGAATGAGACGCACATCTTTCGGCCCAACCTGATCAATGACCTCCGCGCCGGCTTCGCCCGCACGACGCCGGCCACTTTCCAGTCCGATTACGGGCACAAGTCGGCCGAGTCGCTCGGCATTCGGGGCATCAACGTAACCCATTTCGCCACCGGCCTGCCCAACATCAACGTCACCGACTTCACCGGCCTAAGCGGCGGTCCGGCCTTCCTGCCTTGCAATCCCAGGGAGACCCACTATCAGATCTCCGACAGCCTCTTCTGGATGCGCAGCCGCCATCAGGTCAAGCTGGGCTACCACTATGTGCGCCGGCTGGTCTCGCCCTACACCAACACCAACACTCGCGGCACGCTCAATTTCGCGCGCAACTTCACCAACGATCCGGTGACCAACACCCAGGGCACCGGCCTGGCCACCCTGCTCATCGGTTACTCGACCGGCGGCTCGCGCGGCTATCTCCTCGAGCCCTATTACATGACCGTGCAGGACCAGGCCTGGTTCGTTCAGGACGACTGGAAAGTGACGCCCCGGCTCACCCTGAACATCGGCCTGCGCCACGAGATTCACTGGCCGGAAAGGGAAATCCGCGACCGGCTGACCAACTTCGATCTGACCAACCTCAAACTGGTTTACGCCGGCGAGGACGGCATCTCGCGCAGCGTGGGCAAGAAGACCCACTACAAGAACTTCGGCCCGCGCTTCGGCTTCGCCTGGGACGTCCTCGGCCGGGGCACCACCGTGGTGCGCGGCGGCTTCGGGCTGAGCCATTTCCCCGAGCAGCCGTCAGCCTCGAACCTGCTCGGCCAGCAGGTGCCCTGGACGGTCTCCCAGAACTTCGCTCCCGAGACCAACCCCACCGACTGGAGCCGCGTGCCCGCAATTGACAACCCCTTCCCGCCGGTGGCCGTCGTAAAGCCCCGGACCAGCGAGGAACTGAACGCCGCCAACCCGCGCGTGCTCGGTCACGGCTGGGAGAACGAAACTCCCTACTTCGAATCCTGGAGCCTCAATATCGAGCGGCAACTGCACGAAAGCCTGCTGTGGGAGGTGGCTTACGCCGGCAGCCGGGGCATTCATCTGCTCTTCGGATGGAACCCCAACGAGGTCCAGCCCGGACCCGGCTCGCTGGCCTCCCGTCGCTTGCTCCAGCGGATTTCCAACATGTCGAACATTATTCAGTACGATCCTCGCAATATGTCGGTTTATCACGGCTTGCAAACCAAGCTCGTCAAGCGGTACTCCCACGGTTTGCAATTCCTGCTGAGTTACAGCTTCGGCAAGAGCCTCGATTTCGGCGGCTCGGCCGCCTCGGGCGGCGGCCAGACCGGCGGCCCGCAAACGGTGACTAACATCCGCGCCGGGCGGGGACCCTCCGGCTACGACGTCAAGCATCGCGGCGTGGTGAGCTATGTCTACGAGCTGCCCTTCGGCCCGGGACGCAGGTGGCTGGCGGGGGGCGGCCCCGCCGGCAAACTGGCGGGCGGCTGGCAGATCAGCGGGATCACCACCCTGACCACCGGCCGGCCCTTCAACGTCGGCCTGGCCCAGGGCGTCAACAACGGCGCCCCGAGCTGGCCCGACCGCATCGGCAAGGGCACCCTGCCCAATCCCGATCCCTACTATTGGTTCAACGCGGCCGACTTCGTGGCGCCTCCCCCCAACACCTACGGCAACGTCGCCCGCGGCGTGCTCTACGCGCCCGGCCACGTCAACTTCGACTTCTCCTTCGTGAAGAACACCGGGCTGACCGAGCGGCTGAAGCTTCAGTTCCGGGCCGACGCCTTCAACCTGTTCAACACGCCGGCCTTCGGATTCCCCAACGCCAGCATCGGCTCGCCCACGGTGGGCCGCATCACCTCCACCCTCATCGGCATTGACAATCGCGATCTCCAGTTCGCTTTGAAGCTGGAATTCTGAGGCCGGGACAGGCGGGGCCCGGGCGGGCCCCGCCATCGGCTATACAATACAGGCTATGCGACGCATTCTCGCCGTCTTTCTGCTCCTGCTGCCTGCCGGCCGGCCCGGGCGGGCCCAGTTCCCCTACCAGAAGCCGCCCAAGGAAATCCTCGATGTGCTGCACGCCCCGGCCCCTCCCCAGGTGCTCGTCAGCCCGACCCGCCGCCACATGCTGCTCATGGATTGGTTGCGTTACCCGCCCATCGCCGAACTGGCTCAGCCCATGCTCCGACTGGCGGGCAACCGCATCAATCCCAACACCAACGGCCCGCACGAGCCGCGCTATTTCACCGCCCTCACCCTCAAGCGGCTGCCGGAGGGGACCGAAATCCGGATCGCGCTCCCGCCCAACCCCCGCATCGGCTCGCCGGAATTCAGTCCCGACGGCAACTACCTCGCGTTCACGCACACCGGACCCGCGGGCGTCGAGCTGTGGGTGGCCGATACCGCTACGGGCAAGGCGCGCCGCCTGCCGAACCTCGCCGTTAACGCCGCCGAGCGCGACGACTTCCGCTGGATGCCCGACAGCCACACCCTGCTGGTCCGCGCCATTCCGCCCGGCCGTGGCAAGCCGCCGGCGCCCCCGGCCGCCCCTGCCGGTCCCACCGTTCAGGAGTCCTACGGCAAGGGCGCACCCGTGTGGACCTTCCAGGACCTGCTCAAAAACCCGCACGACGAATTACTCTACGAGTATTACTTCACCGCTCAGCTCACGCTGGTAGACTCGCTCAGCGGCCGCATGGAGCCGGTGGGCAAGCCGGGAATCTTCCAGACCGCGCTTCCCTCCCCCGACGGACAGTATTTCCTTGTGGCCCGCGTCCACCGGCCTTACTCCTACCTTTATCCGGACCGCAACTTCCCCAAGGAGATCGAAATCTGGGACCGCCGCGGGCGCCTGGTCCACAAACTCGCCAGCCTGCCCCTGGCCGACGCGGTTCCCACCGACGGCGTGCCCACCGGACCTCGCCAGTACGCCTGGCGTCCCACCGCACCGCCCGCCTTGGTCTGGATAGAGGCGCTCGACGACGGCGATCCGCGCAAGAAAGTTCCTCATCGCGACCGGATCCTGATGCTCCGCGCACCTTTCAACGGCCCGCCTGTCGAACTGATTCGCACCGAGCATCGCGCTGTGGGCCTCCTGTGGGGCGACAAGGACGGCCTGCTGCTGGTCACCGACTTCGAACGCGAGCGGCGCTGGGTGCGCACTTTCCTGCTCAACGCCGATCAGCCCTCGCAACCGCCCCGCCTGCTGTGGAGCCGCGACTTGCGCGACCGCTACCGCGATCCGGGCGCCCCGCTATTGCGCACCCTGCCCAACGGGTACCGCGTGATCCACCAGCACGGGGACTGGATCTTCCTGGCCGGCCCGGGCGCCTCGCCGCAGGGCGACCGGCCGTTCCTGGACCGCTTCGAGCTGAAGACCGCTCGCTCCGAACGCCTCTTCCGCTCCCAGGCCGACTGCTACGAGAGCGTCGTGGCGCTGCTGGACGACGCCGGCACGCGCCTGCTGACCCGCCGGGAGAGCCCCGCTGAGCCTCCGAACTTTTACTTGCGCACCGTCGGCGCCGCCGAAGCCGCTCCGACCGCCTTGACCCGCTTCCCCGACCCCACGCCCCAGTTGCGCCGCATCCGCAAGCAATTGGTGACTTACAAGCGCGCCGACGGCGTACAGCTTTCCTTTACCTTGTATCTTCCCCCCGATTACAAAGAGGGTACGCGCCTGCCCACCATCGTCTGGGCCTATCCGCTCGAATACAACGATCCGGCCACAGCCGGCCAGGTGGTCGGCTCGCCCCAGCGCTTCACCACCCTGCTGGGCGCTTCCCACCTGTTCCTTTTGCTGGCCGGCTACGCCGTGCTGGACGGCGCCACCATGCCGGTGGTGGGCGATTTCCGCACCGTGAACGACACCTACGTCGAGCAGATCGTCTCCAGCGCCCGGGCGGCCATTGACAAGGCGGTCGAGCTGGGCGTCACTGATCCGGATCGCGTGGGCGTCGGCGGGCACAGTTACGGCGCCTTCATGACCGCCAACCTGCTGGCCCATTCCGATCTCTTCCGGGCCGGCGTGGCCCGCAGCGGAGCGTACAACCGGACGCTGACGCCCTTCGGCTTCCAGAGCGAGCGCCGCACTTTCTGGGAGGCGCCCGATCTGTACATGAAGGTTTCGCCCTTCGTCCACGCCCACAAGATCAACGAGCCGCTCCTGCTCATTCACGGAGAGGCGGACAACAACTCGGGCACCTTCCCCATCCAGTCCGAGCGCATGTACCAGGCGATCCGCGGCAACGGGGGCAACGTGCGCCTGGTCATGCTGCCGCATGAATCGCACGGCTATGCGGCCCGCGAATCCATCGAGCACGTGCTCTGGGAAACGCTGGCTTGGTTCGACAAGTACGTCAAGAACGCACCGCCTCGCCGGTGACGCCGGGCCTCACGGCGGGGAGCGTCTCGCAACGCGAGGGAGCGCGCTGTTCGCCCGGCTCACGGCCGGCGTGAGCAAACCGAACAACGGCGGCCGCGCGGGATCGCTCGCCCGTTGAAAACCAAGCCCTTATCTGCGGAACCCGAACTGCACTCCCCGCCGGCATGCTGGCCCTCATGCTGGCGCTGGCCGCAGCCGGCGCGACGCTCACCGGAGTGGTCGTGGACCCCAGCGGGGCTCCGGCGCCCGGCATCTCAGTGACGCTGCGCCCGCAGGATCGGGTGGCGGTCACCGACTACCAGGGCAAGTTCTGCTTCGAGGATCTGCCCCCCGGCCGGTACCGACTGGAAGTGCGCGGCGAGCATTTCAAGCCCGTGCACCTGGCAGTCAACCTCGGCCCGAAGCCCTTCCAACCCCTGCGCATCGCCCTGCGGCTGGCGGAGTTGCGCCAGGCGATCACGGTGAGGGACGGCGCAACCGGGGTGAGTGCCAATCCGGCCGAGAACCCCGACGTCGTCCGGCTCGATCTGGACCTGCTCAAAGGCCTGCCCGTGCTGGATCAGGACCTACTGGCCGCGGCCGCGTTGTTCTTGGATACCGCCCAGACCGGCGCCTCCGGCTACAGTCTGGTGGTGGACGGCCTGGAGACCGACCGGCCCGGGGTGACCGCCTCCGCCATCCGCGAAGTGCGCATCAACCAGAACCCGTACTCGGCGGAGTTCTCCCGGCCGGGCCGCGGGCGACTAGAGATCACTACCGCCCAAGGCGAAACCGCCTATCACGGCGAGCTGAACCTCCTGCTGCGCGATCATCGCCTGGACGCTCGCAACGCCTTCGCTCTCGAGCGCCCCCGGCAGCGGCGCCGCACTGTCGAGGGTCATCTCACCGGGCCGCTCGGCCGCACCGGCCGGCTTTCCTTCCTGGCCGGCGCCTCGCACCAGGCCGACGATCAGGAATCGCTGGTCTACGCCCAAACCCCCGCCGGCTTGCTGCGGCAGCAGGTCCCCCGGCCCGAGCGGGACGGCGAGTGGAACTTCCGCCTGGACTATCGGCCGGACGCCCGCCGCTCCCTGGCCTGGCGCTACGAACTGGAGTCCGACTCCACTCGAGGCGACGACATCGGCGGCTTCGACTTGCCCGAAGTGGGGACCGACAGCCGGGACCGCGAGCAGGCGCTGTACTTCAGCCTGCAAGCCCTGCATTCGCCGCGCTGGCTGCACCAGTTCCAGGCCCGGCTGCGGGTCGAGGACGAGCGCCGCGCCAGTCGCACCACGGGCATCCCCAAGATCGTCGTCGAAGACGCCTTCACGAGCGGCGGAGGACAGATGGACCGGCGACTGCGCCGCCTGCGCGGCGAGCTCAGCGAGCTGTGGTCCTGGTCGTCCCGCCGGCACTTGCTCAAGGCGGGCGGCAGCCTGCGCGAACTGGACCGCGCCGACTTGCTTGAGCGGAGCGAGCGGGAAGGCACGTTCTACTTCTCGTCCCTGGAGGACTATGCCGCCGGCCGCCCCTTCTCCTTCGCCCGCCAGACGGGCGAAGGTCGGCTGCGTTATTGGTCCTACAGCGCGGCGATCTTCCTGCAAGAGGACTTCCGCTGGCGGCGCAATCTGACGCTGGGCGCGGGTTTGCGTTGGGAGAGGTTTACGCACCCGGCCGACGGGGACAACCTGGCTCCCCGGCTCTCGCTGGCTTGGGCGCCCGGGCGCCGTCCTCAGACCGTGCTGCGGGCGGGCGCCGGCTTGTTCTACGACCGCCTGGACAGCGGCTCGGTGCGCGACGCCCTGCTGTTGGACGGCGTCAAGCTGCGGCGCATTCTGGTAGTCAATCCGGGCTATCCCGATCCCTTGGCGGCGGGCGCCGCCGTCCGGCCGGAACCGCCCAGCATCGTGCGTCCGGCCCCGGATCTCCGTGCGCCCTACCTGATCCATTACAGCCTGGGCGTCAGCCGCCGGCTGGCGGGCCGGACCACTCTGACGCTCACCTACACCGGCTTGCGCGGCGTCAAGCAATTCCGCGCCCGCGACCTGAACGCGCCGGCGCCGCCGGACTATGAGCGACCCGACAACAGCCTGGCCACGGTGCGCAGCATCGAGTCCTCAGCCCGCCTGGCCGGCCACAGCCTGGAGGCCGGAGTGCGGGGCAAGCTCACGCGCTGGTTCGACGGCGTCGCCCTCTACACGCTGAGCCGAACCTTCAACGACACCGACGGACCCCGCCGCCTTCCCGCCGACAGCCTGGACCTGTCGCGCGAATGGGCGCGGGCCGAGTTCGATCGCCGCCATCGCTTCCACCTGGCGGGCAAGCTGAGCGCGGCCCCTTGGTTCGACTTGGGGTTGATTCTGCGGCTGGAATCCGGCGCGCCTTACAGCCTCACCACCGGCCGGGACGCGAATCGCGACGGCAGCGCGCGGGATCGCCCGCCGGGCGTGCCGCGCAACAGCCTCCAAGGGCCGGGCCTGGCGGTGCTGGATCTGCGCTGGGCCCGCAAATTCGAAGTGCGCGAAAAGGGCGAAGTCACCCTCGGGCTGGACGCTTTCAACGCGCTCAACCGCGTCAACTACGCCGGCTTCGTGGGCAATCTGAGCTCGCCCTTCTTCGGCCGGGCGGTCAGCGCCCGGGCGGCGCGGCGGCTCCAGCTCGGGCTGCGCTACGAGTTTTGAGGTCCGCGGACCGTGCTTCAATAAGGGAGGAATCATGCTGGGAAAGCGGCAGGCGCTCGCCATTGCTCTGGCGCTGGCGGCCTGGGCGTCGTTCGCCAAGGAACGCCGTTCGGAGGCCGACAAACGCCAGGAGAAGATCCAGCAGCTGCGTCGCAAGCTGGCGCGCCGCACGGCCCTGCCCTCGCCGGGCGAGGAGCAGCAGTTCCTGCACGCCCGGGCGGCCGCACTGTTGGACCGCCTGAAGACCTCCGAACAGGACCGCTACGTTTTCGACCGGCTGAGTCGCGCCGCGGACGATCTGCTGGAGGCCAGCGAGGAGATCCAGGAATCCCGCCAGGGGGAGGGCCGCCCGGAAGCCGACGCCCGCCAGGAGGCCGCCCGCCAGTTGCAGCGCGACTACTTCCGGGTCCAGCAGGCCGACTACTTCGCCGGGCTGTGCGGCGAGCCCGACGCGGCGGCCTACGTCAAGCACAGCCGCGCTCTCTACCAGCAGGGCCGCTCGGCCTACGACGCCGGGCAGTACCGCCGGGCCCGCAAGCTGGGCGAGGCGGCCGCCTTGATCGTCGGCGCCTTGGAACGGCTGGCCCAAGCCAGGCTGAGCGCACCCGAACCGCCGCGGTTGAAATGAAGCGATGTCGCCCTGGCCCGTCCCGCAAAGTTTCCGCGCCCAGATAGCCGTCGTCTGCCTGGCTTCTCTGGCGGTGATCGCGCTGGCGGCCATCTTGATTCGGGATGTGATCAGCCGCACGGAATCGCGGCTGCTGGCTGAGGCGCGGCGGCAATGCGAAGCGGCCTGCCGCGAGCTGGTGCGGCAGTATCGCGAGCGGACCGCCTGGGGCGGGGATGCGCTCGCCAGCCAGCCCCTCCAGGCGCAGGACCTCTCCCTGCGCGGGCTGACGGCCACGGTCCTGCGCTCTTACGAAGGTCTGGAGGGCGGCTTTTACCGGCCGGAAGCGCGGCTGCTCATCGGCCATGCCGACGGGGCGGGCGCGGCGCGCGCGCCGGCCGCCCGCGAGCTCGAGCTGGTGGTTTCGGCGGCTCGGCAGGCGGGCGCCTCCCCGGTGGCGTTGGCGGGCGGCTGGGACAGGGATCTGGTGGTGGTCGTAGCGGCCGGATTGGAGGGCGGCTCGGGTGCGGCTTGGGTGCTCAA
>JBBIMA010000035.1:0-41684 GCA_037444625.1 Solibacteraceae bacterium
CGCCCGCGGCCTGCGCCCGCGCCACCCGAGCCCGACCCGGAGCGGATCCGCGCCGCCATCACCCTGGCTCTGGACGCCGCCCTGCCCGCGCTGGCCGAGCAGATCAGCCAGCGCGTCTCAGCGGCCGTGGCCCCGGCCCTCGACTCCGCCCTGCCCGAGATGATTGACCAGCTCACCGAGCGCGTCCTGGCGGCGCTGAAACCCTAAGGCGCACGAACCATCCGGAGGCCTGGGGGGAAGAGACCGCTCAATCGAACAGAGAGGGCTGGGCTTCGATCGGCGGCTTTCGCCGAGCGCTGCCGAGCGGCGTGCAGGCCGTGCATGTACGGCGAAGATTCGGCCCACCCTCCCCTCCGACGGCAAAGGTGCTCCGCCCAAAGACTCGTCCGGCGCTTTGGTATAATTCTGCCCGGAACCACGCATCGGAGCGTCACGCTCGAGGCAGGGGTGTGTCGAAAGCCGCAGGTCCCAACGAGGTTGCGCCGGAGGCGGTGCGTGCCGAGCTGGATCGCATTCTGGCGAGCCCCGGTTTCGCCCAGTCCGAGCGACTGAGTCGTTTTCTGCGCTTCGCGGTGGAGGAAACGCTCCAGGGCCGGGGCGACCGGCTCAAAGAATACTTCCTCGGAGTGGAGGTCTTCGACCGGGAGGAAACTTACGATCCGCGGACCGACCCCATCGTACGGGTGGAGGCCGGGCGGTTGAGAGCCAAGCTGGCTCGCTACTACGAGACCGAAGGCTCCGCGGACCCGGTGCTGGTGGCGTTCCCCAAGGGTTCCTACGTGCCGGTGTTCCAGCACCGGCAGCGGCCGCAGGCGCCTCCCCGATGGCGCGCCTGGGCCGCCCGCTTGAGCCGCCCGGGGATGATCGCGCTGGTGGCGCTGGCGGCCGTGGCGGCGGGCGCTCTGTACCGTGTCGCGGTGCTCAGCCGCCAGATCGGCGCGCTTCGCCGGGAGCTGGCGCATCAGGAGATGAACCGCCGGGACTTCCTCCCCCTGTGGGGACGCTTGCTGGACAGTGGGGCGGAGACCGCCGTGGTCTTCGGCAGCCCGATCTTCTTCGCCTGCCCGCAGCGCAACCTCTTCGTGCGTTTGATGGGGATCAACGACCCGGTGCGCTTCCGGATGGAATCGGCCTTCCAGCAGATGGAACGGTTGCTGGGCGCCCCCTTGCTGGGGCCGCGTTATGACTATGCCCTGATGGGCGACGCGCGGGCCCTGCAACAGTTGACCGAGTTCTTCCTGCGGGCCGGCTCGAGAGTGAGGGCGATCCCGGCCGACCGGGCGATCTGGGACGATCTGCGCGGCGGCAACATCCTCTTTCTGGGCGCCGCGAGGATGAACCCTCTGCTCCAGCGCCTGCCCTTCGAACAGGATTTCGAGCTGGACGCTGACAACAACATCGTCAACCGCAAGCCGCAGCCGGGCGAGCGAAAGGTCTACACGACGCCCGATCACCGGGAGATGACCTATGCCGTGGTAGCCCTGTTTCCCGGCTTGCGCCCGGACAGGAACCTGATGATGTTGACGGCGCACAGCGAGCCGGGAATTCTGGCGGCCGTGAGTGAAGTCACCCGGCCCGACACCGCCCGGGCCCTGGCGCAGAGGATGCGCCTGGGTTCGCCGGGCGGGCCGGCGCACTACCAGGTGCTGTTGCGGGTCATCGCCGATCGGGGGGCTCCGGTCAAGACCGAGTACGTGACCCACCACGCGGTGAGCCCGGCGTTACGGTAACCGCACCGTAACGTAACACCCGGTCACTCCCCCGAGCGCCCCGCCCCGGTGCATCATAAGGGGCAACCCAAGCCGGCACAGCGCGGATGAAGACGCGCAGCGGGGTCTTGCTCGGCGGAGGTAAGATTCAATTCAAACGGGGAGGCAGCAATGCTCGGGCAGTCGAGAATTACGATAGGGCTGCTGGCGACCTTGGCCCTTCAGCCCCTCTGCTTCAGCCAGGAATTTCGCGGCGCCATCCTGGGCCGCGTCACGGACCCCAGCGGCGCGGTGGTCTCCGGCGCCAAGATCACAGTCACCAACGAGGAAACCGGTGTGGCGGTTGAAGCCGCCACCAACCAGGAGGGCAACTACAACGTGCCCTTCCTTCTGCCGGGCCGCTACACCGTCGCCGCGGCAAGCCCCGGTTTCAGGCGCGCCGTGCGTCCGGGGATCATCGTCCAGGTCAACGACAAGATCGCCGTGGATTTCGCCCTGGAGCTGGGTCCGACCACCGAGGCTTTGACGGTGACCGCCGAGAGCCCCTTGCTTCAGACCGCCAGCGCGGACCTCGGCCAGGTTGTGGACCGGCACCTGATTGACCGGCTGAGCGTGCACAACGCCGTGAACCTGATTGACCTCGCCCCGGGAGTCATGGGCGGCGGCGGGGACTACACCAGCAACGCCCAGAACGACATCACCATCAACGGCGGCAGCGGCGGCACCCGCGGCAACGAGATGACGGTGGACGGCATTCCCAACGTCAACCCGCGGCAGAGCGGCCTGTTCGTCACGGTTCCGGCGCCCGATGCGGTCCAGGAATTCAAGGTCCACACCACCATGTTCGACGCCTCCAACGGCCGCTCCAACGCCGGCGCTCTCAGCTTCTCCACCCGGCAGGGGACCAACGAGTTTCACGGCTCGGCTTACGACTTCTACCGCAACCGGGCCCTGAACGCCAACAGTTGGTCCAACAACCGCAACGGACTGCCCAAGCCGCCCGTGGATTACAACCTCTGGGGCGGCACCATCGGCGGGCCGGTGCGTCTGCCCCGCTACGACGGACGCAACAGGACCTTCTTCTTTTTCTACCTCGAGAACACCACGAATGCGCAGCCCGACACCCGTTACGGCCGCGTGCCCACCGAGTTGGAGCGGCAGGGCGACTTCTCTCAGACTCTGGCGCCTGCCGGCTCGCTGCTTCAGATTTACGATCCCTTCAGCACCGTGGTCTCCGGCAGCACGGTCACGCGCACGCCCTTCCCCGGCGCCCGGATTCCCTCCAGCCGCCAGAACCCGACCGGCCTGGCGGTCCTGAGCAAATACCCCCAGGCCAACTTGAACGTGCCTCCGCGCATCGGCGTGTTCAACTGGGCGGGCTCGACCACCTTTACCGTGAAGACCGGCAACCTCGGCCTGCGGCTGGACCAGGCCGTCGGGTCGCGGCACCGTCTCTACGGCCGCTTCAGCGCCCTCAACCGCGATCAGCGGCCCACCCCGGACTTCTTCCCCGGCAACTACGACATCCCCTTTTCGGCCGCCAGCCGGGGCACCAGCAATCTCAACCGGGACATCCGGCGCAACAAGTCCGTCGCCCTGGATGACAGCATCCTGATCACCCCCGGCTTTTTCGCCTCCTTGCGCTACGGCTACGCCCGCACCTGGCTGGTCTCCGACTTTCAGGGCTCCGACCTGGACGCGGCGGAACTCAAGGTGGCCGACGCCATCCTCCGCAACCAAGCCACCCGCGGCTGGCCGATTTTCAATCTCGGAGAGAACATGCCGTATTTGGGAAGCCGCAGCCGCAAGAGCGTCAACGACACGCATGCCTGGCTGGCCACGTTCAACCTCCTCAAGGGCCGTCACACCTTCAAGTACGGCCTGGATTACCGCGTCATCCGCTGGAACGAGGCCAACCCGGGCACCAGCGGTTCGGGCAATTTCTCCTTCAACAACACGTTCACCCGATCGGATCCCAACCGATCCTCCACTGCGGATGTGTCCGGGACTTCGATGGCGTCTCTGCTGCTCGGGACCGCCGCCGGCGGGTCGCTCGGCTACACGACCTCTTTGTCGCTCCAGGGCCACTATGCCGGCCTGTTCCTCCAGGACGACATGAAGCTCACGCCGAAGCTCACGCTGAGCCTCGGCCTGCGCTACGAACTGGAGACGCCTTACACCGAACGCTACGACCGCATCAGCTACGGCTTCGATGAGAACGCCAAGGTTCCGGTCAGCGTGCCCGGCATGGAACTGCGCGGAGGGCTGCTTTTCGCCAACAAGGACGGCCGGCCCCGGCGGCAGGGAGAGCTGGACCGCAATAATTTCGGCCCGCGCTTCGGCTTTTCCTGGGCGGTGAATCCGAAGCTGGTCTTGCGCGGCGGTTACGGCATGTTCTTCTCCAGCGGAATCGTCAACCAGAGCGGGCTGGTAAGCGTCGCCTCTTTCAACGCCATCACGCGCTACGTGGCGTCCACGGACGGCAATCGGACGCCGTTCACCACCATTGCGAACCCCTTCCCCGGCGGCATGGTGCAGCCCACCGGGAGCAGCCTGGGCCTGGCCACCGAACTGGGCAACGCGATCAGCTTCGTGGATCCCCGCCGCGTGCTCCCCTACGTGCAGCAGTGGCAGTTGAGCCTCCAGCGGGAATTGCC
Source organism: Solibacteraceae bacterium (assembly GCA_037444625.1). Classification (GTDB taxonomy): domain Bacteria; phylum Acidobacteriota; class Terriglobia; order Bryobacterales; family Bryobacteraceae; genus DTHT01. The sequence goes on from JBBIMA010000035.1 coordinate 4,367, forward strand.
CTTGCAAACCGTGCTCGAGGCGGCTTACGTGGGCGTGCTCAGCCTGAAACTGCTCGAGGATTTCAATCTCAACGAGAAGCCGGATGTTTACCTGGCCCTCGGCGTCGCTGAGAACGAGAGCGTGCCCAACCCCTTCTACCGCATCTTCCCTTCCACTTCCACGCTGGGGGCCGGCGCCACCCTCACCCGCAACCGGCTTTGGGTGCGCTTCCCGCAGTTCACCAGCGTGACCGCGGTCGGGATGAACACCGCGCGCACGCTCTACCACGGGTTGCAACTGCGCCTTCAGAAGCGGCTGTCGCACGGCCTGGCGCTGGTGGCCAACTATACCAACTCGAAGACCATGGAATACAACGCCACCAGCGTGGTCAACGAGCGCCGCTACCGGTGCGTCTCCGACGTGGATCGCCCGCAGATGTTCCGCCTGTTCGTCAATTACGAACTCCCCGTAGGTCGCCGGCGCGCGCTGGGCGCCGACTGGCCGGCATGGTTGGACTACGCGCTGGGCGGCTGGGAACTGAGCGGCATCGTCCGGCTCACCAGCGGCCAGGCTCTCAGCGTCACGGAGCGCCGCGGGCGGCCCATCCCGATTCGCAACGCCGCCCTCAGCGGCAGCGTCAAGGACCGACTGGGGGATCGCATTGATCCCGCCACCAAGCTCCCGGCCAATCCTTACTTTGACACCACCGCCTTCGTGCGCCTGCCGAGTGACTACAGCATCACCCCGGAGCCGCTCCGCCTTGATTGGCTCCGCGGTCCGCGCCAGCGGAGCACCGCCCTGACCATGCTGAAGAACTTCCGCATTGCCGAAAGGTTCCGCCTGGAGCTGCGGGGCGAGATCAGCAATCCGACCAACACGCCCTCCTTCGGCAATCCCGGCACGAATATGTCCTCGCCGGCGACCTTCGGGGTCATCAGCGACGGCGGCAGCGCTCGCTCCGTGCAGTTGGGGGCCAAACTGCGCTTCTGATCGCTCCGGTGCAAGGCGCCCGGCGCGTGGAGGGCGTCCGCGGCCCGGGATATCCGCGCGGCAATCCGATCGCGAACTCTCCGTTTGCGGCGGCGCGTGGGCGGCAGGTTGGCGGCGCGCGTGCCGGGAGATCCGGGCCCGCTAAACCCGGCCCGGGCGCGACAGCTCGCCATGCTCCTCTGGCAGACACCGGCGCCGGCCCCGGCCGGTGGCCGGATCACGCTCGAGCGAGCGCCGGAGAACTATGCGGTGCAGAAGCTGCATGCGCTGAGACGAAAGCTCTGGCTGATTCCCCTGCCGACGGCGTCCGCATGTTGCGATGGGAAGACCCCGGTTTCGAGCGCGAGATCTCGCGCTTGTCCACGGCCAAGGCGGGCCGCTGTTACTCTGTGCCGATGTCCGAGCGTCTGGCGCGAATCCTCGGATATACCAGCGCCCGCCCGGGCGGGTTCCGCTAAAGGCCTTTCGACGCCGGCTTCAGCAAAGCGCCGCCGCCCATAAGCTCGCTCGCATCGTCTACCGCCCGTTGACGGCGCGGTATACGTACAGCCCCTTTCTGAAGGCCCTCAAGGAGTATGACGTAGTTTACTTTCTCGGCCATGGCGAGCCTGGGGGCAACGGGGCGGAGCCCGGCTTGGTGCTATGCCGGGAGGTCAGCGACAGTCCCACCTTAGCCGGCTCTTTGTTGACTGCTGCGGAAATCGCCGCCCGGCTCGAGGAACCGGACTGCCGCAGCAAGTTGCTGGTTCTCAGCGCTTGTCACTCCGCCAAGGTGGCTGCGCGCATCCTGGCAGTGAGAGACGCAGCCGGGGCCTTCCGGTTGCCGACGATCCTCTGTATGCAATTCCCTTGCCCGGTGGGAACGGCGCTGCACTTTCACAAGGTGGTGTTCCCCGGACTGCTGTTCGGTTACGAGCCCAGCATCGCCGGAGCCGTGGCGAAATGGCGCTGCCGCCCGGACATCGCGCGCGTCCCCTGCACGCGCGACCACCCGGTCTGGGGAGTGCCGGCGGTCTTCGGTCCCGTCGCCCGCGGCAGCTCCCAGTGCGGGATCGCCGAGACCGACCGCCTCGTACGCACCACCGCATGCGTATCCTCGCAGGACGGCACGGCGACGGTTGGTCCGATCGGACTGAGCCCGGAGCAACGGCAAGCGCTCCTGGAGGAGGCCGCAAGGCTGGCTGCCCGGCATCTTGCCATACAACGCTCCCTGGAGAGCGCTTTCGCCCTGAACAACCCCTTGATTCCCTTTCAGCGGGATGTTAAGGTGCAGCCCTTCGAGATTGACGTGTATCCCGTTACCAACCACCTCTACGATTACTACCGGCAGCATATCAATCCCAATGCGCCCGACAGACTTCACTATCCGAACGAGAAACCCGAGCACCCCGCCCGGGTTAGCCACCAGGCCGCTCTGTTGTACTGCCAGGCGGTGGGGGGACGGCTGCCCACGCGGCTCGAGTGGGAACGTGCGGCGCGCGGCACCTCGGGCTCGATATTCCCCTGGGGCGACCGACTCGACGCGGGATGGCAGGCGCCTGGAGGGGACCTGCGTTGTAACGTCGAACAAGCTCTGCGCGGTTCTCCCAGTTCGGTCTTCGACACCCGTCAGGGAATCACTTGGAACGGCATTCCCGTGTGCGATATGGTCGGCAACGTTCCGGAGTGGACGTGCGATAAGAACGCGCTCGGCTGGGTCACGGTCATGGGGGGCGGCTATGATACGCCCTTGGTTTGCAACGTTCCCTCCTTTTATCGGTTCGTAAACCCGACAAACGCAGACGCGTTGTTTGGATTCCGCTGTGTTTGGCCGCAATCGGACGGCAGCTCGGCCGGTAGAGCATGATTTGCAACGCCCGAGCGCAGCTCAGCGCGAGGATTTGCCGCCCAGGTAGCCCAGGCTGCGAAGGCGTTCCAGGGTTTGCGCGTCGAGAGTGGCCTTGCCGCCCGGCCCGAGCAGCTTGCGCACCTGCTTCTGTCCTTCGATCCACTGCGACACATCGGCCATGAGCCGCTGGACGACTTCGGGACGGCGGTCGGCGACGTCGTGCGCCTCGCGGCGGTCGCTGCGCCGATCGTACAGCTCGATGCGCTTCACGCCGGCCTTCTCGGCCTGGTCGCGATAGATCAGCTTCCAATCCGAGTCTATCCGCGCAATGGCACCGGTGCGATACTCGGGGACGAAGCCGCCGGGGCGGGCGCTGGGGTGAGGGAAGCGGCAGGCCATGATCGCGCCCCGGCGTTGGAAGGGCATCCCGCGAGCCAGCGGGAGCACGCTCTGGCCCTGAACCAGCCCTTCGGCGGCGATCCCCGCCAGCTCCAGCACGGTGGGCATCAGATCCAGCAACTGCACGGGTTCGGCAACGCGCCGCGCGGTGGGCAGCAGCCTGGGGTTGTACATGAGCCAGAGCACACGGATCAGCTCCTGATAGAGCGAATGCCCGTGGGCGGTAAAGCCGTGTTCGTGGAATTCCTCGCCGTGGTCGGAGACCACCACCAGCAGGGTCTGCTCCAGAACGCCGAGCCGGCGGAGCTTGTCCACCAGCCGTTCCAGACTATGATCGTTGTGCGCGATCTCGGCGTCGTAGCGGTCCACCGCCTGCCGGATGAACCGGGAGGGATCAATGCCCAGGGCGCGGCAATGAGCGGGACTGACGGTCGCGCCGCCCCCGTACTGGCGTTGGTCGCGCAGCCGCGCGTAATCGCGGTTAAAGCGGGCGGTCTCGGCGGGATCGGCGAAGCGGGCTTCGAACTCCGCGGGCGGCCGATAAGGAGCGTGCGGATCCGTGGCGTGGGCGTACAGGAAGAACGGCTCGTCGCGGTGGCGCTCCAGCCAGGGGAAAAGGACGCGGTTCAGGGCGGCGGAGTCCGTGCCGCGGTCGGTCTCCTCGATGCGTTGCCGGTGGATGACGGGGTATTCCATCACGTAGTCGAAGCCGCGGTCCAAGCCGCTGGCGCGCCCGGCGAAGGGGTTGGTCACGAAGCTGGCGGTGACGTATCCCTGGGCGCGCAGCCGCTGCGCCATCGTCAGGGCGCCTTTGGGGATGGTGTCGGCGTCCTGGACGATGTGGAGGGCGTAGGGATCGAGCGAGGTCAGCAGGGAGGGGACGGAAGCCTTGGTCCACGGGGCTTGGGCATGAGCATCTTCGAAGACCACGCCGGCGGCCCCGAGCTTTCTCAAGAAGGGCGTGGTGTCGCGCGGGTAGCCGTGGAGGCTGGTGTGGTCGGGCCGCAGGCTGCATATCAGGTAGACGAGGATGTTGGGCCGACTCCCGGCCCCGCTGCCGGTCAGCAGCGGGTTGGCCCAAAGGCCGACGGCGCCCGGCTGATCGGCGCTGGTTTGAAAAGTGAGCTTCACGGTCCGGCCGGCGTAGGCGCCCAGGTCCGCCTCCACGTCCTCCCACTGCGCGGGATCATTGAGCGTGCGCTCGAGCAGCTCGCGGCCTCCCGGGTCGAGCGTGACGCGGAAGGTCACCCCCTGGCGCCTGTCGGCCACGCCCAGCCCGCAGCGCAGCCGGCCGCCGGGCGGCACGCGCACTTCGTAGACGAGCGAGGAGGGCGAATGCACGTAGAGCGCCTCGCGGTACTCGTCCTGCTTTCCCAGCTTGAGGCGACCGACCGGCGCCGGGAACGAGGTCTTGCGGGGGACCAGCTCGATGAAGTCAATGGCTGCCAGCGCGGTGGGACTGTCGGTCGGCATGATGGCGAGCGGGCGGCTGCCCTTGGGGACTTCGAGGTTCACATCGAAGCGATAGACCTGATACTCGCCGGGCGGTGCGAGTTTCTGCCTCAATTCCAGCTCGCCGATCTTGATCTTGATTTCCTCGCCTCCCTCGGCCATCATGCGGATCAACACGCTCTCGTACAGACCCCAATCAATCGGGGTCTCCCTGGGAGAGAGAATCACCGGGGTGCCTTCGTCCCCCTGCAAAATGAGGTCGCCGCGCCGCAGCCCCATGCGGCCGCGCAGGAGAATCCAGGGGACATCCCGGTCCGTGAAGAAGTCCTTCCAGACGACAGGCTCAGTCACACGCGCGCTGGAGGGCACATTGGCGGCCGAGACGTTCGCCTCGGCGAGGTGATCATCGAAGCGGAAGATCGCCGCCGGCGCGGGGGCCGAGCCGGGCGGCCCGGCCCGCCGGCACCCAAACCCTGCGCAGAGCAGCAGCAGCGCGCCGGCCGCAGCCGCCGGCCGGGCGCGTCCCATACGCTCGACGGCCGCTACCAACTCACCCGCAGGGAGAACTGAATGATGCGGGGATCGTTCGACTGTAGGCTCAGGTCCTGCAAACCGGTCGTGGCGTTGGGGCTCACGTCGAGGGGATGGTTGAAGAAGTTGAAGAAGTCCGCCGTGAGGCGCGCTTTGACCCGCTCGGTCAGGTTGAAGTGCTTGAACGCCGAGAGGTCCACGTTCCAGGCGCCCGGACCGCGGAAGAAGTTCCGGGCGTTCCAGTTCACCATGTCGGTGATGCTGGTCAGCCGCACGGTGCCGTCGGCCAGCCGCTGGGGAATGCGGTTGCTGAAGTCGGATCCCACCGAGGTGAGGACCCGCTGGGAGCGATCCACCGGTACCAGCGCCTGGAGCTTGGTCTGGTCCACGTTGGTGGCCTGCCGGGGATCGAAATCACCCTTGAACCACAGCCGCTGCCGCCGGCCGAAGATATCCATCTCGAGCCGCTCGGAAGCCTTCAGCGTGGGATCGCCGAACAGATAGCGGCTGGCGCTGACGCTGGACCACAGACCGCTGCGCCACTCGCCGATGGTGGCCAGTTGCCAGCCGCCGATGACGGCGTCCAAGGCGCGGGAGGCGTTGCGACCGAAAGCCTTGCCCCTGCCGAAAGGCAGATCGTACAGGCCGTTCCAGCGGATCCGATGGGCGGGCACGTTGCCCGAGTTGTAGTAGCACAGACGCATCCGCTGCTGGTAGCTGAGATTGGGCGCGCCCATGATCTGGATGTTCTCCGGCACGCCGCACTGACCGTCGGTGGCGTTGATACTGTTGCCGCCGTAAGTGAAGCCGCCCGTGTCGTTGGTGGTGAGCGAGCGAGAGAACGTATAGAACCACTGGTAGGCGATGCCGTTGGAGTAGCGGCGTTCCACCTCGGCTTCGATCGAATGGGCGTTCGAGTAGCCGGTATGGTTCAGCGGCGAGAGGTTCCAGTTGGGATTGGCGCGCCGCAGGTCGGGGTTCGCCGGCCGCGCCTTTCCGGTGCGCGCCTGGTAGTTCCATTCCGACTCCTGGGCATTGATGTGGAAGCGCTGCTCGAGATCGCGCCCGTGGTTGCCGGTGTAAGTCAGGCGCAGCGCGGTTTCCTTCATCAGGGTGCGCTCGAGGGTGAAGTGCCAGGACTGCATGCGGTTGTCGGACCAGCGCTCGGCCTCCCACGGCATCATGCCCTGGGCCCGGGTGCTGAGCGGCACCACGCCCTCGGTCTGGACCGTGGCCTTCCCCACCATGTCGTTCGGGCCGGGCGCATTCTTCAAAGCGTAGAAGTCCACCCTTCCGTTCTGATCCGCGATGCTGTTGTAGAAGCGCAGGTTGAGGGGCGGATTGGTCCGGGCGCTCTGTAAGATCTGGGACAGGGGCATGGTCCAGAAGTACTCGCCGTAGCCGCCGCGCAGGATCCAGCGCGGGGTCAGCCGGAAGGCCGCACCCAGGCGGGGGCCGAAGTTGTTATGGTCGCCCTTGATCAGGTTGGCGGGGAAGCCCGGGATCGAGCTGGCGGTGGTCCAAGTCAGACCGCGGCCCTTCCAGGAGGCCAGAACGGAGGGCGGAATACCGGGCAAGTCCTCCATACGCTTGTTTCTGGGCGTGACCACTTCGAACTTGGTCGCATAAGTGGCGAGGTCCACGTTCGTCATGCGGTTGTATTTTTCTTCGTAGGCCGTCCACTTATCCCAGCGCAGCCCCAACTCCAGGGTCAGGCGCGGACTTACCTTCCAACTGTCGTGGAAGTAGAGGCCGATTTCCTGCTGCTCGAAGTAGAAATAACCCCGGTTGTACTGATTAGAGAGATAAGTGGGCAAGCCCATCAGAATGCTGGCGAAGCCGACCCCGGTGAAAGGAGTGAAGTCGTCGTTCTTGACGTCGTAGAGCGAGGTCCAGTCGCTGTAAAAGTCGTGCGCGCCGTGGGCCTGCTGCAACTCGCGGATATTGTTGTATTCGTAACGCAACTTGCCGCCGAACTTCATCGAGTGCTTGCCCCGGATCCAGGTGACGTTGTTCTCCGCCTGATGGGCGGTGAGCATCTCGTCCTTGCGATTGTCGGCATCCCAGCAGCCCCAGTAGTAGAAGGGACTGTCCGTGCAAATGGTGGGCCAGCCGCGGGCGCCGAAGGGATTGGGCAGGCCGAGCTTGGCGGGCCAGTCGGTGAAGTCGGCCAGGGTGCCGGAGCTCTTGGGCGTCCGGTGCACGGAAAGTTGCAACTCATTGAGGAGGGTGGGCCGGATCACGCGGTTCCAGCGCCCGAAGGCGGAGTACAGAGTGACGTTGTTGCGGCCCGTGCCGCCCGCGTCGGTGCTGCCGGGCTTGGGGTAGCCGAAGCGCCCGCCGTAGAGCTTGTAGGAGTTGGGGGCGCGCGTGAAGCGCCCGGACAGGTTGTCCTTGGAGGAGAGCACGTGATCCAGCTTGACGGTCAGGTTGTCGGTGCTGGTTCGGTCCGGATAGTAGGTTTCGAAGTTGGGGCCGAGGAAGGGGTTCTGATCCTTGGTGGGCTCGGCCGAGACGCTGCGCATGATGCGGGAGAATTCCGTGATCCGGCTGGCGGGCACGCGGCGGTTGGGAAAAGGAATGCGGGTGCCGTCGGCCCGGGTGGAGAACGGGTCGTAAGGGATCAACTGCTCGCTGTTCTCGGTCATCGCCTGGCTGAGGTCGCCCTCCCACATGGCGGCGGTGGGCGCGGAGGCGCGGGCGTAGCCGGCCTGGCGCTGGCGCATGGCCTCGTAGGCCACGAACCAGAAGGTCTTGTTCCTGATGAACGGGCCGCCGGCCGAAGCGCCGAATTCGTTGCGAATGTAATGGGAGGCTACGTTGCCGTCCTGGCGGCGCCGGGCCCGCAGGCCCCCGGCGTTGTTGCGGTGGGTTTCAAAGAGGCTGCCGTGCAGTTCGTTGGTGCCGCTCTTGGTGACCAGGAAGATGGTGGCGGGCCGGGAACTGGCGGCGCTCGAGCCGACGGTCTCGATCCGGAACTCCTGGATGATGTCCAAACCAGGCTGCACGCGCGAGATCCCGCCGCCGAAGCGATCCACCAGGGAGATTCCGTCCAGCAGCATTTCCGCCGAGCCGACTTTCATGCCGTGAATGCGCGGATTGCCGCCCCCTTCGACCCCCGGCGTGAGGTTGAACAGGTTGGTGACGGCCCGGCCATTCAGGGGCAACTGCTCGATCCGCGCCGCGTCTTTGACGTCGCCGATCTCCATGCCCTCGGTAGTGATGATGGGCGCGGCGCCGGTGACCTCGATGGTGGCCTCCAGCGTTCCCACCTCCAGCGTGGGGTCAACTACCGCGGTCTGCCCCGCCTCGATGGTCAGGCTGCCGGACCAGCGCTTGAAACCGGAGGCTTCGAAGGCCAGGGTGTAGCCTCCCGGGGGAACCGCGCTGAAGTAATAAACTCCCACTTCGTTGCTTTGCGTAGTCCGCGCCACCCCGGTAGCCGTGTTGGTCAAGGTGACCTTCGCGTTCGGGATGGCCGAGCGGGTCGTGTCCAGAACCGTGCCCCGCACGACGCCCAGTCCGGTCTGGGCCGCCAGTGGCGCGACCGCCAAGGCCAGCAGGCACACCAGAGCGATCAGGATGCCGAATGACCTGGAGCGCATTGGAGACCTCCTCTCTTCCGTGAGCCGCCAGGCTCCCGGGTTCCGCCTCAGCCTATCGGAAAGCCGGCCGGCCTGTCAAGCCCCGGCTGCATGCCTCCGGAAGCACCGGCAGGCAAAAGTCTTACAACGACACGCCGAGCCGGTCTTTCAGCAGCCAGCCGGCCCCCAGCGCCACCGCCGCAAACCAGACCAGCCAGTGAAGCTCCACGCTCCCAAGGCGTACGCCCGCGGGCGGGTACCGGACCTCGATCCATTCCACCCTTCCCCCGGCCAGACGCGGCTCGCCCGGATGCCAGAGCCGTTGCGCAAGAGAACTGACGCGGCGGAGGGAAAGATAACGCCGCCGCCGGCCGCTTTCAATCTCCTTCTCGACGACTCCGTCCGGGAAGACCAGACGCAAGCGGCCGGATGCCTCCCCGAGCGGCCGCAAGCGCCAGCTCAATTGACCCTCAGGCGCCAGGCGGACCGGTGGAGTTTCCACGACCATGCCGGCGGGCGCCTCCAAGCGTGGTAGGCTCGACAGGGACCTCATCTGCACCGTGACCACCGCGGCCGCACCCGGCGCGAGCGGCGCATGCCCGTAGTAAGCGTCCAGGTGGACGAGCAGCAGGAGCGTGGGCGGCGCCAGCACCAGCGCAGGGCGCAGCATCAGCCGGAGGCGCCGCAGGTTGAGGCGCAGCAACTCGCGCTGGGCCCGCCAGATGAGCGCGGGCTCGTCGGCGAACAGCCGAAACTCATAAAGGTGCGCGCGCACCCGCCGTTCCAGGGCGGCGATGGCCGCCTGATCCGAGAGGCGGCCGATCGCCCACAGCATGCCGAGGGCGGTCAGGACCGCGATCAGCGCCAGGCTCGCCGCCGGGGGCCAGCCCGCCGTCAGGGAAAGCCCGTGCCGGGCGCACCACGCCGTCGCCCCCAGCAGCCCGTCCAGCAAACTCACGCGTTCACTCCAGGTAGCCCAGTCCCTTCAGCTTCTTGACGATCTCCTCGTCGGAAGCAGCCTCCTCGAGCCGGGCCAGCTCCTTTTCCAGGACGTGCTCGACGAACTCCTGCGCGGAGCTGTAGCCCGCGGCCCGGGCGCAGCGCTGGATGCGCTCCCAGAGATTCTTGTTCAGCTTGATGGTCGGGCGCAGCATACGCCAATCCTAAAACAGCGGCCGGCCCGACATCTCCGGCGGGCGGGGGACGCCGAACTCGGCCAGGATCGTTGCGGTCACGTCCACCAAATGCGGATCGGCCACCCGGCTGCGTCGGTTGCTCAACAATACGCCGGGCACCAGCTCGGCCGCGACGCAGTGATCGGCAGCCCATTCCTCCTGGTTGTCTTCGAGGACCCGCTTGGGGACGGCACCCAGGGCGGTCTGCCAGGAGGCCCGGTAGCCGGCGGCGTACCCCACGATGAGATCCGGAGCCGCGTTCCTCAACCCGCCGCGGAACTCCCGGCGCGGGTCGTGAACGCTGTGGATGACGGCGCGGCCGGTGGCGGGGTCGCGATACTCCAGGAGCCGCTGCTTGATCCGCTCGAGCACCTCCTCGCTTTCCGCTCCCGGCGTCAGGATGCCGTACCGTTCCCGGCCGGCCAGATTCAGGTAGAGCGATGTGAGCCCTAAGGCGTAAGCCTGCGTACGCGACCAGTCCACGTGCGCGAACAGCTCTTCATCGCCTGCATGGGCGGGATCGTCCAGCGCCAGGAAGCCCTCCCGCCACAGCCACGTGTTCAGATGAACCACGCGCTGGAAGCTCGTGAAGCCGTGATCCGACATGACGATGAGGGTGGCGTCGGGGGCTTTGGCGAGGACGCGGCCGATCAACCGGTCGGCCAGCCGGTAAGTGTCCAGCAGTTCGTCGTCGTGGCGCCCCAGCAAGACGTGTGAGTCCTGATCCAGGCCCATGAAATGGAAGAACAGCAGCCCTTCCCGGAGGCGTTCGAGCGCGTAATCGAATAGGGCGAACTGCTCGCGCGCCGCCAGGCGCGCCTGCCGGCGGTACTCCTGCCGGTCGAGCACGCCCTGGCGAAGGGCGGCGGTGTCTTCGGCGATGCCTTGTGTGTAGTAAGGTCCCAGCGCTTCGGCCAGTTCCCGGCTGTAGCCGGCGGGCGTCGAGAGCGGAAGCGCGGGGGCGGCGGGGTCAATGTTGACGGGTGAGACGTAAAGCTCGAATCGCGGGTGGAGTTGCCGGGCGTAAAGGCGGATGATGCCCGAGACGCTCTTGAGGCCGCGGATCAGGGGGAACTCCACGCGAACCCAGTCCGACCACTCGCCCTGCCGCAGGATGACTGGCGTGTCGCCGACGTCGAAGCGCGCCACCGGCTCGGTCGGGTCCACGTGGACCGCCACTACGGCGGAGGTGCGCGGGCGGCCCTCGAGCAGCGTGTTCTCCGGGCCTTCCAGCCGAAGCATCGCCCGGTGGCCGGAGAGATCCACTCGAATGATGCGGCCTCCCGGAACGGTCCGCGTCTGCCGGCCGGGATCGTCGGTGAAGAAGGTAAAGGCGCCCAGGCTGCCCGTCAGATCCGGCACGCCCATCCCGGCCAGCGCCCGCCCCTTGCAGGGCGCGGGCGGGAAGTTCACCGGCATCCGCAGCACGGTGGTGGGAACGCCGTGTTCCTCCAGGATCTGCCAGAAGGCCTTGCCCTGCCGGAAGCTGCGCACTCCTCCCCCGGCGAGCGGCAGGCGCCAAGCGCCGAGGCGCAAAGTATGCTTGGGCGGCACGGTCTCGGCCATCGAAGAGTAGGGCGCCAGTGTGGCCGGGTCGCGATGCAGAAAATCGTAGATGCCGTGGAGGCCCGGATCGGCCCCGGTGATGAAACTGGACCAGGCCACCGGACTCTGCGGCGGGATGCTGGTCGCCAGACGGCGGAAGACGCCCTCGCGGCGCAGCCGGTCCAGATGAGGAAGCTGCCCGAAGCTCCTCTCCAAAAAGCCGGGATCCATCCCGTCCATGCCCAAGACGATCACGCGCTTGCCTTGAGCGAGCGGCCGTGCGGGCCGGCAGGCGATCAGAGCCGAGCCCAGGGCTGCCATTCCGGCCAGTAGAACCGCCCTCATGTCTGCGGCGCCTCCTTGGGAAGCACCGACAGCGGTGTGCCTTCCATCCACTGCGGCGGTTCCAGGCCGAACAGAACCAGCGCCGTCGGGGCCAGGTCTTCGATTCCGGGGTCCGCGGCCTCGATGCGGCGATTGCAGAACAACACCCCGGGAACCAGGGCCGGATCCACCGAGTGGTCGCCGCTCCACAGCTTGAGGTTGTCCTCGAATACCCGGTCGGTCACCTCCCCCAGGGCCGCGCCCCAGGCCGTGCGATAGCCGTCGTTGAAACCCACGATCAAATCAGGCCCGCCTTCCAGATAGGGCCCGCGGTAGAGTTCCTCGCCGGCGTAGACGCGGCGGATGGCGATCTCGCCCTGTTCCTCGTCCCGCAGGCCGGAAAGCTTCGCGATCAGTTCCCGCTTGAGCGCCTGGGCCTCCGCACCGGGCGCCACGATGCCTTGCGCCTCCCGTCCTTTCAGATTCAGGTACAGCCCCGCCAGACCGAGCGCGTAAGCTCGCGTGCGGCTCCAGTCCACCCCGCGGAAATAGCGGCCGCCGGCGGCCGGGCCGTTCTCCAAAGCGAGGTAGCCGTTCTGACGCAGCCAGGAGTTCAGGTTGACGCCGCGGCGAAAGGAGCGAAAGCCGTGGTCGGAGAGCACGAACAAGACGGTATCCGGATCGGCCCGGCGCAGAGCCGTGCCCACCAGCTCGTCCATCTTCCTATAGGTGTCCTCGACGGCTCTCGCGTGGGGACTGCTTGCGCCGAAGGCCGGATGCCTTGGATCCAGGTAGCGATAGAACATGTGCTGCACGCGATCGGCGGCATCGAACACGCAGGCGACGACGCCCCGCCGGGTGGTTTCGAGCGCCTGTAGGAACATCGCCTCGCGCTCCCGGTGCGCCAGCTCGACTTGCTGGAGGAACTGGTCTTCATCCAGGACGCCCTGGTTGCAGGCCCAGGCGTCCTCCGGCATGCCCAGGGTGGCGTACAGGCCGAGCCGGCAGGACAAGTATACGGCGTAATGCCTGGGATGGCTGATGGGCAGGGCCGGGCGATCCGGATCCAGGTTGAGCGGCGACACGTAGAGGGTGCACTCCGGTTCGGTCTCCTTGAGCAGGAATCGGGCGATCCCGCTGATCCTGCCGCCCAGCGCAGTACGGAAGGTGAGTTTGATCCAGGGCGTATATTCACCGCGCCGCAGCGGGACGGTCCGCCCCGCCAGGCTGAGCGCCGCCTCGGCGGATCCCGCCCGCACCCGAAGGCGGAACGGGATGCGCAGCGGCTTGGCCGGATTCACAGAGGTGTCTTCAGGCCCTTCGATCGCGCCTTCCAGCGAATCCCCCACCCGCCGGAGCGGATAGCGGTTGCCGCTCTCGTAGCGAGCCGCCTCCCGGCGCGTGGTGAACTCCGCGAAGACGCCCTGCGTTCCCTTCAAGTCCGGCGTGCACATCGCCGAGAGCAGTCGGCCGTTGAACTTCTCGGGCGGGAACGTGACCGGCACGCGCAGGATGGTGCAGCCGATGCCGCGCTCGCCCAGGAGTTGCCAGAAAGGACGACTCTTGCGCCGCAGCTCCAGGTAAGGCTGCGCCAGGGGGATCCGCAGCCGCCCGAGCTTCAGGACGCGGCGCGGCGGGTGGACGCGCGCCGAGGAAAGTTCCGGCAAGTAAGACTTCGCGTTGCGGCTGAGAAAATCGAAGATGTTGTGCCGAGCCGGACTGACGCCGGTGGCGAAGGTGGACCAGGCCACCGGCGACAAAGACGGGTAAGTGGTCCGCAGGCGGCGGTACGAGCCTTCCTCGCGCAACCTGGCCAGGTTGGGCAGCTTCCCCTCGGCCATGAATCGCTCGGTGAGGCCCGGATCCAGCCCGTCCAGCCCCAGGAAGATCAATCTGCGGATGCGCGCCCGGCGAAAGCCCCGGCGCCGGCGAACCACCCGCCACAGCATGCGGAACGGCCACAGCAGCAGGGACGCAAGGCTCAGCAGAAATCCCGCCAGTACCGACAGGAAGGATCCCAGGACGGCAAAGCCGGCGCCCGGGCCGATGTAGGCCAGCTCCGGTCCGGCGCCTTGCCCCGGCCCCTCCGGCGCCGCCAGCACGCCCAGCAGTAGAACCGCCCAACCCAGCCAGGCGAGCCCGGACGGGCGCCGCAGCGGCCCAACGCTCGGTTTCCCTCGGAGGCCCGCCTCCCTCTTCACCTGAGCTTGCCCTCGAGAAACGGCACTTCGAACACTTTCTCGTGCTGGATCGGTCCGTGGCCGAAGTAACCGTCTTCACCGAACAGATCGCCGTGATCGGCCGTGATCGTGATGTAAGTGTTCTTCGGGACCAGATCGAACAGCTCCTCCATCACCCGGTCCAGGTACTTCACGGCCCGGATTTGACGCTGCCTCAGCGCTTCCAACTGGGCGGTGCTGAAAAACTTCGGCCCGCGGCGTAACTCCCCGCCCACGATCTGGCCGTCCAAGTCCCGGAACACCCCGTGAACGCCGCTCAGACGCGGCCACTGGTCCTCCGGTTCGTCCGGCAGCGCATAGGGGTAATGCGTCTCCCCCACGTTGAGCAGGTAAAACGACGGCGCCTCGGCCGGGAAAGTCATTTCCCGCAGCATGGCGCGCATATCGTTGTGCTTCGCCATCAGCTTGTAAGTGTCGAAGCCCTCGTTCAGGATCGTCTTCGGGTTCAGCACCGGCAGCGACACCATGGCGTGCGTGCGGTAACCGAGAGTTTCTTGAAGGAAGCAGGGAAGATACAACTTGGGGACCAGAGATTTGAATTCGAAATCACGGCATCCCAATCGTTGGTTGAATTTGAGAAACTCCCGCTTGTAATACTCCGAAGCGAAGACGCGGCGCGGACTGGCGTGCGGGAACAAGCCCATGAGCAGCGCGTAATGGGCGGGCGAAGTCCAGGAAGCGTAGGACCAGCGGCGTTCGAGCGGCCCCAGCTTGCGCATCACGCGCGGCCGCGCCCGCAGGAAAGAATCATACCGGCAGCTATCGAACACCACCAGCACGTAGTTGTTGGGCGCGGCGCCCCCGCGTGCCCTCCGCGAGGCCCCTGATTTTCCGCCTGTCACGGCATTCTCATTGTGGCACAGCCCGCGGCCCATCAAGCGCCGCCGCGGGCTGAGACGCTCGCTCGCGCGGCCGGGGTGTACAATCGTCCCCATGCGGCTGCCCTGGTTGGTCCTGATCCTGCCGGCCCTCGCGGCCGGGCCGCGCACTCGGCCGCCCGAGATCGCCTTTCAAAAGCACACCCTGGATCTCGGCGCCGGCGAGACCTGCTCCCTGGCGGACATCAACGGCGACGGGCGGCTGGACATCGTCTCGGGCGAGAACTGGTACCAGGCGCCCCGCTGGGTGAAACACCGCTTTCGCGAGATCCCGTTCGTCAACAATTACGTGGATGTGTTCAGCGATCTGCCCCTGGACGTCAACCGGGACGGGCGCATGGACGTAGTGAGCTGCGCCTGGTTCGACCGCCGCCTGGCTTGGTGGGAAAATCCCGGCGGCCGCCCGGGCCTGTGGAAGGACCACACCATTGACAGCGGCTTCCCGGTCGAGTTCTGCTTCCTGGCGGATCTGGACAACGACGGACTGGCGCGCGAGTTGCTCCCGCAGTTCGGCAGCGAGAAGGCGCCCCTGGCCTGGTACGAGCTGCGCAACGGCGCCTTCCTCAAACACGTCGCCGCCCCCAACAGCTTCGGCCACGGCATCGGCGCCGGCGATGTCAACGGCGACGGGCGCACCGACATCCTCACGCCCAAGGGCTGGCTGGAGGCCCCGGCCGATCCCCGCTCGGGCCGGTGGATCCTGCACGCCGACTTCGATCTCGGCGCCACCGGATTCATCCATGTGCTCGACCTCAACGGCGACGGGCGCAACGACTTGCTCACCTCGCTGGCCCACGACTATGGCATCTTCTGGCTGGAGCGTGCCGCGGACGGCCGCTGGATCCGCCGCGTGATTGACGAAAGCTGGTCCCAGGCGCACGCCCTCAGCCTGGCCGATCTGGACGGCGACGGCCATCCCGATTTCATCACCGGCAAGCGCTACATGGCCCACAACGGCAAGGATCCGGGCGAGCGCGAGCCGCTGGGCGTTTACTGGTACCGCTGGGGGCGGACTCCGGAAGGGCGGATCGAGTTTACGCGCCACATCGTGGACTACAGCACGCGCGCCGGCGGCGGCATGCAAATCGCCGTCGCCGACCTGGACGGCGACGGCGACCTGGACTTTGTCACCCCGGGTAAGAGCGGCCTGTTTCTGTTCGAGAATCTGACCCGCGCGGCGCCCGCCCGCTGAGGGCTCAGCCGGCGGCGAAGAATTCGCGGATCGCCTCCGCCGTCGCGGCGATATCTTCGTCGCTGTGCGCCGCCGAAACAAAGGCGGCTTCGAACTGCGAGGGCGGCAGGCAGATGCCGCGCTCCAGCAGCCGGCGGTGGAACGCGGCGAAGCGCCGGGTATCGGAGCGGCGGGCCGAGGCGTAGTCCCTCACCGGCTCGGACGTGAAAAAGAAGGTGATCATCGAACCGGCGCGATTCACCGTGACGCCGGCCGGCGCGGCCGCGGCCAGCCGCGCCGTTCGCTCTTCCAGCAGCCGGTAGATCTCAGGATGGGCCTTGAGCCAGGCCAGCGCCGCCAGCCCGGCGGCGACCGCCAGCGGATTCCCGCTCAGCGTTCCGGCCTGATAAACCGGCCCTTCCGGCGCGATCAGCTTCATGACGTCAGCCCGCCCGCCGTAGGCGCCGACCGGCAGGCCCCCGCCGATCACCTTGCCCAGCGTGGTCAGATCCGGGCGGATCCCGTAAAGTTGCTGCGCCCCGCCGTAGGCCAGGCGGAAGCCGGTCATCACCTCGTCGAATATCAGCAGGGCGCCGTGCCGCGCGGTCAAGTCCCGCAGCGCTTCCAGGAAGCCCGGCGCCGGCGGCACGCATCCCATGTTGCCCGCCACCGGCTCGACGATAGCGGCCGCGATCTTCTCCCCATAGCGCCCGAAGGCCTCTTCGACGGCGGCGATCGAATTGTAGGGCAGCGCCAGGGTGGTGTCGGCGAAGGCCGCCGGCACTCCCGCCGTGTCCGGGATGCCCAGGGTGGCCACCCCGGAGCCGGCTTTCACCAGTAGCGAATCCACGTGGCCGTGGTAACAGCCCTCGAACTTGACCACCAGCTCGCGGCCCGTGAAAGCGCGCGCCGCGCGCAGAGCGCTCATGGTGGCCTCGGTTCCCGAGTTCACCAGCCGCACCATTTCCAGGGCGGGCATCGCCTCGCGGATGGCTTCCGCCAGCTCGACTTCGCGCTCGGTGGGCAGGCCGAAACCGGTTCCGCCTGCCAGGGCCTGCTCGAGGGCAGCGGTCACCGCCGGGTGGCAGTGCCCCAGCAGCAAGGGTCCCCAGGCGCCGATGTAATCCAGGTAACAATTGCCGTCGGCGTCCCAGAGGCGAGAGCCTGCGCCTCGCACGATGAAGGGCGGCGTTCCCCCCACGCTCCGGAAGGCCCGCACCGGCGAGTTGACCCCGCCCGGGATCACCCGCACCGCGCGGGCCAGCAAGGCTTCCGACCGGTCGCGCTTCATACCGGGCTCTGCCGCGGCAGCACGCGCGTGAACAGGAAATTCATGACCGTCTCCAGCATCGTGCCGTGCAGATTCTTGAGCAGGCGTTCCTTGAGATCCTGGTAGGATTGCGTGCCGGCGAACAGGTCCTCCATCAGGGCATGGAAGCGCGGGCTGCGCCGCAGAAATTGCACCATCCGCTGGGGCACCGTCCCGAACAGGAATTTGCCCAGGAACAGCCGCTTGGCCAAGCCCGCCCCAAAGGCCAGATCGGCCACGAAGTCCCGCAGCAGCAGATTGCGGTAGGCGCGCGGCTTCTCGGCCGGCTCGTGGGCCTCTGAAAGCAGCGTCTCGGTGGCCAGCTCCGCCGAACGCATGGCGTAGTACAACCCCTCGCCTGTGACCGGATCCACCAGGCCGCCGGCGTCGCCCACGGCCATCCAGCCCGGACCGGCCACGCGATTGCGCAGCCACGCGCCCGGCTCCAGCGAGGGAAGCACGTGGCCGAAAAACCGGCCGTGGCGGAAGGCGATGCCCCGCCGCTCCAGATAGGACTCCAGCTTGGCGCGCAGCAGGGGCGCCGGAAGTCCCTTGCCGCAGATCCCCGCCGAGAGGTGCCCGCAGCGCGGGAAGATCCAGATGTAGCCCTCCAGCATGGGCAAGAACTGGATGTCAATGTGCTCTTGCTGCTCGGGCAGGTAGTAGCCCAGGGCGTACATCATGTCGGAGGGCCCCCACTGGGTCCCCACGTTGCGCAAGCTGTTGCGCGCCCCGGTGGCTACGATCAGAAAGTCGGCCTCCAGCCCGCCCTGACGGGTTTGCACCCGCCAGCCGCCATCCTGCGGGGCCACCTCCACCACCCGCACCTTTTCCAGGCGCGCGCCCGCCTGCGCGGCGCGCTCCAGCAGCAGGCGGTTCAGGTCCAGGCGCGAATAAACCAGCAACGGACGCCTCAGGGTCAGCCGCGCCCAGCCCGCGCCGGGGGCGGCCAGCCGCGTCTCGCTCACCAGCTTCTTGGGAAACTCGTTCTCCAGCAAGAAGGGGTAGCGGTGGTAAGCCTTGAAAGTCAACCCGCCGCCGCAGGGTTTCTCCCAAGCGAGCTTTTCATCCACCAGGACCGTAGGCAGGCCGGCCCGCGCCAAGCGTTCCGCGGCGAACGCTCCCGCCGGTCCGCCTCCAACCACCACGACGCGCTTCATACCGCTACCGCGTGGGCCGCTCGCCTCCCCCTCCGGCCGAGCCGCCGATCTGCGGATGCCCCGGCGGCAGCGCTCCGGCGCCGCCGTGCCCGCCGCCCGCTTCCGCCTTGCTCTTCACGACCCAGCGCCCTCCCTTGCGCTCCAGCGTGTAGCGCATCTGAAAGGCGCCTCCCGCCTCAGCCGCCCGGGGGCGGATGGACACCATGGCGTCGGCTTCGTTCTGGCGGAAGGAGACCGCGGTCACCTGCACCTCGATGCCGCGCAAATCCAGATCCGCCCGCGAGGCCAGATGGTCCAGCACGCCCTGGCGGACCGCCTCCGCGGTCTGCGGGCCCCGCGAGCAGGCCGCCCAGAAGCCGGCCGTGACAAGCACTGCGACCCAGCCGTAACGCACCCCTTGATTATATCGTCCGCCTCGGCTCCGCGTTCCAGTCGCGGCGCGCTATCATCTCCCTGATGCCTTCGCCAACCTCTGTGCTCTGGCTGCTCCTGCTGGGCCCGGGCCTGCTCTCGGCCCAGCCGGTTTACGATCTGCTGCTCAAGAACGGGCACGTCATTGACCCCAAGAGCGGCTTGAATGCCCCGCTGGACGTGGCCGTCGCTCAGGGCAAGATCGCCCGCCTGGCGGCCGGCATTCCCGCCTCCCAGGCTCGCCGGGTGGCCGACGTCTCCGGGCTCTACGTCGTCCCCGGGCTGATTGACATCCACGTCCACGTCTACGCCGGCACCGGCGTCAAGGGCGTCATCGCCGGCGACCAGAGCGTCTACCCGGACGGCTTCAGCTTCCGCACCGGCGTCACTACCATGGTGGACGCCGGCAGCGCGGGCTGGCGCAACTTCCCGGATTTCCGCCAGCGGGTCATCGAACGCGCCCGCACGCGCGTCCTGGCTTTCCTGAACATCGCCGGCGGCGGCATGGGGCCGGCCGGCGAAGACGACCCCAAGGAGCTCGACGCTCAGGCGGCCGCCCAGGCGGCTCGCGCCCACCGCGACCTCATCGTCGGCTTTAAGACCGCCCATTACGCCGGCCCCGGCTGGCTCTCGGTGGAGCGCGCCGTCCAGGCGGGCAAACTGGCCGACCTGCCGGTCATGGTGGACTTCGGCTACCTGGACGCCGAACGCAACCTGAAGACCCTCCTGACCGAGAAACTCCGTCCCGGGGACATCTATACTCATGCTTACTCGGGCCACCGCGAAGAGTTGCTCGAAAACGGAAAGCTCAACCCCGCCATGCGGGCGGGGCGACAGCGGGGCGTGCTGTTCGACCTGGGACACGGCGCCGGCAGTTTCTTCTGGTATGTGGCCGTTCCGGCCTTCCAGGAGAAGTTCTACCCGGACACCATCTCGACCGACCTGCACACGGGCAGCATGAACGCCGGCATGAAGGATCTGCCCAACGTCATGTCCAAGGTGCTGAACCTGGGCGTGCCCCTCGAGCAAGTCGTCGCCATGGCCACTTGGAATGCCGCCCGGGCCATCCGCCGCCCGCAACTGGGCTGCCTGGATCCGGGCGCGGGGGCCGATATTACGGTGCTCCGGCTGGACCGCGGCCAGTTCGGCTTCCTGGATTCAGCCGGGGCGCGCAAGACGGGCACCCAGTTGCTCGTCGCCGAGCTGACCGTCCGGGCCGGGCGCGTGGAGTGGGACCTGAACGGCCGGGCGGCCCAGGATTGGACCGCCTTCCCGTACAAGAAAGGAACCTGGCGGAAGTAAGTCCGAAGGCTGCGGCCCGCGAGGGTCGCCTGCCGCTCCGCTGGGAAGCGGGGAGCTCCGCCCGCCCCGGCCCGCCGAGCCCTTCCCGGCGGCGCGAGTGCGTCCGGAAGCGTTAGCGCGGGGATTCCCGGCCCGCGCCCGTGATCTCGACCGAATCCAGCAGGCGGCCGTCCGGGGTGAAGGCTTGGAGCCGTACCTTGGCTCCGCTGACGTCGGCCTGCACGAAATTCTCCACGCTTTCCGCCTTGAGGGTGACGCCCGGCAGCGGGGCATCCACGGCATACAGGGGCGCTCCGCCGCCGCCCGTGACGATGTAGCGCACGCCGTTCTTCAGGTGGTGCTGGTAGTTGTGGTCGTGCCCGCAGAACACCGCGTGCACCTGGTACTTCTCGAACAGGGGGACCCAGTCGCGCAGGATCCGGTTGGGCGCATCGCTCTGCCGCCGCTTCACGGCTGTGAAAGGCGGATGGTGCGTCATGACGAAGCGCAGATCGGCCTTCCGGGCGCGCGCCAGATCGTCCTCCAGCCAGCGAAGTTGCTCGGTCCAAAAACGCTCCCGGCCCGCTTCGCTCGGGGCGGCGTTGGAGTAATCGCTGTTGACCGCCGTGACGTGGACCGAGCCCCAGTCGAAACTGTAGAACGGCTGGGCCTGGAAGAATTCGTAGTAGTAGCCCGAGCCTCGCTCGTGATTGCCGGGCGTGGGGAAGAAGACGGCGCGCCGCAGCAACTCCTTTTCGATCGAGAAGAACACCGGCCATTGGGTCAGGGCCTCGCCGTCGGCCACCAGATCCCCGGTGTGGAGCACGAAGTCGGGGTCGGTCTTGACGATCGCCGCCACCACTTTGGCATGGACTTCATGGCGCGTGCGCGTGTCGCCGAAGACCACGAAGCGGAAGGCGGCCGGGCCGGCGGGCGGCGTCTTGAAGCGCCCCCGGCCTTCGTCCTGTCCCATCACGTCGTAGTAGTAGGTGCGGCCGGGTTTGAGGCCCGTGAAGCTGACGCGCTCGGTCTTCAGCAGCGGCGCCACAATGCCGAGCTGATCGGGCGCTTCGCCCAGGCGCGCCTCCTGGGTCTGGAGGATCCAGACCACGGTCGCGCGGGTCCCCGAGACGTTCACCGCCAGCGGCCCGCCCGCCGGCTTTTCGGCCCCCTGGGCGGCCGCGAGCAGTCCGACCAGAAACCAGACAAACAATCGGCGAGACATTGCTTCCAGCTTACGACACGGCCCGCCGTTTCCGCTATACTCTAGGGGCCATGGAACGCCGGATCTTTCTGGGCGGCGCGGCCTGCTCGGCTGCGCGCATCCTGGGCGCCAACGATCGCCTGCGCGCCGGCCTGATCGGCGCCGGCGGCCGCGGGCGGTTGCTGGCGGCCGAGTTCAAGGAGATCGGAGTTGAGGTGGCGGCCGTCTGCGACGTGTATCAGCCCAATCTGGAGGCGGGCCTGAAGGTCGCCTCCACCGGGGCGGCGGGCTACCGCGACTACCGCCGCCTGCTGGAGGACCGCACGCTCGAGGTGGTCATCATCGCCACTCCCGACCACTGGCACGCGCAGATGGCGATAGACGCCTTGGAAGCGGGCAAGGATGTCTACGTCGAGAAGCCCATGGCCCACACCATCGAGGAGAGCTTCCGGATGGTCGAGGCCGTGCGGCGCACGCGCCGGGTGCTTCAGGTGGGCACCCAACGGCGCAGCTTCGACCTGTTCACGGAGGCCAGGCAAATCGTGGAGTCCGGGCGGCTGGGCGAGGTCCGCCTGGTCAATTCCTGGTGGTACAACCATCAGGCGAGCCTGCGCCGCGCCGAACTCAAGGGCGAGCTGGACTGGGAGGCCTGGCTGGGACCGGCGCCCAAGCGCCGGCCCGATCCGCTCCGCTTTTTCAACTGGTATTACTTTTGGGATTACTCCGGCGGGCTGATGGTGGGCCAGGCCGCGCACGTCATAGACGCCATTCACTGGTTCATGAATTCGACTTACCCGGCGGCGGTAACTTGCGCGGCCGGCCGTGCCAATCTCGAGGGGGCCGAAGTGCCCGAAACCACCTG
This sequence comes from Solibacteraceae bacterium, assembly GCA_037444625.1. Lineage (GTDB taxonomy): Bacteria > Acidobacteriota > Terriglobia > Bryobacterales > Bryobacteraceae > DTHT01. The sequence continues at coordinate 26,691 of JBBIMA010000035.1, forward strand.
CATGTGCGTCGAGTATCCCGAGAATTACCTGGCGGTGTTCACCTGCGGTTACAAGGCGATGCGCTATCCGCTGACCAACGACCAGATGGTGCAGTACAACGGCTCGAAGGCGCGCCTGGACGTGGGTCGCGAGAGCTACGCCTTGTATCTGGAGGATCCCAAGACGCTCGATCCCGTCCCCGCGGCGGCCAAGCGCCTGCCGGGAGCCTTCGGCCCCGCCACCCGGGCCCACATCCGCAATTTCCTGGAAGCGGTGCGGGCCCGCCGTGATCCGAGCGCGCCGGTGGAGGCGGGCCACTACGCCACCGTCGTGCTGTGCATGGCGATGGAGGCGCTGCGCCGCGGCCGCCGCCTGCGCTGGGACGCCGCCTCCCGCAGCGTGGCCGGCTGAGGCTCCGGGCCGGGCGGCCCAGGGATCGGCTTACTGTTTGGCCGTGCCGGCCGGGCGCGGCAGCGGGATGACCCACTCGGAAGCGGGCTCGCTTTGCGGGCGCGGCCGGGTGCGCGCACCCGCCATCAACCCCTCCAGGCGGCGCGCCAACTCCGGGCGGCGCTGGGCCAGGTTGTCGGTTTCGCCCGGGTCCCGGCTCAGGTCGTACAGCTCGACCGGCGCCTCGGGCGCCGGGCGGACCGCCTTCCAGCGGCCCATGCGCAGGGCCTGCATCGGGCGCTCGTCCGGAAAGGTTCCCCTCTTGGCGTCGTAGCGGGGCAGTTCCCAGTAAAGGAACTCGTGCCCGCGCCGGCGCCGCCCCAGCAAAGTGGGCACGACCGAGATGCCGTCCAGGCCTTGGGGCGCGGGCGCGCCCGCCAGCTCGGCGGCCGTGGGCAGGAAGTCCTGGAAGGCCCAGGGGAAAGCGCTCACCCTCCCGGCCGGAATCCGCCCGGGCCAGCGCACGATCATGGGAACGCGGATGCCGCCCTCATAGAGATTCTGCTTGTGGCCCCGGAAGGGGCCGCAGCTACGGAAGAACTCGTCCTTGCGCAGGCGTTCGGCCGAGCCGTTGTCGCTGGAGAAAAACACCACCGTGTCGCGCTCCAGGCCCAGCTCGGCCAGCAAGGCCAGCAGGCGCCCGACGTCCCGGTCCATGCGCGTGACCATGGCGGCGTACGCGGCGCGCGGGGTGGGCTGGTCGGCGTAATGTCGCCGCGCGTCTATGTAAGGACCGGCCTCGGGAATCCTCCCGCGATATTCCGCCAGGGAATCTTCCGGGACTAACAATTCCCAGTGGGGAATCGTAAAAGGAATGTAGCAGAAGAACGGCCGATCGCGGCGCCGCCGGATGAACTCCAGGGCGCGCTCCGCAATCACGTCGTGCGAGTAAGTTACCCGCCGCCCGCCCTCGTTGCCCCGGAGAGGGAATTTGCGGTCGTTCTCCCAAAGATAGGGCGGGTAGTAAAAGTGGGCGTGTATCTGGTGCAGGTAGCCGAAGAACTCCTCGAAGCCCTGCTGCCAAGGCACGCCCGGGGTGCCGATGTCGCCCAGCCCCCACTTGCCGAAGCAGCCGGTGGCATAACCCGCCTGGCGCAGCACCTCGGCCACCGTGACGTCCTCGGCCCGCAGCGGGATGCCTCCGGTGTTGGCCCGGACCGAGGTGTGGCCCATGTGGTAGCCGGTCATCAGAACGCTGCGCGAAGGGGCGCACACCGTGCAGCCGGCGTAGGCGTCGGTGAAGCGGGTTCCCTCCCGGGCCAGCCGGTCCAGGTTCGGGGTCCGGATCCAGCGCTGACCGTAGCAGCCGAGATCGCCCCAGCCCAGGTCGTCGGCCAGGATGAAGATGATGTTGGGCGGGCGGCGCGGGGCGGCGCCGGCCAGACTCGCTCCGGCCAGGAACTGCCTGCGCGAAAGCCGCGCCGCCATGGCCTCGCTCCGCTCAGCCCTTTCGAGCCCGTTCCAGGTTGGCGCCTACGGCGTCCCAGTCCAGGTTCTTGAAGAAGGCGTCAATGTAGGCGGCACGGGCCACGCCGTAATCCAGATAGTAGGCGTGCTCGTACACGTCCAGGGCGATGATGGGAACCGCGTTCCACACCGGGAAGGTGTTCTGCGCGTCGCCCGCGTAGTTGAAAAGGTAGCCCCAGTCGCGATCCCAGGCGGTCCAGGCCCAGCCGCGGGACGCCATGCCGGTGGCCTTCAGATCCGCCCGCCAGGCCTCCACCGAGCCGAAGTGCTGCTCGAGCAGCCGGCGCAGCTCAGCCGGCGGATCGCCGCCGCGCCCGCCCAGGTGGCCGAAGTACAGCTCGTGGTTCTTGACGCCGCCGATGGCGAAGGTCAGATCCACCTTGAGGGAACGCAGGTCGCTGAAGACCTGGTTGGCCGAGGCGCGCTCGGCCGCCTCCAGCTTGCTCATGATCTCGTTGTACTTGTTCACGTAGCCCTGGTAGAGCTTGTAGTGTTCGGTCATGGTCCGGGCCGAGATGCCGTCCAGGTCCCGCATGATCCGATCGAAGTTCTTCGCAACCACTTGGTGTGCCATCCTGGATTTCTCCTTATCTACAGGTTGGATGCGGGAGCCGCTCCGGCAGTCGCAAGCCTTTGCCCGCCGGACAACTCTCAACCCTCCGGGCCGCCGGCCTGTTCGAAGGCGTAAGCCAGGCGCAACATGCCCGCCTCGTCGAAGTGGCGGGTGAGGATCTGCATGCCGACCGGCAGCCCCTCGCGCGTCCGCCCGCAGGGCACGCTCATGCAAGGGATGCCGGCCAGCGAACCGGTGATGGTGTAGATGTCGGAGAGGTACATGGCCAGCGGATCGTCCACTTTCTCCCCCAGCCGGAAGGCCGGGAAAGGCGAGACCGGAGCGACGATGGCGTCCACCTCGCGGAAGGCCTCGGTGAAGTCGCGCGCGATCAGAGTGCGCACCTTCTGGGCCTTCAAATAGTAAGCTTCGTAGTAGCCCGCGCTGAGCACGTAGGTGCCCAGCATGATGCGCCGCTTGCACTCCGCTCCGAAGCCCTCGCCCCGGCTGTTGCGGTACATTTCGCTGAGCGTTTCGGAACGCTCCGAGCGCCGGGTGTAGCGCACGCCGTCGTAACGCGCCAGGTTCGAGCTGGCTTCGGCGGTGCAGATGATGTAATAGCAGGCGATGGCGTACTCGGTGTGCGGCAGGCTGATCTGGCGAATCCGGCAGCCCAGCCGCTCCAGGGTGCGCACGCCCCGCTGGATGCAGTCGCCCGACTCGCTGGTGAGGTCCTGGAAATACTCCCGCGGCAGGCCCACCCGCACGCCGCGCACCTCGCCCTCCAGCAGGGCCGGGTAGTCCTCGACCGGCGCGAAGGCGGAGGTGGAATCCATCGGATCGCGCCCGGCAATGACGCGCAGCAGCAGGGCGGCGTCCCGCACGCTGCGGGCGAAAGGCCCGATGTGGTCCAGCGAGCTGGCGAAGGCTACCAGCCCGTAGCGCGACACCCGGCCGTAGGTGGGCGTCACGCCCACTACGCCGCAGAAGCTGGCCGGCTGGCGGATCGAGCCGCCGGTGTCGGAACCCAGCGCCAGCACCGCCGTGCCCTGCGCCACCGCCGCCGCCGAACCGCCGCTCGAGCCGCCCGGCACGCGCTCCGGCGCCACCGGATTGCGCACCGGCCCGAAGGCCGAGTTCTCATTGGAGGACCCCATGGCGAACTCGTCGCAGTTGGTCTTGCCCAGGATCACGCCGCCGGCCTGCTCCAGCCGGATGACGGCCGTGGCGTCGTAAGGCGGAACGTAACGCTCCAGCAGGCGCGAACCGCAGGTGGTCCGCACGCCTTTGGTGAGGATCACGTCCTTGACCGCCACCGGCACGCCGGCCAGCGGCCCGGGATCCTCGCCCGCCGCCAGTTTTTGGTCCACGCGCCGCGCCGCCTCCAACGCCCGCTCGGGCGAGAAATGCAGATAGGCGTTCGTCTTGGGATTCTCGGCCTGGGCGAATTCCAGCGCCGCTTGGGCCAGCTCGACGGCCGAGAAACGGCGCTCCGTCAACCCGCGCCGCACCTGCTCGATGGTGAGGGACCGGATCTCGGCCGCCGTCATCGCTCGATCACCTTGGGCACCTTGAAATGGCCCGCGCCGGCCAGCGGCGCATTGGCCAGCGCCGCTTCGCTGCCCAGGGTCGGACCTTCGCGGTCCTCGCGCAGGGTGGCCGTCTCCTCCGCTTCGTAAAGGACCTGGGCCATGGGCTCCACCTCGCCGGTGTCCAGCTCGTTCAGCTTGTCCATGTAGGCCAGGATGGCGCCCAGCTCGGCGCACATGCGCGCCACTTCCTCCTCGCTCAGCTTCAGGTTGGCCAGGTCGGCCACGTAGCGAACTTCCGCTTGGCTGATCTTCACGCCGTGGACCTCGCGCGTTGTCTGCGATACAGCCGCCGCAGCACGGGATCGGGAATCGCCTCCGCCTCGTCGGCGGCCGCCGTATTGGCCTGGGCCCGGGCCGGCCCGGGCCGCGGGATCCGCCGCCGGAATTGAATCGCACCCACCGCCTGCGGCCCCAGGATCTCGCCCAGCTTCCTTCGGATTTGAGATTCCAGGGCCTGAAGCTGCCGGCGCCAGGTTTCGTCCTCGACCTCGACCAGCAGCCGGTTGCCCGCCAGCCCTGTCACGCGGCTGTGCCGGGCGATGATCTTGCCCACGGCGGCCGGCCAGGCGGCGCGCGCCAGATCCTCCCGCGAGGGGCCGCCCGGCAGGCTCATGCGGGCGATCAACTTGGCGACCCGGTCCATGGCGGCTGGAATCACCGTATTCTAGCACGCCGGCCGACGCGCGCCCGGGCGCTTTTGCCATGCTGAAAGCATGCTGATCCTGGCCTCGCGATCTCCTCGCCGACGAGAGTTGCTGGCCCGCGCGGGCTTTCGCTTCCTGGTGCGTCCGGCCGATGCCGGCGCGGAGGAAAGCTGGCGCGAGGGCGAGGATCCCCGCACCCACGTCGAGCGGCTGGCGCGCGCCAAGGCGGCGGCCGCGGAGGCCGATCCCGAGGACGTCGTCCTGGGCGCCGACACCGTGGTGGTGGTGGACGGCGAAGTGCTGGGCAAACCGGCCGATGCGGCCGAGGCCGTCCGCATGCTGCGGCGGCTGGCCGGGCGCGAGCACCAGGTGTGGACCGGCGTATGCCTGAAACGCGGCGCCCGCGAACTGGTGGACTCCGAGCGGACTCTGGTGCGCTTCGCGCCCCTGGAGGAGAGCGAAATCCAAGAGTACGTGGCCAGCGGCGAGCCTCTGGACAAGGCGGGCGCTTACGCCATCCAGGGCCTGGCCTCGAAGTTCGTCGAGCGCATCGAGGGTTGCTACTTCAACGTGGTCGGCCTGCCCGTGGCCAAAGTGTACCGCTTGCTAAAGGCGCTGGATTGAGGCCCGCCGCGGTCTCTATGCTTTGATGTCGTCCCGCGCGAAGTCCCACTCGACCATCCGGCGCTCCTTGGCCGCCCGGTTGATCATGTGAGCGCAGGCTGCGGCGTGATGGCCGGCGGCGGCGTCCTGCCAGTACGGCCGGCGCGTGCGGATGGATTCCAGCCAGTGGCCCAGATGCACGATGGTGGCTTCCAAGCCCTCCTCGCGGAACTCCTGCGCGCCCTCCAGCACCCTGGGCGGGCGGGTGGCCGGCAGCTCGCTCTGGCGCACCTTCGGGTCGCGATAGTAAGCCTCCTCCAGCGCCCGCGGCCAGCTCTCGACAATCCAGCGGTTGTCCTCCAGGGCGTTCTCCGGGTAGAAGCTCATCCCGCTGCCGCCCAGCGTGATGGTGCCTTCGGTCCCCAGGAACTGGAAGCTGCCCTCGGCGGCCGCCTGGTTGTTGAAGGTCGAGCTGAGGTTCACCACGAAGCCCTCGGGGTATTCCAGGATGGCGTTCAGCGTATCGGGCACCTCGCGGCTTTCCTTCCAGCGGTAGAGCTGGCCCAGGGCCACCGCCCGGGCCGGCATCCGGGCGTTCATCAGGAAGTGGATGGTGGTGCAGAGGTGAACGAACAGGTCGGTGGCGATGCCGCCGGAGTAATCCTCGTAACAGCGCCAGCGGAAGAAGCGCTCCAGCGAGAAGGGGCGCTTGGGCGCCGGTCCCAAGAACATCTCCCAGTTGACGGTCTGCGGCGAAGCATCCGGCGGGATGGGATAGATCCAGGCGCCCGAGGCGGTGTTGCGGTTGTAGGCGGCGCGGATGATGGTGACCCGGCCCAGTTTGCCGCTCTGGATCATTTCCCTGGCTTTGCGCTGCACGGCCGAGCTCATGCCCTGGCTGCCCACCTGCACGATGCGCCCGGCGGCGCGGGCCGCCTGGACGATCTCGACTCCCTCGGAGCTGCGGTAGGTCAGCGGCTTCTCGCAGTAGACGTCCTTGCCGGCCTGGATGGCGTCCAGCACCATGCGGTGGTGCCAGTGATCGGGCGTGACCACCATCACGGCGTCAATGCTCCGGTCGGAGAGGATCTCGCGGTAGTCCTTGACGGCGCGGGCGCGGCCGCGCGTGCGCTCCAGGGCGCGTTCCACCCGGCCCCGGTAGGCGTCCACCAGGGCGGTGATTTCGACCCCCTGGTTGGCCAGCAGGGCCTCGATCAGTTCGTGGGCGCGCGCACCCGTGCCGATCACACCCACCTGGATGCGGTCGTTGGGGGCGAAAGGATGGGAGGGAGCGGCCCCGCCGGCCGCCAAGCCGGCCTTCAACACCGTACGGCGGCTAAGTTGCATTTGGGCACCTCCGGTTCGGCTTGATTATAGATCGGGCAGCGGACGGCGGGGCATGGCCGGCTCCAGAGCGGCCGCTACGCGCAGCAGGCGCGCTTCCTGGAACGGCGGCGCGATGATTTGCAGCCCCAGCGGCAGGCCCTCCCGGCTGAAGCCGCAGGGGAGCGACAGAGCGGGCCAGCCCATCATGTTGATCGCCCGCACGAAGCGCGTGGCCGCCAGGCGGACGTCCTCCAGGGCGCCGTCCAGCTCGACCGTGCTCTGGCCGATGCGCGGCGCGGCGTTCGGCGTGGTGGGGGTCAGCAGGCAATCCACCTGCCGCCAGATGCGGCTGAATTCGTCCCGCATCATGCGCCGCAAGCGCTGGGCCTGGAGGTAGTCCGTGGCCGAGAGCAGGCGGCCTTGATCCAGCAGCAGGCGCACGTCCTGCCCAAAATCCTCCCGCCGCGCCCGGTAGGGCTCCATCACCGCGGCCGCTTCCGCCATCAGGATGATCCGGCTGACGGTGTTGATGGCGCCCACGTCCGGCACGCGCACGGGGACCAGGCAGGCGCCCTGGCGCTCGGCCTGACCGGCGGCCTCGCGCACGCTTTCAGCCACCCCCGCCTCCACCCCTTCGAAATAAAAATTCTCGGGCAGCCCCAGGCGCAACCCGTCGAGCGAGGGCGCTTCGGGCGGAAGATAGTCTTCCACCGGCCGGCGGCTGGAGGTCTCATCGCGCGGATCGTAGCCGGCCAGCGCGTTCAGCGCCAGGGCGGCGTCGCGCACCGAGCGGGTGAGCGGCCCCATATGGTCCAGGCTGAAGTCCAGGGGCAGGACGCCGTAGCGGCTCACCCGGCCGAAGGTGGGCTTCAGCCCTACCGTGCCGCAATAGGCGGCCGGAATGCGGATCGAGCCGCCCGTGTCGCTGCCCATGGCCAGGAAGACCATGCCGGCCGCTACGGCCGCGGCCGAGCCGCCGCTGGAGCCGCCCGGAATTCGCTCCGGATTCCAGGGATTGCGCACCGCCCCGTAATGCGGGTTGGTGGAGGTGATGCCGTAGGCCAGCTCGTGCATGTTGGTCTTGCCCACCAGCACCGCTCCGGCCGCTTGCAGGCGCTCGACCACAGCGGCGTCGAAATCCGGCGTGTAGTGGGCGAAGATCTTCGCGCCGCAGGTGGTGCGCACTCCGCGGGTGGCGTAGACGTCCTTGACCGCCACCGGAATGCCGTGCAGCGGGCCGCGATCCAGCCCGCGCGCCAGCTCCTCATCGGCCCGGCGGGCGGCCTCCAGCGCGTTCTGCTCCGTGATGGTAATGAAGGCGCGCAGGCGGTCCTGAAGGCGCGCGACGGCCTCCAGCGAGGCGCGGGTCAACTCGAGGGCGGAGACCCGGCGGGCGCGCAGGGCGGCGGCCGCTTCCTGGATCGTCATCCCTGGTGCTCCTCGCCTTCGCAGCGGAAGGTCACGATGGGTTCGAGCAGCAGCGGGATGGCGGGGGTGAGCCGGTCCAGCACGGCCTGCATGGAATCCATCACGGGCAGGATGCGCTCCCAATCCTCGGCCGCCGGCTCCAGGCCTCGCCCGGCGGCAATCAGCTTCCAGTCCGGCATGAGGAAAGTGTAGCGCGGCCGCCGGGCGCGCGCTTTGCTATCTTGAAGGTACGCCTTCGAACATGGGATTCCAGGTTCAGCCCTTGCGGGAGTTCTTGGTGCGCCCGGCTCTGCCGGCGGCCCTGGCGCGCATGTCCGAGCTGGCCTACAACCTGTTGTGGAGCTGGGAGCCCACGATCCGCCAGCTTTTCCGCCGGCTGGACGCCGAGCTGTGGCAGGCCAGCGGGCACAATCCGGTGGCCATGCTGGCCCGGGTGCCGCAGGCCACCCTGGAACGGATGGCGGCGGATCCGCGCTACGTGGCTTTGTACCGGCGAGCCTGCGAGCGCTACGACGCCTATCTGCACCGCAGCGAGCGGCCCGCCCGCCCGGAGCTGATCGCCTATTTCTCGATGGAATACGGCTTGACCGAATGCCTGCCCACTTACTCGGGCGGCCTGGGCGTGCTCTCGGGCGATTTTCTGAAATCCTGTAGCGACTCGGGCATCCCCCTGGTCGGGGTGGGTTTGCTGTATCAAACCGGGTACTTCCAGCAGTACTTGAATCCCGACGGCTGGCAGCAGGAGAAATTCCCGGTCAACAACTTTTACATGTTGCCCGTCGAGCCGGTCTTGAAGGACGGCGCCGAGCTGCGGGTCCAGATCGAACTGCCCGGAGGGCCGCTGGTAATCCGGGCCTGGGAGGCGAGGGTGGGGCGAGTCCGCCTGCTGCTGCTGGACACCAACATCGCGGAGAATTCGCGGCCCGAGCACCGGGAGATTACCGCCCGGTTGTACGACGACCGCATGCGGATCCAGCAGGAAATCGTGCTGGGGGTGGGCGGGCTGCGAGTCCTGAGAGCTCTGGGGCTGGAGCCCACCGTCTATCACATGAACGAGGGTCACTCAGCCTTCCTGGCTCTGGAGCGCATCCGGGTGCTGGTGCGCGAACACGGCCTGAGCTTCGAGGAGGCGCTGGCGGCCACGCGCAGCAACAACATTTTCACCACCCACACCTCGGTGCCGGCCGGGATTGACATCTTCGATCCCGGCCTGATGTCGGACTACTTCCAGCAGTACTGCCGCGAGCTGGGGGTGAGCTTCGAGCAACTGATGTCGCTCGGGCGGCGCAACCCGGCCGATCCCCACGAGCGCTTCACCATGGCCATCCTGGCGATCAAGGCTTCCGCCTGGCGCAACGCGGTCAGCCGGCTGCACCGCGAGGTCTCCCAACAAATGTGGCAGGACCTCTGGCCGCAGTTGCCGATCTGGGAGGTGCCCATCACCTCGATCACCAACGGCGTGCATCTGCCGAGCTGGCTGTCGCGCGATCTGGCCACCCTGTATGACCAGTATCTTCAGCCGGACTGGCTGGAGCGGGTCACCGACCCCAACACCTGGGACCAGATCCGGGACATCCCGGATCAGGAGCTGTGGGAGGCCCACCGGCGAGCCAAGCGCCGGCTGGTGGCCTTCGTCCGCGACCGCCAGCTTGCCTTCGCGCGGGAGCGCAAGGCCTCGGCGGCCGAGCTGCGCCGCGCCGCCGAGGTGCTGGACCCGGAAGCCTTCACCATCGGTTTCGCCCGCCGCTTCGCCACTTACAAACGGGCCACCTTGCTGTTCCGGGACGTGGCCCGGCTGAAACGCCTGCTGCTGAATCCCGAACGGCCGGTGCAAATCGTGGTGGCGGGCAAAGCCCATCCCAAGGATCACCCGGGCCGCGAGATGATCCGGCAGATCGTGCAGCTCTCGCGGGACCCCGAGCTGGCCAAGCGCCTGGTCTTCATCGAGGACTACGACATGCACGTGGCGCGCGAGCTGGTCCAGGCCTGCGATCTTTGGCTCAACACACCCCGCCGGGGCGAGGAGGCCTGCGGCACCAGCGGCATGAAGGCCGGCGTCAACGGAGTGCTCAACCTGAGCACCCTGGACGGCTGGTTCGACGAGGCCGACGAAGACTCCGGGGGCTGGGCGGTAGGCGATCGCATCCCTTATTCGGAGGACCAGGACGAGGCCCACGCCACCGCCATCTATTCCCTGCTGGAGAACGAGATCGTTCCGGCCTTTTACGAGCGCGAGCAGGGGGTGCCCCGGGAGTGGATGCGCAGGGTCAAGCGCTCGATCATGTCCCTGAGCCCCCGCTTCAATTGCCAGCGGATGGTCGAGGAGTACATGGCGCAGCTTTACCAGCCGGCCCATGAGGCCTTCCGGCAGATGCAGGCCGGCGGGTTCGAAAAGGCCCGCGAGCAGGCCCGCTGGAACCGCCGGGTCGAGCAGCTCTGGGAGCAGGTGCGCTTCATCGAGGTCGGCTCCCCCATAGACGGGCCGGTGCTCAGCGGCCAGCCGGTGCCCGTGCGCACCGTGGTGGATCTGGCCGGGTTGAAGCCGGAGGACGTGCGGGTCGAAGTGGTGATCGGGCGGGTCGGCATCCACGGCCAGTTGGAGGAGACGGAGGTCCTACTGCTACCGCCGGTCGAGCAGCGAGGCTCGCTGGCGGTGTTCGAGCGGGAGGTGGTGCCGCAGCAGACCGGGCGGGTCGGTTATGCCGTCCGGATCGCGCCCAACCACTACGGCGACCCCCTGACCCGGCCCACGCATGCCCTATTGAAGTGGGCCGCCCCGCCGGAGGGGCGAGGAGGGCCGGGATCCGGCGCCTTGCTTACGGGCTAAGGGGATTCCCCGACAGGGCCGCCCCCTTGGCCGGGCCCCCTTGAGAGGCCCCCGCCGCCGTTCACGGGTCCGGAAGATGCGCCCAGAGGCCGAAAGATCGCGAAAAACGCAAAGGAGGGGCTGGATTCCCGCTCCGATTCGTGGTAGATATGAGTTTGAAAGCTCGGCGGGTCTAAGACCTGTCGCACCCGGCGTTCAGGCCCCCGCGGACAGTATCAATCCCCGCTTCGACCGCAGGGAGCGACTCTGGCCGGCGGCCAAGACGAACCCACCAGGATGGCGCAGGAAGGCATCCCGCCGAATCCAAGTCGCGCCCGAGCAACGGGGAGTCACCATGGAAGGCGACCGTAAATACAGACAACGCGGCTACATGGATTACGACCGGCCCTCAGGCGAACCCGGTCGCAAGCGCGAGGAAGGCCGCCGAGGTCCCCGTCCCCCGCTGGACGTCACCGGACCCCGGCTGCCCCGGCTGGTGCAGGCCGTCACCGCCTCCCGCTGTTATAACTGCGCGGTAGCCCTGCCGGAGGGCACCGATTTCAAAGGGACCTGCCCGAAGTGCGGCGTGGCGCTGCATTGCTGCAAGCAGTGCGCCCACTTCGAGCCCTCGACCCGCTTCCAGTGCTTGAAGCCGATCCCCGAGCGGATCGCGGTCAAAGACAAGGCCAACGAGTGCACCTGGTTCTCCCCGCGCGTGACCGTGGCCCGCGATACGACGCCGGTCTCTCCGCTGGCCGGGCCGGGTCCGCGCACGCCCCTGGACGCGCGCCTGGCCTTCGACAGCCTGTTCAAGAAGTAGCCCTTGCCGCCGCTGCCCGTCCCTGCGCGCTAGACTCGTAAGGTTTATGCGTGTCGCCGAACTCTACGAGCCGCGCCGCTTTCGTCTGGTCGAGCAACCTCCGCCCTTGCCGGGGCCGGGTCAGGTGCAGGCCCGAGTGCAGGCGGTGGGCGTTTGCGGGTCCGATCTCCACTACTTTTCCGAGGGCGGGGTGGGAGACACTCCCTGCGTCTACCCGATGGTGCTGGGCCACGAGCCGGTCGGCCTGGTGACGGCTCTCGGGGCGGGCGTGAGCGGCTGGTCGGTCGGCGACCGCGTGGCGCTGGAGCCCGCCATCTACTGCTATCACTGCGAGTACTGCCTGAGCGGGCGGCACAACGTCTGCGCCCGGCTGCGCTTCATGAGCATGCCGGGCGACCCCGGCTTTTTCCGCGACTACGTTACCCTGCCGGCGGAAAACCTGCTGCCCCTGCCTCCCGAACTGAGCCCGGCCGAGGCCACTTTGTTCGAGCCGCTGGCGGTCGCGCTGCACTCGATGGTCTTCGTCAGCCCGCGGCCGGGCGAGCGGGCGGCGGTGTTCGGCGCAGGACCCATCGGGCTGCTCACCCTGGCGGTCCTGAAGCTGGCCGGGGCGGCCAGAGTGTGGGCGGTCGAGCCGGTGGCGCATCGCCGCGAGCTGGCTCGGAGGCTCGGGGCGGATGCTGCGCTGGATCCCGCGGCCGAGGATCCGGTCAGGCGGATCCTGGCGGACACCGGCGGCCGGGGCGTGGACGTGGCGGTGGATTGCGCGGCCCAAGGGCCCTCGATGAACCAGGCCCTGGCCGTGACGCGCTACGCCGGGCGGGTGGTCATCACCGGCATTCCCACTCAGGCCCAGGTGGCCCTGGACTTCCACGTCATGCGGCGTAAAGAGCTGGCGCTTTACAACGTGCGCCGCTCGAACCGGGAGTCCGAGACCGCTCTGGAGTTGCTGCGCGAGCGGCGCAGCCTGTTCGCCCCCATCCTCACCCACGAGCTGCCGTTGGAGGAGATTGAGCGCGGCTTCTCGATGCTGGAGCGCTATGCCGACGGGGTGGGCAAGCTGGTGTTCCGCCTGGACTGAGCCTCAGCGGTCTTGCGGCGGCTCGGGCTCTTCAGCCCGATGGCCCGGGCGGCCAGATGGCGAAGCCGGCTGACCAGCTCGAGCACACGGGCGCCGGGGTCCGGTCCCGCGCCTACCCGATCAGCATACAGGCAGCCCACCAGGATCCCGTCCACCACGATCGGGAACACAGCCAGGCAGGCGGCGCCCAACTGCTTGAGCAGTTCGGCCTCGTAGTAGCTGAGCCCGATTTCGGCCGACAGGAGCAGGGTGCGGCGGGCCAGCAAGGCCTCGGTGAGCGGATTGCCGTTGCCGGCCACAGAGAAGCGGAAGCGCGCCCTGAGGGCCTCGCTCCCCTCCCCCAACCCGATCCGCCCTTGGATGGTTTCTGATTCCGGGTCCAGCAGGCAGAACAGGACCCGATCGAAAGCTTCGCTGCGGTAGATCGCTTCCAGGATCATCAGGATCACGTTGTTCAGATCCCAGTCGGCCGGCGAAGAGAGCACCCATTCGATCTCCCGGGCCAGCTCTTCCAGCAGATCTTCGCCGCAGGCCAGCTTGCCGGGCTCGGCCGCCGGTTGGGCGGATTCTTTCAGCCCTTCCAAGACGGCTTCGGTGTGGCGGCGCAGGCGCAGGTCGTCCAAAGGGACGCGCAGAATCGAGAACGTCTCCATCGTGTCGCGCACGCCGGCTTCCACCACGTCGCGCACCTCGTCCGGGTGCAGGCCGAGAAGCGGGCTGAATTCGTGGACCAAACGCTTCAGGCGGGCCCGGGCGCCCTCAGGGTCACGGCGATGCACGGCGGTGGTGAGTGCATGGCTGAAGGCGGTGATGACGCTCAGCAGATCTCCTCCGGCGCCCGGCGGGCCGTGACGGCCCGCCTCCATCGTGCGGAGGACCTTCTCGGGCAGGTTCCACTGCCGCGCAGCCGCCTGGCCGAGATCCTGATAGGCAAAGCCCAACACCTCGAGGGCCGCCTCCGCCTCCGTCAAGCGCCGCTCCTTCATCAGCACCAGGATGGCGGCGTACTGCTGGGGCCGGTAGCAGGCGGTGAGGACCTCGCCCAGGTTGTGGAACATGCCGCAGATATAGGCCTCCTCGCGGCGGGGATAGCCCACGCGAGCCGCCACTTCGCGCGACTGGCTGGCGGTCAGCAGCGACAATAGCATCAATTGCTTCAGGCCCGGGGAGTGGCGGCGGTAGTGTTCGAACAGTAGCAAGCTGCCGGCCAGATGCCGTATGGCCTCGACGCCCAACAGGGCCACGGCGTGGGTGATGCTGAGGATGGGCTTGCCGGAGCGGTTGTAATGGGCGGAATTGGCCGTGCGCAGAACCTTGAGGGTGAGGCTGAAGTCCTTCAAAATCAGGCTGGTAAGCTGGCGCAGGGAGGCTTCCTCGTCCGCAAGAGCCTGCATGAGGAGCGAGATCTGATGGGCGAAGGCGGGGAAGTCCGGCTGCTGGCGGATCTCGCGCAGGCAGTCCTCGACCTGCTGTCGGCGTGAACCAGGCGCGGGCAGCGTGGTGGCCGTGAGGTTCGCGATGGGACCTCCTCTGGCTGGCTCATCGCCCGACCGGGGCGTGTCTTTAGGCCTGCCCGGCGCCCGGCGGCCCGCCGGGCAGGGGCGGCGGCCCTCATAACCTTTTCCGCGCTAAGATCGTCTTTTAGTTTCGGGCGGAAACTCCCGGGGCGGGGGCGAGTACTGTATCTGCGAGTGGCGCCGATGAATTTGCAAACAACCGGCGGTGAAAGCAAGCGTCCGGCGCGCGGCTCGGGCAGGCTATGGACCGTAGCCGCGGCAGCCGTATTAGTGGGCGCGGGGGCCTATTTCGGCTTTCGCAACCCGGCGGCGAAGCCGGCCGCCAAGCCCGCTCAGGCGGCGGTCCGGACGGCGCGGGTGACGCAAGGGGAGGTGCAGGAGACCTTGCGGCTGACGGGCGTCACGGCGGCGGAGCGCTTTGCCGGCTTGCTAGCGCCGCGATTGCGCGGCAGCCGCGGCGGCGCAGGTCTCAATGTGAACATCGCCTCACGGACCTCGCGGACCTATTCGATTTCGGGGACTTTCGCCGGCTCGAGCAGCTCGGGTTCGTCCTCGACTTCGAGCAGTTCCTCCAGCGCTTCGCGCTCGACGGGCACGACGATGGCCTCGGCGGGCGGGGAATCGGGCGGCGGGGGAGGCGGTGAATCGGGCGGCGGCGGAGGCGGCGGCTCCTCGGTCTCGCTGGCGCGATCGGTGGGCGGCATGACCATGGCCCGCGTGGGCGGCG
>JBBIMA010000036.1:0-39667 GCA_037444625.1 Solibacteraceae bacterium
GTTCCGGCTGCCGGCCTGGAGGGCGGCGGCAAGATGCCGCCGGGCGTCCTCGGCCGCGCCCGCGGCCAGCGCCGCCAGCCCGAGTCCTTCCTGGGCTTCGGCCAGGCCGGGATGAGCTTTGAGCAGCGCCTGATAAAGGGCGCGCGCCTCTGTGAGGCGGCCCTGCGCCAGGCGCAGATCGGCCTGGGCCAGCGCCGCGGCCGGCGGCTCGAGCGTCTCAGGGCGAAAATCGGTACGCGGATTCAGGGGGCGGCCGGAAAACGTCTCACTGGCGAAGTTGCCCGCGGCCAGATAGGCGGCGGCCTCCTTCTGGATTTCCTCCGGGCCCTTGCCGACCGCATTGCGCCAGGCGGGTCCCGGGTCGGCCCCTTGCTGAAGGTTGTGAAGCAAGGGCCGCAGCTTGCCGTAGTAATCCGGGTGGAGGCTGAGCAGGTGGATGCGCGCCCAATTCAGGTCGGGATTGGCAGGGGCTCGGCCCACGGTAATGCGCAGGCCGGCGATGGCGATCATGGAGTAGTAATCCAGCAGGCCGCTCTCGATTTCCGCCGGCAAGCGCCGCGCGTTGGCTTCCAGCAGAATCCGGGCGCAGGCGCGCAGCCACTCGGGAGGCGGGGCGTCCTCGGCGCTCAGGCCGGCCACGAAGCTGTCGCGTCCCGGAGCGGGAGGCGAGGGCGGTTCGGCGCGCCGGCCCGCGCGAAACACCAGCACGCGAATGGGCCAGACCGAACGCAGATCCTCGCGGGAAAGCACGCGGCCGAAAACGTAACGGAACTGTTCCAGGCGTCCCAAGGTTTCTTGAGCGGGACGCTCGCCCGCGGCCGAGAGAACCTGGAAGGGGCCGGAGCGGACTTCGACCCAGCGATCCTGCGCCGCCAGGCAAAGCGCCAGCCAGAGCCCCAGACAGCCGCGCCGCATTTCCAGAATCATGATAGCGCGGCAAGGGAGGGCCGCCTGCGGGAGGCGCCCGGCCGATGCCGCGGGCTTGCGGCGCGCGTATACTGGCGCTATGGAACGCCTGCCGGAGGAACTGCTGGAACGGATCAACGCTTTTCGGGAAAGCCGCCTGCTGCTGTCGGCCATCGAGCTGGACGTCTTCACGGCGGTGGGCGAGGGCGCGACGGCGGGAGAGGCGGCCGGGCGGCTGGGCACCGACCCGCGGGCCACCGAGATGCTGCTGAACGCACTGGTCGCCGTGGGTATGCTCACCAAGCGCGAGGGAGTGTTCCGCAACACGCCCGCCGCGGCGCGCTGGCTGAGCGACGCCTCGCCGGAGAGCGCCCGGGCGGCCCTGATGCACGTCGTGCACCTGTGGCCGAACTGGGGGTTGCTGACCGAGTGTGTGCGCAAGGGGACCTCGCCGCGGGCCGGGCGGCGCCGCACCCGGGAGCAGACGGAGGCTTTCATTGCCCTGATGCATTACAACGCGCAGGTGCGAGCCCCTATGGTGGCGGAGGCGATCGGGCTGGAAGGGGTGCGGCGCGTGCTGGATTTGGGCGGCGGTTCGGGGGCATACGCCATCGCTTTCGCGCAAGCCTCCGCGTCGCTGGAAGTCGAGCTGCTGGATCTGCCGGCCGTGCTGCGTATCGCGCGGCGGCACGTGGAGGCGGCCGGACTCGGCGGGCGGGTGCGGCTGCGTGCGGGGGACCTGCGCGGAGAGGACTACGGTTCGGGCTACGATCTGGTGTTCATCTCGGCCATTTGCCACATGCTGGACCCGGAGGAGAACCGGGCCATGCTGCGCAAGAGTTACCGGGCGCTGGCGCCGGCGGGCCGAGTGGCGATTCAGGATTTCATCCTGGAGCCCGACAAGACGGCGCCGCGGGCGGCGGCGATGTTCGCCTTGAACATGCTGGTGGGGACGCGGGCGGGGGCCAGCTACAGCGAACCGGAATACCGCGCCTGGCTGGAAGAGGCGGGCTTTAGCGGAGTGAGGCGGCTGCACCTTCCCGGTCCGACGGGTTTGATGATCGGCTGGCGGGCGGGCTGAGCCCGGGGGACCGGGCCGAGAAGCGGGCAGGCGTGTTAGCGTAAAGAGTAGGGGTCGGCCGGTATGGCATCGTCGGGGCCGGCGGCGATTCGGGCCATCGGGCTCGAGAAGAGGTATCCCTCGGGGGATGCCGATCTGGTGGTGCTGGCGGGCCTGGATCTGGAGGTGGCTGAGGGCGAACGACTGGCGGTGGTAGGCGAGTCGGGAGCGGGCAAGTCCACCTTATTGCACCTGCTGGGCGGCTTGGACAGGCCGACCCGGGGCAGGATATACTTCGGGGAAAAGGAGTTGACCAAACTGGGGGATTCCGAGCTGGCGGAGTTTCGGAATCGGGAAATCGGGTTTGTGTGGCAGAGTCACTACCTGTTGCCGGAATTCACGGCCCTGGAGAATGTGATGATGCCGCTGCTGATCCGCGGCGTGCCTGCGGCCGAGGCGGCCGGGGTGGCGCGCGCACGGTTGGAGGAGGCCGGCTTGGGCGGGCGGCTGCGGCACCGGGCGGGCGAGCTGTCCGGGGGCGAGCAGCAGCGGGTGGCGCTGGCGCGCGCGCTGGCGGGCAAGCCGCGGGTGCTGCTGGCCGATGAGCCCACCGGGAACCTGGACGCCCGGACCGGGGAAATGATCATCGCCCTGCTGGCGGAGTTGCATCGCTCTCATCGGCTCACCTCGATTTACGTGACCCACAATCTGTCGTTCGCGCGGCGGTGCGACCGGGTGTTGAAGCTGGAAGGCGGAGTTCTCTGCGGCGACGGCCGAGGGGATCCCGCCCAGGGGGAAGGCGGAGCCAGTTATGTTTGAGCGTTACACGGAGAAGGCCCGGCGAGTGATTTTCTTCGCTCGCTATGAGGCGAGCCAGTTCGGCAGTCCCTATATCGAGACCGAGCACCTGCTGCTGGGGCTGCTCCGGGAGGACAAAGCGCTGGCCAACCGGTTTCTGCGCTCGGCGGCTGCGGTGGACTCGATCCGCAAGCAGATCGAGGCGCACACCACGCCGCGGGAGAAGGTCTCCACCTCGGTGGATCTGCCCCTCAGCCACGAGTGCAAGCGGGTGCTGGCCTACGCCGCCGAGGAGGCCGAGCGGCTCAACCACCGGCATATCGGCACCGAGCACCTGCTGCTCGGGCTGCTGCGCGAGGAGAAGTGTTTCGCCGCCGAGTTGCTGCACGAGCGCGGCTTGCGCCTCTCGCCGGTGCGGGAGGAAGTGGCGCGGGCTTCCTCCGAGCGCACCTCCAGCCGGCCCAAGGAAAGCTCGCTGCTGGCGGAGTTCAGCCGCGACCTCACCCAGGCGGCCGCCGACGGGCTGCTGGATCCCTTGATCGGGCGGGATTACGAGCTGGAGCGGGTGGTGCAGATCCTCTGCCGCCGCACCAAGAACAATCCGGTGCTGATCGGCGAGCCGGGGGTGGGCAAGACCGCCATCGTCGAGGGCCTGGCGCAGCGCATCGCCGAAGGGGACGTGCCCTCGTTTCTGGCCGACAAGCGGATCCTGGCCCTGGATCTTTCCCTGATCGTGGCGGGCACCAAGTACCGGGGCCAGTTCGAGGAACGGCTGAAGACCATCATGAAGGAGCTCATGGAGAGCCAGAACGCCATCATCTTCATTGACGAGCTCCACACGCTGGTGGGGGCGGGCTCTGCCGAAGGCTCCCTGGATGCCGCCAACATCCTCAAGCCGGCGCTCTCGCGGGGCGAAATTCAGTGCATCGGGGCGACCACCCCGGCCGAGTACCGCAAGTCCATCGAGAAGGACCGCTCGCTGGAGCGGCGCTTCCAGGCGGTCAAGGTGCCGCCGCCCACCGAGCAGGACGCCATCAAGATTCTGTTCGGCATCAAGGAGCGCTACGAGAAGTTCCACGCCGTGGCCTACACCGACGAGGCCATCGAGGCGGCCGTGTACACCTCCAGCCGCTTCATCCCCGACCGCTACCTGCCCGACAAGGCCATTGACCTGATTGACGAGGCCGGGGCCCGGGTCAAGCTGCGCCAGACCACCTTGCCGGCCGAGGTGGCCGAGATCCAGAAGCGCATCAAGTTCATCGTCCACCGGATGGAGAACGCCATCGCCAACCATGAGTTCGAGAAGGCGCGCTTTTACTCGGACGAGGAACGGCGCGAGCGCGAGAACCTGCGCCAGTTGCGCGAGCGGTACAACCTGGACGACACCTCGACCGGCGTGGTCACCAAGGACGACATCGAGGAAGTGGTGGCGCGCTGGACGGGCGTGCCCATGACCGCCATCAAAGAGGAGGAGGTCACCAAACTGCTGCGCATCGAGCAGGAGCTGCACAAACGGGTGGTCAGCCAGGACAAGGCGATCTCCGCCCTGGCCCGGGCCATCCGGCGCTCCCGGGCCGGGCTGAAGTCGCCCAAGCGCCCGGCCGGCTCCTTCCTGTTCCTGGGTCCGACCGGGGTGGGCAAGACCGAAGTGGCCCGCGCCCTGGCCGAGTTCCTCTTCGGCAGCGAGAAGGCCCTGGTGCGCTTCGACATGTCCGAATTCATGGAGAAGCACTCGGTCTCGAAACTGATCGGCTCGCCCCCGGGCTACGTGGGCTACGAGGAGGGCGGCCAGTTGACCGAGCGCGTCCGGCGCCAGCCCTACTCGGTGATCCTGCTGGACGAGATCGAGAAGGCCCATCCCGACGTCTACAACATCCTGCTGCAAGTCTTCGAGGACGGGCAGTTGACCGACGGACTGGGCAACACGGTGGACTTCAAGAACACCATCATCATCATGACCTCGAACCTGGGCGCGCGCTACCTGGAGAAGCGCACCGGCATGGGCTTCTCGGCCCCCCAAGGAGCGGGCATCCCGCAGAAGGTCGAGGACATGGTGATGTCGGAGGTCAAGCGGGCCTTCAACCCCGAGTTCCTCAACCGGCTGGACGAGGTGATCCTGTTCCAGTCGCTCACCGACGACGACCTGCTGAAGATCATTGACCTGCTGGTGGGCCAGATCAACCAGAACCTGGCCGGCAAGCAGATCCGCATCCGGCTGGCTCCGGAGGCCTCCAAGTACATTCTGGAGAAGACCTGCCATGACCGCAGCTTCGGCGCCCGGCCGCTGCGGCGGGCGCTGCAGAAGTACATCGAGGATCCGCTCTCGGAGCTGATCATCCAGGGGGCCTTGCCGCAGCCCTCGGAGCTGGAGGTCTTCCTGGGCGACACCGGGATCTTCTGCCGGCCGCTGGGCGAGCCCGAGCCGGCCGCAGTGGGGGCGGGCGAAGGCGGTCCGGCGCCGGCCCTGCCGCTCTACCGGTTCTAGGCGCGCGGCGCAGCAGCCCTCAAGAAAGCGCCGTGGGAGGGATCCGGCAATTGGCGGAGAGCGCGCCCGCCCGGCGGGTCCGTTTCGACCGCAACGAGTTCTCGGGCGCCTTCGGCGATTTGGGCACCGACTTCCCCCTGCTGGTGGGGATGATCCCGGCCGCCGGGCTGGACGCCGGGGCGGTGCTGACCGCCTTCGGCCTGATGCAAATCCTCACCGGCCTGCTCTACGGTTTGCCCATGCCGGTGCAGCCGTTGAAGGCCATGGCGGTGATCGTGATCACGCAGCGCATCAGCGCCCCGGTTCTCTACGGCGGCGGGCTGGCGATCGGCCTGGCGATGCTGCTGCTGGCGGTGACCGGCTTGGTGGACGCCCTGGCTCGGGTGGTGCCCAAGGTGGTGGTGCGAGGCATCCAGTTCGGCCTGGGCCTTCAGCTTGCCACCCTAGCCCTGAGGGAGTACGCGGGAGCGGAAGGTTGGGCGGGATACGGGCTGGCGCTGGCGGCCTTCGCCCTGACGGTGGGCTTGTTGGGCAACCGGCGGTTCCCTCCGGCGCCCTGGGTCATCCTGCTGGGAGTTCTCTACGCCTTGCTGGTGCGTTGGGAGGCCGGTTGGCCGGCGGGCGGCGCCGGGTGGCGGTGGCCGTCTCTGCACTGGCCCTCGGTGCAGGACGTCGCCACGGGGTTCCTGGTGCTGGCGCTGGCCCAGTGGCCGCTTTCGTTGGGCAATTCGATCCTGGCCACTCGCCAATTGGCGGCGGACTTGTTTCCCGAGCGGCCGGTGAGTGTGCGCAAGATCAGCCTGACGTACGCCCTCATGAACCTGCTCCATCCGCTGTTGGGCGGTGTTCCCACCTGCCACGGCTCGGGGGGCATGGCGGGGCATTATGCTTTCGGCGGGCGCACCGGGGGCTCGGTGGTGATTTACGGCTCGATGTACCTGCTGCTCGGGTTGCTGCTGAGCGGGGCTTTCCGCACCGTGGTGCTGCTGTTTCCCAAGCCGGTGTTGGGCGTGATTCTGCTGTTCGAAGCCCTGGCGCTGCTGACGCCGGCACGCGACACGGCCGCCTCGAAGGGCGAATTCTCGCTCATGCTGCTGGTGGGCTTCCTGGCGGCCGGGCTGCCCTACGGCTATGGGATCGCGCTTGCGGCGGGGACGGCGCTGGCCTGGCTGGCGCGGCGCGGGCGGACGGCGTTCGGGCGGTGAGGCGCACGAGCGTCGGCAACCGTCCGCATGTGCTATAAGGAAGGGTTGGCTTCGCGCTAACACGAGCCATCCCAGGCGGGCCGCGGGAGCGAGCCCCGCCGGTCCCGCAATCCAGCTTGCGCGCGCAGCGCGTTTGGATTCATCGAGGAGTCAGCGTCATGGAAGCAAAGGGCGACATCGCACTGATCGGTCTGGCCGTGATGGGTCAGAACCTGATTCTCAACATGAACGACCACGGCTACACGGTGGTGGCTTACAACCGGACGGTATCCAAGGTGGACGAGTTCCTCAACGGCGCCGCTCAGGGGCGCCGGACGATCCTGGGGGCCCACTCGATCGAAGAGATGGTCCGGCTGCTGAAGAAGCCGCGCAAGGTCATGCTGATGGTCAAGGCGGGCAAGGCGGTGGACGATTTCATCGAGCTGCTGCTGCCCCATCTGGAGCCGGGCGACCTGATCATTGACGGGGGCAATTCGCATTTCCCGGACACCATCCGGCGGACCCGATATCTGCGCGACAAGGGGCTGCTTTACATCGGCACGGGCGTCTCGGGCGGGGAAGAGGGCGCGCGCCACGGTCCCTCGATCATGCCGGGCGGCACGCCCGAGGCCTGGCCTCTGGTCAAAGACATCTTCCAGTCCATCGCCGCCAAGGCGCCCACGGGCGAGCCTTGCTGCGACTGGATCGGGGAGGACGGCGCGGGCCACTACGTCAAGATGGCCCATAACGGCATCGAGTACGGCGATATCCAGCTCATCTGCGAAGCCTACCAGCTCATGAAGGAAGGCCTGGGCATGAGCAACCAGGAAATGCATGAAGCCTTCGCCGAGTGGAACCGGGGCGAGCTGTCCAGCTACCTGATCGAGATCACGCGCGACATCCTGGCCTTCAAAGACGACAACGGCGAGTACGTGGTGGACCAGATCCTGGACACGGCCGGGCAGAAGGGCACCGGCAAGTGGACTACCGTCAGTTCGCTCGACCTGGGCATGCCGGTGACCTTGATCGCCGAGGCGGTCTTCGCTCGCTGCCTGAGCGCCATGAAGGAGGAGCGGGTCGAGGCCTCCCGGATCCTGAAGGGCCCGAAGGGGCGGCTGGAGGGCGACCGGGCGGGGTGGGTCGAGGACATCCGCCAGGCCCTGCTGGCCTCCAAGATCGTCTCCTACGCCCAGGGCTTCATGTTGATGCGCGAGGCGGCCAAGGAATACCACTGGGCGCTCAATTACGGCAACATCGCGCTGGTCTGGCGGGCGGGCTGCATCATCCGCTCGGCCTTCCTGGGCAAGATCAAGGAAGCCTTCGATCGCAATCCGAATCTGAACAACCTGCTGCTGGACGAATACTTCCGGGGCGTGATCGAGCGCTGCCAGCCTTCCTGGCGGCGGGTGGTGGCGGCGGCGGTTCAGGCCGGCTTGCCCGTGCCCGCCTTCAGCACGGCGCTGGCCTTCTACGACGGCTACCGCAGCGAGCGGCTGCCGGCCAATCTGCTCCAGGCCCAGCGCGACTACTTCGGCGCGCACAACTACGAACGGGTGGATCGCCCGCGGGGCGAGTTCTTCCACACCAACTGGACCGGCCGCGGCGGCACGGTGGCCTCCAGCACGTACACGGTTTGAGAACGAGGAGGCGGAAGGCATGCAGATCGGTTTGAACATCCCCCGGGAAGGCGCCCTGGATCTGGTTTCGCTGGGAGCGCTGGTTCACCGGCTGGATCCGGGCATCATCCCGTTCCGCAAGGCGGCCCGCTGCGAGATCCACGTCTCGGGCGGCGAGTATAACGTGGCCGCCAACCTGGCGGATTGTTTCGGCCTGCGCACGGCGATCGTCACCGCCATGGTGGACTATCCGATCGGGGACCTGATCGCCGAGCGCGTACGGGCCATGGGGGTGCGCGCCTTTTACAAACGCTTCGCGCACAACGGAGTCAACGGGCCCAACATGGCCACCGTCTACAGCGATCGCGGGCAAGGCGTGCGGGCGCCGGTGGTCTTCTACAATCGCAGCAACGAAGCGGCCGCGCAGCTCAAGCCGGGCGATTTCGACTGGGAGGAGATCTTCCGCGGCGGGGTGCGCTGGTTCCATTCGGGCGGCATCTTCGCGGCCCTTTCGGCCACCACCGGCGAGCTGATCATCGAGGGCATGCGGGCGGCCAAGCGGGCCGGGGGCGTGGTGTCGTTCGACCTGAACTACCGCGCCAAGCTGTGGGGCGTTTGGGGCGGCCAGCAGAAGGCTCAGGAAGTGTTGGGCCGGATCGTCGAGAACGCCGACGTGCTGGTGGGCAACGAGGAAGATCTGCAAATGGGCCTGGGCATTCCGGGGCCGGAGGTGTCGGCCAAATCCAAGCTCGATCCCAGCGCCTTTCTGGCCATGATCGAGACGGTGGTGCGGAAGTACCCGGGGGTGAAAGTGGTGGCCACCACGCTGCGCGAGGTGCACTCCAGCAACCGGCACAGTTGGAGCGCGGTGGCCTGGGTGAACGGGCGGTCCTACGTCGCGCCCACCTGCGAGCTGGACGTCTACGACCGGGTAGGCGGCGGCGACGGCTTCGCCTCCGGCTTCTTCTACGGCCTGCTGGCGGGTGAGCCGCCCGAGGAGGCGGTTCGCCTGGGCTGGGCGCACGGCGCATTGTTGACCACCTTCCCGGGCGACACGACCATGGCTACCGTGGATCAGGTGCGAGCCTTCGCGCGGGGCGGCTCGGCCCGCATCCAGCGCTGAGCCGGCCGAAGGAGGAGCGCTTTGGATCTGCTGGAACGGGCGGCGCGCATTCGTCTGTTGCTGATGGACGTGGACGGCGTGCTCACCGACGGCAAGCTCTACAACGTTCCGGACGCCGCCGGCCGGATGGTCGAGACCAAGGGCTTCGACTCGCAGGACGGC
Source organism: Solibacteraceae bacterium (assembly GCA_037444625.1). Lineage (GTDB taxonomy): Bacteria > Acidobacteriota > Terriglobia > Bryobacterales > Bryobacteraceae > DTHT01. The sequence goes on from JBBIMA010000036.1 coordinate 9,335, forward strand.
ATCTCGCTGCAATGGCTGGCCTGGAAGGGCATTCGCACGGGGCTCATCAGCGGGCGGGTTTCCCCTGCCGCCGAGGAGCGCGCCCGGCAATGCCGCTTCAGCTATGTCTACCAGGGCCACATCGAGAAGATTCCGATCCTGGAGGAGATCCTGCGGGACGCGGGCCTGGAGCGCGAGCAGGTGGCCTACATCGGCGACGATCTGACCGACGTGGTCATCATGCGCCGGGTGGGGCTGGCCGTCGCCACCGCCAACGCCCGGCCGGAAGTGAAGCGCTGCGCGCACTGGGTGACCGGGCAGCCCGGCGGACGGGGGGCGGTACGCGAGGTGGCCGAGTTGCTTTTGAAGGCGCAAGGCCACTGGGAGGACATCCTGCGCAAGTACGAGGCGCTGGAGTGAGGCGGAGCGTTCGATGGCGAACGAACGGGTGGGCCTGCTGATTGAGGCGGCCGCCGGGCCCGGCGTGCTCCATCAGTTGACGGGAGCGATCGCACGGCGCCGGGGCGACATTACACTGGTCGAGATCCTGGAGAACGTCCCCGAGGGCTCGCGGATTTACTTCGAGGTGGATCTGCCCGAGCCGCCGGCCGCTTTGCTGGAGGAGCTGGAGAGCCTGGAGGTCGTGCGCCGGGCGGCCCTCACGGAAACCTTCCAGAAGATTTACGGCAAGCGCGTGATCATCATGGGGGGCGGGGCGCAGGTGGGCCAGGTGGCCATCGGAGCGATCTCCGAGGCGGACCGGCACAACATCCGGGGCGAGCACATTTCCGTGGACACCATTCCGCTGGTGGGCGAGCAGGCGCTGGCCGCGGCCGTGCGGGCGGTCGCCCGCCTGCCGCGCGCCAAGGCGTTGGTGCTGGCCGGCTCCCTGATGGGCGGGGAGATCGAGAAGGCCGTGCGGGAGGTGCGCCGGCAGGGGCTGCTGGTGATCAGCCTGAACATGGCGGGCAGCGTGCCCGAGGCGGCCGACATCGTGGTCACCGACCCGGTGCAGGCCGGGGTGATGGCCGTGATGGCGGTGGCGGACACGGCCAAATTCGACCCCGCCCGCCTGAAGCGGCGCACGTTCTGAGGGCAGCCCGCTCTCAGCCGCCGATGGCGTACATCGGCCGGGGTGGGGCCACGAAGCGCGCCGTGTTGACGGCGTGCCCCTCCCACTTGGCCAGGACCGTGGTCCGAACGGCCTGGGCGATCTCTTCCTCGGAAGCGCCGCCGCGCAACAGCGGCTTGAGGTCGGTCTCTTCCAGGGCGAACAGGCAGTAGCGCAGGTGACCGTCGGCGGTGAGCCGGATGCGATTGCAGCTCAGACAGAAGGGCCGGCTGATGGAGGCGATGACGGCTACGCCGCCCCGCCCGTCCGCGTAGCGGTACTCGCTGGCGGGCGAGCGCGGGTCCTGCTCGGGGACCGGGACCAGCGGGCCGATCTCGCGCTCGATCACGGCCAGAATTTCTTCGGCGAACAGCACCCGGCGGCGTTCCCAGAGGTTCTGGCCGTCCAGCGGCATGTACTCGATGAAGCGCACCTGGAGGTCCTGCTCGCGCCCGAAGCGCGCCAGGGGGGCGATATCGGCCTCGGTGACCCCTCTGACCGCCACGGCGTTGATCTTGATCGGCCGGTAGCCCAGGCGGCGGCAGGCCGCGATGCCGGCCAGCACGCGATCCAGCAGGTCGCGGCGTGTGATCTGGAGGAAGCGCCCCCGGTCCAGGGTGTCCAGGTGAATGTTGATGCGCCGCAGCCCCGCCTGGAAGAGGGGTTCGGCCAGTTCCTCCAGCAGCACCCCGTTGGTGGTGAGCGCCAGGTCCTCGATGCCCGGCACGGCGGCCAGTCGCCGGACCAGATCGGGCAGGCCCCGCCGAACCAGCGGCTCGCCGCCGGTCAAGCGCAGTTTGCGGATGCCCAGCCGGGCCGCGATGCGGACGAAACGCTCGATCTCCTCGAAGCTGAGGATCTGCTCGCGGGGCAGGAAAGCCACGTCCTGGGCGGGCATGCAAAAGAAGCAGCGCACGTTGCAGCGGTCGGTGACGCTGACGCGCAGGTTATCGTGCCGCCGGCCGAAACGGTCCGAAAGCTCGCAGGCGGGCGGCATGCCGGCTCATCCCAGGGCCAGCATGCGCTCCAAAGGAATGAGCGCGCGGCGCATGGTTTCTTCCGGGATCTCGACGCGCGGCTCGAGATCGCGCAGGCAATCCCGCAGCTTTTCCAGGGTGTTGCGCTTCATGTAGGGGCACTCGCTGCAATTGCACTGCTCGTTGGGGATGAAGTAGAAGCGCTTTTCCGGGGCGGCCCGTTTGAGCGAGTGCAGGATGCCGCTTTCGGTCACCACGATGATCTCGCGCGCCGGAGCCGAAGCGCACCACTTCACGATGCTGGAGGTCGAGCCGACGAAGTCCGCCATCTCCAGCACTTCGCCCGGGCATTCCGGATGGGCGGCGATGAGCGCGGCGGGGTGTTCGGCCCGCGCGGCCGCCAGGCGCCGGGCGGCGAAGGTGGCGTGCACCACGCAGGTTCCCTGCCAGATCTTCATGTTCTCCCGGCCGGTCTGGCGCTGGACGTAGCGGCCCAGATTGGCGTCCGGCAGGAAGAGCACGGGCCGCTCGGCCGGGATCGAATTCACCACCGCCACAGCGTTGCGCGAGGTGCAGAGAATGTCGCTGAGCGCCTTGACTTCGACCGAAGTGTTGATGTAGCTGACGATGACGTGATCGGGATGGCGGCGGCGAAATTCGCCGACCTGCCGGGCGGTGCAGGCGTCCACCAGCGAGCAGCCCGCCTCGCGATCGGGCACCACCACGGTGCGCCCGGGATTGAGCACCTTGGCGGTCTCGGCCATGAACCAGACGCCGCAGAAGGCGATCACCTCGCCGGAGAACTCGCGCGCCTTGCGGGCCAGTTCCAGGCTGTCGCCCACCGCGTCGGCCAGCTCCTGGATCTCGGGCTCCTGGTAGTGGTGGGCCAGCAGGATGGCGCGCTGCCGCTGCTTGAGTTCGAGAATCTCTTCCGTGAGCGAGGCGGCTGCCGGCATGCGGGAGAAGCCCGTTGGTCTTATTGTACCAACTCGGGCCGGGGCGGGCGGCTCGCTGAAGGGAGAGGCGAAGGCCCTTCAGGGCAGAAGCTTGCGCGAACCCAGGGCGATGGTGTGGGCGGCCGGGTCGCCGTCTTCCTCGAGCCAGTACTCGCGTTCGACCCAGTCCGAGAGCGGGAGGTTGCGCAGGAAGAGGCGCTCCTGGACCACCAGGCACTTGCGGTTGACAAACAGCGACTTGCTCTGGCGAAGATAGCGGCGCTCTTCGATGCGCAGGTCCGAGAGCAGCTCTTCCAGGGCGCGGCGGCGGGCGGCTTCTTCGGCTGCGCGGACGCGGTCCTGGATCTGCTGGTCCTGGGCGACGGCCAGAGCGCGGGCCTCGGCGGTGGCGGCCCGCTCCCGGGCGAGGCTGACCTCCATGCGGGCCTGCATGACGACGGCGGCCAGCAGAGCCGAGCCGGCGGCGACGAAGACCGGCAGGACGATCCAGAGCAGAGCGGCCAGGGTCTCGCTCGACATGTCTGTGGGCGCGGGAAGGCGCCCTGTGGGATCTGATCGGGCGGAGCGGGTCGGGCCGGAGGCTTCTCAGGCAAAACGGGGGCGGCTTCCCGGGGGTTCGCCTTAGCCGCCCGGAACGGCGCATACCGGCATGCGGCCCGAGAGTCAGCCGAAGCGGCGAAAACGCGAACCGCCGCCTGGCCCGCAATCACAGCAACCGCAGGGTCAGAACGACGCCGAGGGTCCCGGTCTTCGAGTCCTCCATGGGGCGGTACTGGATGATTACGGGCCGGGGCTTCCGGGGACCGCAGGCGAATTCCGGAGCGCCCGAGTCGCCGCTTAGCAGCGAATGGGATAGCGGCCATACTGCCTGGCCGCCTCGTAAAAGGCCAGGATATTCTCGAGCGGAACTTCGGACTGAATGTTGTGAGCGGGGGCCAGGATCAATCCGCCTCCCGGACCGGCCGTGCGCAGGCGCAGTTTGACTTCTTCGGTCACCTCGCGCGGCGTACCGAAGGGTAGCACCTCCTGGATATCCACCGTGCCCCAGAGCGTCAACCTGCGCCCGAAGTCCTTCTTTACGCGGGCCGGATCCATGGACTTGGGCTGCACGGGATTGAGAATGTCCAGGCCGATCTCGACCAGGTCGGCGATGATCGGGTAGATATAGCCGTCGGAATGGAAGGCGATTTTCACCCGGGGATTGATGCTCTTCCACTCGGCGAACAACCGGGCGTAGCGGGGTTTGAGGAACTCGCGGAAAAGTTCGGGTGAAATGAGCATGCGGTTCTGCGCGCCCACGTCGTCGCCGATCCAGATGATGTCCACGCCCAGGCGCACGAACTCGCGACCGGCCACCTGGATCCAACCCAGCAGTTTGTCGAAATAGGCGTGGGCGAAGTCCTTGTTAGCCACCAGATCGCAGAGCACCCGTTCCAGGCCGCGCAGATACCAGGCCAGTTCGAACAGAGTGCAGGCCAGGCCGCCCATGATGCCGTACTCTTGGCCGTACTCCTCGATCAGCCGCCGGGCGCCTTGGTAGCGGTCCGGCCGGGAGAAATCGGGCAGCTCGAACTCGGCCGGGTCCTTCAGCTCCGCCAGCGGGTGGCGCACCATTTCCGTGAAGGCGCCGCCGGAGGGATGCTCGAACCATTTCCAGCCGATGCCCCACTCGTCGGTGTACTGGCGGTCGGGCCGCAGATAGTAACCGGTGCAGGGGCCCATCCAGGAAATCAGGAAATCGTGCTCCATGAGAATGGGAAGGGGGCCGCCGGCGTCCTTGTAAGTTTCCGTGCGATCCGAGTCCACTCCCAGATAGCGGAGCATCTTGCGTTCGGCTTCAGGCGTGTACCAGGCCGAGACGGGCACGCGGTCGGGCTCCTGGTGATCGAGGGCGGTGAGCAGGCGCTCCTTGTGGGTCATGCGACCTCCTGAGACTGCGGGCGGCGAGGCGCAAGCATCATTGTAGCCGCGACGGGCGCGCGGTGCGGCGTGCTATTCCTGAGAGTTCGGGATAGGGCGAATATGAAGGCTGCGATTCGGCGAGCGCTTGTGGCGGCCCTGCTGTGGGCGGCGAGCGGCGGGGCCGGGGACTGGGAGGCGCAGGCCCGCGCCCTGCGGCCGCGCGATACGCAGGCCGGCCAGGATGCGGTCCTCGATCAACTCGAGCAGCGGGCCCGGCGGGCGCTGGAGGCGATTCCCCGGGCGCGCACGGCGGCGGAGGCCGACCGGCAGCGTCCCCTGCTGCGCCGCCGGCTGGAGGCGTCTCTCGGGTGGCGCCGCCTGCCCTGGCCGCCGCGCCTCAAAGCGCGCACAGTGGGCGTGCTGGCGCGGGAGGGCTACCGGCTGGAGAAGGTGGTCTTCGAAACCCTGCCCGGCGTCGAGGCACCGGCCCATCTGTATCTGCCTGCGAACCCGCCCGGCCCGGCGCCCGCCATCCTGTTCTACACCGGCCACTGGTGGGCCGAGAGCAAGGCTCACCGCGACTTCCAGGCTTTCGCCGTCAACATGGCACGCTGGGGCTTCGTGGTGCTGATCTTCGACGCCTTTGGGCAGGGCGAGCGCGGAATCTCCAACCGCGATCATCGCCGCACGGAAGCCCTGCTGGCGGGAATTTCCCAGCAGGGGTTCGCCGAATACGAAAGCCAGTGCGCCCTTCGGTACCTGCTCTCGCGCCGCGAGGTGGACCCCGCGCGCCTCGGCATGACGGGGGCCTCGGGCGGCGGCTACAACACCTGGATTACGGCAGCGCTGGACGATCGCATCCGCGCGGCCGTGCCGGTGGTCGGGACCAGCGAATTCTACGAACAGCTCGCCGCCGCCCGGGCGCACGATTGGTACCGGGCCAACGAACATTGTCACTTCCCGGCCGGCCTGCTGGCCTACGCCAACAACCACGAGTGGGCGGCCATGATCGCGCCTCGCCCGCTGCTCATCATCGCCGCCGCCCGGGACGCCGGGTTTCCCGTTGCGGGCGTCCGCGAGGTGCACGACTACGCGCGGCGGATTTACCAGAGCTACGGGGCGGCCGCGCGCCTGGGCCTCTTTGTGGACGATACGGCCGGCCACGGCTATCAGCAGCGCAAGCGGGAAGCGGCCTACGGTTGGTTTCTGCGCTGGCTGATGGGACGGGGCGACGGCCGGGCTGTGGCGGAGCCGCCGACGGAGACTGCACCGCCCGATGCGGTCGAGCTGCGCTGTTTTCCGCCCGGGGAGAACCGGCCCGCGGGCCCCGGCATGATCGCCGCCGTGCGCCGGCTGGCCGCGCGGCCGCCGCGGATGACGTCCTCGCTCGACTCGCTGTTGGGAGCCAGGCCGCGCCTTCCCTCCGCCCCTGCCGTGCTCGGCCCCCAGCGCCTCCAGCGGCTGGTCCTTCCGGGCGAGGAGGAGCTGAGCCTGCCCGCCTTTCTGCTCCGCCCGGCGGGTGAGATTCGCGGCTTGGTGATCGCGGTGGACGATCGGGGCAAGGAGGCGGCCGCGGGGGACGCGGTGTTGCTCGGGTTGCTGGAGGAGGGCTGGGCCCTGGCGGGGGTGGATCCTCGCGGCTTAGGCGAGCTGACCCTTAGCAAGCCGGGCTGGGTGTTCGCGGTCAGCCTGCTGTTGGGCGAGAACTTCGTGTGGCGGCAGGCTTGGGATCTGAACGCCGCACGCCACGTCCTGGCAGGCGCGCCCGAACTGGCGGGGCGTCCCGTCGGGCTTTACGCCCGGGGACACAACGCGTCGCTGGCGGCCGTCTATGCTCTGGCGCAGAACGGCGCGGCTTGGCGCTGGTGGGTGCTGCGTGAAGGCTTCCTGACCCTGTGGCACTTTCTGGAACGGCCGGCGTCGCTCGAACAATCCTACCGGCTGCTGAGCGAGGAGGAATTCCGCCGTTCGCCGGTGTACGACCGCGAGATTCCCTACTTCTACATTCCCTTCAACGGGCTGGCGCACTTCGATCTGCCGCAGTTGCTCAAGCGCGCGGGCGTGCCCGGACTGGTAGCGGATCCGATAGACGGGGACTGGAAGCCGCTGAGCGAGCCCGAAGCGCGCCGCCGGCTGCCGAGGGGAGTGGAAGTGGTGACGGGCGCCGGCGCGGACCCTCAGATCCGGCGCCGGCTTAAGGAATGGAACAAAAACGCCCGGCGCTCGTCCAAGCTATCGTAGGGCGCAGACGGCGCGAGGGCGGCCCGGCGGCGGAGCCGCGCGCCGGACCGCCGTGCGTCCGGGAACTCGATGGGCTTACTTACGCGCCACCAGCAGCACCCGCTCGGGCCGAACGGAGGCGGACATTTCGCGCTCCTGCCGGCTCTTGGGAAGCTCGGCGCCGGTGAGGCCCCCTCCGTTCCAGATCTGGGCCAGGAAGTAGCGATCGCCGTACTTGTTGAAGACCAGCCGGGCCCGCAGGTCCTCGCGGTTGTTTTCCGCCGGAATCACGCGCACGTAAATCGCCTCGGAGTTCTCCAGGTTGCGAATCAGCAGCGTGCCCGGAAGGTTCATGCGCTCGATCGAGTATTGACCCGCGGGCAGCAGGGTGCGGCCCGCTTCGAAGCTGAAGGGCACCGTCACCTTCAGATTGGCTTGAAGTTCGGCTGCCGCTGCGCTGCCGCCCAACAGAGCGGCCAGCCCCAGCGCCGCCAGCATCTTGCTTGCCTGTCTTCGCATTGCCATTCTCCTTGTCGCCTTGAATCTGCCTCAGCAGTTCGCTTTCTCATGGGCAATCCGGGGGCCGAAGCGCCGGCCCCGGCGCCGGCCTGCCCGCCGGGACCGCCGGCGGCATGCAAGCAAAGGAGTTTCAGAAAGGGGAACCGCTCGTGATCCGGGCGCATCCAATCGGGCGGTTGACCTCGAATGCTATCGGATCGGATAGCGGCGCGATCAGGCCGGATAGTGAACCAGGGATGAACCCGAGATTGTTCGCCATCGCCGGTCCGCTGGAAGGCGCGTTCTTTGCGCTGCCCTCGGGCGAAATCACGATCGGCAGCGATCCGGCCAACCTGCTGGTGATTGACGATCCTTCGGTCGGCCCGCGGCATTGCGTGATCCAGGGGCGCGATGGGGAGTATCACGTGCGGGAGCTGGGCGCCGCCGGCCGGTTGATGGTCAACGGGCGCCCGGTGCGCGAGCGAAGGCTGCTGCACGGCGACGAGCTGCGCGTGGGCGATTGCCTGTTCCTCTATCTGATTTACGAAGGCGAGACGCCGCCTCTGTTGCGCCTGCGTCGGGAGCTGGAAGGCGAAGGTCTTCACCCGCCCGGACCGCTGGGCCCGATCGAGCACGAGATGGTGGGCGACAGCGCCGCCATGCAGGCGGTTTATGAGTTGATCGCCAAGGTGGCGTGGGCCGACTCGAACGTGCTCCTGTTGGGCGAGAGCGGCACGGGCAAGGAGCTGGCAGCGCGCGCCATCCACCGCAACAGCCGGCGGGCGGCGGGGCCCTTCGTGGCGGTCAACTGCGCCGCCCTGACGGAAACGTTGCTCGAAAGCGAGCTGTTCGGCTATGAGAAGGGCGCTTTCACCGGAGCGCTGAGCGAGAAGCGGGGCAAGCTGGAGGCGGCCGACGGGGGCACGCTGTTGCTGGACGAAATCGGCGAGCTGGCGCCCGGTCTCCAGGCCAAACTGCTGCGCGTGCTTCAAGAGCGGGAGTTCCACCGGGTGGGCGGAACCCGTCCGGTGCGCGTGGATCTGCGCCTGCTGGCGGCGTCCAACCGGGATCTGGCCGAGGCGGTGAGCCGCGGCGCGTTCCGCCCGGATCTTTACTACCGCCTGAACGTGGTGTCGCTGCGCATGCCGCCGTTACGCGAGCGCAAGGAGGACATCCTGCCCCTGGCCGAATACTTCGCCGCTCGCCTGGCCGCCCGCGCAGCCCGCGCCCTGCTGGGCTTTTCGCCCGAGGCGTGCGAGCTGCTGCTGGCTTACGACTGGCCGGGCAACGTGCGCGAGCTGGAGAACGCCGTCGAGCGGGCGGTGGTTCTGGGGACGGGCGAGTGGATCCGACCGGAGGATCTGCCCGAAGCGGTCCTGGCCGCGCCCGCTGCGCAGAGCGGCTACCAGTGCTCGGTGTTGGAAGCGCGCCGGCGCGCGGTGCTGGGAGCTTTAGACCAAGCCCGAGGCAACTACATCGAGGCGGCCCGCCTGCTCGGCATCCACCCCAACAACCTGCACCGCCTGATTCGCAACCTGGGTTTGCGGCAGGCGGTGAACAGGAGCCGGGGCGGCTCGCCCGACGGCGGCCGCTAAACTCCGGCCGGCGCGCTAGCGCGGACGCGGCGCGTGATAGTTCGGGAAGGGCGGCCGCTGGTGGCGCGGCGGCGGGTTGTTGCGCAGCGCCTCGAGCAATACCTCGACCGCCTTTTCAAGCTGCGGGTCGCGGCCTTCCCGCGCCGCCTTGGGATCCAGCTCGACCTCGATATCCGGGGCGATGCCCGTGTTCTCGGCCACCCACTCTCGCCGGTCCGGATCCCAGAAACCCACCGCCGGAGGCGAAACTACTCCGCCGTCCAGCAGCAGCGGCCAGCCGCCCAGACCGCCCACCAGCCCGCCCCAGGTCTTCTTGCCGATCAAGGGGCCCAGGCCCGCTTTGCGGAAGTACCACGGCATGGTGTCGCCGCCCGAGCCGGCGTATTCGTTGATCAGCATCGCCTTGGGGCCGAAGATGCCGCCCAGCGGACCGGTGATGTCCTCGCCCTCGCGCATGGTCCGGTAATGCAGCAGCGGCCGCCGCAGATAGTCCAGGATGTAATCCGGCTGCGATCCGCCGGCGTTGAATCGCTCGTCAATAATCGCGCCCTGCTTGCCGACCTGGGCGAAGTAATAACGGTTGAAGCTGGCATAGCCGCCCAGCGCGGTGTCGGGCAGATACACGTAGGCCAGGCGGCCGCCGCTCAACTGATCCACCCGGCGGCGATTTTCCTCGATCCAGGCCAGATTGCGCAGGCGCATCTCGCTTTCCAGAGGGATGACCGTCACCTGGCGGGCGCCCGCGCCGCCGGGGTCGGGGCCGACTCGGATCCTCACCTGCCGGCCGGCGGCGCCCTGGAAGAAACTGTAGACGTTATCGGTGTCGCGTAACTCCCGGCCGTTGACCGCCAGCAGATACTCGCCCGCGCGGACGTTGACGCCGGGGCCGGTCAGCGGGGCCCGCAAATCGGGATTCCAGCTTTCGCCCGTGTACACGCGCGCGAAGCGATAGCGGCCGTTCTCGATCTTGTAATCCGCGCCCAGCAATCCCACGCGCACCCGGCGGGGGGCGGGCTGCGCTCCCCCGCCTACGCTCAAATGGCTGGCGGTGAACTCGCCCATCATCTCGGCGAACAGGTAATCCAGGTCCGAGCGGCTGCCGACCGCCTCCAGGAACGGCTCGTAGCGCTTCATCATCGCGGCCAGATCCAGCCCGTGCAGCCCGGGATCGTAAAAGAAGTCGCGCTGGATGCGCCAGGCTTCCCGGTACATCTGGCGCCACTCAGCCGGCGGCTCGACGCGAGCCTCCATCCCGTCCAGCCGCAGGACGCCTTCGCCCGGCTTGGGCGTCTGGGCGAGGGAGGCGATCATCCACCGCTCCCCCTGCCGGTAGAGCGCCTTTTCGCCTCCGGCCGAGAGGGCGAAAGCCCGCAGGCCCTCGAGCAGGCGGTCGGTCTTGCGGGTCTTGAGATCGAACTTGTAGAGCGTGCGGCCGGCGGCCTCGTCGGCCTCGGCCCGGAACGGCGTCTCCAGCAGGAACAGGATGCCGCTCTTTCCGGCGTACAGGCCGGTGTAATTCCGCGCCGGGACGGGGAGTCCCAGAATGCGCTGCTCGATGCCCTCCGCGTCTATGCGCACTTCCGGGATCTCGGGCTTGGCGGCCTCCTCCGGTTTGGGTTTGGCCGGCGGAGCGGCGCCCTCCTCGTCGCTTTCAGGGGCCAGGGGCGAAGGCAGGTCCTTGCGCAGAACCAGCGCATAGAGGCTGCTGGTGAGCGGGCGGAAGTAACTGGACATGTCGCGCCAGCCGATATTCAATCCGGTGTCTGTGCTGGCCAGGAAGTACAAGTGCTTGCCGTCGCGGTCGAAGACGGGCAAGGTGGCGTCGCTCATGCCGTCGGTGATCTGGAGGCGCCGGCGTTCGGCCAGGGAGTAAACGAACACGGCGCGCAGGTGATTGCTCAGTTGCAAGGTGTAAGCCAGCCAGCGGCTGTCGGGCGACCAGGCCAGGTGGCGAACGCGGCGCGGGCCGTCGTAGCGGTCGCGATCCACCGGCACCGGCTTTCCGGTTTCCAGGTCCAGATACCAGACGTTGAGTTTCTTGTCGGTGTAAGCGATCTTCTTGCTGTCGGGCGACCAGGTGGGCGTGTAGTAGTAAGTGGGGGGCTCGCTCAGCCGGTAGCGTTTCCCCTGGCCGGCGCCGGTGGGCTCGCGCAGTTCGAGCTCGTATTCGCCGGAGGCGTCGGAAAAGTAGGCGATCCAGCGCCCGTCGGGCGACCAGGCGGGGTCGCGCTCGGCGGCCGCCGGCGTCCCCGTGAGGTTGCGGCAATCGCCCTTCTCGGCCGGTGCGGTAAAGATCTCGCCGCGGGCCTCGAACAGGGCCCGGGCGCCGCTGGGCGAGATGGAGGCCGCGCGGATGTCCCGGACTACCGGTTCCAGGCGCGGCCGCACCTCGGGCAGATCGCCCTGGAGGGTGATGGGAACTTTGCGCGGCCGGTGGGTGTTGAGATCCAGCAGGTAGATCGAACCGAACTGCTCGTAGACGATGGCGTCCGGGCCGGCGGCGGCGTGCTTGAGGTCGAAGCCGTCGTTGGGCAGCACCTGGACGAGCCGGCGGCTCACGGTATCGTAGTAGAACAGCGTGGTCGGGCCGTTGCGGTCCGAGAGAAAGTAAATGCGGCGGCCGATCCACATGGGGCAGAAGTCGTTGGAGTTTTCCCGCGGCACCTTGTCCAGGATTTCCGAATCGGCCAGGCGGGCGATCCAGATGGCGGTGGTGCGCCCGCCGCGGTAGCGCTTCCAGGTGCGGAAGGCGCGGGCCAGAGGGACATAGGCGATGCGCGTCCCATCGGGCGAAAAGGATCCTTCTTCGGCCATCACCAGCGGCAGCTCTTCGGGAAAGACGCCGTCGGCGGGCAGGGTGAACAAGCGGCGGAAGCGCGAGTAGCTGTGGCGCGAAGAACGGAACAGCACCCGCCGGCCGTCCGGCGTCCAGCCGGCGGCCTCATCGGGCGCCGGATGCCAGGTGAGCCGCTTGGGAACGCCGCCGGAGGCCGGCACCAGGAAGACGTCGGTGTTGCCGTCGTACTCGCCGGTGAAGGCGACCCAGCGGCCGTCGGGCGAGAACCAGGGATTGGTCTCCTGGCCCGGGCCGGCGGTCAAGCGCCGCGCCGGCCCGCCCTCGCGCTCCACGATCCAGAGATCGCCCGCGTGGTGGAAGACGATGTGCGTGCGGCTGAGAGCCGGCTCGCGAAACAAAGTAGGCCGGCCGGCGGCGAACAGAGCGGCCGCCGTCAGTGCGGCCGAGGCCGCACAGCGGAAGGCGAAGGAAAGCATCGGCGGTTACCTTTCGTTCAGGCAGGATAATACAGGCGGGCCGGCCGCCGCTTCACAACTGGCTGGCCTCGCGGATCTTGGTTCCTTCCAGAAGGTAGTCCACGAAGCGGCGCCCGTGATTGAGCGCCTGCTGGTAGATGGCGCGGCGCTCCTGGCGGGTGAGACGGTAGCCCAGCCGATAGAACCTTTCCAGCCCCTGGCCCACCGTGTAGGTGCCCGCGAAAGCAATGGCCGCCTTGGGGATCAATCCGGCCCCGAAGGGAATCTTGCCCGCCAGCTCGCGCGCCAGGGCGCGCCAGCCGAAGGCCCCGGCCACAATCGAGGCGATCTCCATGCGCTGCTCGCGATAGCCGACCTCGCGGTCGCTGGCCGCGGCCAGCAGGAAGGCCATGCGCACCTGATTCATGGTGAGGAAGGCGGTGTCGGAGGCGAATTCGCCCACCGCCCAGGGGAACTGCACCAGGGTGGGCACGATGTCGGGCAGAGCGGTGAGGACCGCGAAGGCGGCGTTCTCGCGCGAGATGGTCTGGATGATGCGGTCCGCCACCGGCTTGCGGAAAGGGTGAAAATAGCGGGCCAGCGCCAGACCCAGCTCCTCCCGGCTCAGCAGGATCTCCTGGACGGTGCGTTCGGGCTGCGCGCGATAAAACACGAAAGCGCCGCGGGGGCAGGGAAGGCCCTCCTCGTAAATCTCCAGATCGAAGCGCTTGGGCGCACCCGGATCGCCCGCCCGATGCAACACCTGGGTGAGCTCCCAGCGCCGCTGCCTCGACATGTTGGGCGGCGCCAGAAAATCCTCCATGGCCGCCAGGGCCTCGCTGGAGACCGCCACCAGGCCGACGCTCAGCGGGCGCTCGGCGGCTGCGCGAACCTGACTGGGATTCAGATGACGAATGGCCCTACGGATCTCGCGTGCGAGTTGCGGCCCCACGAGCTGCCTCCTCCTGCGCCGCCGGGCCGCCGATCAATCCTCCGGTCGCTCGGCCCCACGCGCGCGGAACACAACCCTAAGCTCTCTTCGCCATTCTAACCCCAGACCGATGCGCTCCACCTCGACCTCGGGCCGGAAATAGCGCAGGATGGTTTCCGTCGTGGCATGGAAGGCCAGTGCGGGCGCGATCAGCAGCAGCCGCGGCCGCGCCGGACTCAGCGCCACGCCCGGAAAGTAGCCTTGCCGGGCGAACTCGCCGCGCTCGCCGTGCCAGCGCACCCGCAGCCAGTAGTCCAGCGCTTGCAGCGGCAGGTGCAGGTCCTCGCTCGCCTTCAGCTCCAGTACCGCCAGGCGCCCGCCGTGCTCCGCCGCCAGCAGATCAATCACGCCTCGTTCGCCGCCCGCGAAGGCCGGCACCTGGCCGTAGATCGGCTCCTTGCGCAGCCTGGCATCAATTCGCTCGATCTGCGCCCGCACCTGCGACTCCAGCCAGCGCTCCGGTTGCGCGCGATACAGCGGGTGGGCCGGATCGGCCGCTTCCGGACGCCGCCGCCGCGCCACCTCCTGCGCCAGGCGCGCGATCTGCTCCAGGTCTGCGGCGCCGGCGCGCGTGCGCTGCTCCAGCCCGAACAGCAAGGCGTCCCCGGTCAGGCGGGCGAACTCCAGTCCGCGCACCCGCAGGCTGAGTTCGCCGGCATTGCGCGGCACGGCTTCCACTCCGGGCAGGCTGCTCAGGCGTCGCACCCACTGCTCCAGCTCCGGCGGGCGAGCGGGAGGCGGCCCGCTTTGATCCTCCAGCACGGTGTCCAGATTGCCGTAATCGGCCCACTCCAGAGGGGCCTCGCCCCCGTCTTCCGAGTACACATAGAGCCGGTACTGCGCCGCTTCCGGATCCAGCCAGGCCAGCCGCAGGCAGGTGGTCCTTTCCGAGCCGTCAGGCAGGAACAGCAGCAGTCCCTCCAGGACGAGGCGCTTCTCCCGCCGCCGCAGGTAATCCAGCCAGATCAGGCCGAAGCTTAGCGCTCCCGAGGCGGCCGCGCTCTCCGGGGGCGACATCAGTGCCGCCCACCCTTGGCGTCCTTTCTTCAGCAGGGCGCGTGGATACACCGGAGACAGACTCTCCTCCAGATTCGGCTCGGCCGACAGCTCCGCGATCTTCCAGTCCGGGTACTGCCGGCAGAGCGCGCGGCGCAGCCGCTCGCCCAGCGCCAGCCGCAGCCCGTGCCGCTCGATGGCGGTGCGATCGCCGCGCTCCAGATCCACCAGCAGCAGCCGGCCCTCGCGCCGGGCGAAGCGCTCGATCACCAGCTCCAGCCGCCCCGGCCGCTCTTGCTGCGCCGCGGTGATGCGGCGGCAGAGGGTTCGAGTCTCGTCCCAAGCCTGGAGCGTCAACCGGCCGCTGCGCCATTCCACCCAGTAGCTTCCCGGGCGCAGCTCGAGCGGCCCCTCGCCCGGTTCCAGCAGCGCCGGACGCCGGCTGGTCTCCAGAAAGCGCCGGAGGGCCGCCTCCGCCGCCGCCGCCTCGACCGCCTGGGTCGCCATCGGGAAACCTCGCCGCCCGCCTCTGGTTCACGCCGGAGCGGCGCGAGCGGGCGTATTAAACTAGTAGCCTCGCCGGGCGGAGTTGCGCGGGGAAATCCGGGCGCGGGCCGCCGGCAGCGAGCGCGACGGCATGTGGGACTTCATCCGGGAGCGGCTGGCGGAGCTGCAAGGGCGCATCCGAGAGGCGGCCCTGCGGGCGGGCCGGCAGCCGGAACAGATCACGCTGGTGGCGGTGAGCAAGACGTTCCCGGCGGAAGCGGTCCGGGCGGCCTGGGAGGCGGGCCTGCGGGATTTCGGTGAGAATTACGTGCAGGAATTCGAGCGCAAGTCTCAGCAGTTAGGTCCCTTAGAGGGCGCCCGCTTCCATCTCATCGGCCACTTGCAATCCAACAAGGCCCGCCGCGCCGTGCAGTTGTTCGACAGCATCCAGACCGTGGACTCCCTCCGACTGGCCCGCCGCCTGGAGGAAGCGGCCGCCGCGCTGAAGCCCCAAGCCAGGCTGCCCGTGATGATCGAGGTGAAGCTCTCCGGGGAGGAGGCCAAGAGCGGCGTCTCGCTCGAGGAACTCGAACCGCTGGCGGAAGCCCTGCGCGCCTGCCCCCATTTGGAACTGACCGGCTTGATGACCATGCCGCCCTTCTGCGCGGACCCGGAGGCTTCGCGCCCCTACTTCCGCCGCCTGCGCGAGCTGGCGGCCGCTTGCCGCCTGCCCTGCCTTTCCATGGGCATGTCGCACGATTTCGAGGTGGCCGTCGAGGAAGGCGCGACCCACCTGCGCATCGGGACGGCGCTGTTCGGCCCGCGAAAGACGGCGTGAAAGTAGGCTATTACGCTCCCTTGCCGCCGCAGCCCACGGGCGTGGCGGACTACGCCGCGCGCTTGCTGCCTCTGTTGCGGCGGTGGAGCGAGGTGGAGGTGAACGCCCGCCGCGCCGACGTGTTCCTCTATCATCTGGGCAACAACCCGTTGCATGGCGAGATTTATCGCCGGGCCCTGAGGCATCCGGGTGTCGTGGTGCTGCACGACGCCGTGCTGCATCACTTTTTCCTGGGCGCCTTGGAGCGCGCGGCCTATCTGGAGGAGTTTGTTTATAACTACGGCGAGTGGGCGCGCGATCTGGCGGCCGAACTGTGGGCCGGGCGGTCGCGTTCGGCTCAGGATCCGCGCTACTTCCGCTACCCGATGTTACGGCGGATCGCGGAGGTCTCGCGCGCCGTGTTGGTGCATAACCCGGCGGCCGCGCGGATGGTGCGGGAGCATTGCCCTCAGGCCCGCGTGATCGAGATTCCGTTCCCCGTCTGGTTGCCCGAGTTGCCGCCGGAAGCCGAGATCCTGCGGTGGCGCCAGGCGGCCGGCCTCGGCTCTCGTATGCTGCTGTTCGCCGTCTTCGGCCACCTGCGGGAATCCAAGCGCCTGGCGACGGTGCTGCGGGCCTTCGCCCAGGCGCGGCGGGCCGGCGCCACCGCGGCGCTATTGGTCGGCGGGCGGTTCGGCTCGGCGGAGCTGGAGCGCGCCCTGGCGCCGCTGATGGCGGGCGTGTTGCGCGCCGGCTATCTGGAGGAACGCTCGTTCTGGAGGCTGGCCGCGGCCGCCGACGTTTGTCTGAACCTGCGGTACCCGGCGGCCGGGGAGACCTCCGGACTGGGGATGACGATGATGGCCATGGGCAAGGCGGTGGTGTTCAGCGCCGGCGAGGAGATCGCCGGGCTGCCCGAGGACGTCTGCCTGCGCGTCGAGCCCGGCCTGGGTGAGCGGGCCGAACTGGCGGCCTACATCGGATGGTTGGCCGCTCGGCCGGAGGCGGCCCGCGAAATCGGCCGCCGTGCCGCCGCTTACGTGCGCCGCCGGCACGCGCCCGAGGCGACGGCTGAGCGCTACCGACAGATCCTGGCGTCGGCTTGAAGGGTCTCCAGGCGCTACCATAGAACCACGCGGCGATGTGGCGGCGGGTACGCAATCTGGCCGGCAGGCTGGGGCGGCTGGAGAAGGCCTTCCTGGCTGCCGCGGCCGCCTACCTGGCGGCGTGGGCCCTGAGTCCCGGCGGGCTGGCGGCAACTTTGTTTGCCGTAGCCGCGGTGGTGCTGGGCGCCGGGGTTCTGTTGCGAGCCGTCCGGTTCGGCATCCGCCGCACGATTTGGCGCCTGCGCAACCGGCTGCTGGTTGCCTACGTGTTTATCGGCGTCGTCCCGGTGGTGCTGCTGGCGGCGCTGGTAGGCATCGGGGCCTTCATCCTGACCGGGCAAATCGCCATTTACCTGGTGACGACCGGATTGGAGCGGCGGACCAGCGGCCTGATAGACGCCGCGCAGGGTCTGGCCGCGACGCCCGCCGGATCCTTGGGCGACCGCCTGCGCTGGATCGGGCCGTACCTGCGCGATCGCCACCCGGGGCTGGAGATGCTGGTGCGCCGGGGCGGCGCGCAGTGGCGCTATCCGGAGGAGGCCCGGCTGGCGCCTCCGCCCCGGGGATGGGGGGATTCCGCCGGCCCCCTGCTCAAAGACGGCGCGCTGTACTTGTGGGCGCATAGCGTGAAGGGGCCGGCCGAGGTCACCCTGCTGGCGCCGCTGGATCCTGAGATACTGGCCCGCCTTTCGCCCGGGGTGGGCGATGTCTCCATCATCGCGCCCGCAGCCCCGGCGGGGGGGCGCCGGCCCCGCATCGTCTACCAGGGCAAGGAATATCGGCCGGAGGTCGGCCGTTCGCGCCTGCCGCCCCCCGCCCATCGGCTGGACCGCGAGGTGGACTACATTTCGCCCGTGGCCCTGGCGGTCTGGGAAACGCCCAACCGGACCGAGAAGCGGGTGTTGTTCATCCGCACTCGTTGCTCGGCGGTGCTGCGCACGGTTTTCGGCCAGACGGTCGAGTGGCGCGAAGGCGTCACGATGGCCTATGCCGCCACCGTGTTGTTCCTGGCGGTGGCGGGCGCCTTCCTGGTCGTGGAGCTGGTCTCGCTGCTGATCGGCGTGAACCTGACGCGCACCATTACGCGCGCGGTCCACGAACTGTACCGCGGCACGCAGCAGGTGATGCAGGGCGATTTCAGCCACCGCATCGAAGTCCGGGGCCAGGATCAGCTCGCCGAGCTGGGCCGCTCGTTCAACCGCATGACCGAGAACCTGGAGCGCCTGCTGGCGGTGGCCAAGGAAAAGGAGCGCTTGCAATCCGAACTGGAGATCGCCCGCGAGGTGCAGAACCAGCTTTTCCCTCGGGCCGTACCGGAGGCGCGCACCCTGCGCCTGACGGCCTGCTGCCGGCCGGCCCGCCTGGTTTCAGGCGACTACTACGATTACATGAGCCTGCCGGACTCCCGGGTGGCGATGGCCATCGGCGACGTGGCGGGGAAGGGAATTTCGGCCGCCCTGCTGATGGCCACCTTGCAGTCCAGCATGCGCGCCCAGCTTCGCACCCAGCGCGAGTTGGCCGCCGCGGCCGGGGACGGCTCCGCCGCTCTGTCGTTCTCCACCGCCGCCTTGGTGAGCTGCCTCAACCAGCACCTCTACGCCTACACGCCGCCGGAAAAGTTCGCCACGTTTTACTTCGCGGTCTACGACGACGCCACCGGCCGGCTGGTTTACACCAACGCCGGCCATCCGCCCCCGGTGCTCATTCGCCGGGGGCAGCCCTTGCGGCTGGAAATCAACGGCACGGTGGTGGGGGCCTTCCCCTCGGTTTCATACGGGGAGAGCATGCTCCGGCTGCAACCGGGGGACCTGCTGGTCTGCTTCACCGACGGGGTCACCGAGCCCGAGAATGAATACGGCGAGATGTTCGGCGAACAGCGGCTCATCGAGTTGTTGTTGAGCAAGGCGGACAGCGACGGCGAGGAGATCCTGGCGGCGGTGGCCGAAGCGGTGCGCCAGTGGACCGGCTCGGCCGAACTGCAAGACGACATGACCATGCTGTTGGCGCGGAGGCTCTAGGCGGGCATGAACTCCGTGCGGCGACGGCTGCTGTGGCTGGCGGGCGCCGTAGGGTCCCTGCTGGGGATCGGCACGGCGGGCTTCATGCTGATCGAGGGTTGGCCCGCCGCGGACGCCTTTTACATGACGCTGATCACGATCACCACCGTGGGCTACCGGGAAGTCCACGAGCTCAGCCCGGCCGGCCGGCTCTTCAATACCGCCCTGATCGTCTTCGGCGTGAGTCTGATGTTCTTCGCCATCGGCGCGCTGACCCAGTCGCTGGTGGCGGCCGAGTTGGGTGAGATCTTCGGAAGGCGACGCAACAAACGCATGATCGAAGGCTTGAAGCAACACTACATCGTCTGCGGTTTCGGCCGGGTGGGCCGGGCGGCGGCCGAAGAATTGCGCCGGGCGGAGGTTCCCCTGGTGGTGGTGGACCGCAACCCGGAGCGCATCGAACGGGCCCTGCGGGCCGGCCTCCCCGCGCTCCAGGCCGACGCCACCCAGGACGCAACGCTGCGCGAGGCGGGCGTCGAGCGCGCCCGGGGGTTGATCGCCGCCCTGGCCACCGACGCCGAGAATCTCTTCGTCATCCTGTCGGCCAAGACGCTGAACCCCATGCTCAACGTGGCGGCCCGGGCGGCCGAGGAGGAGGCCGAGCAGAAGCTGCGCCGGGCGGGCGCCGACACGGTCTTCGCCCCTTACGCCAACGCCGGCCACCTGCTGGCGCTTTCCCTGCTGCGCCCGCACGTGGTGCGCTTCCTGGACGTCACCACGCGCAGCATGGGTCTGGAAGTGGGCATGGAGCAGGTGCCGGTGGTCGAACCCAGCGAGCTGGTGTCCCGCTCGCTCAAGCAGATTCAGTTGCGCCGCGATCTGGGCGTGATCGTGCTGGCCATCCGCAAGGCGGACGGCCGGATGGTGTTCAATCCCCCGGCCGAGGCGGTGATCGAGGCGGGCGACTTCCTCATCGTCATGGGCGAGCACGCCAACCTCCGCCGGCTGGAGGCGCTGGCCGCCGGGCAGACCAGAGACGCTGTTCGGGAGAGGCAGGGATGAAGATTCTCACCGCCGCTCAGATGCGCGAGGTGGACCGCCGCACGATCGAGGCGGGCATCCCGGGCATCGTCTTGATGGAGAACGCGGGGCATCGCGTGGTCGAGTTTCTGGCCGAGACCTTCGCGCCCCTGGACCGGCAGCGCATCGTCATCCTGTGCGGCAAGGGCAATAACGGCGGTGACGGCCTGGTGGTGGCGCGGCAGCTTTTCACGCGCTTCCGGCCCGCCGAGCTGCATGTGGTCCTGACGGCCCCGCCGGAGGAACTCAAAGGCGACGCCGCCCAGAACTACCGCATGCTGCGCCTGGTGGGTTGCCCGACGGCGCGGGAGATCACCCCCGCCATGCGGCGCGCCACGCTCGTGCTGGACGCTTTGCTGGGCACCGGCCTGCAAGGTCCCGCCGCCGGGCCGATGCGGGAGTGGATCCGGGAGATCAACACCGGTTTCCCGCTGGCCAAAGTGGTGGCGGTGGACATTCCCTCGGGCGTCGAGAGCGACGCCGCCGAGACGCCGGGCGAGGCGGTCCAGGCCGACTACACCGTGACCTTCACCGCCCCCAAGGTGGCCCAGATCCTGCCGCCCAATTGCCGGCGGGTCGGCCGGCTGCGCGTGGCCCCGATCGGCAGTCCGCCCGAGATGTACGAAAATGACGACTCGATTTTCCTCTCCCTGGCCGAGGCAGGGGAGTTCGCCGAGTTGTTCGCCCCGCGCGTTCCCTGGTCGCACAAGGGAGATTTCGGCCACCTGCTGGTGTTGGCCGGATCGCGGGGCAAGTCGGGTGCGGCTGCGATGGCCGGATTGGCCGCGCTGCGCGCCGGCGCGGGCCTGGTGACGGTGGCTTCGGCGGCTTCCGCCCTGCCCTTGATCGCCTCCCACGCTCCCGAGCTGATGACCGAGGCGCTGCCCGAGACCGGGGAGGGCGCCGTCGCGGAGGGCGCCTTCGAGCGCCTGGCCGCCCTGGCGGAAAACAAGGACGTGTTGGCGATCGGACCCGGCTTGGGCACCCATCCGGAGACCGTGGCGCTGGTGCGCCGGCTCGTCGAGCGACTCCCCCATCCGATGGTGATTGACGCCGACGGGCTGAACGCCCTGGCCGGCTTCCCTTTTCAGGCCGCCGGCCGGGTGCGCATCCTCACGCCCCATCCGGGGGAGATGGCTCGCCTGGCGGGGATCTCGACCCGCGAAGTGCAGGCCGACCGCGTAGGCGTCGCGCGAGATTTCGCGCAGCGGCGCCAGGTGGTGCTGGTGCTCAAAGGGTATCGCACGCTGGTCGCTTCGCCCGAGGGCGCCGTGCGGGTCAATCCTACGGGCGGTCCCGGGCTGGCTTCCGGCGGCGCGGGCGACATTCTGACCGGGGCGATAGCCGGCTTGCTGGCTCAGTTTCCGGCGCAGCCGGCGCGGGCCGCGGCCGCGGGCGTGTACCTGCACGGGCTGGCGGGGGATTTGGGGGCGGCCCGTACGGGGGAACAGGCGCTGATCGCCACCGATCTGCTGAAACATTTTCCCCGGGCCATGCGGGAGATTCGCGCGGGCCGTCCGCCCACCTGGTTCTGCTGAGTTCCCGCCGTGGAGGTCTTTCACACCGCCTCGCAAGAGGAGACCGTAGAGCTGGGCCGGCGGCTGGCGGCCCGCTTGGCCCCTGGCTCCGTGGTGCTGCTGGTCGGCGAACTGGGCGCAGGCAAGACCACCCTGGCCAAGGGCCTGGTGAGCGGCTTGGGCGCGGCCCCGCCGGAGGAGGTCTTCAGCCCGACCTTCACCCTGGTCCACGAGTACGGCGATCGGCCTAAGGTCTATCACGTGGACCTCTACCGCATCGAAAGCGCCGCCCAACTGGAGACGCTGGGCCTGGAGGAACTCTGGGACGAACAGGCCGTAGTGCTGGTCGAGTGGGGCGAGAAATTCCCCGGCTTCTGGCCGCCGGAGCGGATCGAGATTCACCTCGGCCGGCTGGAGGGCGAGCGCCGGGAGATCCGCGTGCTGTCGCCCTGACCGAGCTTCGGCTGCCGCATGTTACATTTCCTGGAATGACGCGCTGGACGCTGTTAGTGCTGGCCGATCCGGCCGAGGCCGAGCTGGCCTTGCTCGAGCGCCTGCCGGAGCAGACACACATCGCCGCCGGGAACCTGCCGGAAGCCTTCCGAGCGGCGGCGCCCGAGGCCGACGTGATCCTCTCCTGGTTTGCGCCCCGCGCGCTGCTGGAGCAAGTCTGGGCGATGGCGCCGCGCGTGCGCTGGGTGCACAGCGCCAGCGCCGGAGTCGAGAACGTGCTGTTTCCCGAGCTGACGGCCAGTGCCGTGCCCCTGACCAACTCGCGCGGCCTTTACAGCGATTCGCTGGGGGAGTTCGCCCTGGCGGCCGTGCTGTTCTTCGCCAAGGGACTGCGGCGGATGGTGCGCAGCCAGGCGGCCGGCCTCTGGGATCCCTTCGACATTGAGCTGGTGGAAGGCCGCTGGCTTGCCATCCTGGGTTACGGCGACATCGGGCGCGCGGTGGCCCGGCGCGCCCGCGCCTTCGGCATGAGAATCGCCGCCTTGCGCCGCCGGCCGGGGGGCGACGCCGAGGATCCCCCGCCCGATCGCTTGTTCGGTCCCGAGGGGCTGCCCGATCTTCTGGCGCTGGCCGACTACCTGGTCGTGGCCCTGCCGCTCACCCCCGCCACGCGCGGGCTGATCGGGGAGGCCGAACTGGAGGCGATGAAGGCGACCGCCGTGCTCATCAACATCGGGCGCGGTCCGGTCGTCCAGGAGGACGTTCTGGTGCGGGCGCTCGAGGCCGGCCGCCTGCGCGGGGCCGCCCTGGACGTCTTCGAGCGGGAACCGCTGCCCGCGGGCCATCCCTTCTACCGGCTCGACAACCTGCTGCTTTCCCCCCACTGCGCCGACCACTTCCCCGGCTGGAAGCGCCGCGCCATGGAGCTGTTCCTGGAGAACTTCGAGCGCTTTCGCCGCGGCGAGCCGCTGCGCAACCTGGTGGACAAGCGCCAGGGATACTGAACGCCGCCCCGCTGCACTTCTCCAACAGGCATAATTTAGGACATGCGCTTCGCGCGATTGCTGCCTGCTCTGTGGTTGGCCGCGTCCGTTTCGGCCCAGACTTACCGGCCTGCGCCCGAGAACCTCCAAATGCGCGAGTGGTTCCAAGATGCCAAGTTCGGCCTGTTCGTCCACTGGGGCGTCTACAGCGTGCTGGGCGACGGCGAATGGGTCATGCACAACCGCAGGATGACCGTGGCCGAATACGAGAAACTGGCGCCGCGCTTCAACCCCGTCGAGTTCAACGCCGCTGAGTGGGTGGCCCTGGCCAAAGAGGCCGGCATGCGCTACATCACCTTCACCAGCAAGCACCACGACGGCTTCGCCATGTGGGGCACTCGCCAGAGCCGCTGGAACATCGTGGACGCCACCCCTTACGGCAAAGACGTCGTCCGGATGCTGGCCGAGGAGTGCCGCAAGCAGGGCCTCAAGCTGTTCCTCTACCATTCGCACCTGGACTGGCATCATCCCGATTACTACCCGCGCGGGCGCACCGGCCAGTACTCCGGCCGGGCAGAGGGCGGCGACTGGCATCGCTACCTGGATTACCTCGACGCCCAGCTTCGCGAGCTGCTCACCGATTACGGGCCCCTGGGCGGCATCTGGTTCGACGGCTGGTGGGACCGTCCCGGCGCCGACTGGCGCCTCCCGCAAACCTACTCGCTCATTCACCGTCTCCAGCCGGCCGCGCTCATCGGCAACAACCATCACCGCCGCCCCTTCGAGGGTGAGGACTTCCAGATGTTCGAGAAGGATTTGCCCGGGCAGAACACCGCCGGCTTCAATGCCGAGGCCGAGATCGGCCGGCTGCCCCTGGAGACCTGCGAGACCATCAACCGCTCCTGGGGCTACAACGCCAAGGACGACCGCTACAAGAGCGTCCCCGAGCTGATTCGCTATCTGGTGCGCGCCGCCGGCTATAACGCCAATTTCCTGTTGAACGTCGGGCCGATGCCCAGCGGCAGGATCCAGCCCGAGTTCGCCGAGCGCCTGCGGGGTATCGGCCAGTGGCTGCGCCGGAACGGCGAGGCGATCTACGGCACGCGCGGCGGGCCTGTTACCCCACGCCCCTGGGGCGTCACCACACGCAAGGCAGGCAAGGTCTACGTTCACGTCCTGGATTGGCCCGACGAATTGCTGGCCCTGCCCGACATCCCGGGCGTTCGCAAGGCGAAAGTCTTTCCCGACGGCGCTCCGGTCAGCCTGCGCCGCGTCCAGGGAGGGCTGTTGTTGCGCTTGCCGGCGGGCTTGCGGAACCCCATTGACACCATCGTCGTATTGGAATGAAAACCTATGAGTAGAACGCTCGCTCTCCTGCTGTTGATGGCCGGGGCCCTGCCGGCCCAGACCGACCGTCCCCGGCTGCTGCAAAAACCCTCCCTGAGCCGGACCCAGGTGGTCTTCTGCTATGCGGGCGATCTGTGGATCGCCCCGCGTGAGGGCGGCGAAGCCCGCCGGCTCACCACGGCCCCCGGCATCGAGACCGATCCCGCCTTTTCCCCCGACGGCTCCCAGATCGCCTTCACCGGCGAGTACGACGGCAACCTGGACGTCTACGTGGTCGCCGCCCAGGGCGGCCTGCCCCGGCGGTTGACTTGGCATCCGGGCGCCGATCACGTCGTGGGCTGGACGCCGGACGGAAAGCGCATCCTGTTCCGCTCGGCGCGCCATAGCTATTCCCGTTTCAGCCGGCTGTTCACGATTCCGCTCGAGGGCGGCTTCCCGGAAGAGCTCCCCTTGCCCATGGCTGAGCAGGGATCGTACTCTCCGGACGGCTCTCGCCTGGCCTATACGCCCCTGGCGCCCGCCTTCGAAGCCTGGAAGCGTTACCGCGGCGGGCGCACGTCACCCATCTGGATCGCGGACTTAAAAGATTCCCGCATCGAGAAGATTCCCCGCGATAACTCCAACGATTACTACCCCATGTGGGTGGGCAACCGCATCTATTTCCTCTCCGACCGCAACGGGGCGTTCTCCCTGTTCGCCTACGACACCGCGACGCGCCAAGTCAAGGAGGTCCTGCGCAACACCGGACTGGATTTCAAGTCCGCCTCCGCCGGGCCGGACGCCATCGTCTACGAGCAGTTCGGCGAGTTGAACTTATACGACTTCAAATCCGGCCGCTCGCGCAAGATTGACATCCGGCTGGCGGGAGATTTGCCGGCCGTGCGTCCCCGCTTCGAGCGGGTGGCGCGCTCGATCCGCGAAGCGGGTATCTCCCCCACGGGCGTGCGGGCCGTTTTCGAAGCCCGCGGCGAGATTCTCACCGTCCCCGTCGAGAAGGGAGATATCCGCAACCTCACCGACACCCCGGGCGTGGCCGAGCGCTATCCCGCCTGGTCGCCGGACGGCAAGCGTATCGCTTACTTCTCGGACGAGTCCGGCGAGTACGCCCTGCATATCCGGGACCAGAGCGGTCTGGGGCCGGTCGAGAAAATGGACCTGGGCAGTCCGCCCTCCTTTTACTACGCGCCCGTTTGGTCGCCCGACGGCAAGAAAATCGCTTACACCGACGCCCGGCTCAACCTCTGGTACGTGGATCTCGACAAACGCACTCCCGTGCGGGTGGACACCGACACTTACTCCAAGCCGGAACGCACGCTGGATCCCGCTTGGTCGCCCGACAGCCGCTGGCTGGCCTACACCCGCCAGCTCCGCAACCACTTCCGGGCGGTCTTCATTTATTCCCTCCAAGAGAGCAAGAGCCGCCAGGTCACCGACGGCATGAGCGACGCCCGCTACGCCGTCTTCGATCCCAACGGCGAGCGACTCTACTTCACCGCCTCGACCGACGCCGGCCCGACCAGCGGCTGGCTGGATATGTCCGGCTTCAACCGCCCCGTGAGCCGCAGCGTCTATCTGATCGTGTTGCGCAAGGACCTCCCCTCCCCGCTGGCGCCGGAAAGCGACGAGGAGAAACCGCAGGAGGCCGCCAAACCCAAGGAGCCCCCCAAGAAGGAGGAAGCCGCGGCGCCCGCCCCCCTGCGCATTGACTTCGACAACATTTCCCAGCGCATCCTCGCCCTGCCCGTCCCGGCCCGCAACTACGTCGGCCTGGCGGTGGGCAAGACCGGCGTGCTCTTTCTGGCCGAGGCCGATCCGACCGCCGGGCGCTTCCGTCAGACCGCCACCATCCAGAAGTTCGACCTCCGGAGCCGCAAGACCGAGAGATTCCTGGAGCAGGTGGCGGCCTTCCACGTCTCCCGCAACGGCGAGAAGGCGCTCTACCGCAAGGGCGAGCAGTGGGCCATCGTCGGCACGGCGCAGCCTCCCAAGCCCGGCGACGGCGTGCTGAAAATGGAAGGCATGGAAGTCCGCGTGGACCCGCGGGCCGAATGGCGGCAGATGTATCGCGAGGTCTGGCGCATCGAGCGCGATTTCCTCTATGATCCCGGCCTGCACGGGCTGGATCTTCAGGCCGCCGTCCGGAAGTACGAGCCGTACCTGGATAGCGTAGCCTCGCGCGCCGAGCTGAACTACCTGTTCAGCGAAATGCTGGGCGAGCTCTCGCTCGGCCACGTGCGCGCCGGCGGCCCCGCCCAGCCCGAGGCGCGCCGCGTCAGCGTCGGCTTGCTCGGCGCCGACTATCGCATCGAGAACGGGCGCTATCGCTTCGCCCGCGTCTTCAGCGGCGAGAACTGGAACCCCGAGCTGCGCGCTCCCTTGACGCAGCCCGGCGTCAACGTCCAGGCGGGCGAATATCTGTTGGAGGTCAACGGGCGCGACGTCCGCCCGCCGGCCAACCTTTACAGCTTCTTCGAGGGCACGGCCGGCAAGCAGGTCCGCCTGCGCGTGGGACCCGACCCGGCCGGCGCCGGCTCGCGCGAGGTCACCGTGGTCCCCGTCGAGAGCGAAGCCGGCCTGCGCCACCTGGCCTGGATCGAAGAGAACCGCCGCAAGGTGGATCAGATGAGCGGCGGGCGCGTGGCCTACGTCTACCTGCCCAACACGGCCGAGGCCGGCTACACCAACTTCAACCGGTATTACTTCTCCCAGGTGGACAAGCAGGCGGCCGTGATTGACGAGCGCTTCAACGGCGGCGGCATGGCGGCCGACTACATCATTGACTACATGCGCCGGCCGCTGATGAACTACTGGACGACGCGCTACGGCGAGATCTTCACCACGCCCCTGGCCGCCATCTTCGGCCCCAAGGCCATGATCATCAACGAATACGCCGGCTCGGGAGGCGACGCCATGCCCTGGTACTTCCGCAAGGCGCGCCTCGGGCCGCTGGTCGGCAAGCGCACCTGGGGCGGGCTGGTAGGCATCTTCGGCTTCCCGCCTCTGATGGACGGCGGCATGGTCACCGCCCCCAACCTGGCCTTCTTCAACACCGAGGGCCAGTGGGACGTCGAAAACCACGGCGTCCCACCCGATATCGAGGTCGAGTTCGATCCGGCCGCCTGGCGCGCCGGGCGCGACCCGCAACTGGAAAAGGCGGTCGAAGTGGTCCTGGAGGCGCTCCGCAAGAACCCGCCCCCGGCCCCCAAGAAACCCCCTTACCCGAACTACCACCAGCCGACCCCAGCGCGCTGAGCGCCGCCCGCCGCGCGTTGCGCTAGCCTGGTGCCATAGGAGGCTCTCATGCTGTTCGACCGCCTGAAGCATTCCACCCGCCGCGACCTGTTCCGCCGCAGCGGCCTGCTGGGCGTCCTCGGCCTCACCGGCGGGCGCCTCGCCCGCGCCCAGGCCGCCTACCAGCTCGGCCGTAACATTTACACCGCCATCGGCGTCCGCCCGCTGATCAACTGCAAGGGGACTTTCACCATCATCAGCGGTTCGCTCACCTTGCCCGAAGTCAAGCGGGCCATGGACGAAGCCTCGCGCTACTACGTCCACCTGGACGAGCTCATGGAGGCGGTCGGCAAGCGCCTGGCCGAGTTGACCGGCGCGGAGTGGGGCATCGTCACCGCCGGCTGCGCCGCTGCCCTCACCCACGCCACCGCCGCCTGCATCGCCGGGGCCGACCCGGAAAAGATCCAGCGCCTCCCCGACCCGCGCTTGAAGAACGAAGTCATCGCGCCCCGCTACTCGCGCAACGTGTACGACCACGCCCTGCGCATGCTGGGCGTGCGCATCGTCGAGGTCGCCGATCAGCAGGAGCTGGCGGCCGCCATCAATCCGCGCACCGCGCTCATCATGGTGCTGGCCGGTCCGGGCGATCGCGGGCCGCTCGGGTTGGAGACGATCGCCCAGGTGGCGCGCCCCCGGGGCGTGCCCATTCTGGTGGACGCGGCCGCCGAACGGCTCACCATCCCCAACATCCACCTCCAGCGCGGCGCCACCATGGTGGCCTACAGCGGCGGCAAATGCATCCGCGGGCCGCAGTGCGCCGGCCTGCTGCTGGGGCCCAAGGACCTGCTCCAGGCGGCCTTTCTGAACAGCGCGCCGCACCACAGCTTCGGCCGCTCCATGAAGGTGGGCAAGGAGGAGATCATGGGGATGCTGGCGGCGGTCGAAGCCTGGGTCAAGCGCGATCACAAGGCCGAATGGGCCGAGTGGGAATCCTGGCTTGAGCTGATCGCGCGGCGCGTGCGCCGCCTGGAGGGCGTCCAGACCGAGGTCTTGCAGCCGGAGAGCCTCTCCAATCACGCGCCCCGCCTGCGCATTTCCTGGGACGGGAGGCGCCTGGGCCTCTGGGGTCAGGCGGTCGAGAAGCTCCTATTGGAGGGCGATCCGCGCATCGTGCTGGCAGGCTCGACCGGCACGGCGCGCGAGCCGGCACGCAGCTCGGTCACCATCATGCCTTACATGATGTCGCCGGGCGAGGCCGAGATCGTGGCCGAGCGGCTGCACGCGCTGCTGGCCCGGCCGCCCCAAGTCCAGGCCCCCGAGCGCTCCGCCGATCCGCCGGCCGAAGTGGCCGGCCAGTGGGACGCCCGGCTGGATTTCGTCTGCGGCAGCGCCCAGCACGTCTTCGTCTTCGAGCAGCGCGGCACGGAGCTGGTAGGCACGCACCGCAGCGAGACGCTGGCGGGCGACCTGCGCGGCTGGGTGGAGGGCGACCGCCTCTGGTTCCGCAGCTCCCACCGCTTCGAGGGCACGCGTATCGCTTACGAGTTCGCGGGCCGCGTCACTGCCGAGGGCCTGGAAGGCGAGGCGGGATTGGATGAGTACGGTACGGCCCGCTGGCGGGCGGTGCGGCACCGCTACGGCGCGCCGGGCGGCGTGGTCCGTCCCGTGAAGAACGCCTGAGGGCTCCCGGGCGGCCGGCTCAGGGCACGATCTCGACGCCCATGCTCCGGCAGGTGCCCCGGACGCAGCGGATGGCCGCCTCCAGGTCGAAGCAGTTCAAGTCCGGCATCTTGATGCGCGCGATTTCCTCGACCTGCTTCTCGGTGATCTTGCCGACCTTGTTCTTGTTCGGTTCGGGCGAGCCCTTGGCCAGATTGACTGCCCGCTTGACGAGCACGGGCACCGGTGGGGTCTTGGTGATGAAAGTGAAGGAGCGGTCCGAGTAGATCGTGATCACCACCGGGATGATCAGGCCTTCCTGGTCCTTGCCGGCGGTCTTGGCGTTGAACGCCTTGCAGAACTCCATGATGTTGACGCCCTGCGGACCGAGCGCGGTCCCCACCGGCGGGGCGGGCGTCGCTTTGCCGGCTGGAATCTGCAACTTCACCTGTGCCGTTACTTTCTTAGCCATCGAAAAACCTCAGGGCCGCCGGGCGGCCTAAATCTTCTCCACCTGCCCGAACTCCAGCTCGACCGGAGTGGCGCGGCCGAAGATCGTCACCAGCACGCGCAAGGTGCTCCGCTCGGCGTTCACCTCGTCCACCTTGCCCGAGAAGCTGGTGAAGGGTCCGTCGGTGATGCGCACCATTTCGCCCTTCTCGAAGGTCTGCTTGGGCCGCGGCCGCTCGGCCGAAGTGGCCTGGCGGTAAAGGATTTCCTCCACCTCCTTGGGATTCAAGGGCACGGGCTTGTTGCCCCCGCCCACGAATCCGGTCACGCGCGGCGTCGAGCGCACGGCGTGCCAGAGGTCGTCGCTCATCTCCATCTCGACCAG
This sequence comes from Solibacteraceae bacterium, assembly GCA_037444625.1. Taxonomy (GTDB): domain Bacteria; phylum Acidobacteriota; class Terriglobia; order Bryobacterales; family Bryobacteraceae; genus DTHT01. The sequence continues at coordinate 39,323 of JBBIMA010000036.1, forward strand.
CACGTAGCCGGGGTACATCAGGCGCTCGCTGGGGACCTTCTTGCCTCCGCGCACCTCGATCACCTGCTCGATGGGGATCAGGATCTGCCCGATCTTGTCCGCGTAGCCGAAGGCTTGCGCCCGGCTGCGCAGCGACTCGGCCACCTTCTTCTCGAAGCCGGAGTAAGTGTGAAGGATGTACCACTGTTTGTTGGAAGGCGGCCCGGGCGGCGTCTCGGCCGCTTCGCCCGCCTGCTCGGCCGCGGGCGGCGCCGGCTCGGCCGGTCCGGGCGAGACCTCCTCGGCCGCTTCGGCGGACGGTCCCTCGGGGGCGGCTTCGGATTCCAGAGCGGCGAACAGGGGCGC
>JBBIMA010000037.1:0-39231 GCA_037444625.1 Solibacteraceae bacterium
GGCCGGGGCAGGCTGCTGGCGGCCGCAGCCGACCGCCAGCCCGAGCACCGCCGCCCAAGCCGTCCAACCCGCCCTCCGCAGCGCCCCGTTCACTCCCACGGCGTCCTCCCCGCCGCCCAGCGCAGACCGGCCCGAGCGACCGAATAGTCATAGAGACCCTTCAGCAGATTGGTTCGTGCCAGCGCCAGCGCGGTCTGGGCGTCCATCACGTCCAGAGTGGTCGCTGCGCCGTACCGGTAATTGTTCTCCATCATCTCCAGCACCTTCTCCGCCTCTCGGACGCCGGCCCGCGCCGCCGCGATTGTCTGCCGCGCCGCCCGCAGCTCGTCCAGGCCCTGCTGGAGCGCCAGACGAACTTGCTGCTCGGCTTTCTCCCGCTCCAGCCGGGCGGCGCGCTGCGCGGCCGCCGCCTGCCAGACCAGCCCGCTACGGCGGAAGCCGTCGAACACCGGCAGCGTGAAGTTCACCGCCACGCTCCAGCGCGCGTACTTGCTGTTGCCCAGGTTCTCCAGCAGGCGCGAGGAAATGCCGTAAGCCGCTTCCAGATCCGCCCGCATCCGGCTCTCCGCCCGCGCCAGGTCCAGTTGCACCGCGGCGCTCCTTTCGGCCACACGCAGCCGCTGTAGGTCCGGCCGCCGCCGCAGGGCTTCTCGCGCCAGCTCTTCCAGGTCTTGTTCCTCCCAGGGTTGCTCGCTCAGCTCGCCCAGAGCCTGCGTGGGGAAGTCCGCCGGACGCACCAGATAGAAGTTCAGCAGCGCCCGCGCCTGCCGGACCGCGTTCTCCGCCCGCAGCAGCTCGGGCTGTGCGTTGGCCGCCGCCACTTCCGAGCGCAGCACGTCCACTTCGGTCGCCACCCCGGCCTCGAACCGGCTGCGGGCCATCGCGGCGTGCCGTCGCTTCTGCTCCAGGGTCTGCTCGGCCAGGGCCCGATAGCGCTCCGCCCAGAGCAACCCGTAGAAGGCCTTCACCACCTCCAGCGCCAGATCCTGTTCGGCCCGGTCAATCTCGGCCAGCGAACCTTCCGCCTCCACCGAGGCCAGCTTCAACGCCTTACCCACCTTGCCGGCCGTGTACAGCGGCTGGCGCACCCGCAGGTGGTAGTCGAAGAGATTCACCCCCTCGGGCACCAGCGCGTCGCGCAGCTCTTTGGGGAACTTGTCCAGCCCGGATGCGTTCAGCAGGCTCGGGTCCCGCAAGCGCAGGGCGTTGGCGTTGATGCTGACCTCCGGCAGCGCTTGCGAGCGCACCTCCCGGATCTTGCCCTTCAGCGCCTCCGCGCCGGCGCGAGCCTTGCCCACATCCGGGTGGCGCTCCAGGGCGATGCGGACCGCCTGCTCCAGCGTGACCGCTTCAGGCGCTTCCGGCCTCAGGCTCTCCGGCGCCGCCGCCAGCGCCGCCGGTACGATCCACCACCAAACCAGCTTCGGCATTCTCGCTTGCTACTCCTCCCTGCTGACGCGTCAACTCCCTCAGTCTCTCCAGCACCTGCCGGCGCAGTTCCGGCGCCAGTTCCGCCAGCCCGAACAGGTCGGCCAGCCACAGGCCTTCGGCCGCCAGCCGCACGATCGCCCCGTTGATGAGGTCCAGTCCGTCCTGCTGGACCCACTCTTGCCACTTGCGGAATTCCTCCTGCACCGGCGCCAGCATGGCGGGATTCGTACTCACTGCAGCCAGCAAGGCGGCGCTCACTTGCAGCGAGCGCCGGTATTCCTCGTCGGGTTCCGGGAACGAAGCGTTCAAGAAGGCCCGCAGCCGGCGCCCGACCGGCTCCGGATCCTGCTCGAACAGCCTCCGCATCCGGCTCTCGTAGGTCTGGATGAGCCGGTTGATCATGCCCCGGACCAGGTCGTCTTTGGTGGGGAAGTTATAGAGGACGCCGCCCTTGCTGAGGCCTGCCTCGGCGGCCACCGCCTCCAAGGTGAGGTGGGCGACGCCGTCGCGCAGGACGATGCGCTCGGCGGCCTGGAGGATGCGGTCTCTGGAGGACATGGGTTACGGCTTCAATATACCGTCCGGACGGTACAGAAAGCAACCCGAGCCGCCTATCCACCCAAGCCTTTATGCCCTAGCAGCACACCCAGGGATCGCCCGCCCGCTCAGCGCAACTGCTTGCCTTGCAGGTCGCTCATCATCCGCTCGAACTTCTGCCGCTGCTTGGGATCGAGCACCCGCAGGATGCGGTTCTTGCCGGTGGCCCGCACCTCGTCCAGTTGCGCCTGGAGCGTGTGATAGTACATGAAGAAATCGTCCAGGATGGTCTCCAGTTGCGCCGTCTGCTCGGGCGTCAGGTTCAGCTCGCGCCTGAAGCGTTCGAGCGTCACCTCTTTGCCGCCTTCCTTCCAGGAAAGCTGCTTCGGGTTCTGCCAGCGATGCCCGGTGAGACTCATGGCCAGCATCCCCACCACCGCCCCGCACAGGAAGACCAGCAACAGGGTTCCGATGATGCGTGGGTTCCGCCAATAGGCCCGGCAGGAGGGGGTCATCGGGGGCCTACTCGCTATAGGTGGCCAGGGTCACCAGCACGGTGTCCCGGTCACGCTGGAGGTCCGCCCCCAGATCGGGCGGATGCTCCTCGAGGGCGATCACGGAGACCGGCAGAGCCGCGGGCGGGGCGGGAGAGGCTTCGTTCATGGCCAGGAAGCCGCCCAGCGCCAGCAGCGCCGCCAGGGATCCGAAGGCCAAGCGCCAGGCGAACGCCGGATCCAGCAGCGCGTTCCAGACCGAAGCCGAACGCCGCGCCTCGATTCGCTCCATCAGGCGGGCATAGAAACCCGGCGCCGGACCGGCCTCGTCCGGCCCGCGCAGCACCCTCACCAGCCGGGCCTGGGCCTGGAAGCCGTCGAGCGTTTCGCGGCATTCACGGCACGCGGCCAGGTGAGCCTCGATCTCGCTAGAAAGAGCCGTCCCCGGAGCCGCTGGGATGAGTTCTTCCAGCCGCTCCCAGATCAAACGATGCATGGAATCTTCCCTCGCACTCCGCCAATAACCCCTTCCGGGATCCGTCCGCCGGCGTGCCGGTCGCTGCCGGCCGCCCGTCGGCTCCGCCCGGAGTGCGGGTCTGCCGCCCGCTTGGAGGGGTTTTCACTTCCCAAGCCATATTAACTCGGCGCCAGGCCCGGCGCGGGCCGCGACAGCCGCTGGGCCGCTTTCAACAGCTTCTGCCGGGCGCGAAAAAGTTTCACCTTGATGGTGTTCTCGTTGATGCCGGTCATTTCGGCCAGCTCTTCGACCGAATGGCCTTCCACTTCCTTGAGCAGCAGCAGGTCACGCTCCTCGGCGGGCAGCCGGGCCAGCAGCTTCAGCGCCAGGTCCCGCTGAGCCAATTGGGTGTCAATCGGCGGCCGCTGGTCCCGCGCCGGTTCGGCGCTCTCCATGCGCAGGCTTTCCTCCTCGGTGAAATCGCTCTCGTAGACCAGCTTGCGGACCTTCTTCTTGCGCAGGTAGTCGTAGCACTCGTTGACGGTGATCTTGTAGATCCAGGTGAGCAGGGTGCTGCGGAAGTCGAAGTTCGCAATCGAGAAGTAGACCTTGGTGAAAACCTGCTGCGCGATATCCTCGGCGTCGTTATGGTTGCGCAGGATGCCGTAGATGATGGAGAAGACCTTCGCCTGATAGCGCTCCACGATCTCGCGGAACGCCGCCTGGTCGCCGGCTTGCACCCGGCGCACCAGGGCCGCTTCCTCGCTGTCGCGCTGGTTCACTTTCGCCTGGATCCGATCACCGGCCCGGGGAAGCGGCAAGACAGCGCTCAGGCTGCTCATCCTGAGCCTGAAGACGCGACCCGGAGACTTTGGGTTTCAATCAATTCCGGGGCTGCGCCGCTCCCTGCCCGTTCCTGATCACGATACCAGATTCCATAACCCGGAGCCGCCCCCGGGGACGCGGCCGATCCTGCCGCGGCGCTACCCGGGGGCCTGGAAATCAGCACGGCCGGTCTGCGACAATAGTCTTCGGAACCGCATCCATATAGCTGGGGGAACATCACGCCATGGTCCACATGACGGAGCTAGCCGTCCAGAAGGTTAAGGAAATCCTGGATCAACAGCCGGAACCCAAACCGGCCGGCCTGCGCATCGCGGTCGTCGGCGGCGGCTGCTCGGGCTTCACCTACTCGATGGCCTTCGAGAACAACCCGGGCATGCTCGACAAGACCTACAATTTCGACGGCCTGAAGGTCTTCATTGATCAGGCCAGCCTGCTGTACCTGGACGGGGCCAAGATTGATTACGTCGAGACCCTGGAAGGGGCGGGCTTCAAATTCGACAACCCGAACGTGCGCTCGACCTGCGGCTGCGGCAGCTCCTTCAACGCCTGAGGGCCCGCCCGCGGCCGGCGCGACGGGCTCGCAGTGGGGGCCAGGGCCCGAAACTCGCCTCCTCCGCCCCCCCTTTGCGATATACCCTTGAGGTATGGTTCGACCGGCGCTGGTCGGCGGCAACCCCGTCCGAAACCGTCCCTTTCCTTCCTGGCCCCGCTACACGGAGGGCGACCGGCGGCGCCTGCTGGAGGTCTTCGAGAGCGGGAACTGGGGAGGCTACCCCTTCCCGAACACCTTCGCCGCTGAGTTTGCCGGCCGCTTCGCCGAGTTCCACGGCGCCCGCTACGGCTGCCTGGCGGCCAACGGGACCATCGCCTTGACCGCCGCCCTTCAAGCCGCCGGCCTGCGCTTCGGCGATGAGGTCATCGTGCCGGCCTATACCTGGGACGGCACTGCGGCCGCGGTGCTGGCGGCCGGCGGCGTCCCGGTCTTCGCCGACATTGATCCGGACACCTACTGCCTGGACGTCGAAGCCGCCCGCCGCGCCCTCACGCCCCGCACGCGGGCGGTCATTCCGGTCCATCTGGCCATGCGGTTCACGGATATGGACCGTCTGCTGGAGCTGGCCGTCGAGCGGGATCTGCTGGTGATCGAGGACTGCGCCCACGCTCACGGCGGGCGGTACAAGGGCCGCGGGGCGGGCTCGATGGGCGACCTGGGCTGCTTCAGTTTTCAATCCAGCAAGCTGATGACGGCGGGCGAGGGCGGCGCCGTCATCACTTCGCGGCTCGAGTACCTGGAGCTGCTGGAGTCGCTGATCAACTGCGGGCGCGCCAGCCGGACCGACCGGTTCAAGCACCGCGTGGTAGGCTGGAATTACCGCATCACGGAGTTCCAGGCCGCTCTGCTGATCGGGCAACTGGAGGCCCTGTCCGAGCTGGCCGAGCGCCGCGCGCACAACGCCGCTTTGCTCAGCCGCCTGCTGTCGGGAATCGAAGGGGTGCGCCCCCTGCCGCCCCAGCCGGAGGCCACCGTTCAGGCCATTTACTGCTACGTCTTCCAGTACCGGCCGCCGGATGAGCGTGTCTCGCGCGACCTGTTCGCCGCTGCGCTGGAAGCCGAGGGCATCCCCTGCGACGGGCGCTTTTACGAGGCGGTCTACCGCAGCGACCTGTTTCCGGCCCGCGCCGAGGACTTCCCCCAACTGGCTCTGGAGCGCCCGCGGCCCCTGGATTACCGCGAATTTCACTGCCCGGTGGCCGAGCGCGCCGCTTACCGGGAGGCGGTCTGGCTGCCTCAGTTCCTGCTGCTGGGCGAAGAGCAGGACGTCGAGGACATCGCCCGGGCGGTCGCCAAGCTGATGGAGAACCGCGAGGCCCTGGCCGCCGCCGGCGAGGAGCTGGCCGGCGCCAAGGCCTTGAGTCGGGCCGAGCGCCCGCGCCGGGAGCGTCACCGCAACTACTGAGGTCTGCCTATGTTCGTCTCGATGAACGGCGTCACCGTGGGCCGCGTTCCCTGGCCGGAATTCGCGCACCTGGCGCAGCGCACCGGCTACGGCGGCGTGGACGTCAACCTGGCGCGCGCCATGGAGGAGGGACTGGACAGCACCCGCGCCCTGCTGAAGGAGCTGAAGCTGAGATCCTCCGCCCTGTCCCTGCCGGTGGAGTTTCGCAAAGACGAGGCCGCCTTCCGCGAGACGCTGGCCCGGTTGGAGCCGGCGGCCCACTTCGCCCGGGACATCGGCAGCCCGCGCATGGTCACCTGGATCGCCGCCTCCGCCGACGTTCCCAAGCCCGAGCTGCGCAGGCTGTACCGCGAGCGCTTCCGGGCCGTGGCGCGCGTGCTGGCCCGCGCCGGGGTCCGCCTGGGCCTGGAGTTCCTGGGGCCGCTGCATCTGCGCCGCAGCCGGCCCCACGAATTCATTTGGCGCATGGACGAGATGCTGGAGTTCGCTCGCGAGTGCGGCCCCAACGTCGGCCTGCTGCTGGACGCCTGGCACTGGCATCACGCCGGGGCCACGCCGGAGGATATTCTCAAAGCCGGACGGCAGGCCATCGTCCACGTACACGTGGCCGATGCTCCCGATCTGCCGCCGGAGGAAATCCGCGACAGCGAGCGCTTGCTGCCGGGCGAGGGCGTCATCAACTGGAAGGGGTTCTTCGGCGCCCTGCGCCGGATCGGCTACCGGGACGCCGTCAGCCCGGAGATCTTCGGCCGCTTGAAGGGCAAGTCGCCCGAGGAGGCGGCGCGGTTGGCCCTGGAGGCCACCCTGGATGTGATGCGCCGAGGGGGCGCGGCCTGAATGTTCGAGGAGCTGCTCACCGAACAGCCCAACCCGGCCTCCCAAGGCATTGACGCCCTGCCCACCGCCGAGATCCTCCGCATCATCAACGCGGAGGACCACAAGGTGGCTCCCGCCGTGGGGGCACAGATCCCCAATCTCGCCCGCGCCGTGGACGCCGTGGTGGCCGCCATCCGGCGAGGCGGCCGCTTGTTCTACATCGGAGCGGGAACCAGCGGGCGGCTGGGTGTGCTGGACGCCGCCGAGTGCCCTCCCACCTTCAACGTGCCGCCCGATCTGGTGCAGGCCGTCCTGGCCGGGGGCGAGGCCGCCCTGGCCCGGGCCGCCGAAGCCAGCGAGGACGATCCCGCCTTGGGCGCCCGCGACTTGCAGGCCCGCGGCTTCGGTCCGGCCGACGTGCTGGTGGGCATCGCGGCCAGCGGCCGCACTCCCTATGTGCTGGGCGCCGTGGCCTGGGCCCGCCGCCTGGGCGCCCTCACCATCGGCATCAGTTGCACGCCCGATTCCGAGCTTTCCCGCCTGGCGGACATCGCCATCACGCCCCTGCCCGGGCCGGAAGTCATCGCCGGCTCGACCCGCATGAAGGCCGGGACCGCCACCAAGCTGACGCTCAACATGCTCAGCACCGCCGCCATGATCCGCCTGGGCCACGTCTTCGGCAACCTGATGGTCAACGTGCAGCCCAAGAACGCCAAGCTGGCCGACCGCGCCCGGCGCATCATTGCGGCCGCCTGCGGCCTCAGCTATCAGGAGGCCGCCCGCCTGCTGGAAGAGGCCGGCGGCCAGGTGAAAGTGGCTATCGTGATGGCCCGCCTGAGGTTGGAGCGGGAGCAGGCCGAAGCCCGGCTGGCGGCGGCCGGCGGACGCGTCTCGGAGGCTCTCGGTGGATAAGTTCCTGATCGAGGGCGGCGTCCGGCTGGAAGGCGAGGTCCCCGTCAGCGGCGCCAAGAACTCGGCTTTGCCCGCCCTGGCGGCTTGCCTGCTCACCGCCGAGCCCGTGACGCTCCACCGCATCCCGCAAGTGCGGGACATACGGACGATGATTCGCCTGCTGGAGCACATCGGGGCCTCGGTGGAGTCTCGGGACGGCGTCTTGCGGGTCGAGGCCGCCTCGCCCGACGCGCCGGAAGCCCCCTATGAGTTGGTGAAGACCATGCGGGCCTCCTCCTTGGTGCTGGGGCCCCTGGTGGCTCGCACAGGGCGGGCGCGCGTCTCGCTGCCCGGCGGCTGCGCCATCGGGGCGCGGCCCATCAATCTGCATCTGGCCGGCCTCGAGCAACTCGGCGCCCGAATCCGCCAGGAGCACGGCTACGTCATCGCCGAGGCCCCGGCCGGCCTGCGGGGGACCCTGATCAGCTTCGACCGCATCACCGTCACCGGCACCGAGGATCTGTTGATGGCGGCCGTGCTGGCCGAGGGCGAGACCCTGCTGGTGAACGCCGCGCGCGAGCCCGAGGTGGCTGACCTGGCCGAACTGCTGACTAAGATGGGGGCGCACATCGAGGGCGCCGGAACCCCCACCATCCGCGTGCGCGGGGTTCCCCGCCTGCACGGCGCCGAGCACGCCATCATCGCCGATCGCATCGAGGCGGGCACCTTCCTGATCGCGGGCGCCATCACCGCCGGCGACGTTCTGGTGACCGGTTGCCGGCCCGACCACCTCACCGCCCTGCTCACCAAGCTGCGCCAGACCGGCGCCGAGGTTCGCCCCGCCGGCCCGGACGCCCTGCGCCTGCGCCGCCCCGGACGGCTCGAGGCGGCCGACGTCGTCACAGAGGAATACCCCGGCTTCGCCACCGACCTTCAGGCCCAGTACATGGCTCTGGCCACGCAGGCCGAGGGCGTCTCGATCATCACCGAGACCATCTTCGAGAACCGTTTCATGCACGCCCTCGAGCTGATGCGCATGGGCGCCGACATCCGCCTGGAGGGCAACCGCGCCGTCGTCACCGGCCCCCGCCCGCTCAGCGGCGCCGCCGTGCTGGCCTCCGACCTGCGCGCCAGCGCCTCGCTGGTGCTGGCCGCCCTGGTGGCGCGCGGAGAGACCCTGGTGGATCGCGTCTACCACATTGATCGCGGTTACGAAAGCTTCGAACAGAAGCTGGCCGGCCTGGGCGCGCGTATCCGCCGCGTCGAGTGAGGGCGGCTCACCAAGGCCAGAGCAGCAGGAGCTGAAGGCCGCGCAGCAGCACGTAGCCGAAAACGACCATCTCCGCCAGGCGCATCCCCTTGAGCACAACACCGCCCATGAACTCGAAGCGCAGGAAAAGCCCGATGACCACCCCGGCGAACACCCAGTAGGGACTGAGCGAGCCGGCGAAAGCCTCCGCGTAGGCGATCACGATCAGGTAATAGCCCAGGGGCCAGGTCTTCTCAAGCGAAAAGCGCAGGCGCACCCAGACCATCGCCAGCGTGGCGGCCATCACCAGCAAGGTGAGCGTATTGAAGAGCGTGAACCGGAAATACATTCCGGCCTCTCCCTGGCCCGCCGGCCATCAGAAAGACCATAGCACGCCGGCCGGCGCTCCGGACCGCCGCCTCAGCGTTCGGCGCCTCGCCCTCGGCGGAGCTGTTCCCGGATCACCCGCGGGTCGTCCAGGCGGGGGGAAGGTTTGGGGTCCAGCGGATCGCGCGCCTGGGTCGGATCGAAGATCCGCGGGTCCACGGCCAGCGCCCGGTAGGGCGTGAAGTCCGGCTGGTCCGTGAAGCAGTCGGCCAGATCCGCGGCCGCGGCGTCGAACAGGTTCAAGGGCGGCAGGCCCAGCAGCCGGAAGATCGTCTTCAGCAGGCCGGGAAAGCTGGAGTTGACGTGCGAGACGTAGTTCTTGCGGGCGTAAGGGCTCACGACCAGCAAGAGCGTGCGGTGCGAATCAATGTGATCCACCCAGCCCTGGGCGTCGTCCTCGGTGATGAAGACCGCCATCCGGCGCCACCAGGGCGAGTGGGAAAGAAACTCGATGATGCGGCCCAAGGCGTAATCGTTATCCGCCATGTAGGAGGCTTCGTAGGGGTAGCCGTCCTGGGGCCGGGGCCGCGCCAGGTGGTCGTTGGGCAAGTGGATGTAGATGAACCGCGGCAACGGCCGGCCCTCGCGCAGGTAGAGCCGCTCGACCTCGGCCAGAAACTGTGCGACCCGGTACTGGTCCGGGATGTTCATGTTGAACTGCGGGTACTGGCGCGAGGTGTTCCGGTAGAGCGGCTCGGGCATGGGTACGTTGGTCAAGTAGCGGGCCCCGGTGGGCTTCGAGCCCGGCTGCTCGAATACACCCGCCAGCTCGAAGCCCTCGCCGTAATTGCGGAAGGAGATGCCGTGCCGCTCCAGATGGTGCCAGAGCGCGCCCGCCTCGAGTTGCTCCTCGGGGTGCAGCGAGGAGTTGCTCTGGGCGAAGGACAGCCGTCCGGGCGCCGGGGTCGGCAGGCGGAAGTCCTTCTGTCCCCCGTAGGAAGCCATCAGCGAGCTCTCGGTCCAGGCATTAGGGTAGGAGCCGACCAGCCAGTGGTGGCCGTCCACACTCACTTCCGCGTCGGCGTAGAAGTTGTCGCTGAAGGCGAAGCGCTCGGCCAGGGCGTGGTGGTTGGGGGTGATGTTCACGTTGCGCAGGATGAGGCGCGAGACCCGGGTGCGGCGGTCCGAGACCACCTCGCCCCAGCGCCCGAAGCGGGCCAGGGTCACGGCGCTGGCCACCGCGCCGTTGGAGGCGAATTGGATGTCGCCGAAGACCTCGTCGAAAGTCCGGTTCTCTTTGACGATCAGGACCACGTGGCGGATCTCGCGGGGCAGGGCGGCCGGCGGGCTCTTGCGGGGCACGAAGCCGTTGAATTGAAGAACTCGCGCGGTGGCCAGGCGCACCTCTTCGTCTGCTGGCAGCGGGTAGACCGAGATGCAACCCCTCCGGAACGACCCGTGAAAGCTCTCCGCCCCGGTGCGATCGTGGTTGGGCCCGGTCCCCAGCCCCTTGGCGTTGGTGACGAACACCGTGTCGCCCTGGATGGCCACCCGGGTGGGAAACCAGGCGGCCGGCAGGTGCCCCACGACGCTCATCCGCTGCGCGTCTATGACGCCGACCGCATTGATTCCCGCTTCGGCGACCAGCAGCCGGCCGCCGGCCGCGTGGTAGGCCAGGCCCACAGGCAACAGGCCGCGGAATTGCTCCAGGCCCGGGATGCGCAGGGGGATCGTGCCGATCAGCCGGCCGCCGGCGGCCTCCAGTACGGTGATCGAGTCGTTGTGTCCGTTGGAGACGAACACACGGCCCCCGCCCACCGCTACACCCGAAGGGCTGCTGCCTCCCAGGCTGCCCTCGCCGAAGGGAAGCCCGGTGCGTACAAAGGCCTCCAGCTTGGGAGCGCCCGGATTCTCCAGATTGACCACCGCGACCGAGTTGGACTCCGGCGCGTTCGGATCGCCCAGGCCGGGCACTTCCACCGTTCCGCGCGACGTCTCGCGCCGCGCTCCGGTGAGCGCTTCCGGCGAGGGAAAGCCGAAGGCCGGGAAAGGCAGCCCGGTCTCCTGCGGATTCTTGGGATCGGCCCCGGGGATCACGCGGTACTCGAACATGCCCAGGTTGGCGATCCAAGCCCGGCGCCCGTCGGGGGATAGCGCCAGGGAGAAGGGCAACCGCCCCACGCGCACCGAGCCCAAGATCCGATGGCGCCGCACATCAATCACCGCCAGGCGGAAGTTGGCTTGGTCCAGCACGTAAAGCAAGCCGCGCCCCCGGTCCAGCGCCAGATCGCCCGTGTAGCTGTCCTGGTAGCCCCCCTCGTTCAGGCGGTAGACGCGCTTGAGATCCCCCGTCTTCGGATCTATCACCCGCACCCGCCCGGAGTTGCCCTCCGAGGCGTAGAGCGTTCTCTCATCCCCGAAGGCCAGTCCCATGAAAACGCTCCGCCAGTCGTCCTCGGGCTCGGGCTCGCCCGGCCGCCGCACGGGCGCCACCAAGTGGCGGCTGCGCCACAGGGCCCCGTCCCGCTCGAGCACGGTGAGGGAATAGCGCGCCGGGCCCCCGTTGGCGGAAACCACCGTCTTGCCCTCCGGGCTGACCGCCAGCCCGAAGGGCCCGGGGCCGGTGGCGTATTGCCTGCCTGTGGGCTCGATGATCCGGCCGCCGGGCAGGATGGTCTGGGCGCCCGGTCGCCGCATGGCGTAACGCGTTCCGGCAGGCGGAACGTAATCGGCCGCCGCGGCGGCCAGCAGGATCCCCGTCAGCAGAATGGTCATCGTAGTCCCCGGCGCGGCCCGGACCGCGCGCCGTCGTGTTCATTGTATGCTATGCCAGACGCCCGATGAGACGAAGAACCTTTTTCCAAACCGTGGGAGGTATCGCCATGACGAACGGCGCGCAAGCCGCGCCCGAGAGGACGCGCTTTTACACGCTCACCCAGTACTATCTGAAGAACGGCAGCCAGATGGGCCGCCTGCACGATTTCTGGAGCAAGACCTGTTTGCCGCTGCTGGCCAGGACGCACTCCGGCCCCATCATCCTGCTGGAGGCCCTGGTGGCTCCCCACATGCCCCAGTACGCCGCCATCGTGGGTTACCGATCCCTGGCCGAGATCGAGAAGGTCGAGGCCGGGCTCCGGGCCCAACCCGAGTTCCAGAAGGGCCTGACCGAATGGGAGCGCGACCCCGAGCCTCCCTATGAGCATTACTCGAGCAGCCTGCTGGCCGCCACCGACTATTCACCCGAAATCCGACCCCCGGATCCTCCGCCCAAGACGCCCCGCATCTTCGAGCTGCGCACCTATCACTCCCCGACCGAGCGCCAACTGCGGGCCCTGCACGAGCGTTTCGCCGGCCCCGAAATCAAGATCTTCCATCGCACCGGCGTGCACCCCGTGCTTTACAGCAGCACCATCTACGGGGCCAACCGGCCCAATCTCACTTACCTGATTCCATTCGAGAGCCTGGCGGCGCGGGAGAAGGCCTGGGCCGCCTTCGGGGCCGACCCGGAATGGATCAAGGTGCGCAAGGAATCCGTGGAGCAGCACGGCCAGATCGCCAGCGTCATCCAGATCTGGCTGTACCGGGCGACCGCCTACTCGCCGATCCGCTGAGGGCGCGCCTCAGGCGGCTCCCTGCGGGGGCGGCGGCTCGCCGCCCGAACCCTCGACGCTCAGGGTGAGCCGGAGGGTGGCCTCCCTGGAATTCACCCAGCGGCGCACGGTCTCCCAAAGCTGCTCGCGGCGCACGGGCTTGGGCAGGTAGTCGTCCATGCCCGCCGCCAGGCAGCGCTCGCGATCGCCCGCCATGGCGTTGGCCGTCATGGCCACGATGGGGGTGTGCCGGCGGCCGGCCTCCAGCCGCCGGATCCGGGCGGTGGCTTCCAGCCCGTCCATGCCCGGCATCTGCACGTCCATCAGCACCAGATCGTAGCAGGCCTGCTGGAGGGCGGCCACCGCCTGGGCGCCGTTCTCGACCGCCTCGGCCAGGTAGCCGGCTTGCTGGAGCATACGCAGGGCGATCTTCTGGTTGATGGGGTTGTCCTCGGCCAGCAGGATGCGGCAACGGCCCGCCGCCGCCGGCCCGGCGGTCTTGGGCTCGGCCGCGGGCTGAGGCGCGGCGCATTCCGCAGGCGCTTTGGGGAATTCCACCACGAACCAGAAGGTGCTGCCGCGGCCCGGCTGGCTGTCCACCCCGATCCGCCCGCCCATCAGCTCGACCAGCTCCTTGGAGATCGTCAGGCCCAGGCCCGCACCGCCGTAGCGTCGCGTGCTCGACCCGTCCCCCTGCACGAAGCTCTCGAACAGCAAGGCCTGCTGCTCGGGCTGGATGCCGATGCCGGTATCCTCGACGGCGAAGTAAACCGTGGCCGCCGAGGTGGTCTCCTGCTGGAGGGCCACACGCAGCAGGACCGATCCCCGCTCGGTGAACTTCACCGCGTTGCCCGCCAGGTTCAGCAAGACCTGGCGCAACCGCCCGGCATCCCCCAGCAGGCGCGGCGGCAGCTTGGGATCCAGCCGGCAGCTCAGCTCCAACCCCTTGGCCGCCGCGCGCACCCGCAGCAGATCGGCTACGCCGCGCGCCAGTGCGCCCGGGTCGAACGGGCAATGCTCCAGCCGCAGCCGCCCGGCCTCGATCTTGGAAATGTCCAGCAGGTCGTTGATCAGCTCGAGCAGGGCTTCGGCGGATTCCATCACCGAGCGGGCATATTCGCGCTGCTGGGCCTCGAGCGGCGTGTTCAACAGCAGCTCGATCATCCCCAGGATGCCGTGCATCGGGGTGCGCATCTCGTGGCTGACGTTGGCCAGGAAGCGGCTCTTCAGTTCGGTGGCCTGCCGGGCGGCGGCCAGCGCCGCCTTGAGTTCGGCGTTGGCCTGCTCCAACTGCCGGGCCTGGGCTTCCAGTTCTTCGCGCGCCTGCTGGCGCTCGGTCACGTCCAGCAGCGCGGTGCGAATGCCCCTGATCCGGCCGCGGGCGTCGCGAATCAGGTTCTCGTGGACCTCCGCCACGACGATCCCGCCGTCGCGCCGCCGGTAGGCGCGCAGGAAGGGAACCAGAGGCTGTTCGCCGGCCAGCTTGCGCCGCACGGCCTCGCGACTGGCCTTCTGCTCCTCGGGAGCGACGAACTGCCAGACCGGGCGGCCCAGCATCTCGCAGGCCGCCAGCCTGAGCAGGCGGCACTCGGCATGGTTGACGCGGCGGATGATGCCCTGGCGATCTATCTCGTGATAGGCCACCGGCGCTTCATCGAACAGACTCTGGTAAGCTTGCCTGCCCGCCGCGCCGTCGCCCGAGCGGAACCGGCGGATCAGCAGCGCCCAGCCGGCGGCCGCCAGCAGCGCCGTCCCAACCAACGGCCACGAAAGCACCCTGCGCTCCTTGTCGGGACGGACACAGCGCGTCCCACCTCTCAGATCGGCTCGGGCTGCTAAAGGTTTAACCGCCGGAGGGATGTCAGCCGGGCAGCATCTTGGCGATGTCGTTGTACAGCACGAAGACCACCACCGCCATCAGGAAGACGAAGCCCAGCTTGAACACCGCTTCCTTGACCGGCTGGCTGAGTTCGCGCCGCATGCTCATCTCGACCAGAAGCAGAAGGATCACCCCGCCGTCCAGGATGGGAATGGGCAGCAGGTTGAAGACCGCCAGGTTCAGGCTCACCACCGCCATCAGCACCACGAAGGCGGGCAGCCCCTCCCGGGCGGCCTCCCCGGACAGGCGCGCAATCCCGATCGGCCCCTCGATGGACTTGGGCGAGAGTCGCCGCTCGATGATCCCCCGCAGGAACTGGAAAATCAGGGTGGCGTGCTTGAGATTCTGCCGCACCGACTCCCGAAACGCCTCGGGCAGCGGCAGCCGCGTGATGATCATGCGATGCGAGGGCTCGACCCCGATCATCCAGCGTGCTACGCCGTCCAGGTTGGTGTAGACCGGATGGACCACCACGCTCTCGACGCGGCCCTGGCGGGCGTACTCGATGGTCACCGGCTTGCCTCCCGTGGCTCGGATGATCTCTTGCAGCCGGTAGCGCGAGCGGATCGGCCGGCCGTCCACGCTGAGCAGCACGTCGCCCCGCTGCAAGCCGGCTTTCTCGGCCGGCATGCCCGGCGTCAGGTTGGCGATCTGAATCTCGCTCTGCTCGGCCCAGCCGGCGTAGCCCAGGCCGCTGCGCTCCTCCAGCGTGGGCGTCACCGTGACCCAGAAGAGCTTGGACCCTCGCTGGATCCTCACCCGCAGGGGCCGGTTGGCGCTGGAGACTTCCTTCAGGATCACGTCTTCCCAGGTCGGGTCGCTGATGTCTTCGATGCGCACGATCCGGTCGCCCTCGCGCAGCCCGGCCTTGGCGGCGGCCGAATCCGCAAACACATGGCCGATCACCGCCTGCCGCACCGATTCCGGCGGCTTCTGGTAGCGCACCATGAACAAGCCGGTCAGCAAGGCCACCGCCAGCAGCACGTTCATCGAGGGGCCGGCCAGGGCGATGATCAGCCGCTGCCAGCGCGGCTTGGCCAGGAAGGCCCGCGGATCGTTGGCGCTCTCCTCGCCCGGCTGCTCGCCGGCCATCTTGACGTAGCCCCCGAACAGGATGAGGGAAAGGCGAAAGTCGGTCTCGCCCCGCCGGAATCCCAGCAGCCGCGGTCCGAACCCGAAGCTGAATACCTCGATGCGCACGTCGAACCAGCGGGCGGCCAGATAGTGGCCGAGTTCATGCACCAGGATCATCACCCCGATCAGAACGATCAGCCACCAGAGATTTTCAAGAAAAGGCATGACGGCCTCTCAAAGCCTCGCAGTCCGGCAAGTTCCCGCGCCGGTCCGCTGTCGGACCAGCCGGGCGGCCAGCGCCCGGGCCTCGCAATCCACTTCCAGAACCTCGGAGACCGAAGCCGGCTGCCGCTGCGGCATCCGCTCCAGTGTTTCCTCGACCACCTCGGCGATGGCCGGAAACCCGATGCGGCCTTCCAGGAAGGCGCCCACGCCTACCTCATCGGCCGCGTTGAGAACGCAGGGCGCCGACCCGCCCGCCTTCTGGGCCTCATAAGCCAGTTTGAGCAAGGGGAATTTCTCCAGATCGGGAGGATAAAACTCCCAGCGCCGGAGCTGGCGCCAGTCCAAACGGGGCACAGGAGACGGCACCCGGTGCGGCCAGGTCAACGCGTACTGGATGGGCATCCGCATGTCGGTGGCCGAGATCTGCGCCACTACGCTGCCGTCCCGAAACTCCACCAGGGCGTGCACCGACGACTGCGGGTGGATGAGAACTTCCACCTCGCCCGGCTCCAGATCGAACAGCCAGCAAGCTTCGATCACCTCGAAGCCTTTGTTCATCAGGGTGGCCGAATCAATCGTGATCCGCCTGCCCATCCGCCAAGTGGGGTGGCTGAGGGCCTGCTCGGGAGTGACCGAGGCCAGTTGTTCTTTGGGCGTCTCGCGAAACGGGCCTCCGGAGGCGGTCAGGATGACGCGGCTGACTTCGCTCCGGCGGCCCGCCCGCATGCACTGGTGCACCCCGTTATGCTCGCTGTCCACAGGGATCAATTCCGCGCCCGCCCCGCGCGAGGCCTCCATGACCAGTTTACCGCAGGCCACCAGGACTTCCTTGGCCGCCAGCCCAACCCGCTTGCCGCGCCGTACCGCTTCGTAGGTGGCCTCCAGGCCCGCGATCCCCACAATGGCCGACATCACGACATCCACCTCGGCTGCCGCGGCCGCCCGGATCCTCCCCCGCGCTCCCCAGTCCAGCTCCGGCGCCGCTTCCGGCCCGAGCCCGGCGGCCCGGATGCGCTCCCGCAGCTCGCCGATCAATCCTTCGGACTCCACCACCGCCAGCCGCGGCCGAAACTCCGCCACCTGCGCGGCCAGCCGCTCCAGGTTCCGTCCCGCCACCAAAGCGAAAATCTCGAACTCTCCGGGGAGCCGCCGCACGACGTCCAGGGTGTTTGAGCCGATCGAGCCGGTCGAGCCCAGTATCGTGATACGCCTCATCAGCCGAACGCCACGATCATAGCACGCGGGGGAGGACACGGCCTCCTGAGGAAGGGCCCGACCATGCTGAACGGCCTGGGCGGGAACGTTTCGCTCTTGGGGGGCGCCGGGGAGGTTTTGCTTCAGGGGTCTTTATGTTAGAGGTTAGTCTCGCTTTGGTGGGAGTTGCCTCCCCGGCTTGATTCTAATTTTAGAAGATCCCGGGCCGGAATGCAACAAAATTTTGAATAATTTTTTCCGCCCGGCGGGGGCCGCCGTATCTGATTGAAAACACTGCCCCGGCGCCCGGCCCAAAAAAGTCCCGGTTCGGGCGGAGGCCGGGCGATACAATCCAAAAGGAGGTCTCATGCCACACCACAAGGACCTGCACCAGGGTGTCCGGCCCCCGACCGCAGTGCTGACCCGCGGCTTCGACCCCCGACTGTCGGTCGGAAGCGCCCGCCCCGCCGTCTTTCGCAGCTCCACCTACGTCTTCTCCAGCCCGGAGGCCGCCGAGCGCGCCTTCCTGCTCGCCACCGGGAAGGCCCAGCCCCAGCCGGGCGAAGACGCCGAGCTGATCTACTCGCGCATCTCCCATCCCAACGCCGAGATCCTCGAGGATCAGATCGTTCCCTTGGAAGCCGGAGCCGCCGAGGCGGCGGTCTTCAATTCCGGGATGGCCGCCATCATGACCGCCTTCTTGACCTTCCTGCGCCCCGGCGACAGCCTGATCTACACCATGCCGAGCTACGGGGGCACCCGCCATCTCATCCGCGAGTTCCTGGAGCCCTTTCAGATCACGGCCGTCCCCGTGCTGGCCGGTCGCGGGCCGGAAATGGAGGAGGCGATCGCCGCCGCCCGCAGCCTGCGCGCGATTTTCATCGAGACCCCGGCCAACCCCACCATGGTGATGACCGACATTTCGCGCGCGGCGGCCGCCGCCGGCCGCCATCCCGACCGGCCCCTGGTCATGGTGGACAACACCTTTCTCGGCCCGGCCTTCCAGCATCCCTTGCTGCTGGGCGCCGACCTGGTGCTGTACTCGGCCACCAAGTACCTCTCGGGCTTCAGCGACATGCTGGCCGGAGTCGCTCTGGCCAGGGATTCCGGTTTGATCCGCCGCATGCGCGCGCAGCGCATTCTCTTCGGCAACATCCTCCAGCCTGACGAGTGCTGGCTGCTCGACGGCCGCCTTCCCACCGTCTCCCTGCGCATGAACCGGCAAAGCAAGAACGCCCAGCGCATCGCCGAGCGCCTCATCGAGCATCCCAAGGTCAAGACGGTGCATTACCCCACCCTGTATACCGACGCCGAGCAAATCAAGATCCGCCTGGCGCAGTGCCAGCATCCGGGCGCCATCTTCTCGATGGAGCTGGAAGGAGGGCGCGCCGGCGCCTTCGAGTTTCTGCGGCGGCTGAAGATCGCGCGCAACGCCGTGTCGCTGGGCGGCGTCGAGACCCTGGCCTGCCATCCCAAGACGACCACCCACGCCAGCCTCTCGCCGGAAGAAATGGAGCGTTGCAACATCACGGACGGCCTGGTGCGCATCTCGGTCGGCATCGAAGACTGGCACGACCTGCTGGCCGATTTCCAGGAGGCGCTGGAAGCCCTCTGAACGGACCGCGACCTTCAGGCCAGCAGCAGGCGCCAGGCCGTGTTAGTCAAGGCGTGGGCCACCATCGCCGCCCGGATGCCTCCCCCCGCCCGATAGGCCCGGCCGTAAAACAGCCCGGCCGCAGTGGCCAGCACCGCAAAGCGCCAGTTCGGGAAATTCCGGAAGGGCAAATGCACCAGGCCGAACAGCAGGGAGGCTAGCAGCCAGCCCCGGCGCTCGCTAGCCAGCCACTCCGCCAGCCAGCCCTGCAACAGCCCGCGAAAGAAAAACTCCTCGGAGAGCGCCACCACCCAAAGCATGCCCAGCAGGGTCCCCAGGATCAGGGCCGGCGAGGCGGGTCTGGGATCCCAGCGCGCAAATCCGGTGGCCAGCGCCAGCGCGGAGCCAACCGGAAGGAACCACAGGAAATACTTGACGCCGATCTTCCACTCCCGGCGGCAAGGCAGCCATCCGAAGCCGACGCCTTCGGGTCGGCGCAGCACGAGCGCCGCAGCCAGGCCGGTGCGGATCCACATCAACTGGCCCAAGACCTCCATCGGGATGCGCCCCGGCGGGCTGGGGTAGATCGGCTTCCAGAGCCTGGCCAGCGTGACCGCGGCAGCCAGCGCCACGAAGCCCAGATCGGTCAGCCGGCGCCGCGGCCAAACCGCATACCAGAAGGACAGCGCCGCCGCCAGGGCCAATAGTCGGGCCAGCGCCGCCGGGTCGGCCAGGCCGCAAGCCGGCGCGTACAACAGGTAAGGGATTGGGGCCGCCGCCGTCAGCAGCAGCGCGACGGTCGTCGCGGGCAGCCTGCCCAGCAGCCCGCGCAGGCGGGCGAAGGCAGGCGCGACGTAAAGGACCAGCTCAGCCAGCCAGGCGGCCGCCACCCAGGCGGCGGCCGGCCCCGTCAGGCCCCACTCAGCAAGACCGGGCAATCACGCCTATGGTACCAGCCGCCGCGCCCGGGGTGGCCCGGGCGCGGCGGCCGCCCGGGATCAGGAATCAGAACACGTAGCGCAGCGCCAGCACGATGCGGCGATTGCCGCCGTCCTGGCCCCACTGGTTCAGGAAATTGGCCGAGCCGACGCGCGATTCGGGAATGCCGAAGTCGCGCGTGTTGGCGGCGGTGTAAAACTCGGCCCGGAACTGGAGCGTGTTGGTCTCGCTGACCTTGGTGTTCTTGATCAGGCCGAAATCCAGGTCGGTTATCCCGTCGGCGCGCAAGGCGTTGCGCCCGATGTTGCCCAGGGGGTTCTGCGCGGTGACCCGCGAGAACAGCCGCGAGCCGCCGGCCCAGAAGATCTCCTGGACCGACATGCGCGCCAGGTCCAGCGGGGTAGCGACGTTGGCCCGGATGGCGTTGCCCACCAGGCCGTCAATGCCGCTCAACCGGAAGCCGGGATCCGCTCCATCCAGCGCGGTGAAGGGCGCGCCCGATTGCAGGGTGAAGAACGGGCTGACCTGCCAGCCGCCCAGCAGCCGGCCCAGCACGCCTTTCTGGTCCCGGAAGGCGGGCACTTCGTAGACCGCGTTGGCCGTGAAGCGGTGCGGCCGGTCGTAGGTCGAGCGCCCGCGGTCGGCGCGCCGGTTGTAGGAATCCTGAGCCACCGCCACCTCGCCGGAGACCGAGGGGTTGAAGATCTCGGAGGCTCCGTCAATGTAAGCGCTCCAGGTGTAGTGGGCGCCCAGGGCGAAGCTGCGCGAGAGCCGCTTTTCCAAGCTGGTTTGCAGCGAGTGATAGATGGAGCTGGTGGCGTTGGCCCTCAGCCGGATGACGCCGCGCGTGGGATCCCGCCGCAGGGTGCCCCGGTTGTTGTTCTCGGGCAGTGTGGGATTGCCGTCAATGGTCTGGTAAAGCGCCGTGCCCTTGGTGCCCACGTAGCCGACGGTCAGGGCCCAATTTTGGAAGAACTCCCGCTGGAGCTGGACGGCGAGCTGTTCGGCGTAGGGCGAGCGGAAGTCGGCGCCCACCACGGTGCGGGTGACCAGCAGGGGATTGGCGATTTCCGGCACCGTGCCGGCGACGGTCTGGATGCGCTGGAGAGAGTTGGGGGTGCGAGCCGGCAGGTTGACCACGTTCAGGAAGGGGAAGGCGCTGCCGATGTTGAGGGCGATGTTGATGAAGGCGAAGTCGTAGGTGCGCGAGTAGCCGCCGCGCAGCACCAGGTTTTCCTCGCCGGTGAGCCAGGCCAGCGGCCCGGAGGCCTTGGGCAGCCGGTAGTTGAAGCCGAAGCGCGGCCCCCAGTTGTTGGTATCCCGCTTGGGCACCGGCTCCAGCCGGTAGCCGGGATTGCCGCCCGCGGCCGCCACGATCCGGTCGTTGACTTTCTTCAGGCTCTCGATCGGGTTGCCCGGAGATTCGTAGCGAATGCCGTAAGTGATGGTGAAGCGCGGGACGATGCGCCACTCGTCCTGGAGGAACCAGAAGTAGTCGTAATACTTGTAGTACTGGAGGCGCTCGCCGCCGGGAAGGGGGGCGTTGATGGAGGCGGTCTGGGCCACGTCGTCCACCAGATCCTGGAGGGTGTTGTAGACCAGCCGCCCGCGGATGGTGGGCACGAAGAAGCTGGTGACGTCCTGCTTGCGGAAGTCCATGCCGAACTTCAGCGAGTGCGAGCCGCGCATCATGCCCACGGTGTACTGGAGCTGGTAGTTGTTGTTGAAGCGGAACTGGGGCAGGTTGACCGCCAGCCCGATGGCGGTGCGGGAGGCGGCGGCGTTGAAGCCGGTCAGGCCCAGTTCGGGCACCTCGATGCTGGGGATGCGCTCGGACTTGGGATCGGCCGCCGTGGTGGTCGAGCCGAAGCGCTGCCAGGACAGACGCAGCTCGCTGTAGGTGGTCGGAGTGAAGGAGCTGTTCAGCCAGGCGCTGGCTGCCTGGCGGGTGGTGGGGACCACGGTGGTCAGCCCCGGGGGCGTCGCCTGGCCGCCGCCCGAGCTGAGCTGGTCGTTGTAAAGATAGCGCCCGCCCAGGGTGTGCTTGTCGCTGAACTGATGGTCCAGGCGCCCGGACCACTGCCAGTTGTCGAACTTCACGCTGGTGGAGCCGCTCAAGGTGCCGAGCGGGATGCGCACCGACTGGCCGCCCACGGTGAGAGGAACGGACAGTCCGGCGACCGGGGCCTGCGCGGCGGGCAGGTGTTCCAGCAACGCCTGCACGGTGGGCCGGGTGCCCGCCAGTTGCCGGAGCAGTTGCCGCCCTTCCTCGGTGGGCACGCCGCGGATGGTGGTGCCGCTGCCCAACTGCCGGTCGGTCCAACGCTGCAAGGAACCGAAGAAGAAAGTCTTGTCCTTGCGAATCGGCCCGCCCAGGGTTCCCCCGAACTGGTTTTCGATGCGGAAGGGGGCTTTCTCGAACTTGGGCCGGGGCGGCGAGCCCACCGGCGCCTTGTCCAGGTTCGAGCGCGAGTTCAAGTGGTTGTCGTTGTGAAACCAGAAGGCCGAGCCGTGAAACTGGTTGGTCCCGCGCTTGGTGATGATGTTGACGACCGAGCCGGCCGCCCGCCCGTACTCGGGAGCGAACTGGTTGGTGATCAGGCGGAACTCGGCCACCACGTCCGGGTTGTTGATGGCCTGCGTCAGCCCGGTGATGCTGGGGTCGTTGGAGTCCTGCCCGTCCACCATGAAGTTGTTCGAGCGGGTCCGCATGCCGTTGACCGAGAAGGTCACTCCGCCGGTGGCGAACTCGGACTGCCCGGAGGAAAGCTGGCTGACGCCCGCCACCGACAAGGCCAGGTTCAGAATGTTGCGGTTGGGCGCCAGGGGCAGTTCGGAGACTCGGCGGGAGTCGAAATTCACGCCCACCTCGGCGTTGGCGGTGTTGATCAGGGGCGCATCCGAAGAGACGGTGATGGTCTCGGCCACTCCCGCCACTTCAAGCTTGATCTCCAGGTCGGCGGTCTGGTTCAGACGCAGCACGATCGGCCCTTGCAAGTAGCGGGCGAAGCCCTGCTTCTCGACCGTCACCTGGTAGGAACCCACCGGCAGTTGGGGAAAGCGGAACCGTCCGTCCAAGCCGCTGGCGGCCTCCCGTGAGGCATTGGTCTCCAGGTTGCGCGCCACGACGCGGGCGTCGGCGACCGCCGCCCCGGTGGCGTCCCGGATGATGCCCCGAATCTCGCCTGTGGTGACCTGAGCCGGCAGGCTCGGGACAGCCAATAGCGTTGCAAGCAACAGCGCGGCGATAACGCGCATAACCTTCCTCCCTACCGGTTACCCAAGATGAGCCGGCCCCGCTGCGCACCGCCGAACGGCCGACTCCCCGCCGCCGCTCAGCGTGACCCCTGGGCGCAACGGGCCCTGCTTGCGGGCCCGAGGAATCGGACAACCGGCTCTGCTGGTCCCATTGGACCGGGTGCCCCTACTCCCCGCCCGTGCTCGGATGATAACACACCGCCCGCCGGCCGACAAGCGGCTGCCGCGGGCCGGGCGGTCAGTCCACGTTCACCCAGGTCCCTTTCTGCGAGCTCTCGAGAATCTTCTCCAGCAGCAGCATGCCGCGCACGCCGTCCTCGAAGGTGGGGAATTCGACCGGCGCCGCCGGATCGGCCACCTTGCGGTAGAAGCGGCGGAACACCTGCTTGTGCGCGTCGTCGTAGCCTTCGCCGTGCCCGCCGGGCAGGTCGGCGAAGCTGCGCGCGCTCTCCAGCATCAGGGAGGGATCCTTGACGATGAGTTGGTTGGGAGTGTTGCGCTGCCCGATCCAAAGCTCGTCGGGCCGCTCCTGGTTCCAGATCACGCCCAGCTTGGTTCCGTAGATCTCGATCTGGAGCCGGTTCTTGCAGCCGGTGTTGACCTGGCTGGCGGTGAAGCAGCCCCGGGCCCGCTCGCCCAGGCGCACCAGGACCGCGCCGAAGTCCTCGGTATCAATGGGCACCTCCTCGTAGTCTTCCGGGCGCAGGGTCTTGCCGGCGAAGGTCTCGACCTCGCCCTTGGGGCGCTTGCGCGTCTTGTGGAAGGTCATCAGGTCGGCGCACAGGGCGGTGATTTTCAGTCCGGTGACGTGCTGCACCATGTCCATCCAGTGCGAGCCGATGTCGCCCATGGCGCGCAGGGGGCCGTTCTCCTTGGATTCGATGCGCCAGTTCCAGTCGGTATCGTAAAGCAGCCAGTCCTGCGAATAGGTGCCCTGCACGACCAGGATCTCGCCCAGCTCGCCCTGCTCGCGCATGGCGCGGATCTGCTGCACCATCGGGTAGTAACGCAGATTGTGGTTGAGGCAGTGCACGACGCCGGCCTGGCGGGCCGCCTCCAGCAGATCGCGCGCCTCGGCCAGCGACAGCGTCATGGGCTTTTCGCACAGCACATGCTTGCCGGCCTGGACGGCCTGCTTGGCGATGGGGTAATGCAAGGCGTTGGGGGTGCAGATGTGGACGGCCTGGATGGCGGGGTCGGCCAGCAGTTCGCGGTAATCTGCGGTGGTCCGCTCGATGCCCATCTGGCGGCCGAAGCTAGAGGCCAGCTCTTGGGTCAGTCCGGCCACCGCAGCCACCTCCACGTCGCCCAGGCGGCGGATGGCTTCCGTGTGCACCCGGCCCATGAATCCGGTTCCGATCACAGCGGTCTTGATGCGTCCCATGGCGTTGGCTCCTGTGTGCTAGCTGGTGTGCAACGGCGCCCCCTCCGGCCGCCGAGGCCGCGCCTGTCCGTACGCGGCGCCGCCGCCCGGCGGGCGCACCCTGTCCAATGTAACGCAAAAGCTGATACATTTGAAGCTGGACCCCAAAGCGGACGGCGCGCCGCCGGAGAAGGCGGGGGCGCCCGGGTGCTCGCCTGCGATGCTGATCAGGATTCGCTTCCGTCCCTCGGCCGGGGCGCTGCGCGGCCAGAGGCGGACGCGCCAGTTGGCTCTGGCGCTGGGCGCTTTGCTCTCCCCGGCGGCGGTGGTGGCGCTGGCGCTGGCGTGCTGGCGATTGGGCGCCGATCTGAACCTCACCGGCCGCTTCGCCATTTCCGACGGTCTGTTTTCCCACTGGCAGGTCTGGCTGTTTGTGGCCGGCCTGCTGGAAGCGGCCGCCTGGGCTTTGAACCGCCGGCTGCATTCCTCGGAAGATTCGCCCCGTTCCCAGCGTCCTTACGGCGGTCGCGACCAGGCCATGCCGTAATCCCGGCCCAGTTCCCCGCTCACCAGCTCTCGCATGGCCTGGGCGTAGAACTCCCGGCTGCGGGCCAGAATCTGCCGCTCGCCCCGCTGCGGGAAGGCGAGGTGCTCCATTTCATGCAGCAGCACCGCCAGTACGGCGGCCTGAAAGTGCAAGGGACGCAACCGGGCGGGCGCGGCGCCCACCCCCAGAGAAGCCAGCGGCTCGGGCTGCCAGTCTTCGATGGCTTGGTAAGCCAGGTCTATCTCGGCGACCGCGTGGCCGAGATCTGCCGCCAGGCGCCGGGCCAGGCGGGATTCGGTCCCGGCAGGGTGATGGTGACCCAGGCAACCGCAGGGGTTGCGGGGCCGCAGCAGCACCACGACCAGGGCCGGCAGTGCGGGCCAAAGCTCTTGGTAAGGGCCGCGCACCTGCGGGCTTATCCCGCCCAGCGTGCGGCTGTAAGCGGTCTCGACCAGCCCTGCGGCGCTTTCGCTGCCGGCCGGATAGCTCAACAGCAATAAGGGCATGCCCTCGCCGGCGCGGACCAGACGCTGCCGGCGGCCGCGCAGCCATTCCAGCAAACGGCTGAGCAGTCCCGGTGGATGGATGGCTTTGCCTGCGCCCGCGCGCCTCAAGGGCGGTTTCTCTCCTCGCCGGCCGCTTCTGTTATTCTGGCAGAGGACAGGCGGGGTCGGATGCAGTACGCGCGCTCGAGGCCGGTGGGCTACTATTCCGGTGGTTTTCCCGCCGGGGTGAAGTGGCTTCTGATCACGAACATCGCGGTCTTCCTGGTGAACTTCTTCACCCTGGCCCTCACCGGCCGGGATCCCTTCCGCATTCTGGCGCTGGCGCCCTGGCAGGTGCTCGAGTACGGCTATCTCTGGCAGCTCGGGACCTATTTGTTCCTGCACGGCGGCCTGATGCACATCCTGTTCAACATGTTCACCCTGTGGATGTTCGGGACCGAACTGGAACGGGACTGGGGCACGGGGGCCTTCCTGCGCTACTACTTCCTGTGCGGCGTCGGAGCGGGCCTGTGCGTGATCGGGGCCAACCTGGCGCTGGGCGATCCGCACACGCGCACCCTGGGCTCCTCCGGGGCGATCTACGGCCTGCTGATGGCTTACGGCCTGCTGTATCCGGACCGAACGGTGCTGTTCAGCTTCCTGTTCCCCATCAAGGCCAAGTACTTCGTGCTGATCATCGGCGCCATCGCCTT
This sequence comes from Solibacteraceae bacterium, assembly GCA_037444625.1. GTDB lineage: Bacteria > Acidobacteriota > Terriglobia > Bryobacterales > Bryobacteraceae > DTHT01. The sequence goes on from JBBIMA010000037.1 coordinate 25,868, forward strand.
CCTGGGCTCGTTCGGCGCGGCGGGCAGCGGCGTCAGCCACGTGGCTCATCTGGGCGGCATGCTGTTCGGCTGGCTGTACCTGAAGAGCGGGCTGCGGCGGCGCCGGCCGGCGCGCCCCGGCTTGCTGGCCTCCTTCTACGGGCGCTATCGGGAGTGGAAGATCCGGCGGGCGCGGCGCAAGTTCGAGGTCTACCTGCGCCGGCGGGACCAGGACCGCTGGGTCGAGTGAGCGCTCGTCGCCGCGCGGGGTTCCTGCTATAGTTCTTATTGGGGGCTATCATGAAGCACTTGCGTCCCATCGTCGTGGCGTCCTTGCTGTGCCTGCTGGCCGGGGCCGAACACCTGGCGGCTCAAGCCGGGCCCAAGAAAGAGGGCAGCGAGACGGTCGCCCGGCCCCGCAAGAAGACGGGCGGGGAAGGCGAGGCGGCCGAGGAGAGCAAGATTCCCTCCAAGTTCGGCAAGAAGAAGGAGCAAAGCGTTCCCGAAGGGGCGCCCAGCTTCCGCAGCGACGTGCTAGCGGTGAGCCTGGACGTGGCCGTGCTGGACAATCGCGGGCAGTTCATCCCCAACATCCCCCGGGGGAATTTCCGCGTGCTGGAGGACAACGTGCCCCAGCAGATCACCGGTTTCGAGATGGGCGAAGCCCCGCTGACGGTCTGCATGGTGATCGAGTTCAGCAACCTCTTCCAGCAGTACTGGACGGAGACTTGGTACCAGACCCTGACGGCCGCCTACGGCTTCCTGGAGACGCTCAAGCCCGAGGACTACGTGGCGGTGGTGGCCTACGACATTCGCCCGGAGATCCTCTCGGATTTCTCCACCGACAAGCGGGCCGCCTATGAGGCCATGCAGCGGCTGCGCATCGCGGCCTACTCGGAATCCAACCTGTTCGACGCCCTGACCGACACCGCGCAGCGCATGAGCGATATCGAGGGCCGCAAGGCCATCGTGCTGATCTCCTCGGGCATTGACACCTTCAGCAAGATCACCTTCTCCAAGACGCGCGAGATCCTCCAGAACGCGGGCGTGCCCATCTACGCCATCGGCCTGATGCAGGCCCTGCGCGAGTGGTACGACGCCTACGGCATGCTAGGGCCGATCGCGCGCCTGGACTTCCTGCAAGCGGACAATCAACTGCGCACCTTCGCCAAGGAGACCGGGGGCATCGCCTTCTTCCCCCGCTTTTACGGGGAGTTTCCCGGCATCTTCCGCGCGATCTCGCAGGCCCTGCGGAGCCGCTACTATATCACCTACCAGCCCTCCAATCTCAAGCGCGACGGGAAGTTCCGCAAGATCAAGGTGGAGCTGGTCAACCCCGCCACCAACGAGCCGCTGAAGATCACCGACGAGCGAGGCAAGCCCATCAAGTACACCATCATCGCCAAGAGCGGCTACACCGCCCCCCGCGAAGTGGAGTGAAGCCTCGAGCCCCCGGGGGAGACGGAGCGGGCCTGCTGCGGCCGGCGGGCGCAGCGCCCGGGTCTTTTTAGCAGAAAGCGGCCCGAAAAATCAAGCGAAAAATCTGGCTTGTTTTCCAGCTTGATAAGAACCCATTGACAGTCGGCGCGCCGCTCTGTTACGTTCGCTTGGTCGTCTATGCCATCGCTGCCGGCTTCCCAATCCGCGGATATTCTCCTGGTGGACGACAACAGGCTCGGACTCATCGCTCGCAAGTCGGTCCTGGAGGAGTTGGGACACAGGGTGAAGACCGCCTCCAACGGCGAGGAAGCGCTCGAGCTGTTCCGCCAAGCCCGTTTCGATCTGGTCGTCACCGACTACAAGATGCCGGGCATGAACGGCCTCGAGCTGATCCGTCAGATTCGGGCCCTGGCGCCGGCGGTGCCGGTGATTCTGATCTCGGGCTACGCCGACGCCCTGGGGTTCACGGAGGCTTCCACCGGCGCAGACGCGGTGATCGCCAAGAGCGCCCACGAGGTCTCTCATTTGACGCGCACGGTGAGCCGGCTGCTGCGCCGGCGGGCGCAGCGCAAGCCGGCGTCCTCCCAGCCCGGGCGGCTGAAGGCCCGCAGCACGAGCGCCTGAGACGCGCCGGCCGGCTCGGCGCTTGTTTTATGATCGGTCTCAAGCGCCGGGCGGCGGGATTGCGCCCCGGCCCGGCGGCGAGCTTGACAAGGAGGCACTCGCGTGGAGATCACCTGGCTGGGTCACGGCACGATGCAGTTTCGGTTGGATAGCGGGGAGGTGTACTTGCTGGATCCCTGGCTGGAGGGCAATCCGGCCTACCCCAAAGGGCATTCGCTCTCGCGCCTGGACGGCATCCTGATCACCCACGGCCACTTCGATCACGTGCACAGCGCGCAGGAGCTGGCCGCGCGCTTCGCGCCGCCCGTCGTGGGCATCTACGAGGTCTGCCAGTGGCTGGCTTCCAAGGGCGTCAGGAACCTCAACGGCATGAACAAGGGCGGTACGCTCCAGCTCGGGCCTTTGCGGGTCACCATGACCCACGCCTTGCATTCCAGCGGCATCGAAGAGGAAGGCCGAATGCTTTACGGAGGGGAGGCGGCCGGCTACGTGCTCGGCCTGCCCGACGGGCGCTCGATCTACTGCTCGGGCGATACCAACGTCTTTTCGGACATGCAACTGATCGCTCAACTGTATCGGCCGCAGCTTGCCGTCCTGCCCATCGGGGGCCTGTACACGATGAGTCCGCCGGAGGCGGCGCTGGCCTGCCGCCTGCTCAAGCCCGCTCGTGTGATCCCCACCCACTTCGGGACCTTCCCCGCCTTGAGCGGCACGCCCGAGCAACTGGCCGAGTTGATCCGGGATTTGCCCGAGACGCAGGTCTGGCGGCTGGAGCCCGGCCGGCCCGTGCAGTGGTGATCAGCGCGGGCCGGGCGGGGAGCTGCGCACGCAGGCTTCCTGTGCGTCCACGACGGCGATGGCCGCCATGTTGACGATCTCGTTGACTTCGGCGCCGCGCTGAAGCACGTGCACCGGCCGGGACATGCCCATCAAGATGGGACCGATCACTTCGCAGCCTCCGATGCGGTTCAGCAGCTTGTAGGCGATGTTGCCCGCTTCCAGATCCGGGAAGATCAGCACGTTGGCGCCGCCCTTGAGCCGGCTGAACGGGTAATCCTCCTCGATGATCTCGGGCACCACGGCCGTGTCGGCCTGCATCTCGCCGTCCACCATGAGGCCCGGCTCGCGCGCCTTGACCAGCTCCGCCGCCCGGCGGACCTTTTCCGAGAGACCGTGGCGGGTGCTGCCGAAGTTGGAGAACGAGAGCATGGCCACGCGCGGCTCGACGTCGAAGCGCCGGGCCATCTCGGCCGTGCAGATGGCGATCTCGGCCAGGTCCTCGGCGCTGGGCTCGATGTTCACCGTGCAGTCGGCCAGGAAGTAGATCTGGCGCTTGGGGGAGATCAGCAGGTACAGGCCGGAGACCTTGGTCAGTCCCTCGCGCACCGAGATCACTTGCAGGGCGGGGCGGATGGTGTCCGGGTAGTGTTGGGTGAGGCCGCCGATCAAGGCGTCGGCATCGCCCATGCGCACCATCATGGCGCCGAACATGTTGCGGTTCAGGATGAGCTCGCGGGCCTCCTTGAGGGTCACGCCGCGGCGCTGGCGCAGCCGGTAGAGCTCCTCGATGTACTCGGGGAGCCGCGCGAAGCGGGCCGGCTCGACGATCTGGGCGCCCTCCAGGCTGAGCCGGAGCTCTTCCATGCGGGCCCGGATGATGCGCTCGTTGCCCAGCAGGATGGGGTGGGCGATCTTTTCGTCCAGCAGGATCTGGCTGGCGCGGAGCATCTTGCTCTCCTCGCCCTCGGGGAAGACCACCCGCTTGGGATTGCGCTGGGCCTTGTTGATCATCATGCGCATGACTTCGTAGGACTTGCCCAGCCGGCGAGCCAGTTGCTCCTTGTATTCTTCGATGTCCACCGGCTGCTGGGCGACGCCGCTGGCCATGGCGGCCTCGGCCACCGCCGCCGCCTCCCAGATCAGCACGCGGGGATCAAAGGGCTTGGGGATGATGTAGTGGGGGCCGAAGGCCATCTGCTCGACCCCGTAGGCCCGGCGGACCGAGTCCGGCACGTCCTCCTTGGCCAGGGCCGCCAGGGCGCGGGTGGCGGCCAGCTTCATTTCGTCGTTGATGGCGGTGGCCCGCACATCCAGCGCCCCCCGGAAGATGAACGGGAAGCCGAGGACGTTGTTGACCTGGTTGGGATAGTCCGAGCGGCCGGTGGCGATGATGGCGTCCGGGCGGGCCCGGATGGCTTCCTCGTAGGGAATTTCCGGGTCGGGATTGGCCATGGCGAAGACGATCGGGCGCTCCGCCATGGCGCGCAGCATTTGCCCGGTGACGCAGTTGGCCACCGAGAGCCCCACGAAGACGTCCGCCCCGACCAGGGCCTCGGCCAGGGTGCGCCGGTCGGTTTCGCGCAGGAAGCGCGCCTTGTAGGGGTTCAGGCCCTCCGTGCGCCCCCGGTGGAGCACGCCTTTGGAGTCGCACATCAGGATGTGGTCGCGGCGCACGCCCAGGCGGATGTAGTGTTCGGCGCAGGCGATGGCGCTGGCCCCCGCGCCGTTGATCACCAAGCGGATCTCCTCCAGCCGCTTGCCGACCAGCTCGACCGCATTCAGCAAAGCCGCCCCGGAGATGATCGCCGTGCCGTGCTGGTCGTCGTGGAAGACCGGGATCTTCAGGGTGCGCTTGAGCTCCTCCTCGATCTGAAAACACTCGGGAGCCTTGATGTCCTCCAGGTTGATGCCGCCGAAGGTGGGCTCCAGCAACTGGCAGGCGCGGATCACCTCCCGCGGGTCCTCGGTCGCCAGCTCGATGTCGAAGACGTCAATATCGGCGAAGCGTTTGAACAGCACCGCCTTGCCTTCCATCACCGGTTTGCCGGCCTGCGCGCCGATGTTGCCCAGCCCGAGCACCGCCGTGCCGTTGCTGACGACCGCCACCAGGTTGCCCTTGGCGGTGTACTTGTAAGCCAGGGCGGGGTCCCGCTCGATTTCCTTGCAAGGAACCGCCACGCCCGGCGAATAGGCCAGGCTCAAGTCGCGCTGGGTCTGGCAAGGCTTGGTCGGTGTGATGGACAGCTTGCCCGCCGGCGGACCGGCGTGATATTCCAAAGCATCTTCTCTGCGAATCATGGTTACGCTCACCCTTTCCGTATCCCTTCGCCCCGCCCCTTGTCTGCCGTTTCCGCCCTCATTGCTTCTCCCGCGCAGCCTAACACATTCAGCGGGAAAACTCAGCCGCCCTCGAGAGCCGCAGCCAGAGGGGGCAGCCACTGCGCCAGTTCCCGCAGGGCGCGCTCCAGCGCCTGGCGGTCCGGCGCGCTGCCTTGCGCCATGACGGCGTTGCCGCCGCCCCGCCCGCCGGCCGGCTCCAGCGCCGCCTTCAATAACCGGCCCGCATGGCGACCGGCCTCGGGCGCCAGAGCCAGCAGCAGCGCAGGCGGCTGCTCGATCACGGCCAGGAAAAGCGCTCCCGGCCGGGCGGCGAAGCTTTGCGCCAGGGCGCGCAGTTCCTCGTCCAGGCGGCCCTGGCCCAGGCGATGGACGGCGCATCGCTGCCCGTGCGCATCCGGCCGGGTGGAATCGTACAGCTCGCGGCCGCGCCGCTCGGCCAGTTCGAGCGCCAGTTTGCGGCGCGCCTTTTCCGCCGCCTCCAGGGCCCGGGCCTGCTCGGCCGCCAGCCGGGGCGCCTGCTCCGGGGGAGCGGAAAACAGCCGCGCGATCTCGCTCAGGGCGTCGTAATCGGCGCGTGCCCGGCGCACCGCCCGGCCGCCGCAGACGAACTCCAGGCGCACTCCCCCGTGGGCGCGGTCCAGCTTGCCGAGCAGCACGGCGCCGATTTCTCCCGTGGCGCGCACGTGGGTCCCTCCGCAGGCGGTGCGATCCACGCCTTCGATGGTCACGATGCGCAGCGGACCGGCGCGCTCGACGGCCCGGCGCAGCCCGCCGGCCGAATCCGCCTCTTCCCAGTGCGTGCGAATGGGCCGGTTCTCGCAGACCAGCTCATTGACCCGCTCCTCGGCGCGGCGTACCTGTTCCGGGGTGAGCGCCGCCAGCCGCAGGTCAATGGTGCAGACCTCAGGCCCGATGTGGAAGCCCACGGTCGGGGCCCCGTAAAGCTCCAGCAGCACGGCCGAGAGCAGATGCTGCCCGCTGTGCTGCTGCATGTGATCGAAACGGCGCGGCCAGGCGATGCGCCCCGTCACCTGGGGATCCGCGAGCGGGCTCTCGAGCAGGTGCGCGATCCGCCCGCCCTCCTCGAGGACTTCCCGGACCGCGACGCCGTTGAGCCAGCCGGTGTCGTGCGGCTGCCCTCCGGAGGCGGGATAGAAGGCCGTGCGATCCAGGTACAGGCGCAACCCGTCCGGGCTGCGATCCACCACCTGCGCCTGGAATTCCCTCTGGTAGCCGTCCTCGTAATACAGGCGGGCGGTCTTCAAATCCACTCGAGCGCGCCCTTCTTCCAGGCCCAGACGTAGCCCACGATCAGAATGGCCAGAAAGACCGCCACCTCGGCCACGCCGAACCAACCCAGTTGCCGGTAGTACACCGCCCAAGGGAACAGGAAGATGGTCTCCACGTCGAAGATCACGAACAGGATGGCCACGATGTAGAAGCGCACCGTATAGCGGCCGCGGGCATCGGAAGCGGCCCGGATGCCGCACTCGTAAGCCTCCAGTTTCACCGTGCCGGGGGCCGCCGGGCGCACCAGCTTGGCCAGGCCCAGCACCACGATGGGGAACAGCAGGGCGACGGCCGCGAAGATGACGATGGGCAGGTAACCCTCGGGCATACCGCCAATATAACACGCCGCCTGCGCGGCGCCGCGCCGGCCGGGGCGCCGGCGGAGCCGCGGGCTAGGCGCCTTGCAACAGCCCGCGCGCCACGCTCAGGGCCGCGTCGTAATCGGGGAAGTCGGTCACCTCCTTGACGTACTGGGCGTGCCGGATGACGTTGTCGGCGTCCACCACGAAGATCGCCCGGCTCTGGATGCGCAACTCCTTGATGAGCGTACCCCAATTGGTGCCGAACGAGGCTTGGCGGTGGTCCGAGAGCATCTTGACGTGATCCACGCCGAAGGCGCCGCACCAGCGCTTCTGGGCGAAGGGCAGGTCCATGCTGACCGCATAGACTTGCAGGCCGGGCAGGCGGGCCGCCTCGTCGTTGAAACGCTTGGTCTGGGCGTCGCAGACCGGCGTGTCCAGCGAGGGCACGACGCTGAAGATGCGCACCGTGCGTCCGGTGTCGGCCAGGCGGACCGGTTTCAAGGTGGTGTCCACGCATTCGAACTCGGGCGCCCGGTCGCCGGCCTTCAGCTCGGGCCCCACTAGCGTCAAGGGATTGCCTTTGAGCGTGACTGCTCCCGTACGTTCCATTCCTTGGTTCCTCTCCTAAATTGGTTCTGCTTGTATATGATGCTACTCGCCGCGCGGGCGCGTCAGTCGCTCGGCCAGCTCGCCGGGGTCCCTGACCGGCAACTGGCAGGCGAAACCTTCGCAGAGGCAGACCGCCGCTCCGCCGCCCGCGAAGGAGCCGGCCTGGTAAGCCGCCAACCAGGGCGCCAGCCGGGCCGTGGCAGGCTCGGCGGCGAGCAGGACGCGGTCCGGCAAGAAGCGGCGGTTGATCTCTTGGAGCAGCGACTGCCAGCTCCGGGCGCCCGGATCGCCTGCCAGCACCAACTGCCGCAGGCCCGAGCGGCTGTAAGCCGAGACGGCCGACATCCAGGGCAGCGAGTCCGGGGCCATGGTCATCCGGCGGCCGAAGGCGGCCAGCGTGCGCTCGGCGGCGCGGCCAAAATCGTCGCGCCCGGTGATGGCCGCCAGGCGGAGCAGATTGAGCGCGGCCACGGAATTGCCTGCCGGCTCGGCCCCGTCATAGTCCTCCTTGAGGCGGACCAGCAGGTTCGGATCGGGTCGGGCGCTATGGAAGCCGCCCTGCTCGGCGTCCTCGAACAGCCCGATCTGTTGTTCGGTCAACCGCAAGGCCCATTCCAGATGGGCGGCGCGGAAGCCGGCCTCGTACAGATCGAGCAAGCCCTGGGCCAGGAAAGCGTAATCCTCCAGGAAGCCGGGGATGCCGGCCTCGCCGTCTCGGTATCGGCGCAGCAGGGTCTGCCCGTCGTAGAGGCGGGCGGCAAGGAAGTGGGCCGCCCGCTCGGCCGCCTCCAGGTAGCGCGGCTGCTCGAGCGCCCGCGAGGCGCGGGCCAGGGCGGAGATCGCCAGCCCGTTCCAGGCGGTGAGGATCTTGTCGTCCCGGGCGGGGCGGGGACGCCGGTCGCGCTCGGCCAACAGAAGCCGCCGCGCTTCGGCCAGGGCTTCAGGCATCGCCTCGGGCGGGAGACCGGCCTGTTCCGCCGTGCTCTCGAGCGGCTGAGCTTCGTACAACACCCACTCGCCCTCGGGCTCGACGCCGTAATGGGCGCAGAACCAGGCGGCCGTCCGGTCGCCCAGGGCGGCGCGAATCTGAGCTGCGGTCCATAGGTAGTAGCCGCCTTCGCGGCTGAGCTCGGGTGCGTCCGCCGGACCGCTGTCGGCATCTTCGGACGAATAGAAGCCGCCTTCCGGATGGGTCATCTCGTGCAGAAGGTAGTCCAGCGTCTGGCGGGCGACTTGGGCGCACCATTCCCGGCCGGTGATTTGCCAGGCCTCCAGGTAACAGACGGCCAGTTGGGCCTGGTCGTAGAGCATCTTTTCGAAGTGGGGCACGCGCCAGGCTTCGTCCACGGCGTAGCGGTGGAAGCCGCCGCCCAAATGGTCACGCAGCCCGCCCCGCGCCATGGCTTGCAAGGTGGCCAGCGCCATCTCGAGAGCCTCCTGATTGCCGCTGCGCTCGTGATAGCGCAGCAGGAAGCTCAGGGCCGAAGGGCGGGGAAACTTCGGGGCTTGGCCGAAGCCGCCGTATACCGGGTCGAAGCTGCGGCGAAGGGCGTTGAAGCAGTAGCCCAGCACAGCCTCGCCGGGCTGGAGGCCGCCCGCCTCCGCCTCCCACTGCCGTCGCAGTTGCTCGAGCGCCGCGCCGCCCGCCGCGCGGATCTGCTCCCGGTCGAACTGCCAGGCCTGCGCGATGCGCTCCAGCAGGCGGCGAAAGCCGGGCCGCCCGTAGCGGCTGTCGGGCGGGAAATAAGTGCCGCCGAAGAACGGCTGGCCGGCGGGCGTGAGAAACACAGACATCGGCCAGCCCCCCGAGCCGGTGGAGGCTTGCACGAAGGCCATGTAAAGGCGGTCCACATCCGGCCGCTCCTCGCGATCCACCTTCACCGGGATGAAGTAGCGGTTCAGCAGGCCGGCGATGTGCGGGTCCTGGAAGGACTCCTTTTCCATGACGTGACACCAGTGACAACTGGCGTAGCCCACCGACAGGAAGATCGGCTTGTCCTGCCGGCGCGCCTGCTGGAAGGCTTCCTCGCCCCAGGGATACCAGTCCACCGGGTTGTGGGCGTGTTGCAGCAGGTACGGACTCTTCTCGCGGATCAGGCGGTTGGCTTTCATCCCAGTGCGGCTTCAGCCCCTCGGCTTTATTATCGCGCAGGGTAGGCGAGCCGCGCTGAGGGGCTTAGCGCTTGCCGGTGGCCGAGGCGGAAAGTTGGGGCAGAAAGCCCTCGGCGCGCAACGTTTCGAGGATCGCCGCCAGTTCGGCCCGGGCGGCCTGCGGCACGGGACCTATGGGACGGCGGCAGGGTCCGGCGGGCAGGCCCGCCATGGCCATAGCCTCCTTGACGACGGAGGGGAAGCTGGCCAGGGCGAAGGCCCGCCGCAGCGGCTCGACCAGCGCTTGGAGTCTGGCCGCCCGCTCGAGATCGCCCTTTTGGAAGGCGTCATAGAGCTCGACGAAGGCCCGCGGCGCCACGTTGGCGCAGGCCGTCACGGCGCCCACACAGCCGCGCCGGAGTCCTTCCAGGATCATGTGGTCGCGACCGATGAAGACCTTCAGTCCGCCCGCGCGGTACTCCTCGATGCGTTCGAGCTGGCCGCTGGAGTCCTTCAGCCCCACGAAGTTTTCCTGCGTGTCGGCCAGCCGGCGCAGCACGGCCGGGCTGAGGTCCACGCCGGTGCGCTCCGGGACGTTGTAAGCCAGCACCGGGAGGCGCACGCTGCGGCAGACCTCCTGGTAGTGCTGGATGAGCTCCTCGGGGGAGGGGCGCACGTAGTAAGGTGTGATCACCACCAGGTAATCCACCCCGTCGGCCTCCGCTCTTTGCGCCAGGCGTATGGTCTGGCGGGTGGTCACCGCGCCCACGTTGGCGTAGACCGGCACGCGGCGGGCCACGGTCTGCACGCAGAAGCGCGTGGCTACCTGACGCTCCTCCTCCTCCAGGGCGAAGAACTCTCCCTGGCCGCCGATCACGAACAGCCCGTGGACGCCGGCGGCGATGAGCATGTCCAGGATGCGCTGCCAGGCGGCGTAGTCTATCCGCTCGTCCTGGCGGAAGGGCGTGACCACCGCGGGTACGATGCCCCTCATCGTCTGCAACATGACGGACATTGTACCGCCGCAGGCACGGGGACGGGCTGCGGGCCGCGGCATTGCTAGACTGGGACCGAGGTGGCCCCATGCAGGAGTACTTTCGCTCACGACAAGCCGAGTTCCTCGAAGGCCTGAAGGCTTGGCTGCGCATCCCCTCGATCAGCACCCTGCCTGAGTGTGCCGGCGACGTGCGCCGCGCGGCCGAGTTTCTGCGCGATGCGCTCGCCGCGGCGGGCCTGGATCAAGCCGCCTTGATCGAAGGTCCCGGGCATCCTTTGGTCTACGCCGAATGGCTGGGCGCGCCGGGCCGGCCGACCCTGTTGCTTTACGGACATTACGATGTGCAGCCGCCCGACCCTTTGGAGGAGTGGAAATCGCCGCCCTTCGAACCCGGGATCCGGGACGGCAACCTTTACGCCCGCGGGGCTTCGGACGACAAGGGGCAGACCTGGATCCTGGTCAAAGCCCTCGAGGGCTGGCTCAAGACGTACGGCCGGCTGCCGGTGAACGTGCGTGTCCTGATCGAGGGCGAGGAGGAATCAGGCGGAGGCCACATCTCGGCCTACCTGGCCGAGCAGGGCGCGCGCCTGGCGGCGGACGCCGCCCTGATCTGCGACACCGAGATGTTCGCACCCGAGCTGCCGACCCTCTGCGTCGGGCTGCGCGGCATCGTCTATGCCGAAATCGAAGCCCGCGGGGCGGCTCACGACCTGCACTCGGGCGTCTACGGAGGCGTCGCGCCCAACCCGCTTCAGGCGCTGGCCGAGGTGGTTTGCGAGCTGAAGGACCGCCAGGGGCGCATCCGGATTCCGGGCTTTCTGGAGCGCGTGGTTCCGCCGGGCGCGAAGGAACGGGAGGCCTGGGAGCGGCTGCCCTTCAACGAGCAGGAGTACCGCGAGAAGGAGTTGGGGGTGAGCGAGCTGACCGGCGAGCCGGGTTACTCGGTGTTGGAGCGGGTTTGGGCCCGGCCCACCCTGGAGCTGCACGGCATCCGCGGGGGCTTCACGGGCGAGGGCGCCAAGACGGTCATTCCGGCCCGCGCGGTGGCCAAGATCAGCATGCGGCTGGTGGCGGAGCAGCGACCCGAAGAGGCGGCCGAGCAACTCCGCCGGGCCGTGGCGGCGGCCTGCCCGCGCGGAATCTCGCTGGAGGTGCGCATTCTGCACGCCGCCGGCCCCTCGCTGGTGGACCCCGAGAACCGCTTCATCCGCGCCGCCGCCCAAGCCTTGGAGGAAACCTTCGGCCGCCCGGCAGTGTACGTGCGCTCGGGCGGCTCCATCCCGATCGTGGGTCTGTTCCGGCAGCACCTGGGCATCCCCAGCGTGCTGATGGGTTTCGGCCTTCCCGACGACAATCTGCACGCGCCCAACGAGAAGTTCCACCTGGCGAACTTCTACCGCGGCATCCAAGCCGTGGCGAGGTTCCTGGAGAAGGCGGGCGAGTCTTCCGAGCGCGCGGGTTGATCGCGCCTTAGAATGAACCGCAAGCGCCCGCGCCGGTGGCGTCCGGCGTAAACAGCGCCCGGGCCCGGAGACCCGGCCGCGCCGCGGGCCTCGAGCCGAGGCTGCGCCGCAGGGCACCGGCGTCGCCTGCTAGAATCCCTGCTTGGCCGCCGAATATCGGGAACGCCGCAAGCAACTGGCCCGCTTGCTCGAGCGCAGAGCTCTGGAGGCGCTCATCGTCTCTTCGCCGGCCAACATCCGTTATCTCTGCGGCTTCACCGGCAGTCAGGGCGTGCTGCTGGCCTTGAGCGACGGGCAAGGGACGCTGTTCACCGATCCGCGCTACCAGACGCAGGCCTCGCGGGAAACCGATTGCCGCGTGCGAGTCGTGCGGGGGCCGCTGCTGAAGGCGCTTCTGGAGCTGGCGCGGCGGCGGGACCTTCGCCGGCTGGGCTTCGAGAGCGAGCGGCTGACGGTGGCCGAACACGAGCAGTTGCGGCAGGGCTTGTGGCTGGGCGCGTCGCTGGAGCCGGAGGCCAGGCTGGTCGAGAATCTGCGCATGGTGAAGTCGGCGGCCGAAATCGAGGCGATCCGCCGGTCCATGCTGATCGCAAGCCAGGCCTTCGAGCGCACCGTCGCCTCGGCGCGCCCCGGGGTGTTGGAGATCGAGCTGGCGGCCGAGCTGGAGTACCAGATGAAGCGGCTGGGGGCCGAGAGGGCCGCCTTCGACAGCATCGTGCTTTCGGGCGAGCGGACGGCGCTGCCTCACGGGCTGCCGGGACCGAACCGCCTGGCCGCGGATCAGCTACTATTGATAGATGCGGGCGCCGTCGGGGAGGGCTATTCGAGCGACATGACGCGAATGGCCTTCCTGGGCGAGCCGGGCCGGGAGGTGAAACGGGTCTACCGCGCGGTATTGGAGGCCCAAGAGGCCGGACTGTCGGCCGTGCGCCCGGGCGTCAGGGCCGAGGCGGTGGATGCGGCCGCGCGCCGGGTGCTGCGCGGGCACGGCCTGGAGAAGGCGTTCCTGCATTCGACCGGGCACGGCTTGGGTTTGGAGATCCACGAACCGCCCCGCTTGGGCCGGCGCGAGAGGACCCGGCTGGTCGAGGGCATGACGCTGACCGTCGAGCCGGGCGTCTATATCGAGGGCTTCGGAGGCATTCGGATCGAGGACACGATTGTGGTAACCTCGGACGGATGCCAAGTGCTGACGCCGGCCTCCAAGGAGCTGCTTGTGCTGTGAGGCCGGCGGAGACCCGGCCGGCGTTCGCTTGAGGTTGTCCATGACCATCGAGGAGATCCGCGAACTCATCCGGGTGGTGGCCGAGACCGGGATCAGCGAGCTGGAGGTGCAGCGCGGCGAGAACAGGGTGCGGATAAGGCGAACCCCGGAGGTGAACGCGCACAACATCGTGCTGCCCGCGCCGGGGCCGCCGCCCGCGCCTCCGCCCCAGCCTGCCGTCCAGG
>JBBIMA010000038.1:0-38232 GCA_037444625.1 Solibacteraceae bacterium
AGCTCGACAATGTACTGATCCGGTACGACCTGCGCCCCGGCCAGAGCCGCCCAGAGGAAAAACCAGCCCCCGCTCGTTCGCATAGCTTCCTTATCGGATTGTACGTCGCGGCGTTGCTTCGATGGCTCCCTGTCTCACTCCACCGGCAGCAGCGCCGCCTTCGAACTCACTCCTCCGGCCGTCACCACGACCGGCTGCACGCCCGTCGGCGCATCGGCCGGCACCGTCACATTGATCTGGTACAGGCCCACCATGAAAGGCGCCAGACCGCTGAAGGCAACCGCCGCCGGCCGCCCTCCGATAGTTACTTCCGGTAAAACCCGCGTCACGGCGTAAGGTTGCGCCGGGGTGGGCTCGCCGCTCGGCGGGCGGTTCTCGACCGGTCCTAACCCGTTGGCGTAAAGCTGCACCACCCGCCCCCGCCGCGCCGGGTTGGCGCTCCCGATCAGCCGGTAATTCTCATCCAGCGCGGCGATGAACCGCCGGCCGGAAGCCTCCTGGTACTCGAAAAACCCCGGAGAGTAGTCGGCCAGGGGCAGGGTATAAACCGCGCTCGAGATGTCCCCGATGCTCACCTTGATCCGCACCGCAGTCTGCCCCTCCAGCTCCCAGGGCACCTGCACGTTGACCTGCGAATCGCTGACGAAATGCAGCCGGCCCGGCAGGCTGATCCGCCGCTCGGGCACATCGAAGCTCACGCTCACGCCGGCCAGCGAAAGCGGCAGATAAGGCGTCGAGAACACCCGCACGGCGTCGCTCAGGCCGCGCCCGAAAATCGCGATGTAGGAGCCCGGCGCCACCGCCTTGCCCGCCTCGAAGCTGGCGGCGTTCACCACGCCGCCGCTCAAGATCGCCGGGCGCAGCCGCGCCCAGCCGTCGAAATAGACCGTCAGGCCTCCGGCCTGGGCGGCGAACTCCTGATCGCCCAGCCGCGGACCGAGCACCACGCGGGCGGCCGCGATCCCATAAACGTCGGTTCGCTCGTCGGCCGCCTCGACATAGCCTCCGCCCACGGTGGCCCCGAAGCGCACCGGCGCGTCGGCCACCGGCGCGCCGTAGCGGTCAATCAGCTTGAAGGCGATCAGGCGCCCCGGAATGGGTGCGTTGACCACGCCCGTGAAATCGTTACCCAGGATCGGGAAGGCGTTGTAAGCGACGCCGTCGCCCACCACATACAGATAGGGCACGCGCAGCGTCCTGCGGCCGCCCTGGACGCTGATGAAACCCTCGTAAATGCCGGGCAGCGGCAGGCTGCCTTCCAGCCGCACCGCCACCTGCGCCGAGGCGCCGGGCTCCAAATCGAGGCTCGCCGGCGTCAGGACGAGCCGGGCGCGCGCGTCCTCGACCCGCCGCGTCACCGAGAAGCTCAGCGAGAGCCGCGAGCCGCCGGTGTTGCTCACCGTCAGCGTGCGCGAGCTGCCCAGCGCGGCCTGCGTCACAATGCCGAAGGAGAGCGCGGCGGGCTCGATCGCCGCATCGCTCTCCAGCGCCGCGGCGGCGTCCAGCTTGCCCGCGCCCGCCGCCGTGACCGAGGCCCCCTGCCCCTCATCAAGGACCTCCGGATTGGCCGTATTCACCAAGGCCGACTTCAACTGCCCCGGCCGGAGCGCGGGCTTCTGCTGCTTGACCAAGGCCGCCGCCCCGGCCGCCAGCGGGACGGCGAAGCTCGTGCCGTCCCCGGTGGTGTAGCCGCTCGGATCCCAAAGCTCGGAGTTGGGATCGTAGCGTTGGGTGGCGGCATACAGGTCGGTTCCGACCGTCACCAATTCGGGCTTGATCCCGTTCTCCCCCAGCGAGGGACCGCGCGAGCTGAACAGGGCGATCTCGTCGGCCGGCGCCTCGGCCGGAGAGAGCGCCGGATCCATCGTCACTTCGCGCTCCGGGTTGGCCGCCAGAAAGCTCTTCAGTTGCTTGCCCGCGCTGTTGGGGATCATCGCGGCCGGGATGCCGGTTCCCGCCAGCCCGGCGGGGCTGAAGATGCCCTCCAGGCCTTCCAGTTGGTAAATGATGACGCCCAGGGCTCCCGCGTTCTGGGCGTTGGCCACCTTCTGCGCGAACGAACAATCGCCCCGCTGGATGAGCGCGATGGCCGCCGCCAGCGAGCCTGAGGCCAGCGGCGCGCAGGCCAGCCCGTTGTCCTGAAGCCGGCTGACGTCGCGCAGCGGCGCGCTCAGGGGCGCGGCCGGCCTCGGGCCGTCGCCGAACAGCGCGCGAATGTTGCGCAGCGCTTCGGGCGCGTCGTTCCCGCTCACCCGCACGCTGGAGAACCAGACGTGGGAGTTCGTGACGGCCCCCACGGTGAGAGCCGAAGGAGCCGTGCCCGGCGTGTTCACCGTGCTCAGCGTGGGATAGCGCAGGCCGATGTCGCCGTCGTTGCCCGCGCTCACCACCACCAGCAGGCCGGCCTTCACGGCGTTTTCCACCGCCTGGGCCCGCACGTCGCAGGGCTGGGAAGAAGCCTCGCCGCAGGCGCTGCCCGTATCCAGAGGTCCATAGAGCGCCGGGCTGCCTAGCGACAGGGTGGCGATGTCCATGCCGTCGCGCAAGGCGTCCTCCAGCGCGGCGATCACCACGTCGCTGAAGGTGGTGTCGTTCACTCCCGGCGAGCCGAAGATCTTGTAATTGCCCAGGAAGGCTTTAGGCGCCACGCCCGTGATGGTGGCCGAAGGTCCCCGGGTCGTGCCGCCGGCGGCGATCATGGCCACAGCCGTGCCGTGACCCACCCGATCCCGCGCGCTCAGGTCGTCCGGGCGGGAGTCGGCCGCGGGATCGTCCGGGCTGCCGGCCGCCACCAGCTCCACGTAGCTACGCGCCACGATGATCTTGTTGTTGGTGTAAGCGCAATCGCCCGGGGTGCACTTGGGGTAGCCGGGCGGCGGTCGCAGAGCGTCGTCTTGGAAAGCCGGGTGCTCGTGGTCTATGCCCGTGTCAATCACGCCGACCTTCACGCCCGCGCCGGCGTTGGACACTCCGCCCACCCGATTCCAGGCGGCGCGCGCGTTGGCCAGATCCAGCGCCCGATCCAGGTGCAGGCGGATGGGCGGCAGGTACGCCACCCGCCGGACGCCCGGCAGTCGGCGCAGCTCCTCCAGCCGGCTTTCCTGGGCCCGCACGAACACTGCGTTCACCAACAGATGCGCCGCGCCCGTCACCGGCACCCTGCGCCGCGCCAGCTCCTCGCGCAGGGCCTGTTGCGCCGCCAATAACCGCCGCGCGGCGCTGCGCGCGGCCGGGCCGTCCAACTCCCGGCGGGAAGCAATCTGGGCCGCCACCGGCGGCTCTTCCAGGATCAACGCGTAGCGGTCCAGATCGCGAGGGGCGGCCCACAGGGCGACCGCCAGGACCAGCAGGGCAAGCACTACCAACCAACGTCGCATGGACTCTCTTTCTCCGACGGCCCCGCCCGCCGCCGCGTTTCCCTCGGTTTTTCTCGCGCCGGCAGTCGCGCGCCGCCCCAGCCGATCAGCTATACTGGTAGCGGGTTCGCTGGGAATTCAGGTTTATGTGGCGCGGCCGCAAGCTCCTGTTTCTGATTCCGCTGGTCGTGGTGCTCTCCTCCCTGGTGGGCGGAGTGCTCAGCCCGGCGGCGAACGCCCCCGCTTCAGCCTCCTCCGAGGACGACATCAAGGCCAGCGTGAGGGCTTTCACCGGCATTTACAGCGTGGTCGAGCAGCATTACGCCGACCGGCTCGACCCCGACCGCGCCGTGTACAAGGGCGCCGTCCCCGGCATGTTGCGCACCCTGGATCCGCATTCCAGCTTCCTGGATCCCCGCGACTTCCAGTTGATGCGCGAAGAGCAGAAGGGCCACTACTTCGGCGTGGGCATGCAGATCGGCCCGGACCGCCACCTGCGCAGCGGCAAGACCATCGTGATCGCGCCTTTCACCGGCTCGCCCGCCTACAAGGCGGGCATCCGCCCGGGCGACGTCATTCTGGCGGTGGACGACAAGCCGGTGGAGGGCCTCTCGCTGGCCGAGATCGCCGACATGCTCAAGGGCCCGCGCGGCACCCGGGTCAAGGTCACCATCGGCCGCGAGGGTCAGGAGCAGCCGCTGGTCTTTCACCTGGTCCGCGACGAGATCCCCCGCAAGAGCGTCGAGGACGCCTTCTGGATCCGGCCGGGCATCGCCTACCTGGGCATCTCCCAGTTCAACGAGACCACCAGCCGCGAGGTCGAGGACAACATGAAGCGGCTGGGTGAGGCCCAGATCAAGGGCCTCATCCTGGATCTGCGCTCCAACCCGGGCGGCCTGCTGAACGAAGGGGTGGCGGTAGCCGACCGCTTCCTTCAGAAGGGCCAGACCATCGTTTCGCACCGCGGGCGCGCCTCGGCAGAAAAACCCTATGTCGCGCGCCGCGGCAGCAGTTACTCCTATCCCATCGTCGTACTGGTGGATCGTTACTCGGCCTCGGCCGCCGAGATCGTGGCCGGCGCCCTCCAGGACCATGACCGCGCCTATATCCTGGGCGATACCACCTTCGGCAAGGGCCTGGTGCAGACCGTCTATCCCCTCTCGGAGAATACCGGGCTGGCCCTTACAACCGCCAAGTATTACACTCCCAGTAACCGGCTCATCCAGCGCGATTATTCCCACATGTCCTTTTTCGATTACTACTACCGCAAGAAAGAGGACGTGAAGAATCCGCAGGACGTCAAAATGACCGACAGCGGGCGAACGGTCTACGGCGGCGGCGGCATCACCCCCGACGAGAAATACATCCCGCCCAAGCTCAACCGCTTCCAGGCCGAGCTGGCCCGCCGCTACGCCTTCTTCAACTTCACCGCGCGTTATCTGGGCGCCCGCAACCTCAAACTGCCCAAGGGCTGGGAGCCCGACCAGGGCATCCTCAACGAGTTCCACCGCTATCTGCTGGAGGAAGGCTTCCGCTTCACGGAGGCCGAGTTTGCCGAGGTCCACGACTGGATCAAGCTGCAACTCAAGCTGGCCGTCTACTCCAGCGCTTTCAGCGTGGACGAAGCCCGGCGGGTGACGATCGAAACCGACCCGGCGGTGGCTCGGGCCGTCGAATGCCTCCCCAAGGCCAAGGCGCTGCTGGAGAATGCGCGGCGCGTGGTCGCCCAGCGAGCGACGCGGTAAGTTGACCGGCGCCCCCGCCCAGCCCCAGATCATAGTGCTTGACGCGGGGGGGCAGTATTGCCACCTCATCGCCCGCAAGGTGCGCGAGGCGGGCGTCTACGCTGAAGTGCGCCCCAGTCAGGTTCCCGCCGGCGAGCTGGCCGGCTGCCGCGGCCTGATCATCTCGGGCGGTCCCTCCAGCGTTTACGAGCCGGGCAGCCCCACGGTGGATCCGGCCCTCTTCCGGCAGGGGCCGGCCGTGTTGGGCATCTGTTACGGTCACCAGCTCATGGCTCACTTGCTCGGCGGCGTGGTTCAGAAGGGCGAGCGCGGCGAGTACGGGCTGGCCATGCTCGATCAACTCGAACCCAACCCCCTGCTGGCCGGCCTGCCCGCCAGCCAGCAAGTCTGGATGAGCCACCGCGACCTGGTTGCCGCCCTGCCGCCTGGTTTCCGCCCGCTGGCCTCCACGGAAACCTGCCCCGTGGCCGCCATGGGCGACCCGGCACGCCGCCTCTACGGCGTGCAGTTTCACCCCGAGGTGGTCCATACACGCTACGGCCGCGAGATTCTCCACAACTTCCTGTTCGGCGTCTGCGGCTGCCGGCGGGACTGGGAACCGCGGGGGCGCGCCGCCGAACTGGAGGCCGCCGTTCGCCGGGCGGTTGGGGAACGGAGAGTGTTCTTCTTCGTCTCCGGCGGGGTGGATTCAGCCGTGGCGTTCACCCTGTGCGTGCGCGCCTTGGGCCCCGGGCGGGTGCGCGGCATCTACGTGGATACCGGCCTGATGCGCGAGGGTGAAACCGAGTTCGTGCGCCAACTGTTCGATCGCCTGGCCCCGGGCGCCGTGCAGGTGGTCTCCGCCCAGGCGCGCTTCCTGGGCCCGCTGGCCGGAGTCTGGGATCCGGAACGCAAGCGCCGCCTGATCGGCGATGAATTCGTGCGCCTCCAGCAGGAGATCCTCGAGAGCGAGCGCTTGCTCGAGGCGGATTGGATTCTGGGGCAGGGAACCATCTATCCCGATACGATCGAGTCCGGCGGCAGCGGCCAAGCGGCCGTTATCAAAACTCACCACAACCGGGCCCCGGGCATCCAGCGCCTGCTGGAGGCCGGCCGGGTGATCGAGCCGTTGAGCTCGTTTTACAAGGACGAGGTGCGCCAGATCGGGCGCGAGCTCGGCCTGCCCGAGGAGCTGCTCGAAAGGCATCCCTTCCCCGGCCCCGGCCTGGCCATCCGCTGCCTCTGCTCCCGCACTGAGGCCCCGCTGGAGCAACGGCCGGAGGGCTGGCTGGCGCCCCTGCGATCCGTGGGCGTTCAGGGCGACTCGCGCAGCTACCGCGCCGTGCTGGCCCTGGAGGAGTTTCCTGCGCCCGATCGAGGCCTGGAAGAGCGCGCCGCCGAACTGGTCAACCGCCTGGCCGGCATCAACCGCGTCGTGGCTTACGTGGCCGGCCACGCGCCGCCGGCCCGCTTGCACGCCCGCGCCGCCGCGCTCACCCCCGAGCGCCTGGCCCGCCTGCGCCGCGCCGACGCCGTGGTGCGTCGTCTCTCGCACCAGGCCGGCTTCGACCGCCAGGTCTGGCAGTTCCCCGTCATCCTGGTTCCTCTGGGCGATACGGCGCGGCCGGATTCGGTCGTGCTGCGGCCGGTGGATTCGGTGGACGGCATGACCGCCCGCGCCGTCCTGATGGATCGCTCCCTGCTGGCGGAGATGGCCGCCGCCCTGCTCGCCCTGGAGGGCGTCTGCGCGGTCTTCTACGACCTCACCCACAAGCCGCCCGGCACCATCGAATGGGAGTAGCCGCTCAGCGCATCAGATAGTCCCAGCGCCGGGCGCACGCCTCCAGCACCCCGGGCACGTCCCGCTCCAGCAGATACCCCTGGCTGACCAGCTCGCGCGCGGCCGCCGCCGCTTTCTCCAAGTACTCCTCCCGGCTGCCGTAGCGCTCCTGGATCGAGGGCCGGGGATCGCCTGTTTTCCGGCGCTCCGCCCGCGTGCGCGGGAAAGCAAGGAAAGAACCGATCATGCTGGCCGGCTCCTCGGCTGCGCCCAGTTCGGGCGCGCGCAAGTTCCACCCGGTATAGGTCGCCAGCGGGACCGCCACCTCGGGCAGCCGGATGCCCGAGATTTCATTGCCGTCCTGGTCCACTTGCGGGACCAGCACGGGGAATTCCTTGCCGATCTTGGGCGGCTCGAAGGCGACAATGCCCTCGGTGCGGAACTGCGGGCCGTAGTCCGTGCGCCAGGCTTTGTGAATCCGCTTGGGAAATTGCACCGAGGGGATCTTGGGGAAGCGCACCGCGTCCAAGGGCGCCAGTTCGCCCGCCGCCAGCCTCGGGTAGCGCGAAGGCGGCGGCTCGACGCCCTCGGCCAGCCAGCGGTTCATCGCCGCCAGCAGCGCCCGCATCGCCCAGCGATAGTCGTTCGGATTGGCCGGGTATTGGGTTCCCGTGCGGGAGGGCGGGAAGGAAGCCGGCGAGTGCTGGGTGCCCGCGAACAGGTAGATACGCGTGGTGGGCGGCAAGGGCGCGTCGCGCGCGCCGTCCAGGGTGGTGTGCGTGAGCGAGGCCGCCCGCCCGTAGTACTCGTAAGAAGAGTTGGTGTAGAAGATCTTGGGCGTCACGCCGGCCTGGCGGGCGCGCGCCAGCAGGCCGTCGGTGAGGCCGGTTTCCGGATCGGTCTGGTCCAGGTCGCTGAAGGGAAAGATGTCGGTCGGGTAGAACTGGTTCAGGAAGGGGTGTGCGTCGCGCGAAGGTTGCGCGAAGCGATGATTGAAGCTGCCCCGCCCGCCGCCCGCCACGTGGGCGATCACTCCGTCGAAGACCTGCCGTCCCCGCTCGTCCGCGTTGAATCCGTAGTAAAGAAACGTGCGCAGAAAGCGCCCGCTTTGCGAGGTGCCGACGCCGATGGCGCGCCGCAAGAACCGCGACTGGTCCGAGAGCGTCATGTGCTCCGGCGCGCCGCGCTGCTTGAGGAATGACACCAGGTCGCGTACCGCCGCCGGACCCAGCCCGACCACCGTGGGGTCCTGCGCCCGATAGATGACCTCGTAGATCCGGCCGGGCTGGAACCCGGCCGCCATCCAGACCCGCGTGGGATCCGGCCTGGGCGCGCCGAACTCCTCTCGGGCAAAACGCCACTGGCTGCGGGGGATCAGCCGCCGCGGTCCTTCCACTCGCTCGCGAACCGTCAACTGCGCCTCGGGATCCTCCAGGTCCGCCGCAGGGTAGGCGATCATGTTGCGATCGCCCAGCGAGAACTCCCGCACCGGGCGGTCCGGAACATACTCCGAGCGCACCAGACCCCGGATCGGCCCGTCCGGACCGCGCGCCGGCGGCGCCAGCAGCCGGAGCAGCTCGGGCTGGTCGGGCACGTCGAACTGCCAGCCCAGCCAGACCAGCGTGTAGCCTTCCTCCAGCAGCCAGCCGTCGCCGAAATGCGCCTCCGAGCGGGGATCGTTCGAGGGCACCGCAAAGTTGAATTGCCGCAGCAGGTACTTGTTGCCCCGGTTGGAGACCTCGAACAGCAGGGCGCCGTTGCCCTGCCGCGGATCGCGCGGCTTGAGCAGGTACAGATCGGCGGAAAACTCCACCCGGCCCCGTGCGTTACGCGGCGCCAGGGCCACGTCCGTGATGATGCGGTTGGCGGGCAGCGCCGGGTCCACCTCGAAGAACGCCCGCCCGGCCAGCCGTTCGTAAGGACCGGTGCGACCGAAGGGGCGGCCTCCTAGCACGTCGTCCCGCTCCCGAATCTCGATTCGCACCAGCTCCCCGCCGGCCGCCATCGCCAGCAGCAACGAGAAAATGCTCACCCGTCCGAGCATGCTGCTATTACACGGCCCCGGGCGCGAGCAAGTCAAACCGGCCCCCTTCCTCACCACACCAGCAGAAAGTCTCCCACCCGCCGCTCGCCGGCGGTCTCCGGCAAATCGCAGAAGTACACCGAGTCCATCTCTCCCACGACAAACTGCTCCCGCAGGCGCGCCGGGAAATCGGTCGCCGGGTTCAGCAACCAGAGCAGCCGTCCGCCTCGGGGCAGCGGGATTCGCAAGGGCGCCTGGCCCTCGATCCGCCGCTCGATTTGCGGGCCGCGCCAGACGGTCACCACCCGTTGTTGCGGCCCGGTCAGCGTCTTGCGGTCCAACACCACCACCGGCAGGTAGTGGTAGTAGTAAGCCGCCTTGCGCCAGCTCAGCAAGCCGCGCTCCCAGAGGATTACCGCCAGCCGGGGATGCTTCTCGGTCAGATGCCGGATCGCCCGCAAGATGTGGTCGTCCGTGACGGCTGTACGGCGCACTTGACCCAGCGAGGTGAACGCCAAGCCGCTATGTAAGTCCTCCAGTACGGCATGCCAGACCCCCGGCGGACCCTTGTAATACCAGTCGGGCTCCAGGAAGATCACCAGGTGCAGGAGCAACGCCGGCCCCAACACAAACGCGACGGCGTGGCCCCGCGGTGGACACCCCGGGGCAGGGTAGGGCGCCTGCCGCATCGCCCAACCGGCCGCCGCGCCGACCAGCGGGACGACCAGCAAGGCGGCCCCTCCGCCCGCCAAATGCCAGGCCACCGCGGGGATGCCCCCCGTCAGCATCCAGATCAGACCGTGCCAGCGCGAGGGACGCTCGGCGATCCTCTCCGCCGCCCGGCTCACCAGCCACCCGCCCGCCAGGCACAGCGCCGGAACCATACCCAGCGTCTGGCCGGCGTCGGCCACGTGGACCAGCAGTGCAAAGGCCGCCGGCGGCAGCAACCAAAGAGCCAGGAAGGCCGCCCGTCCCCGGCTCTCTTCCTTGGCTCGCAGGCCTCCCCACAGCACCGCCAGCGGCAGCGTCCAGGCCGGCGTCCCCGCCAGCAGCCAGACCAGGAACCGGCAAAGGGTCGTCCGCCATAGAACGGCATCCGCGCCGAAGGCCGGAGAGGTCAGCGCCGCTTGGTCGCGCAAGTACTTCCAGCAGACCTCCAGATAGACGCGCGGCCCGCCGGAGGCCAGCATCGTGGGCACAAGCCACGCCAGCGTCGAGCCCGCCAGCAGGCTCAGGCCCAGCAGCCACTCGCGCCCGCGCGCCCGGGCGCGCAGCGCCGCCCCCGCCCACAGCGGCAGCAACGCCGCGCCCAGTTCCGGGCGGACGCCCGCGCCCAGTCCAAGGACCAGCGCACTCAGCAGCACCCAGCGCTTCTCACCCCTCCAGGCCCGGTAACATGACGCCGCCACCGCCAGGGAAACCACGGCAAGCTGCACCCGCACCGCCGAGGTCAGCCCGGCGTACCAGAACGGCGGGTACAAGGCCAGCAGCCAGGCGGCGCACAGGCCCGCGTCACGCCCGAAAAAGCGGTTCCCGAAGCGCACCGTCAGCAGCAGGGCCGCCGCGCTGCCCAGCAAAGCGAGCGCCAGCAGGTTGCTCTGGGCCCGTTTGAATCGCAGCGCCTCCAGCAGCCGCATTTGGAGCACGAACAGCGGATAGCCCGGCGGGTGCGGCTGGCTGTCCCTCACGTCAAACCGGCCGATCGCCCAGGCGAAGTTCACGTCGTCGAAGGAGAACAACTGCCGCGGCGCCAGCGGCCAGCGCGTCGCCAGGACCGTCGCCGCCAGAACGATCCCCAGCCACCAGCGCCGCGCCCGCTCCTTCATGCTTCAGATCTCCTGCGCGGACGAATTGCCGCCAGCAGGCCCGCCAGCAAGCCTCCCCAGCTCGCCACACGCGCAGCCTGCATCTCCCGGCCGCCCGTGTAAACCAGCTCGATCCGGCAGGGCCCCTGGCAGCCCGGCTGAAGGACCATCAATCCCAACCCGTCGCTTTCCACCGCCGTCCGGACGCCGTTCACCCGGGCCTCCCAGCCCGGGTGGTGGCTGATGGCGATCGAGAGAGCGTGTTCCCGGCTCAGATCCGCCGTGATGAGAGCTTCGTGCCGGTTCAGCCAGCGCCAGGAAGCTGCCGGGAGCGAGGGGTCGTCCAGCGCCGCTACGAACCCGGCGAGTACGCCCACGTCCACCGCGCTGGGCGGCGGCCGCCGAACCAGGTCCCCGAGCCGCACCACGCGCGCCGGTGAAGCCGTGCGCTGGGGCACTTGGTAAACCACGTCCTCGCCCTCGCGCCAAAGCTCGGGCAGCAGCCCGCGGAACTTCGCCGGATTGCGGAACGGCTTGTAGTATTCGCGGCCGCCGCCTCCCCCCACCGCCACGGCGTGCACCCCGAAGGCCTTCAGCCACAGCAGCGCAATCTCGCCTTCGCGCTCCCCTGCGTTCATCCCGGAGTAGACCTGAAACATCACGGCCGGGATCTGGGGGTTCGTGATGCCCTGCTCGAAGCCGCCTCCCAACTGGGGCGTGTCCGCGAACGCGTTCATCCAGAATGAAATCGAGCCGGGCGCCATCACCCGCCGCCCCCCCATGTGCTCGCCGAACCAGCGGGCGGTCCGATACTCGATCGTGCCCGTCATCTCAATGGGCCGGATCAACTCGCGCGCGAACCGGCGGTACTGGCGGAGCTGCGCCGCGCCGCCCGCCAGCAGCAGGACGCCGAGCGCCACCGCGGCCGCGCGGCGCCTGGCTGCCAGCGCCCTGCGCAGGCCCACCCCCGCCAGCAGCGCCAGGCCCATCTCCATTTCCAAGTGGTAGCGGTGGGGCTGCGGCAGCAACATCACGCCGAACCACTCCGCCGCCAGCGTCACGGCCGCGGCCGGCCAGCTATACAGCGCGGCGAAGCGCGCTAGCCGCGAGGCCCGGCGCCGCCTCAAGACGGCATCGAGCGCCGGCAGGACGGCGATCACCAACACCCAGCCCAGCAACTCCTCAAGGCCCGGGCGATATTCCCCGCCCACGCGCCGCGCGTTCCTATTGATGGCCGCCAGGGTGGAGGGCGGGATCCAGGGCGAGGCCAGCAAATAGCCGTAGAGGGCCACGCCCAGAGCGCGGCCCCACGTGCGCCAGTCCGCTTCGCAGGCCAGCAGCCAGGCCGCCGCGGCGGCCGCCAGCGCCGCCCCGCCCAGCCAGTTGGTCAGCACCACCGAGGCCAGCCCCAAGGCCGCCGCCAGATACCACCCCGCCCGCCGCTTCTCCAGCGCCAGGCCGAGCAGCACGATAGCTGCCGGCAGCAGCGCCAGCGACGCCACGTGCGGCCCCTCCCCGTAATGCACCAGCGCATGCAGGCGCCGCGCCCGCCACACGCTCCCCAAATCCCCCGCCACCGCCGGAATCAGGAAGGCGGCCGGAGAAAGCAGCGAGAAAACCAGGCCCGCCAGCAGGCCGCACAGCCGGTCGCCGCCCAGCCGCAGCGCCAGCCAGAACAGCGTGACGCTTCCCAGGCAGTACAGCGCCGCCGTCACGGCATGGTGCGCCAGGGCCGGCGAGAGACCCCCCAGCGCGGCGGCCCCCGCCACCGTCAGGTGCAGCAAAGGGGGATAGCTGTTTTGGAAAGGGATCCCGCCGTACCACAGCGGAAACCAGGTCAAATCGCGCCAGTTTTCCAGCACCCAGCGGCTGAGCGCCACGTAGGCGCCTTCGATGGAACCCAGGTGCTGGGTGTACTCGGTCCGGAACAGCTCGCGGCAGATCCAGACGTTGACGGTGATGAGCAGGGCTGCGCAGCCGGCCGTGCGCAAGGCGCTGGAGCGCATGGCAGCCCGCCATTATCGCAAAGCCGGCCGCCTCCGCCCCGCACCCTTCAGCGCAGGGTGAGCAGCTCGCCCTCTCTCGCTCAACCGCCGCGTGAGCCAACGGCCGCCAGCAGGCGCTGCATCTCCCGCCAGAACTTATCGAAGGAGGGTGAGCGCTCTCGTGCCGCCTGCATTTTGAAAAGGCTCGTAAGGCGCGCTTGGTCAACCCCCGGCGAGTACTTGCCTAAGGCTTTGCGAAGGAACTCCTTGGCTCCCCGCACGCCTTCCGGGTCCGCCGCGGCCCTTGCCCCCCGCGAAGCGTGTTTCCTTGCCGCAAGCGGCTCGATCCCCGCGATCAACCAAGCCTCGTACTCCCGTTTGGCCAGGACCACCGCCGTGGGAACATCGGCGCACCTTCTCCGCACTCTCTCGCCCAATCTCGGCGCCAGCTCCTTCGGACAGTCGTCGTCGGCATCGAGGAGCACCAGAATGCCGCCCCCCGGGCGGACGCGGCGCGCCATGAGATCCACGGCGTTCTCCAGCTCGTCCGGTCGTAGCAATTGGGCCCGCGGCTTCCGAAGCGGGTGCGGGACCTCCACGTCCCGGAAACCTAAATCCCGCGCCAGGCGGCGAACCACTATAGGTACAGCTTTCACCTCCCCGTGGCCTTCGACCACGCAGCCGATGCGAGCGGGCATTCAGCGCATGCTCCGGCCGCGCGGTTCGGTCGCGGGACACTTCAGCCCGGAATCGGGCCGCTGCGCCTGCAACTGGTTCATGCGCAGCAGCTCCCCGGGGGTATACAGGCGATCCCGAATCGCGGAGCGTCCTGCTTCATCTACGGGGGCGATCCGTGTGGCCCCCTCCTCGGCCTCCACCGCCAGGATCGCCTCTGTGGGCACGTTCTCACTGTCCAGAAGATCAGGGCTGTGAGTCGTGACGACCACCTGACACGTCTGGGCCGCTTCACGCAACGCATCGAGCAGCACCCCGGCCGCGGCCGGGTGTAATGCGACTTCGGGCTCTTCGATGCCTACCAAAGGGGTCTTTGGATGGCCGCGGTTGCCCGCCTGGAACAAACACACCAGGATGCCGAGCGCCCGTAAGGTTCCGTCCGACATGTTGGCCGCCAGGAACCGCCAGGGGTGTTTCGCCCCGGCGACGCTCTGCCGAAACTCGAGGGTCTCCTTCGGCCCCATCTCGATCACGTCCACGCCGTGCAGTCCGGGGACTAGATTCGAGAGGTACTCTTCGACGCGTTGCTTCCTGTCCGGCGCGGAGGTCTCCAACTGCCATAGGACGCTGGTCAGATTACTTCCGTCCCGTTCCAGCAGATCCCCGCTGTGCGGATCCTGCAAGTCCCGGATTCGGTCCGGGTTGAGGTTGTAAAAGCCCATTCGTGAAAGCGCCTCATACACTCCCCGAAACGGCGGCAGACCCGAGGCGCTCACCAGGTACAGGCGATCGCTTGCCGCCGCCGGTCCCGGGGGGTGGGCCTTGACGACTTTACCGCCCCGAACCCGAAACTCGCCGTGCACCCGGCCCTGAACCGAACAGTCTTCCTGTCGGACCTCATAAGCGCCATGCGCCTGGGCCGCGATCTTAAAGCCGTAGTGTCCGCTCGTCCCATCGGGAAGGCGCCAATCAAGCCGCACACCGAAGTGTCGGGGATGGCCGCCGCTCCGCCTGCGTACTTCTTGGATTCCGCCCCGTTCTCTCAGGGCGTGGTCGAGCGAAGTCCGCAGCGAATCCCGCACGAAGCGCAACGCATCCAGGAAATTACTCTTCCCGGAGCCGTTCGGTCCTACAAGGAACGTCAGCTCGCCCAGCGTGACATCGCAAGCCGCGATGCTCTTGTAGTTTCGCAGCCTCACCCGATGCAGCAAGACCATCGGCGCCCGACTTCCATCACGATTGTGTCGCAGGGCGCGCACACATCCCGGTTGTGGCGATCCCCGCCCCGCACCCTTCAGCGCAGGGTGAGCAGCAGCAGCCAGTCGCCTTCGCCGGGCGTCTTCAGCTCCACCGCGGGGGCGGGTTCGCAGCGGCCCGCCGGGCGGCGCAGGCCCGTGCGCGGGTCAATCCAGACCGCCCGCAGCGAGCCGCGGAAACCGCTCAGGTTGAGCTTCACCGAGGGGTTCCCAGGCAAGTAGATCAGCGCGAAGTCGCCCGCCTGCGAGCGCGCCGGCATCGGGTAGCGCTGAAACTCCGGGTCCGGGGGATCCTCGGCCAGCAGCGTGCGATCCGGCCGCAGCCGCCACCAGGCGAGCGATTCGAAGATCTCCCGCAGCACTTTCATCTGGCGCGCGCCCGGATAATCCAGGCACTGCCGCCAGGGTTCGGCCAGGCCGCTGTTGGGGTGGTCCAGCGGCACTTCCGGCCGGCGCGCCCAGGACCAGATGCCGTGCGCGCCGTAGGTGACGCCCGCCGGCGGTCCGGCCAGCAGGCTGTAGTAAGCGGCCCGCCGCACCTGCGCTTCCCGGATCGGCTGCCGGGTTTGGTAGTCCGCGTGTCCTTCGTAGTTGATCTCGCCGTCAATCACCGGCCGAGGAGGCTCCAGCTTCCAACCCGCGGCGCATCCCTGTCTGGCGTTCCATTCCCACTTCCGGGCGTTGTTGCCGTGACCGCTCTGAAACATCAGGAAGTCCAGCCAGGGCTCGTCTTTCAAATCCGGCCAGGGATTCTGCATGCCGCGCGGATGCAGCGTCACCGGCCGCCGGGAGCGCCCCTCGGGAAAGACCGCCCGCCCGATCGTCTTCCAGCGCTCCGCCTTCGGGCCGCGATAATCGCCGTCGCCGCCCAGCACCCAGACGACTCCATAAGCCCCGTAGCGCGCCGTCATGTAGCGCGCCAGCAGGATGGCTTGATGCTCGGGCAGAACCTCGCCCGGACTCTCGCCCTCCTTGGAAGTGAGAGCCCACAGCAGGACGCAGGCCGCCACCAGGCCGTGGTCGTTCACCGCCCGCACCTTGCGGTCCAGGCGCTGGAAGAAGGCGGGATGGATCTGAATCCGGTCGGCCCCGCTGAAGGCCGTCTGGCCCACTTCGTCGCGCCGCCCGGCCCGCCACTGGGTCATCACGATCTGCACCACGGTGAAGCCCTTGGCGGCCCGGTCCTTCAAGTACTCCGCCCATTCCTCGTCGCTCGAGAGCAGAGCGCCGTTCCAGGCCGTATCGCCCAGCCAGAACCAGGGCCGGCCGTCGGCGTGGACGAAGTGCCGCCGGTCGGGCGCAAGGCGCGGCGGACCGCGCCGCGCCAGCTCATTGGGGCCGCCGGCTGCGACCACGCGGAACGCCCCGCTCTGGTTGTGCAAGCCCGGGTCGCCCAGCTCCGGCGCGCGCACCGTATACTTCCACAAGCCGGTGCGCTCGGGCGAAAAACGAACCTTCCAAAGGCGCCCTCCGTCCCAGAAGGCGGGGACCCGTTCCACGACGCCTCCCGGCCCGCGGAATTCCACCAGCACTTCCTGCGCCAGCGGATCGGGATGTTGCTGCGCGGCGGTGAAGCCGGCCTCGAACACCCCATAGCGCCGCACGTCGCCGGCCGCCAGCGGCCCCAGGACGGTCAGGGCCAGCGTCAGCGCGCGGGCCGCGGGCGCGGCGTGGCGTCGCCCGCAACCAATCCCATCAGCCATTTCACATGCTCCACGATCATCTTCTGGATGTCCGGGCGATCCCAGACCGCCTCGACGTGGCCCAGGCCGTTATACAGCACTCGGCCTTTGCCGTAATTGCGGGCCCAGATCACGGCAAAGTCCTTGTCGGCGCGCCGAATGTTGGGTCGCGAGTAATCCAGCTTGCTTTCGTCCAGGCGCAGCAACACCCGCACCCGCCCGCGCGAGAAGTCCTTCGCCTGATAAATCTCGTCCTTCAGATTGAAGGCCCGGGGAAGGAACTTCATGCCCGGAAAATCCGGGTCCTCGACCACCAGGGGCGCGTCGAAGACGTTCCAGGGATGAGCGTCGAAGTAGCCGCCGATCATCTCCCCGTAGGCCGGCCACTTGTAGAACGTGTCTGTGGCCGAGTGGATGCCCAGGAAGCCCTTGCCGTCGTCCCGAATGAAGGACAGCAGGTCGGCCTTCTGCTGCTCGTCCATGTCCAGCTCCCCGGTGGTGTAGAAGGCCACCGCGTCGAAGAAATTCAGGTTCTTTGCATTGCCGGTGAGCTTCTGCTTGGTGACGAGCTGGCAGTCGGTCTTGATGTAGGTGTCCCAGAGGCCGCTCTCCTGCCCGAGCTTCCAGAGGGTGCCCGCGGCGTAGGAGACCGAATCGTGCTGGAATCCCTTGGTTTGCCCGATGAACAGCAGCTTCTTGCGCGCCTGCTGGGCGGGCAGCGCGCCGCCGAGGGCGCAGGTGATCAGAACCGTCAGCGCGATGCGTCGAGTATTCATCCGAGCCTCCGATCAGGAATCTTCTCACCCCGCCCGCAGCGGGCGCAAGGGGCGCGGCCGAGACCACGCAGTGGTCATAGTTGCCGACCGGGGCGCCCCCGCTCGCCGGCGAGCTGTGCGAAGTCGGCGGGTGCACGGTGACGGCAACACGGCGCTTGCCCTCCCTGAAACGCGGATCGGAGTCGAAGACGGCGTCCAGGGTGACGCCGTTGCGCCCGGTCTGCCCGCTCAACCTCGAGGGGATGTTGAAGTCGCCGCAGACAATGACGTCCGGGTCGGTGTCCGGCTGGTCGAAGTACCAGGCGAGGCAGTCCAGCACGTGGGCGTTTCGCTGTCGCCGATCCGCAGGCGGACCGGTACGGCGCCGCCTCGCACAGAGGGGGGAATGCGGGCATTGATCTGGAACACCCCGTTGACCATTCCCGGGGCCGCCCTGGCCCAGATCTCTTGAGCTTCGACGTTATCGAACCACACGCGGGGGGCGGTGATTTCGGGGATGATCGAGCCGATCACCTCTGCGTCGGCAGCGGCGGGGCTCATCAGCCCGCCGCCGGTGCCGTACAGCATCACGAACGAGCCGGGCGAGGCCGGCCAGCAGGGCCCGTTGACGGTGTAGTCTTGGTTGAGGACGGCGCCCTGACCACGGCCGGACGCGTCCAGAGTGAACAGCCCGGGCACGCCCGGGACGACCGGCAGGGAAATGCGATTGGAGACCAGACCGCCGACCTCGACCCAGATCTCAGTCGTCGAGCGCCGCGCCACCGCTTGCGGAACAACGGCGCTGACCTGCTCCGCCGAAACGTAGATCAGCGGCGCCGCTACGCCGTCGAAAAACACGCAGACGCCGCCCAACTCGGTCTCCAGGAATCTGCCATCGGGGGTCAGCCACAACGGGGTCAGATTCGGCGGGCCCAGACGCGCCCCGAATATCACGACGATCTCGCCGGGAGCCACCGACCCGGCCGGATAGCTGGCGGCGTTACTCACGCCGCGGCTGACGCCAGCCTCGCCGGCCTGGGCTTGAACATAAACCACCCTCCGTTGCGAGCCAAACCGAGCGGTGCGGGTTGCACCCGCCCCCCCGGCCGACAATCATCTCACCCTGTCGTCGCGCCCTTGAGCCGGAGTTTCCATTTTGGACTCCGGGTCAAGACAAGGTTAGAGATGTTATCCTGCTGCGTCAAGCCGGCATGGGGCGCCTTCGCGCCGCAGGAGCAACCGATCTTGGAGCCTCGACGGCCGAAGACATCTTGGCTGAGGCGCCGCGGGGCTCGGAAAGGGGCTGCAACACACGCTTGCAGCCATTACTAACGTGTCAAGATCTCCGCTCTTGTTCACACGCGATCTGTCCGGTTTCTTCAGGCAGCTCTCCGTGAGCGCCTAGTTGTCGTAGCTGTGGGAAAGTGAGAATCTCGCGTAGGGGGCGAGATTTCCGCTTTTCCACAGCCTTGCGTTTTTTTGTTTTCCTGCCGCTGAACGGCGCGCGGCCGGCCAGGAGCCGACCCACCACGAGTGGGCCCCGGCGCACCCACACCGTGCCATCCAGGTGCTCGTGGATCGTCACCGTGCAGCCGGCCGGCGTGTCCCGGAACCGGGTTCGCTCCGACTGCCGGCGCCGCTCTGCGATCGCCACCGTGTTGTCATTGGGACCGTGAAGATCCCGTCCAGATCCCGCCAGGTGCAGCGCCTGCGGCGAGTAGGCCGGAATCATCCGCACCTCCAGTTCCTTCATCGCCCGGCCCGCCTGGGGCGTCACGAAAAAGCGGCCCCCGGTCGCTCGACAGCGCGCAGAACAAGCCCCGGGTCTCGATCACCTCCCGCAGGGCCGCCATCACCGTGCGCGTCGTTTCCTCCTCCACCGACTGCGCGTAGTAGATCTCGCCGGTGGCGTCGTGCGGAATCCTCAGTAGGTCCTACCAGCGGCCATCCTGGAACCAGCGGTGCTTGCTGCCGTCAATGTGCAGCAGCATCCCCGGCAAAGGGCGCCGCGGCCGCCGACGCCGATGCGGACCCCGCCGGCCACGCCGCGCCGCCAGGCCCGCGTAGCCGTCCCGCTCCAGCCGCTCCCGCCGGCGCCGCATGGTCCGGTCCGTCACCCCGATGCTCTCTGCCGCGTCCCACCAGGTGATCTTCTTGGCCATCGCTTTCAACGGCACATCCTGTGGCTTCATCATCCGCTCCATCTCGGCGGCCGAGTGCGGCCGGGTTTCACTCACCCACCCGGCGTCTCAGACCAGCGGCTCTCAAAGCGGACAGATCATGTGTGAATTCGACCGGATAGACCACACGTTAGCGACACGTCCTCCGCTCGCCCGTTGACAGCGGGCGCGCGCCGGAGCTAGGATAGCGGCATCACTGAGAAAGGAGGTGGTCCAGACTAATGTCACCAGGCAGTAGTAAACCACGTGAGGTGGCCGACGGCTGAAGCGACGGTTCCCACCTTCAGGCTCCGACAGTGACGGGGCCGATGTTCCTGCGGACCGGTCGCCTCACGCGGCTTCGACCGGCCTCAGGCCCGTCCTAAGGCTACCAACCCCCGCGCCGCGAGGGATCGCCGCGCGGGGGTTTTCCATCGCGGCGCCCGGCGGGACCTCGATCCTGATAGACTGGAGTATTGGCGCCCCGGGGCGCCTGTCTGCGAGCATTCCCACGGAAAGGATTCGTTGATGAAGGCCGGCATTCATCCGCCTTATAACGAAGTGAATGTGACCTGCGCTTGCGGCTACAGCTTCCGCACCCGCTCCACCCACAAGGGCGACATCCGGGTGGAAATTTGTTCCCGCTGCCACCCCTTCTTCACGGGCCGGCAGAAACTGGTGGACACCGAGGGCCGCATTGACCGCTTCCAGAGGAAGTACCAGCGCGCCCAGGCTCAGAACAAGCCCGCCCCCCAGACGCCGCCCACGGCCTGAGGCTATCGGCCGCCCGGCGGCTCAGGCCCCGGCTCCTGCTTGTGCGCCCGCTTGCGGCGCTCCTCGCGCTCCTGGCGCATCTTCTCGTATTCCTTCTGCTGCGCCGGATCCAGCACGGCGCGGATGCGGGCCGATTGCTCTTCCTGCATGGCGCGCATCTGCGCGCGGTAACGGTCGCGCGTCTCGTCCAGGATGGCGTCAATCTGCTTGACCTGCTCCTGGCTCAACTTCAGGCGCGAGCGCATGTCTTCCATGTAGCGGCGGCGGAACTCCTCCGGGCTGGGCCGCGGCCGCGGCGGCGCGCCGTCTCGGACGTAAGCCCGGTAGCCCAGCGCGCCCACCAGCGCGCCGCTCAGAAACACCAACAGCAGATAGAGAGCGACGGAAAGCCTCGAACGGCTCATCGGAAGTATCCCTGCTCAGCCGGAATCGCCTCCGGATCCAGGGCCGCCTCCTGGGCGTAATTGGCGGCCAGAATCTCCACGTACGTCCCGGTGTAAAACGAGACGGCGGGTTCGCGGCTGCTCAGGACCACCCCCATCAACAGGGAAAGCGCCACGGCCGCCCCGACCAGAATCTCGGTCAGGCGCCGGAACTCCCGCACCACGGAATTCTGCCGCTCGATGCGCTCCCACAGCCTGGGCATGAACTCCGGACCGGGCTCCGGCTCCGGACATGCCTCCCGATAGGCGGCCAACAGCCGCGCCAGTTCGGCCTCGAGCGGATCTTTGGGCCGCCCTCCGTTCGCGGTCTCCATCGGACCCCCCTTCAGTTACCCCCTCCCCGGGCGGTCCCGGTCTGGGAAGCCGCCAGGGCCTTCAAAACTCGTTGCCGGGCACGGAACAGACGCACCTTCAGAGCATTCTCGTTGACCCGGTAGATTTTTTCAAGCTCCTTCAACGAGAGCCCCTCGATCTCTTTCAAGATCAGCAAAATCCGATCCTGCTCCGATACGTTCGCCAAAAGCGCCTGCACCGTCTCGCGCAACTGGCGCCGGCGCTGTTCCTCCTGCTGAACCCGGCTTCCGGCGGCCGCGTCGGCCAGCATGACCTGCTGCTCGGAAAGATCCGCCATCCTCGCCTCGCCTCGCCGGCGCTGCCGCCGCAAATAATCATACGCCGCGTTGACCGTCAGGCGGTACAGCCAGGGCTCGAAAACTTCCTCGGTGCGGAGCTGGTCGAGAGAAAAGTGCAGCCGGAGGAAGACCTCCTGGCCCACGTCTTCCACGTCCTCGGGACGCCCGATGAGCCGGGCGATCGTCCCCAGGATCCGCTTCCGGTAAGCCTGCACAAGCTGCGTGAAGGCTGCATGGTCGCCCTCCCGCGCGCGCTTGACCAGCTCGAAGTCCACGAGCATGCCATGCCAGGTTCCGGCATCGCCTGGAGGCCGTCCGCCTCATCCTGAATGGCGCACCGGCAACCTGTTAGGTTACAAGGAATTGCCCGCCCGGCGCAAAGCCTCCCGCCCGCAGTCTACAATGGGCGGGAATGCTGGCTCTGTTCGCCATGACCGCCCTGTTGGCCGAACCCGCCGCCGTGGTGCTTCGCCCGGTCGCCGACATGTACTCCCGGCCCGACCAGGAGGCCGATGTGGTCTCCCAGGCCATCTACGGCACGACCGTCGCCCTCGCCGAGGAACGCAACGGCTGGGCGAAAGTTCGCACTCCGGACGACTATACCGGCTGGATGCCGCTCGAATGGCTGCGCCGCCTCGGACCGGCCGAGCCCCCCTACGCCTCCCAGGGCCGCGTCGCTCAGGTCGAAAGCCTCTTTGCCAACCTCTACCGCGAGCCCGACCTCACGCGGCGCCGGCCTTTGCTGACCCTCCCCTTCGAGGCCCGCTTGCAGGTCGCCGAAGAACCCCAAGCGGAAGGACGCTGGATCCGGGTCCGCCTGGTCGAAGGCGGCCAGGCATGGATCCAGCGGGGCGACGTCCGCTTCGACTGCCCGGCTCTCTCGGCCTCCGAGGTGGCCGCTTGGTCCAGGCGCTTCCTGGGCTTGCCCTACCTGTGGGGCGGCGTCTCCACCTTCGGCTATGACTGCTCGGGCTTCGTCCAGATGCTCTGCCGCCGGCGCGGCGTGCTCATCCCTCGCGACGCAGCGCCCCAGTTTCGCTGGGAGGGCATGCGCCCGGTCCCGCGAGACCAGCTCCAGCCGGGCGACCTGCTGTACTTCGGCGGCGGCCCCGAGAAGATCACTCACACCGGCATGTACCTGGGCGCCGGGGAGTTCATCAACGCCACCACCTATCAGCAGCCGGTGGTGCGCATTGACCGACTGGAAGACCCCCACTGGCAAAAATTGTTCGTGGGGGCGCGGAGGTTGAAATGAATCGCCGGCAATGGCTGCGGCTGGGCGGCTCGGCCGCGCTGGCCCACGCCGGAGGCAACCGCCTCGAGACCGAGATCGTGCGCTTGAAGCTGCGCGACACCTGGACGGTGGCTACCTCAACCAGCGACTACCGGGACAACCTCCACCTGCGCTTCACCGCCCAAGGCGTCACCGGCCTGGGCGAAGGCGCCCCGCTGGCCCGTTACGGCGAGCGCGCGCCCGAGGCGCAACAGGCGCTGGAGTCGCTCCGCGGCTGGATCGAGAAGGCCGACCCCTGGCAGTTCGCCAGGCTGATGGAGGAGATCTTCCGCCGGCTCCCCGGCCAGTATGCCGCCAAGTGCGCCCTGGACGTCGCCCTGATGGACTGGGTGGGCAAGAAGCTGGGGGTGCCCTTGTACCGCTATTTCGGCCTGGACCCCGGCCAGACCCCCGTCACTACTTACTCGATCGGCATAGACACTCCCGAGGTCACCCGCCGCAAGGTGCGCGAGGCCGAAGAATTTCCGGTGCTCAAAATCAAGGTCGGCCTGGCCGGCGACGAGGCCACCCTGGAAGCCGTGCGCAGCGTGACCCGCAAGCCGCTGCGCGTGGACGCCAACGAGGGTTGGAAAACCAAAGAAGAGGCGGTGCGCAAGATCCATTGGCTGGAGAAGCAGGGCGTCGAGTTCGTCGAGCAGCCCCTGCCCGCCGCCTTGATCGAGGAGACCCGCTGGGTGCGCTCGCGCGTGCACATCCCGATCATCGCCGACGAAGCCTGCCTGCACCCGGCCGACATTCCCAAACTGGTTGGGGCCTACGACGGCGTCAACATCAAGCTGGCCAAGTGCGGCGGAATCCTCCAGGCCTGGCGCATGATCCAAGTCGCCCGCTCCCTGGGACTGAAGACCATGCTGGGCTGCATGATCGAAAGCTCGGTGGCGGTGACCGCCGCGGCCCACCTGTCCCCCCTGGTGGACTACGCGGACTTGGACGGCAACCTGCTCATCGCCAACGATCCCTGGCGCGGCGTCCAAGTGCGGCGCGGCAAGTTGATCCTGCCCGACGGTCCGGGCCTGGGGCTCAGGCCGGCGTAAGCGGCTCTTGGCTTGCCTCCCCGGCGGCCACCGCCCGCGCCGCCCGATCCACCGGCTCGAGCGCCGGCAGGTCGCCCTCGGAGGCCGCCCCCAGTTCCTGGAAGCGGCGGGCCGCCACCAGCACCCGGCTTTCCAGCGAAGCCGCCGCCCGGTTGTAGCTTTCCACCGCCCGCTCCAGGCCGCGGCGCAGATCCTCGAAGTGGCCGGCCAGCGTGCCCAACCGTTGGTAAAGGACGCGGCCCAGCTCGCTGATCTGTCGCGCGCTCTCCGCCAGCCGTTCCTGCCGCCAGCCGTAGGCCACCGCGCGCAGCAGCGCGATCAAGGTCATGGGCGTGGCGATCAGCACCCGCCGCTCGACGCCGAACTCCATCAGCTCCGGGTCCTGTTCCAGAGCGGCGCTGAAGAAAGCCTCGCCCGGCACGAACAGCACGGCGAACTCGGGCGCCGGATCGAACTGCTCCCAGTAGTGCCGCTCGGAGAGCCGCGCGACGTGAGCCCGGAGCTGCCCGGCGTGCTCGCGCAGCTTCTGGTTGCGGGCCGCCTCCTCGGGCGCTTCCAGGGCTTCCAGGTAGGCCTTCAGGGGCACTTTGGCGTCCACCACCACGTTCTTCCGGCCCGGCAGCTTCACCACCAGGTCCGGGCGCAGGCGGCCTTCCTCGCCGGCCGTGCTTTCCTGTTCGAGGAAATCGCAGTGCTCCAGCATGCCCGCCATCTCGACCACCCGGCGCAACTGGATCTCGCCCCAGCGGCCGCGCGCCTTGGGGCTGCGCAGCGCTTGGGCCAGGTTGGCCGTCTCGGCCTGGAGCCGCGCCTGGTCCTCGGAGAGGCGGCGGAGCTGCGCGCTCAAATCCCCGTAGTGCTGATGCACCCGCTCGAGCGCTTCTCCCAGCGGCTTGACGACCGCCTCGATGGCCGCCTGCCGGCTCTCCAGCTCCTTGGCGGCCGCGGTGTGGTGCTTCTCGAAAGTCTCCCGCGCCAGTTCCAGAAAGGCCTGATTGTTGCGCGCCAAAGCCTGGGAGGCCAGCGACTGGAAAACGTCCGAGAGGCGCTGCTGCGCCTCCGCCTGCGCCTCCAGTTGCTGCTCGCGGGCTCGCAAACGCTCCCGCCAGGCCGCTTGCTGGATCAGCAACCAGATCGCCAGCCCGCAGGCCCCCACCGCCAGGATTCCCAACAACGTCTCCATCACCCCTCCCTCCCCGGCGCCGCGCCGGGCTTCAATGATGCCAGAGAGCCGCCCGCAGCACAATCCCAAACTTCTCGCTGCGGGGCAGCTCGACTCGCCGCTCCAGGGCGGCCGCCCCGGCGCGCTCGATCCGGTCCAGCAGCCGCGAATAAATCTCGATCAGCGCCCACAGGGAGGGCCGGCTGGCCGGTTCGATCAGGTTCAGCAGAGGCCGCGATTCTTCGTAATGAGCCCGCGCGCGGGAGGCCTCGAAGCGCAGCAGTTCCGGGAAGCCGGGGGGCGCCGGACCGGCCCGCAGCGCCTCCGCCTCCACCCCGAAGCGCGCCAGATCTTCCGCCGGCAGGTAGACGCGGCTCCGCTCGAGGTCCTCGCGGATGTCCCGCAGGATGTTGGTGAGTTGGAAGGCCACGCCGCACTTTTCGGCCAGGGGCAGCGCTTCCTCCGAATGGAAGCCGAAAATGTGGATCACGGTCAAGCCCACCACCGAAGCTACCTGGTAGCAGTAACGATACAGCTCCTGGAAGGTCTGGAAGCGCTGCGGCCTCAGGTCCGAGCGGATGCCCTCGATCATCTCTCGGAAGTACTGGGCCGGAATGCGGTAGCGCCGCACGGTGTCGTGAAAGGCGGGCCAGAGGGGGGAGTCGCCGTACTCGCCCGCCAGAGCCGCCTCCAGATCCTCCCGCCAGCGCTCGACGGCCGCCTCCGCCTGCTCGCGCCGCGACGGCTCGTCGCTCAGATCATCCGAGTAGCGCATGAAAGCGTAGATCGCGCAGACGGCGTCCCGCTGGGCTCGCGGCAGCAGCAGGAACGAGTAGTAGAAATTGCGCGCCCGCCGGCGGGCCACCAGGCGGCAATGACGATAGGAGTCCGCCAGCCCGATCATGCCGCTCGCCGCAGACCGCGGCGGGCGAGCGCTCCCAGAAACAGGCGGGCCCGGTCCAGGCGGCTCACCACCGGCCGCCGGCTGAGCACGTCGTAGTTCCGGCGCTCGATGCGCTCGAGCACGCGCAAGCCTCCGCGGCTGAACAGCTCGATATCCACCGCCAGCCGCCGATCCACCCGGTCGGCCAGCGGCAACCCTTGCTCGAACAGGCGCCGGGCCAGCTCCACCGCCTCCCGCATCAGGCGGCGGAAGGCCGGGGTCACCCGGCGGGCCCGCAGCTCCTCGAGCGAATAGCCGTGCCGCTCGAGGGCCTCCAGGGGCAGATACACGCGGTCCCGCTCCAGGTCCGCGGCCACATCCTGCCAGAAGTTGGCCAACTGGAGCGCGGTGCAGGTGGCGTCGGAAAGCGCCTGCCGCTCGGCGTCCCGGTAGCCGCACAAGTGCAGCACCAACCGGCCCACCGGATTGGCCGAGTAGCGGCAGTACTCCAGCAATTCGGCATAGCTCGGGTAGCGCCGCACGGTCTGGTCCTGCACGAAGGCCCGCAGCAGATCGGCCAGGGGCTGCTTGGGCAGCTCGTGCCGCTCGACGGTCCGGCGCAGGGCCACGAACACCGGGTGCCGGACGCGTCCGGCGTACATCGCCTCCAGCTCTTCGCCCCACCAGGCCAGCAGGCGGAGGCTTTCCGCCGGATCGCCCATTTCGTCGCCCAAGTCGTCCGCCCAGCGGCAGTAGGCGTAGAGATTGTAGAAGTCCTGCCGCAATTGCCGGGGCAGCAGCAGACTGGCCACCGGGAAGTTCTCGTAGTGATGCCGGGCCAGCCGGCGCGTATAGGCTTCCGCCTCCGCCGGAGTGTAGTCCCGTGCGGCCGCTTCCGGGCAGCGCAGGAACTCTCGCGGCAACAACACCGGCGGTCCGCTCAAGGAATGATGGCCGTCTTCAAGTGTCCGTTGTGGCTCATCAGATGGCGCATCACCGCCAGCAGGTTGCTCAGAGGCTCCTCGCGGTTGACGAAGTCGCGCGCGGTGATGACGCCCCGGCTGATCAGCTCCAGCGCCCGGCGGATATGCCCCGGCGTGTGATGGAAGCTGGCCTTGCAGGTGATCTCCGAGTAGTGCAGCAGCGAGGTGTCCAGCGAAACCTGGCTGCCGCTCGGGCAGCCGCCGAAGAAGTTCACCACCCCTCCCCGGCGCACCATTTGCACCACCAGCTCCCAGGTTTCCGGCTTGCCCACCGCCTCGATCGCCACGTCGGCGCCCCGGCCGCCGGTCAACTCCCGCACCGCGCGCGCCGGGTCCCCTACTCGCGGCGTGGAAATCAGTTCGTCGGCGCCCATCGCGGCCGCCCGCTCCAGTTGCGTCACCCGCCGGCCCAGTGCGATCACGCGCGCCCCGAGGTTCTTGGCCAGGCGCACGAACATCAGCCCGATCGGACCCAGCCCCACCACCGCCACGTGGTCGCCCGGGCGCATGCCGGTCTCCTCGACCCCGCGCAACACGCAGGCCAGCGGCTCCACCAGAGCCGCGTCCTGGTAGCCGATGTGGGCCGGAATCTCGTAGGTGTTCAGCTCCACGATCCGGGCCGGGATGCGGATGTACTCGGCGTAGGCCCCGTTGTTGAACAACAGGTCCTCGCAGAGATTCTCCACTCCCCGCCGGCAGTAGTAACATTGCCGGCAAGGCGCCGAATTGGCCGCCACCACCCGCTGGCCGGGGCGGAAGCGCGTGACGCCCTCGCCCACCGCCACCACGTCGCCCGCCAGTTCGTGCCCGAACACCGCCGGCGGCAGGATCATCCGCGCGTGATAGCCCCGGCGGAACACTTTCACATCCGTCCCGCAGGTCAGCGCGGCGCGCACCCGCACCAGCAGGTCTCCTTCTCCCACCATCGGGACCGCCACCGGCTCTACTCGCAATTGTTCCTTGCCGTAAAGCACCGCGGCGAGCATCTCAGTTTTCACGGCCGACACCTTTCCTTGCCGAGACCGCCGCCGGTAAGCGCCTCGCGGCCCTGGGCTGCGCGATTCTTCCTCACAGGCTGCCTCGTTGTTGGGGCCGAACGACTATTTTTAATGATTTCTCGTCCGGATGCAAGGCGAGTTCGATGCCCCGGGCGATCTCCTCCAGCGGCAGCCGGTGCGAGATCAGGCCCTCGACCGGCAACTCCCCGTCGAAAACCAGCCGGGCCGAGTCCCGCTGAAGATCCACCGAGGCGCTGTAGCAGCCGAACAGCGTGCGCTCTCCTACGCAGATTTCCGCCCCCGGGAGCCGGATGGTTTCCCGCGGCGAGGTCTGCGAGAACAGCAGGATCCGGCTGCCCGGGCGGGAGGCCGCCACCGCCTGCTCGACGATGCCCTCCGCCGAGACCGCCACGATCACCCCGTCCGCTCCGCGACCCTGGGTGACGCGCCGCGCCTCGGCTGCCACGTCGCGGCTGCGCGGATCCCAGCACTCCATCGCCCCGGCGGCCAGCGACAACAACCGGCGCCGCGCCATCGCCTCGCTGGCCACCACCGTGGCCCCGCGGCGGCGCGCCAGCATCGTGAACAACAGTCCGATCGGCCCCTGGCCCAG
This sequence comes from Solibacteraceae bacterium, assembly GCA_037444625.1. Taxonomy (GTDB): domain Bacteria; phylum Acidobacteriota; class Terriglobia; order Bryobacterales; family Bryobacteraceae; genus DTHT01. The sequence goes on from JBBIMA010000038.1 coordinate 28,017, forward strand.
CACCAGAACCACGTCCTCGGGTTGCGGATCCAACTGCTGGACCGCCTTGTGACAGGTGTTGACCGGCTCCACCAGCGAGGCCCGCTCGAAGGAGACGCCCTCGGGTATCCGCTCCACGCCCGCCGGCACGATCCAGGGCAGCACGCGCACATACTGGGCGAAGCCCCCGCCGGCCGGCTCGAAGCCCGCCGTCAAGCCCACTCTCTTGTAGGTCGGGCACTGAGCGTAGAGCTTGCGGCGGCAATAAAAACAGTCCCGGCAGGGCACGTGGTGGAAGACCACCACCCGATCGCCCGGGCGGAACTCGCTCACCCCTTCGCCGGCCGCCGCCACCACGCCCGCGATCTCATGCCCGAAAATGCGCGGCGGCGGCAGCAGCCCGTACTCGATCTTCTTCAGGTCCGTGTGGCAGATTCCGCAGGCCTCCACGCGCACCAGCAGTTCGCCCGGCCCGATCTCAGGCACCGGCACCTGGCGGATCTCCACCCGTCCCGGCCCCGTATAGACGGCGGCCCGCATGGTATCGGGAACGGCGATCTCAGAAACGGCAGCCGGCAAGGAACTCTCCCAAGTTTTCCGCCGCCCGCTCCAGTCGGCGGCGCAAGCCCAGCAGCTCGCGCCCGGCGCCGGCCGGATGGGCCAGCCCGGCCGCCAGCAGGCGGGCCCGGCTGAAACGCCCGTCGGCACGGCGCAGGGCGTTGAAGTCCACGCCGAGGCTCTCCCGGGCGCCGTCCAGCACCGCGCGAATTGCGTAGAAAGGCGCCGAGCGCCGCTCGGCCTCCGCCGCCACCCCGGCCGCCTCCATCTCGACGGCGTCCGCTCCACTGCGCCGCAACTGGGCCTTCTCCTCGGCCGAGCGTACCACACGGTCCACGGAAAGTAGCACGCCCCGCCGGGCGGCCGGTCCCGCCGGCCGCCGGGCCGGGAAACGCCCGCCCGCAGGCAGGCAGCGCACTTCCTCGGCCACCAGGATGTCTCCCGGCGCCAGCGCCGGATCGAGCGCACCGCAGGTCCCGGTGCTGATCACCGCCGCCACGCTCGCCCGGCTCAAGGCGGCCGCGGCCGCCTCCCCCGCCAGCCGCGGCCCAGGACCGTTGGCCACCAGCAGCCAGCGCCGCCCCCTCCACTGCCCGCAGGCGGCAAACTCCACCGGCCAGGCCAGCCGCTGCCAGCGCCCGCAGCGCTTGAGTACGCCCTCCAGCTCGCGCCGCTCGGCCGCCACCAGCAACAACGCACCCTGCTCAGCAATATCCATTGGCCCGGAACCACTCCACCGCCCGATGCAAGGCCGCCTCCACCGGCCCGGGCGAATAGCCCAATTCGCGCCCCGCCTTCGCGCTCGAGACGAACATTTTCTTGCGCGCCATGCGCACGCCGTCCAAGGGGGCGCGCGGCGGCCGCCCGCTCAGTCGGGCCCAGCCGGTGCTCAACGCCCCCGCCGCCAGCGCCAGCGCGTAGGGAATCCGCCGCCGCGGCGCGGGCAGTCCGCTGATCGCCGCCAGCCGCCGGAAGAACTCCTCCAGCGTCCAGTTTTCCGCCCCCAGGATGTAGCGCTCGCCCGGACGGCCCCGCTCGCAGGCCAGCCGATGGCCTTCGGCTACGTCCCGGACGTCCACGAAATTCAAGCCCGTCTCGATGTAGGCGGGCATGGCCCCGCGCAGGAAGTCCAGGATGATCCGGCCCGTCGGCGTGGGCTTGAAATCATGGTCCCCCACCGGGGCGGTGGGATTGACGATCACCACCGGCAGGCCGGCGCGCGCCGCCTCCTGCGCCGCCTGCTCGGCCAGAAACTTCGAGCGCTTGTAAGCCCCCGTCATCTCCTCCAGCGATACCGGGGTCTGCTCGTCGCCCAGGCCCTCGGGCGGAATCCCGACGGCGCCCACCGTCGAGGTGTAAACCACCCGCTCGACGCCTGCCCGCCGCGCGGCCTCCAACAGATGGCGCGTGCCCCGGACGTTGGATTCGTAAAGCTCCTCGGGCCGCCGCGCCCACAGCCGATAATCGGCCGCCACGTGAAAAACCAGCCCGCAGCCGGCCGCCGCACGGGCCAGCGATTCCGGATCCCTCAAATCGCCCGCCACGGCCTCCGCATCGAGCTCCCGCAGGCGCGAGCCGGGCCTCACCAGAGCGCGCACTCGATGGCCTTTCTCGATCAGCCGCCGGGCGACGTGCCAGCCCACAAAGCCGGTCGCCCCTGTCACCAGCGTCGGTTTCACCGATTCACTTGAGAGCCCAGCGCAGCAGCTTCAGGGCGTCGGAGGGTTTGAAATTGATCCCCAGTGCGGCCGAGGGCTCAAAACCGCAATGCACCATGCAATGCTCGCAGCGGGGATCGCGTCCCGGCCCGTAATCTTCCCATGGGGTCCGCGTCATCAGTTCCTCGAAGGTGGCGTAGTGCGCGTCGGTGATCAGATAGCAAGGGCCTTTCCAACCCTTCACATTGTAGGTCGGGTTGCCCCAGGCCGTGCAGGGCAGATCGCGCTCGCCCTTGAGGAATTCCAGATACACCGGCGTCGCGTTGAGCGGGAAGCGCCGCGCCAGCCGCTCGATGTGGCGAAACTTCTCGTGCACGTCCCGGCGGGTCAGGAAGATCTCGCGCCGGTTCACCGCCGAGTAGCCGTAGGCGGGCGAGAGCATGTGGCCGTCCACGCCCAGCGGCGCCAGAAACTCAAAGAGCCGCTCGATCTCGCCCATGTCGGTCTCCTTGTACACCGTCGTGTTGGTGGAGACCTTGAAGCCGGCGGCCTTGGCCGCCCGGATCGCCTCGATCGCCTCGCGGAAGACGCCCGGCCGTTCGACCGCGCGGTCGTGCGTCTCCTCCAGCCCGTCCAGGTGCACATTGAAGAACAGGCGCGGATCGGGGCGGAACTCGTGCAGGCGCTTGCGCAGCAGCAGGCCGTTGGTGCAAAGGTAAATGTGGCGGTTGCGCTCCAGCAGGCCCGCCGTCAGGGCGGCGATCTCCGGATAAAGCAGCGGCTCGCCGCCCGCGATCGAGACCACGGGGGCGCCGCATTCCTCCGCCGCCCGCAGGCATTGTTGCAGGGTCAGCTTTTCGGTGATCGAGTCCTGGTATTCGCGGATGCGGCCGCAGCCCGTGCAGGTCAGGTTGCAGGCGTGCAGCGGCTCCAGCATCAGCACCAGCGGAAAGCGCTTGTGAATCAGCGGGTGCGGCCGGTGCGCGCCCCCGGGCTTGCCGCCCAGGATGCGGAACGGGTTGCCGTTGCCCGAAGGGGCCTGGTCGCGCTGCCAGCGCGCCGGCGGGCGCAGTTTGCGGCGCAGGATATAGGCCGCCAGGCCCGCCGTCATCGAAAGCGGGAAGCGCACGGTTACTCTCCCGCCCCAGCCTCCAGGAACTCGTTGAGAGCCAGCAGCGGGAAAGACTGCCGGTAAAGATGATAGGTCAGGTAGAACACCTTGGGAAAACCGGTCCCGGTGGCCAGCTCTTCCTGCCAGCTCCCGTCCTCGCGTTGGGTCTCGATCAGGTGCCGGATGCCCGCCTGCACGCTGCCGGAGGACGTGTCCCCGGCCGCCAGAAGGCCCAGCAGGGCCCAGGCGGTTTGCGAGGGGGTGCTGGGTGCGGGCACGAAGCGCCCCTCGTCATAGCCGGCGCAGCTTTCGCCCCAACCGCCGTCGGCATTCTGGATCGAGCGGAGCCATTCGGCGGCGCGCAGGATGTACGCCTCGCGATCGCTCTCCCCGGCCGCGCGCAGGCCCCGCAAGGCCAGGAAGGTCCCGTAAATGTAGTTGACTCCCCAGCGCCCGTACCAGCATCCTTCCGGCTGTTGCGTGCGGCGCAGGTAAGCGACGGCGCGCCGAACCGCACGGTGGTCCCGCCCGATCCCGGCCGTGCAGAGGGCTTCCAGCACGCGCCCGGTGATGTCCGGGCAGGTGGGGTCCAGCATCGCGTTGTGGTCGGCGAAGGGCATGTAGCTCAGGGGCGTCCAGTTGTTGTCCACATCGAAGGCCGCCCAGCCGCCGTCGGCCGATTGCATGCCCAGCAGCCAGCGGATGGCCCGCTGCTCGGCCGCCTGCCGGCGAGCGGGATCCGACCCCCCGGCCCGGCTGAGAGCCAGCAGGACCATGGCCGTATCGTCAATGTCGGGGTAGAACTCGTTGGCCCACTCGAAGTACCAGCCGGAAGGCTCCAGACGCGGCCGCTTGACCGCCCAGTCGCCTTTGCGGCGCACCTCCTTGGACAGCAACCAGTCGGCCGCCCGCCTGAGCGCCGCCCCGTCTCGCTCGGGCCCCCGGCCCAGGGCGAACGCGGCGATCGCCGTGTCCCAGACCGGCGAGAAGCAGGGCTGGAAAAAGAAGCGCTCGCCGTCGTCGCTCATCAGGCGGTCGAACTGGCGCTGGGCCTCGGCCCGGTCCGGGTGATCGGGCGGGTAGCCGAGCACGTCCAGAGCCATGATGACGTACATCATGGGCGGGTAGATGGCCCCCAATCCGTCGGAATAGCGGGTGCGCTCCAGGATCCAGCGCTCGGCCTTGCGGATGGCCAGCGAGCGCAGACTGCGCGAGCCGTGCTCTTCCCAGAACTTCAAGAACCGGTCGGCGGTCAGGAAAAAATTCCGCCAACTAAACCAGCGCCGGTCGCGCGGCCACTCCGGCGAGCGATCCGGATGGAACAGCTCCCGCAACGTGAAGCCCTCGGGCACGGGGCGCCGCGGCTGAGCGGCGTGTACGATCGCCAGCGGCACCACGATGGCCCGTGTCCAGGAGGACATCTGGTAAATGAAGTTCCCGAGCAGGATCATCTCGGGCGGGATGCTCGGACAGTACCGCCGCGGATAGAGGTCGAACAGGCTGAGGTTGATCTTGACGTAGCTGTTGGCCGCCTGGATGCCGCCCAGCGACAAGATGCGCTCGCGGGCCCGCGCCAGACGCGCGTCGTCGGCCGCCAGCCCGGCGGCCTTCAAGGCGAAATACGCCTTCACGGTGGCGCTGACATCGGCCGGCCCCCGGGGGTAGATGTTGAAGCCGCCGTCGGGCAACTGGCGGGCCAGAATCGAGGCGGCCGCCTTCTGGATCAGGGGGCGCGTGGGCGGATCCCACCGCCCGCTCACCGGCGGGTGCAACCACATCTGGAGCAGGATGTAATCGGATTCCAGCGTCGTGTCCGCCGTCAGCTCGCCATGCCAGTAACCCTGCGGACTCTGCCAACTCAACAAGCGTTCCGCCGCGCGGTCCCGGGCTTGCTGGGCCCCGGCGGCCAGGGCGTCGGCCAGCGACAATTTCGGTTTCATGGCCTGAGGGTTATCAGACGCGCCGCCTCGCCCGCCAGTTGCGGGGGTAACGTGAAGCGCACGTCTTCATCTTTCAAGGTCATCTCCTCCACCTGCCGGAAACCCCACGACCGCAGCCTGCCCACCAGATCCTGGACCAGATACTCGGGCGCCGAAGCGCCCGCCGTCACGGCCACCACTTCTACGCCCTCGAGCCAGCCCGGATGGATCTCGCTCGCGTCGTCCACCAGATGGGCGGGCAGGCCCGCGTTGGCCGCCACCTCGACCAGGCGCTTGGAATTCGAGCTGTTGCGCGAGCCGACCACCAGCAGGAGCTGGCACAACGCCGCCACCGCCTTCACCGCCGCCTGGCGGTTCTCGGTAGCGTAACAGATGTCCTGCGCGGCAGGCCCCTGGATATTGGGGAAGCGCCGGCGCAGCCGGGCGACGATGTGCTCGGTCTCGTCCAGGCTGAGCGTGGTTTGCGTAAGGTAGGCGATGCGCTCGGGGTCGGGCGGCGCCAGCCGGTCCACCTCCTCCGGCGAGGAGACCACCACCGTGCACTCGGGCGCCTCCCCCAGCGTGCCGATCACCTCGTCGTGATCGCGATGCCCGATCAGCACGATCGTGAAGCCCTCCCGGGCGAACCGGACCGCCTCCAGGTGCACCTTGGTCACCAGGGGGCAGGTGGCGTCAATCACCTCCAACCCGCGCTCGCGAGCCTGGCGGCGCACCTCGGGCGCCACCCCGTGCGCGCTGAAGATCACCCGGGCGCCCCGGGGCACCTCCTCCAGCTCCTCGACGAACACCGCCCCCGCCCGCCGCAGTTCATCCACCACGTAGCGGTTGTGTACGATCTCCTTGCGCACGTACAGCGGCGGCCCGTACAACCGCAGGGCCAGCTTGACCACGTCAATGGCCCGCACCACCCCCGCGCAGAACCCGCGGGGCCGCAACAGGATGATCTTCTGCATGACTGCCCGCCCCGGAAGCCGCTCTGAGTCCGCCGGGCCGGATCCCCGCCCCGCCCGGAGGAACTTCGATTATAGCAGGGGCGGCCCGCAGCCCGATTCGCCGCGGGCGGTAACGAGAGCGCCCTTGCATACGCCTTCTCCCCACAGATTCCCGTGAGAACGCCTAAACTGTGCCTCCTGCTCTCGACCGCCGCCCTGGCGGCCGCCCTCGCTCAGAAAGCTCCCCGGCGCCCGCCCGACGTGCGCTACGAACCCTCGCCGCCCGAAGTGGTCCGCGAGATGCTCCGCCTGGCCGAAGTCACCCGGCGCGACATCGTCTACGACCTGGGTTGCGGCGACGGGCGGATCGTGATCGCCGCCGCCAAGCAGTTCGGGGCCCGCGGCGTGGGGATTGACATTGACCCGCAGCGCATCCGCGAGTCCCTGGAAAACGCCCGCAAGGCCGGCGTGCTGGGCCGGGTCCAGTTTCGCAACGAAGATCTGTTCGAGGCCGACATCCGCGAGGCCACCGTGGTCACCCTCTACCTGTGGCCCTGGGTCAATCTCAAGCTGCGCCCCAAGCTGCTGGCCGAGCTCAAGCCGGGGACCCGCGTGGTCTCCCACAGCCACGACATGGGCGACTGGCCTCCCGAGCGGCAGGTCGAGGTCAACGGCCACACCATTTATCTCTGGCGGATTCCCGCCTCGCCAAACCCGCCCGCCCGCTGAGGGAAAAGCCCCCTCAGGGCGCGGGCGTCACTGCGACCGCGGGCGCGGGAGCGCTCGGGGGCGGCGGCGCCGGTTTGTTGACCCACTCCCCGATCCACTCCAGGAATGCCCGGTACCACAGCAGGCTGTTCTGCGGCTTCAGGATCCAGTGCCCCTCGTCGGGGAACAGCAGCAGTTTGGAGGGCGTCTTGGCCAGTTGCAGGGCGGTGAACAGTTGCAGCCCCTGGCCGTAAGGCACGCGGAAATCCTGTTCGCCGTGGATCACCAGGGTCGGCGTGCGGAACTCCTTGGCGTAGAAGCTGGGCGAGAGCCGGGCGTACAGATCGGGATTCTCCCAGGGCGGGCCCAGGAACTCCCACAGGGGGAACCACAGCTCTTCGGTCTCTCCGAACATGCTGCGCAGATCGAACACCCCGGCATGCGAGACCAGGGCGCGAAAGCGCCGGCTGTGGCCCAGGATCCAGTTGACCATGTAGCCGCCGTAGGAGCCGCCCGCCGCCGCCATCCGCTCGGGGTCCGCATAAGGCAGCGCGGTCACGTAGTCCGCCACGGCCATGATGTCGTCGTAGACTTTGCCGCCCCAGTCGGCGTTGATCTCGTCAATGAACTTCTGGCCGAAGCCGGTGGAGCCGCGCGGATTGGGCATCACGACCACCCAGCCCGCCCCGGCGAATACCTGGGGATTCCAGCGATAGCCCCAGTTGTCCTGCCAGGCCCCCTGCGGCCCGCCGTGGATCAGAAACAGCACGGGGTACTTGCGGTCCGGGCGGAAACCGGCCGGTTTCACCAGGAAGCTTTGCACGCGCACCCGGTCGGGCGCCTCGACCCAGAACTCCTCGAACGGGGAGAGGCGATAGCTGCTCAGGAACACGTCGTTGATGCGCGTCAGCGGCTGAGGCGCCCCGCCTGCGGAAGAGATGCGCAGGATTCTGGCCGGCTGCACGCCGCTCTGCTCCACATACACCATGGTCTTGCCGTCCGGGGTGAAACGAACGTCGCCCGCGCAACCCGGCCCGCTGATGATGGTGCGCGCGCCGCCGCCGGAGACCGGCATCATCTGCACGAGCTGCCGGCCGCGGTCTTCCACCGTGTAAAACAGGCGCGAGGAATCCGGCGACCAGGTCATGTCGGTCACCCAGCGGTCCAGACCCTCGGTCAGGATGTTCAGCTTGCCGGTGGCACGCTCCAGCAGGGCCAGCCGCCAGCGGTCGCTCTCGTAGCCGGGGCGAAGCTGTGTCCGGAACGCCAGGTACTTGCCGTCCGGCGAATAGGCCGGTGAGTTGTCCGCCCCCGGATTGGAAGTGATCTTCACCGGCTCGCCTCCCGTGATCGGCACCACGTAAAGATCCGAGTTGGTGCTGACGGCCGGCTCGGGGTCCGACACCATGGCGAAGCAGACCTCGCTGCCATCGGGCGAGACCGCGTAGTCGTCCGGGCCGCCCAGCGAGAAGGGCGGCACGTCGCGGTTGCCCGGGGTCAAGTCCACCGGCTTGCCTCCGGCCACCGGGATCGCGAACAGGTGGCTGCGGCGCGCCCCGCGCCAGCGATCCCAATGCCGGTACAACAGCGCCGTATAGCTGCGCGCCTTCACCTTGGAGTTCTTTTCCTCTTCGAGCTTCTTCTGATTGCAGGCCTCCTCGGCGCCGCACTCCGGATACACCTCGGAGGTGAACAGCAAATGCTTGCCGTCGGGCGAGAAGACCACGCCGGAAGCTTCGGTCGGCAACCGCGTCACCTGGCGCGGGTTGGCGCCGTCGGCCTCCATCAGCCAGATCTGGCTCGAGCCGCTGCGATCCGAGACGAAGGCGATGAACCTGGAATCCGGCGACCAGCGAGGCCGCTGATTCAGTTGGCCCTCGCGCGTCAGGCGCAGGGGCGAGCCGCCGGCCAGCGGGACCACGTAAATGTGGCTGGGTTTGCGGTTGTTCTCCAAATCAACGGACTGGACGGTGAAGGCCACCATGCGGCCGTCGGGGGAAATCTGCGGGTCGGAAATGCGGTCCAGCTTGAGCAAGGCGTGGACGTCAAAAGGCTGCTGGGACCAAGCCCCGGCGGCCAGCACTAGGGTTACCCCAAGCAGGCGCAACATACCCTGCATTGTAGCGAACGGCGGGCGCGGGGGTATCGAGGGCGGGGAGCGGGCGGGACTAAAGCGGGGTGGATGTTGCTGAAAATAAGTTAAGCCGGGGGCCAAAAATTCATTGACCCGTCGGGCCGCAAAGCTTAAAATTATTTCATCGCCGGGCCGCTCCTCTTCTCCCGCCTTCCACCCCCTCCAGCCCGGTACGACGAGCCGAAAGGAGAACCTCTATGCAGGAACAGACCGGCCTTCGGCCGGAATTCACCAAGCTGTTGGAGCAGTACTGCCTCCAAGACGCGGCGGCGGGCGCCGAGGATCTGCTGGTGCCTTGCCGTTCGGTCGTGACCCTGTCGGGCTCGCCGCGGCATAGCAGTTTCCGCCGCCCGCGGCTTCTTCAAACCAGCGATCTGGACGAGCTGAAACGCTGGATCGGCGTCCCGGACGCGGCCGTGAAGGGCCGTTGTCTGCTGGAGAGAGAGCAGCGGTCCGACCTGATGGTGCTGCGGCGGCAAGTCAAAGCCGCCGAGGTCAAGCCGCCGGCGGCCGGCGCTCGCCTGGATTCGCTGCGGGCCGCCGCCCGGGCCTATTTGTTCGGCGACTCCTCGGCGGTGGCCGAAGCGAAGCCGCTCTTGCAGGCCCATTTCGAGGTGTTCAGCGCCTTGGCCTGGATCTTTACGAAGGTCAAAGTGAGCGCCGGATCGGTGCTGGCCTTCGGTCCGGGGGCCAACGTGTTGCTGGCGGGCGAACTGGAAATCGAAGAGGGAGGCCAGATCGTCAGCACGGGCTCGTTGACGGTGCGCGTGGGCACACTGCGCAAGACCAAGCCCGTCCTCACGCTGTCCCCCATGGCGCTGAACCATGTTTTGGCCCTGCTGCGGGCTTGACCCAGGTGCTCGAGACAAGCAAGGAGGCGAAAGAAAATGGCTGACTTTACGATGATTTCTGCCAGCGGCGCCAAGGGTCCCGACGGTCCGTCCGGGCCGGCGGGAGGCGCCGGAGCTCAAGGTGTCAATGCCGAGTGCCACTGGGACGGAGACGATCCGGCCACGGCAGGCGGCCCGGGCTTCACCGGGGGCGCCGGCTCCAACGGCGGCAACGGCGGGGACGCTCCTCCCCCTCAGGACCTGGTCATTCGCCTGCATGACCTGATCGGCACGATCCGGGCCAAGAACCTCGGCGGCCGGGGCGGCTGTCGGGGCTGATGGAGGATCTCGGCAAAGGCATCAAAG
>JBBIMA010000039.1:0-37792 GCA_037444625.1 Solibacteraceae bacterium
CGGCCCGCCTTCAAGCAACAGCGAGGCCGCGCCTGCCGCAACCCGGTATCTCGCCGGCAAATGAAACGCCGAGCATCATCGTTGGGCGCAGGCGATTTGCGCGGAGCGTTGACGGCAACACCAAGCACTGAATCATGACGGTTGAAGGGCGGTGGAAATGCCCTGTGACGTGCCGGAACCCGGTTGGGTTCCCAGCGGCCGCCCGGTTGGACGCTTTCGAGCTCGGCGGGGCTCTCCGGCTCTAAGGGGTAGCCGAACGGGCGGGTGACTGTGCCGAAGGCGGGCCGCTTCCCGCGACCGAGGCGCCCGGCCTCAGGCGGTTGACAGCCCTCGAACCATTATGTATTATAGTTCTAGGTATGGATCTCAATAAAGACCTGGTGGCCGCATCCGCGACGCCGCTCGTGCTCGCCCTTCTTGCCGAAGGCGACAGCTACGGCTACGCCATCATCAAGCGGGTGGCCGAACTGTCGGGCGGGCAACTCCAGTGGAGCGACGGCATGCTCTATCCCGTGCTGCACCGGCTGGAACGCCAAGGTCTGGTCGCCGCCAAGTGGTCCGTCTCCGAGAACGGCCGCAGGCGCAGGTACTACCGCCTCACCCGAGCGGGCCGGGCACAGCTCGCAGCTCTTCGCAAGCAGTGGCAGCTTGTGGACGGCGCCTTGCGCCGCGTGTGGATGAGGGCTTGTACGGCATGACGAGCTTCTCCGATCAACCGCTCGAGGAACAGATTGCGCAGTGGCGGGCCTGGGTGCGGCGCCGGCGGGTTCTGCGTGATTCCGACATAGAGGAGCTCGAGGGACATCTGCGCGACCAGTTGGCGGCGCTCACCGAGGCCGGGCTGACCGGGGAGGAGGCTTTCCTGGTCGCGGTCAAGCGTATGGGGAGCCTCGATGCGCTGTCGCGCGAATTTGCACGGGTGCACTCCGAACGGCTGTGGAAGCAGTTGGTCGTGGCCCCGGAGGCCGAGGCGCCGGCCGGGACCGGACGCGGCGAGATACTGATCGTCCTTGGCCTTGCCCTAGCCGCGGCCCTGGCCGTGAAGGCGCCGGCGCTGTTTGGAATCCGGCTCAGCCCTGATGAGGAAGTTCCCGCGTTCTACCTCCGCAACGCCACTCTCTTTGTCTTTCCGCTGCTCACCATTTACTTCATCTGGAAGCGCGGTTGGAATGCCGCGAGCAGCCTCTGGCTGGCGCTACCCTTCGCGGCCGGAGCGCTGTTTGCCAACGTCTTCCCGTGGGGGAGCGCCGTCGCCGGCAACCCACCCAAACTCGGCGACACTGAGCTGCTGACCGTTCTGCATCTGCCGATCGCCCTCTGGTTGGCCGTCGGCTTCGCTTACGTCCGGGGCCGCTGGTTCGAGAACGGCGGGCGTATGAATTTCGTCCGGTTTTCGGGAGAGCTGGCAATCTACTATGTGCTCATCGCGCTCGGCGGGGGCGTCCTAAGCGCCTTCACCCTGATGATGTTCAAGGCCATCGGGATGAACGCCGGGTGGTTCGTAGCGGGCTGGCTGATCCCCTGCGGGGCGGCGGGGGCCCTGATCGTTGCATCCTGGCTGGTGGAGGCCAAGCAGAGTGTGATCGAAAACATGGCGCCGGTGCTGACCAGGCTTTTCACGCCGCTCTTCACCGTTCTGCTGCTCGCGTTTCTGGCCGCGATGGCCTGGACGGGCAACCCGATCAACGTGAAGCGGGAGGTGCTGATCGGTTTCGACCTGCTACTGGTGCTCGTCGTCGGGCTGGTGCTCTACGCCGCCTCCGCGCGCGACCCGGAGGCGCCGCCCGACTTCTTCGACGGCCTGCAACTTCTGCTTGTGGTCAGCGCGCTCGTGGTGGACGGGGTGGCGCTGGCGGCGATCGCAGCCCGCATCTCCGAGTTCGGCTTCACCCCCAACCGGGTAGCGGCTCTGGCCGAGAATCTCATTCTGCTGGTCAACCTGGTGTGGTCGGCGTGGCTCTATGCGCGTTTTCTGCGCAAGCGGGGCACCTTTGCGGCCCTGGAGCGATGGCAGGTGGCCTATTTGCCCGTTTACTCCGTATGGGCGGCATTGGTGGTGATCGTTTTTCCGGTCATGTTCGGCTACCGTTGACGCCCCGCGGGCCTGTAGCCCCGATTTATTGGACCGCTCTTGCATGATCGCCTTGCGGCAGCTTCGAGAGCGAGCCGGGCGTGGCGAGCCTGCCGCACCGGCTCGGACAGGCGGGGCCGGCGGAGCCGCTGCCGGCGCGCCCCTGCGCCGCTGTCAGTGGAAGGGCTGCACCCGGAAGACGTCGCTATTGGAGGGATCCACGCGGACGCAGAGCAGGTAGCGGCCGTCGGGTGAGAGCGAGAACGGCCCGCTGCCCAGGGGGGAGAGCGGCTCGGGGTATTCCAGTACGGCCTGGTCGCGCCCGGTGACCAGCTCGCGTAAGTACAGGATCTGGCGGTCCGGGCGCCCAGGCGCGGTTCCCAAGTAGTAAATGCCGCGCTCGGTCAGTGCCCAGCAACTCGAACAGTAGGGCAGCAGCCCGTCCAGGACCTTGCTCAGGCGGCCCGAGGCGGTTTCGACGCGCCAAAGCGCCGTGTCGGCCGGCTCGCGCACAAAGTAAAGGTAACGGCCGTCGGGCGAGACCCCGAGGGAAATCCCCTTGGTGGGAGCCACCGGCTCGGGCGTCCCGCCGCCGGCCGGAAAGCGCACGATCGAGTTCATGGTGCCGGCGTAAATCCACCGCCCGTCGGGAGAGAAGACGGGATGATAGCCGGTGGCGCCGGTCGGCTGCACCGTCCATTGCCCGGCCGCGTCCTGGCTGGCCAGATAAATTTCTCCCGTGCGGGCGTTGTTGAAGACGATCGCCCGCCCGTCGGGCGACCAGCGGCCGACGGAGGGCCGCAGGGCGCCCCGGGTGAGCTGGAGGGCGTCGCCGCCTTCGACGTCCGCAATCCAAAGCTGCTCTTCGCCCGAGCGGTCCGACCGGAAGCAGATCCGTCGCCCGTCGGGAGAATATTGCGGCGAGGCGTCCTGCCCCGAGGAAGCGATCACCCTTTTCCACCGTTGAGCGGGAGGCGCCTCCAGCTCCAGCCGCCAGATGTTAAGGTCGTGCTGGAGCACCGAGTAAACCAGCACCGGGGCCCGCCGCGCCAGGGAAAACTGGATGGGGAAGTCCCCGTAGACGCCCGTCGGCAGCACGCCCTTGGCGGACGGCGGATAGGCCAGCTTCCACAGGCGGAACTCGCCGCTGCGGTTGGAACCGAACACCAGCGTCCTGCCGCCGGGCATCCAATCCTGGCCGCTGATCTGGGCCCCGTCGGAGGTCAGTTGTCGGGGTGCGCCGCCCGAGAGGGGCACGGCGAACAACTCCTGGTGCGCGCGGTGGAAAGCCCGAACGAACGAGAGGGTGCGCCCGTCGGGGGAAAAGCGCGGATCCACGTCCCCGATGATGGCCGTGTCAGGTTGCGTCAGCCGCCTCCGCTCCCCCGAGGCCGGCGAGACCAGGAAGATGCTGAGCGGTTCGTGCGGAGAGTCGGCGTCGTCCAGCGCCAGCCAGGCCCCGTCCGGCGACCAATCCAGGTGGCGACTGGCCAGGCCGTAGCGGGAGGGAAAGACGCGGCTCACAACGCGTTCGGATCGGTCCTCCAGAGAGGCCACCAGGATGGCGCCCTGCGGTTCGCCCAAGCGAAGGTAGGCCAGCCTCCGCCCGTCGGGGGACCATGCCGGGCTGCTATAGTCGCCCGCTTCGCGTGTCACGCGGCGCGGGGGACGCTCCATAGCTTCGCGCACCCAGACGCCGGATCGCCGCCCGTCTTCGTTCTCCCAGACAAAGGCCACCCTCACGCCATCGGGAGAAACGACGGGCTGATATTCCTTGCCGGCCTGGCGGGCCACCGGCTCCCGCTGCGGAAGTTGGGCGGCCTCGGGAGAGGTCGTGCGGCGCCAGGCCCACACGCCGATCAGGGCAGGCAACGCAACGGCGGCGGAGATCACCGGAATGCGCCACCGGCGGGAGGGGGGCCGGGCGGCGAGTTCGGGCGGAGGGGGCCCCGCGCTGTCCTCGCACAGCCCGATCGGCCCCAGGATCCGATAACCCCGCCCGGGGAAGGTCTCGATATAGCCCGGAGCGTCGCGTTCGACCGCTAGGGCTTTGCGAATCACAGCGATGTTCTGGGCCAGGTTCGCCTCGTCCACCACCCGGTCGGGCCAGACCGCCGCCATCAGTTCCTCTTTGGTCAGAACCTGGCCGGCGTTTTCCACCAGGACCAGAAGGGTCTCGACCGCCTTGCGGGCCAGCCGGACGGGCCGACCTTCGCGCAATAAGACCTTGGCGGTGGCATCCAACTGGAACGGGCCGAACCGGTACAGGCGGCGTGTTCTCATCGGTTTGCGGCTTTAGAATCTCTTTAGAAAGTTTTTAACCGCTGCTCATTGAAGCCCGCCCGGGCTTGCCCCATCCTGGACCCCTCAGGTAGTGTAGCGCAGCCGGATTGCGCACGGCGGCCGCCCCCTGAACTCAGCCCTGTGCGCATTCGGCTGCCTAGGGGTCACAATCAAGACGGAGGTTAAGTCCATGTCCTTCGAGCTGAAGCGCTTGGTTCGCTACGCGGTCGCCGCCGGCGCATTCGCACTGCTTTGCCAACCCGGTTGGTTGCGGGCGCAGGAGGCCCGCGGAACCCTGTTCGGCAGGGTCCTGGATCCGTCCGGGGCGGCCATCCCGGGCGCCGCCGTGCAAATCACCAACAAAGCCATGGGCACCAAGGTCGCCCTGAGCACCAACGAGGCCGGCCTTTACCAGGCGCCTTACCTGCTGCCTGGCACTTACGAGGTCGCAGCGGAAGCGGCCGGCTTCAAGAAGTACGTCCGCGACGGGGTCGAGGTCCGGGTCAACGACCGCCTCGAGCTGAATATCACCTTGGAGGTGGGCGCGCAGGCCGAGAGCGTCACCGTCACGGCGGAAAGCCCGCTGCTGGATACGGCGACCGCCTCTGCCGGAGCGGTCGTGGACTCCCGCCGGGTGGCGGAGCTGCCCATTGCCCACGGCCAGCCCTTCGCCCTGATCGGCTTGGCGGGCGGGGTCTCCTTCAACGCCAACGCCGCTACGCTCAACCGGCCCTTCGAGCCCACCCACATCGCGGGCTACGCCATGAGCGGGGTGCGCTCGAACCGCAGCGACCTGACTATTGACGGCGTGCCCACCACCGCCACGGCCAACGCCGGCGAGGTGATTTCCTCCTACGTGCCGCCGGCCGACATCGTGCAGGAGTTCCGCGTGCAAACCGCCACCTTCGATGCCTCCTTCGGGCAGACCGAGGGCGGCGTGATCAACATCGCCATCAAGTCGGGCACCAACGATCTGCACGGAACCGCCTATTACGGCAAGTGGCACCCGGCCCTGATGGCCAACTATTGGGCCAACAACAAGACGGGCCAGGCCAAGGCGGACTTCACCTACAACCGCTGGGGCGGCTCGGCCGGCGGCCCCTTCTGGCTGCCCAAGCTTTACAACGGCAAGAACAAGACCTTCTTCCTGTGGGGCTACGAAGGAATCCACGAAACCCGGGGGCGCAACAACAACGGTTCGCCCACCGTGCCCACGCCGGAGGAGAAAAACGGCGATTTCTCGCGCCTGCTGAGGGTCAGCCCGACTTACCAGATTTACAACCCCTTCACCCGGCGGGCCGAGGGGGCGCGCTTCCGGCAGGATCCCTTCCCGGGCAACATCATTCCGCCCTCGCTGCACAACGCCGTGGCCAAGAACATCCTCAAGTACTACGCCGACCCGATCCGGCCGGGCGACATCACCGGGCAGAACAACATGGTCGAACCCAACCTGCCGGAGGTCATCACTTACTATACCCACACCATCCGCGCCGATCACGTGGTCAGCGAGAAGCAACGCCTTTTCGCCCGCGTGAGCTTCTACAAGCGCGACAGCAACTATAACAACTACCTGCATAGCATCGCCACGGGCGAATGGTTCCAGTTCCTCTCCCGCGCAGCCATGCTCGACGACGTCTACACTCTCACCCCCACCACGGTGCTGAACCTGCGCTACGGGTATAACCGCTTCGTGCGCACCAGCACCGCCAACCCCGGCGGCTTCGGCATTGATTTGACCACCCTGGGCTTCCCCAAGGAGTACAACGACGCCATCCCCAAGGACATACGGCGCTTCCCGGGCGTCTCGATCAGCGGCTACACGGGGACCTATCACTCGGATTTCTGGCGGCCCATTGACACTCACGCCTTCATCGCCACCCTGAACAAGGTGGCCGGTACGCACTCTCTCAAGACCGGCCTGGAGTTCCGCGCCTACCGCGAGAATTCGCGCTTCTTCGGCAACGACGCCACCGGCCGGTTCGCCTTCGACGCCACCTGGACGCGGGGACCGCTGGATAACTCGCCCGCCCCCAATCCGCCCCTGGGCCTTTCCATGGCGGCCTTCTTGTTAGGCCTGCCTACCTCAGGCTCGGTGGCCCGCCTGGCCAGTTACGCCGAGCAGTCCACCAATTGGGGCATTTACCTGCATGACGACTGGAAAGTCAGTCCCAAGCTGACGCTCAATCTCGGCTTGCGCTGGGAGTACGAAGGGCCCCTGACCGAGCGCTTTAACCGCAGCGTGCGCGGATTCGACTACAACTTCGTCCAGCCGGTGGAGGCGGCCGCCAAGGTCGCCTACGCCGCCAACCCGGTCCCCGAGTTGGCCCCCGCTCAGTTCCAGGTGCGCGGCGGCTTGACCTTCGCCGCGGTGGGCGGCCAGCCACGGACCCTTTATGAGACCGGCAAGCGCAACTTCATGCCCCGCTTCGGCTTCGCCTACCAGTTGCGGCCCACCACCGTGCTGCGCGGCGGCTACGGCATTTACTTCGGCTTCCTGGGGCAGCGCCGGGGCGATGTGGTCCAGCACGGCTTTAACGGCGTGACCGATCTGGTCCCCACCAACGACGGCGGCCTGACCTGGGCGGCCACCCTGTCGAATCCTTTCCCTAGCGGCATCAAAGAGCCGCGCGGCGCGGCCGACGGCGGGACGACCTTCCTGACCCGCGCCATCACCTTTTTCAATCCCAAGCCCGCCACGCCTTACATGCAGCGCTGGCAGTTCGGCTTCCAGCAGGAGCTGCGCGGCGGCTTCGTGGCCGAGGCCAGCTACCTGGGCAACCGCGGCACCCGCATCGAGATCAACCGCAACCTGAACGCGCTGCCCAACCAGTACTTGAGCCGCAGCCTGTTCCGCGACAATCCCACCATCAATAACCTGACCGCCAACGTGCGCAACCCCTTCGCAGGCCTGCTGCCCGGCACCACCATGAACGGCACCGTGGTGCAGAAGCAGCTCCTGCTGCTGCCCTTCCCCCACTTCGGCTCCGTCACCAGCACCACCAACCAGGGCTACTCCTGGTATCACTCCCTGCTGCTCGGGGTTCAGAAGAGGTTCTCCAAGGGCTACACGCTGCAAGCCAACTATACCTTCTCGAAGTTCATGCAGGCCAGCGAGTATCTGAACGCGGCCGATCCCATGCCGGTCGAGGTGATCTCCGATATGGATACTCCCCACCGCATCAGCGTCAGCTCGATTTACGAGCTGCCCTTCGGCCGCGGGCGCCGGTTCCTGGCCAACGCCCGCCCCTTCGTCGCCCAGACCCTGGGCGGCTGGCAAGTGCAAGGCGTCTATGTCTTTCAGAGCGGGCGCCCGATCGGTTGGGGCAACATCCCCTTCTACGGCGACGCCGGCCTGATCCGCCTGCCCAAGGACCAGCAATCCCCCGACCGCTGGTTCAACACCAGCGTCTTCGAGCGCAGCTCGGCGGCCGCGCTGTCTTACAACATCCGCTACTTCCCCTTGCGGCTGCCCACCGTGCGTCCCGATCCCCTGAACAACTGGGACCTTTCGATCATCAAGAACACCCGGATCGCCGAGGGCAAGAACCTTCAGATCCGCGGCGAGTTCCTGAACGCCATGAATCACCCCAACTTCGCCGCTCCCAACACGACGCCGACTAGTTCCGCTTTCGGCACCATCACCAGCCAGCAGAACTACCCGCGCGTCATCCAGTTGACGGCGAAGTTCGTTTTCTGAAGCGGGGCCGATTCGGCGCCAACAACTCCGAGGGGGCCTCGCGCCCCCTCCCCTGTCTTGTCCCCGTGCGAAAGTGCGTGCTATCGTGAAGGGTACCGTTGATTGCGGCCTCCGACTAATCCCGCGAGGTCGCGCCGCCGATTCGACCTAAAAGGAGTCTATTCGATGCCTCTTGTATCCATGCGCCAGATTCTGGACGAGGCCGCCCGAGGCGGCTACGGCGTGGGCGCTTTCAATGTGAACAACATGGAGCAGATCCAGGCCATCATGGAAGCCGCCCGCGAGACCCGCTCGCCCGTCATCGTTCAAGCCAGCCGCGGCGCCCGCAGCTACGCCCAGGACCGCTACCTGTATCACCTGATGCTGGCCGCCGTCGAGCTGTACCCGGAAATCCCCATCGCCCTCCACCTGGACCACGGCAACAGCCCGGAGACCTGCCGTTCGGCGATCGAAATGGGCTTCACCAGCGTGATGATGGACGGTTCGCTGATGCCCGACGGCAAGACGCCCTCCAGCTTCGACTACAACGTCAAGGTCACCCGCGAGGTGGTCGAGATGGCCCACGAGAAGGGCGTGACCGTGGAAGGCGAGCTGGGCGTGCTGGGCGGCATCGAGGACGGCCACGGCGCCGGCGTCAGCGGCCTGGCCCACCTGACCGATCCCGACCAGGCGGCCGAGTTCGTCGCCCTGACCGGCATTGACGCCCTGGCGGTCGCCATCGGCACCAGCCATGGCGCTTATAAGTTCAGCCGCAAGCCGGACGGGACCGTGCTGGTCATGGAGCGCATCAAACAGATCCATGAGAAGCTGCCCCAGACCCATCTGGTCATGCACGGCTCCTCCAGCGTCCCCAAGCAACTGCAAGACATCATCAATCAGTACGGGGGCAAGATCAAACCCACTTGGGGCGTGCCCGTCGAGGAGATCCAGTTGGGCATCCGCCACGGCGTGCGCAAGATCAACGTGGATACGGACAACCGGCTGGCCATCACCGGCGCCATTCGCAAGGTCTTCTTCGAAAAGCCCGAGGAGTTCGATCCGCGCAGCTACCTGAAGCCGGCGCGCGAGGCCATGAAGAAGGTGGTCATGGAGCGCATGATCGCCTTCGGCCAGGCGGGCCACGCCGCCGACTACCAACCCATCCCGCTGGAGGAGATGGCGCGGCGTTACAAGGCCGGGGAGCTGTAAGCGCCGGGCTCTCGCCTCCCCGCCCGGGTACAATAGGAAGCGCCATGCTTTCCCCAGGCAAAGTGTCCCGCATGAAGCGGCTGGCGACCCCGGCCGGCGTCATCGCCGCCGCCGCCATGGACCAGCGCGGCAGCCTCAGGAAAATGCTGGCCGCGGCGGTGCGCGACGGCTCGGTCAGCGACGACATGATGGCCGAATTCAAGACCGCCGTGACGCGCATTCTCAGCCCGTACGCCAGCGCGATCCTGCTCGATCCCGAGCTGGGCTTGGAGGCGGCCCGAACCCGCGCTCCCGGCTGCGGCCTGCTGCTGGCTTACGAGAAGAGCGGCTACGACAACACCCGGCCCGGGCGGCTGCCCGACCTTCTCGAGCGCGTTTCCGTCAAGCGCATCGCCCAGGACTGGCAGGCCGACGCCGTCAAGGTTCTCATGCATTACTCGCCCTTCGAGGACGGCGCTGTCAACGACATCAAGAAGGCGTTCGTCGAGCGGGTGGGCGCCGAGTGCGAAACCTACCAGATCCCGTTTTTTCTGGAGCTGGTGAGCTACGACCCGCAGGGCGGCGACGAGAAGGGCTTCGAGTTCGCCCGCCGCAAGCCGGAGGCGGTGGCACTCAGCGTGGAGGAATTCTCCCGGCCCCACTACCGGGCCGACGTGCTCAAAGTCGAGATTCCGGTGAACCTGCGCTTCGTCGCAGGCACGGCCTCCTACGCCGGTCCGAAGGCCTACTCGAAGGCCGAGGCGCTCGACCATTTCCGGCGGGCGGCCGCGGCGGCGGGCAAGCCGTTCATCTACCTGAGCGCGGGCGTGGACAACCGGCAGTTTGTCGAGTCTCTCGAACTGGCGGCGGAGGCGGGCTCGGATTTCTCGGGCGTGCTTTGCGGCCGAGCCACTTGGAAGGACGGCGTCCCGGTCTACGCCGGCGACGGCCTGAAAGCCTTGGAGGAGTGGCTGGCCTCCGAGGGAGTCCGCAACATCCGCGCCGTCAACGACGCCCTCCGCGCAGCCCGGCCCTGGTGGAGCAAACTCGGTCTTTCCGGGCCGCCGGAGGCTTGAGGGCGCCCCGCGGGCCGGCTCAGACCGCGTACTCGCGCCGGTAGGGCGGATCCACGTAACGGTTGGCCCGTTCGGAATTGGTCACGCGCATGGCTGCCGCGTCCCATTCCAGCCGTTCGCCCGGCAGGCGCTGGGCCAGGCAACCCAGCAGGAAAGCCTCCGTGACCGGAGCTTGCAGCTCGAAGTTGGTGGGCGCCGCGGGACCGCCCCGGCACGCGGCGATCCATTGGTCAATGGCTCGGTCGCGGAAGCCGGAGCCGGGCTGCCGCGGCGGGGCCTGGTAGTTCTTGGACTCCGGGTAGACCCGCGGGCCGTCGCCGTTGAAGCCGCCCAGCAGGATTCCCTTTTCGCCCACATACATGACCCCTTCCTGGCCGGGCCGGAACCGCCGCTGATCCTGTTCGCTGAGGCCTGCGGGGCGAGGCGGGCGCAGGCCGCCGTCGTACCAACTGATGCGCAGGGCAGGGCGGCCGCCCCGCGCCGCGAAATCCAGGTGGACGATGGAAGCCAGCGGGAATGTTTCCTCGTGGGCCTCGCTCGAGCAGGCCTCGACCGCCGTGGGGGGCGTCAGCTCGAGAATCTTGAACAGGCCCGCGAAGCTGTAGCAACCCATGTCCCCGAAGCTGCCGCAGCCGAAGTCGTACCAGCCGCGCCAGACGAAGGGCAGGTAAGCCTTGTGGAAGGGACGCCAGGGCGCCGGTCCCAGCCACAGATCCCAATCCAACCCGGGCGGCACGGGCATCTCCTGGGCCGGACGTTCCACCCCCTGCGGCCAGTAAGGGCGGCTGGACCAGTTGTGCACTTCCCGCACCGGCCCGATCGCCCCGTCGGCCAGCCACTCGGCGATCAAGCGGGTGGCTTCGCTGGTGGGGTTGTTGACCGGCAAAGCGGTGGCCACTTTTTTCTCGCGAGCCAGTTGGGCCATGCGACGGGCCTCCCCGATCGAGTGCGCCATCGGCTTCTGGCAAAGCACGTGCTTGCCCTTCCGCATGGCGGCCAGCGAAATGGGCGCGTGCCAGTGATCGGGAGTGGCGATGTAGACCGCCTCCAGGTCCTTCTCCTTCTCGAGCAGCTCGCGAAAGTCGCGATACGCCCCGCAGCCCCGGTAGGAGCCCGCCTTCTCGCGCGCCGCGTAGTAGGCCTCGACCAGGCGGCGAGCCGGCTCCCGCCCGCCCGCGCCCAGGCTGGTCTTGAAGCTGTGCGTCAGTTGCACGACGCCGGGCGAAGCGAGGTCTTCGCCCCAATTCTCGTGCCCCGGACCGAGCAGCTTGCGCGCCGCGTTGAGCAAGGCGTTGGGGCTGTACTCGGCGTAATCTTTGCTCGCCTGGTTGCAATCGCAGACCGCCACTACCTGAATTTCGGGCCGGGATAGCAGGTCCATGGTGACCACCATGCCCTGGCGGCCCATGCCGATGGCGGCCAGCGTGAGCTTGTCGCTGGGCGCCACGTAGCCCCGGCCGCCCAACACGCGCCGCGGCACGATCATGAAGGCGGCCGCGAAAGTCCGCCGGCTGATGCGATCGGTTCGGGAATCTGTCATTGCTCGCCTCCTGGCTCCCGCTTCCGGAGCTCCTACATAGTACACGGAGCCGTCCCCGGCCGGGGGCGGCGGTCTCGACCTGCGCAGGCGAGCGCGCCGCCGCGGATCCGGATCACGGAGAGCGTCACGGCCTGCGGTCCGGCGCTGTGACCCCTGGAGATACCGGGTGCAAGGCAGCGGCATCAGCCGCCTGAGAACGATCTCAGGCGGTTGCCCCGCGAATTCTGAGGGATGCCGGGCTCGGTGGCGCGCCGGGAGGAGGTTAGACCATAATCTAGATTGACATTAGGGACAATGCCTGCTATCATCTTTTTTCCTGAGGTTGCTTGCCGGGATGCAGCAACCGTCCCTACCGCGCCGGGCGGTCACTTCGGCTCGACCGCCCGCCTCGCACCTCAGGGCAAGGAGTTGCCACATGACTTCAGGTGAACCCGCCCTGGATGAGACTTGGGCCGCACGCTGGGAGGGCAAGCCGGCTGAAGAACTCATTCCAGCCGCCCTGGCGCTGGGCAAGGCCTGCCTGACCTCGAGCTTCCAGGCCGAGGACGTCGTATTGCTCGACATGGTCCGTCGCTGGGATCCCTCGATCCCCGTCCTGTTCCTGGACACCGGCTATCACTTCCCGGAGACTTATGCCTACCGGGACAGGATCGCGGCCCTGTGGGGTCTGAATGTGACCAACCTTCAAGCCGAGTCGGGGGTGCCGGAACAGGAGGCCCGCTTCGGCAAGCTCTACCAGACCGATCCTTCGCTCTGCTGCCGGCTGCGGAAGGTCGAACCGCTGCAACGCGGTCTGGAAGGTTTCCAAGTCTGGTTCACGGGCTTGCGCCGCGAGCAGTCGCCCTCGCGAGCGGGCCTGAAAGCGGTGGAGCGTCACAGGCTGCCCGGCGGGCGCCGGTTGTGGAAGATCAATCCATTGGCCGCCTGGAGCTGGAAGGAAGTCTGGAGCTACCTTGCGGTTCATGAGATCCCGCATCTGCCGCTCTATGACCTGGGTTACACCAGTATCGGCTGCCGGCCTTGCACCCAACTGCCCATCGAGCCCGGGCGTCCCCGCTCGGGACGCTGGGGCGGCCGCCAGTTGGAATGCGGCATTCACACCTTCACCGAGCAGGGCTAAGCGCGTGGAAGCGCTGTTGGGTTTGCTGGTCGGGCTGGCCATTGGGCTGACGGGCGTGGGGGCGGGCACCCTGACGGCGCCGGCGCTGGTGCTGGCCCTGGGCCTGCCGCCGGCGACGGCGGTCGGCACCGCTCTGGTCTTCGGGGCGATCGTCAAGTGTGCGGCGGCGCCGCTGTTCATCCGGCGCAAGCAAGTGCGCTGGCGGCCGCTGGGCTTGATGCTGGCCGGAGGCCTCCCCGGGGCGCTGGCGGGCGCCTGGCTGTTGACCTCGGTAAGCAGGTGCCCCCCGGATGGCCTGATTCTGGTGGTGGTGGGTCTCACAGTGGCCGGTTGCGCCACCCTGAACCTGGCTCGCCCGCGGGGCGGGGGAGGAATCGTCGCTCGGGATCGTCCCGGCTGGCTGCCTTGGTTGGGACTGGCGATCGGGCTGGAGGTGGGCTTTTCCTCGGCCGGCGCGGGTGCGCTAGGCTCGCTGGCTCTGATGCGGCTGACCGCCATCGAGCCGGCGCAGGTGGTGGCGACGGATCTGCTGTTTGGATTGCTTGTGGCGGCGGCGGGGGGCGCCCTGCACTGGAACCTGGGTGGCGTGGATGGGCAGGTGCTCTTGGGGATGCTGGCCGGCGGAGTGCCGGGTGTTCTTCTCGGGGTACGGACCTGCTGCCGGCTGCCCGCTCGGGCACTGGGGCGCGGTCTTTCGATTTGGCTCGTCTACCTTGGGGGCCATCTGTTTTATCGCGGCGTGGAACTGCTGGTCCGGGGATGATGCCGGCGCGCGCGGCCCTCCCCCCGACGCGCCCTTGCGGCGCCGGGCGCGGGGTTGTTAGACTGAAATCTCAGGCGACGCGCCGCGGGCCCGATCAGGTGCGGGCCCGGCGGCTTCCCCAAGGAGATCCCCTCGATGGCTAGGGTTTGCGAAATCTGTGGCAAGCGGCCGCAGTTCGGCCACCGCATCAGCCACGCCCACAACCTGACCAAGCGCCGCTGGTATCCCAACCTTCAGCGGGTGCGCGCCCTGATCAACGGCGCGGCGCGGCGCATCGTAGTCTGCACGGCCTGCCTGCGCAGCGGGAAGGTTCAGAAAGCCGCCTGAGTCCGCGCCGGCGCCGCCGCGGCGGCTCGATCAGCGCGCCTGCTCGGCCGCCTGCCGCGCCAGTTGCTCTTCCATGCGCCGGACGTCGCGCCGCACGAACAACAGAATCCCGGTCGCCAACAGCCCGGCGCCCAGCAGGTAGACCAGGGCGGCCGAAGAGATGGCGGCGCTCAGGCCGATTCGGCCGGACAGATAGCCGATCACCAGCGGGGCGGTCCCCCCGCCCAGCCAGCCCACCATGTTCATGAAGCCGGCCGCGGTGCCGCGGGCCTCGGGCCGGATCACGTCGTAGACCGACGCGAAAATGTTGGCGTCGTAAAAGCCCTTCGACAGGCCCCAGCCGATCAGCGCCGCCACCAGGGCGGCCACCGCACCGGTGCTCCCGCACAAATAGACAAAGGGCGCCCCGGCCAGCAGCGCCCCGGCTTGCACCATCATGCGTCCCCCGGGACGCCGCCGCCGCAGGGTGTCGGCCAGCCAGCCGCCCAGCGGCGAACCCAGCATGCTGGCCAATTGTACGAACAAGGTGGCCATCAGGCCGGCCATCGCCAGGCTGAAGCCGAACTTGTCGTAGAGGAACTTGGGCATCCAGGAGAGCAGCACGGTGGCTACGAAGTTGGCGCAGATGAAGGCGCACATCAGCGTCAGCACCGTGGGCGTCCCCCAGATCAGCTTCAAGAAGCTGCTCAGCGGCAGGCGGGCGGCCGTTTGCGCGCCCGGGCCCAGTTCGGCCAGGTCCGCCGCTCCGCGCCGGGGCTCGATGAGAAAACGGTTCAACACCACGCCCAGCAGGATGCCCAGGCCCCCGAAGACGATGAACGACCAGCGCCAGCCGTAATGCTGTCCGATCAGCCCGGCGAAGAACCCGCCCCCGATGGTGCCCACATAGACGCTGGTCTGGTGCAGCCCCATGGCGCGCGAGCGCGTCCGCTTGCCGTGGTAATCGCTGATCATGGACATGGAGGCCGGGTAGTAAATGGTCTCGCCCAAGCCTTCGGCCGCGCGGAAAAACAGCAGTTGCCAGAAATTGCGGGCCAGCGCGGTGGCCATGCAGATCAGGCTCCACACGTGCAGGCCGGTCAGGATGGCGGCCTTGCGCCGGATGCGATCCACCACCAGACCGGCCAGCGGCGCCGTCAGGCCGTAGGTCCAAGCGAAGGAAGATCCCAGCAGGCCGAGCTGGACGCTGCTGAGGCCCAACTCTCTCTCCAGCAAGGGGAAGACCGAGAAGATCGCCTGGCGGTCGGCGTAGTTGAAGAAAGAGATCCACCACAGCATGCCGACCACGTACCACTTGTAGCGGGGGCTCATCCGTAGATCGTCCGTCTTTGGGGAAGGGCCGCGAATTTGCCCAGGGGACCCAGCAACTGGCGGGCGCCGTCGGCCATCAGGTTCAACTCGGTGGTGGCTTGGAAGAACAGGAAGCCCTGTTGCAGATAGCGCGCGATCTGCTCGGCGTCGCGCGCCGGCCGACCGGCGATCTTGCCGTGGCGGCGCGCGGCCTCCAGGATCCGCTCGACCGCTTCCCGATGCGGCGCCTCGTCCTGCCGGCCGCGCAATCCCAGCGAGAACGACAGATCGCTGGTGCCGATGAACAGCACGTCAATGCCCTCGACGGCCGCGATCGCCTCGATCTGCTCGACCGCCTGCCGCTCTTCGATCACCGCCACCACCATCACGTTCTCGTCGGCCGAATCGTGGTAGCGTTCGGGCTCGGGCCAGCTCAGCAGGGCCAGACTGGGGCCGCAGCCGCGCCGTCCGAGCGGCGGGTAACGGCAGGCCTGGGCCGCCTGCCGCGCCAGCTCCACCGAGCTGGTGAAGGGAAAGATGACGCCGTGGACCCCCGCATCCAGCACGCGCTTGGCGGTCCACAGTTCGTTGACCGGCACGCGGGCGAAGGGCACGGCGCGCAGGCCGCGGCAGGCCAGCACCATGGCGCGCAGTGTCTCCAGCGTGATGGGCGAATGCTCCATCTCGATCCAGAGGAAGTCGAAGCCCAGGCTCGCCGCGCGCGCCGCTACTTCCACCGAAGGTGTGGTGAGGGTCAGCCCGATCACCGGGCGGCCTTCCCGCAGCGCGCGGCGCACGGGGTTTTCCCACCTCGGTTGCAGGTCGCCGGAAGACATGAAGCCGACAGTTTAGCGCAGCCCGGGCGGGCGGCGCGGGCGCCGTTTTCAGCTCCGGCAGACCGCGACCGCCACCGGCCGGGGGCCGACCGGCACCACCGTGAACAGCGGCGCCACGCGCGTGCGCCGGGCCACGATTGAGGCGATGCGGATCACCGCCATCGTCCCCGAACGTTCGTTGAGCGCCAGCGCGTATTGATTGTCGGGCGTGATCGTGATCGCCCCCACGCCCGGGCCGACCGCCGCCAGCGCGATCACGCGCCGCGACTCGATCTCCAGAATGCTCACGTCCCCGGTGGTGGGATTGGCTACAAAAAGATAATCGGGAGCCGACGACACCGCCATGCGGGCGGGGGCCCTGCCGGCCAGCACCGTCTCGGCCACCTCCGTGCGATACGGGTAAACGATGGCCACCGCGTCGGCGCCCGGCCCGGTGAGGAAGAGCTGGCCGCCGTCGGCCTTGAAGCAGAAGTTCTCCGGGTGCATGGCCAGAGGCAGGTGCACGATGACCTCGCCTGAGGGCGCCTCCAGCAGGCTGAGCGCCGGCTGGTCGGCGTTGCCCGCCAGCAGCAACTTGCCGTCGGAGCGGAAGCGCACGATGCCTGCGCGTCGCCCGAACTCGACAGGGCGCCCGGAACGGCCGACCTCCAGTTCGACGAAAACCACCGCCCCGGAGGTCAGGCTGACCGCCGCTCGGCGGCCGTCCGGCGAGAGATCGAAGTCGCGCGGCTCGCCGGGCAGACCGATGCGGGCGGTCCGTCGAAACTCAGGCAACTTGATGCAGGCCAACTGGGCGGGCTCCCGGCAGAGCACCCAAAGCGAATCACCGGCCGGCGCCGGGCGCATGCCGAGGGCCGAACGGCCCACCGCCAGCCTGCGCCCCGGCCGGCGCCCGGCCACGTCCAGCTCGCAAACCGTGCCCGTCTCCTGACTCAGAGCCCAGACCGCGGCGCCGGACGGGTGAGCGGCCAGCGAATCCGGCGGGCTCTGCAATGGAATCTGGCCGGCCAGGGCGAAGGCGGTCAGATCCACCGCCGCCACTGAGCGGGCCTGCGGGCTGGCGATCAGAGCGTAGCCGGGGAAGCCCGACCCGCGCCGCCGCCGGCAACCCGTCAGGCCGGCCCCGAGCAGCCATGTGCGCCTGGAGATCAACGGCTCAGTCCTATTGTAGCCGGGACGGGCAGGCTTGATCGCCGGCCGGAATTGATGGGCCGGTGACCTGTGTGCTAACCTTTTGACGGGAATGAATTTCCGCTCCTTGTTCAGCCTCTTCTCTTCGGATCTGGCCATTGACTTGGGCACGGCCAATACCCTGGTGTACGCCCGGGGCAAGGGCATCGTCGTCAACGAGCCCTCGATCGTGGCTATCAACAAGACCACCGGCGACGTGGAGGCGGTGGGCAAGGAGGCCAAGGAAATGCTCGGGCGCACGCCGGGTAACATCGTGGCCATCCGCCCGATGAAGGACGGGGTGATCGCGGACTTCAAGGTCACCGAGAAGATGCTGAATTACTTCATTCAGAAGGCCCACGGGCGGAAAATGCTGGTCCACCCGCGCATCGTCATCGGCGTGCCCTGCGAGATCACCCAGGTCGAGAAACGGGCGGTGATTGATTCAGCCTACCGGGCCAAGGCCAGCGAGGTTTACCTGGTCGAACAGGCCATGGTGGCGGCCATCGGCGCCGGCCTGCCCATCACCCAGGCCTGCGGCAACATGATCGTGGACATCGGCGGGGGCACCACCGACGTGGCGGTGATTTCGCTCTCCGGCATCGTCTACTCCCGCTCGGTCCGGGTGGCGGGCAATGAGATGGACGACGCCATCATGCAGTACTTGAAGCGCAAGTACAACCTGCTGATCGGCGAACGTACCGCCGAGCAAATCAAGATCCAGATCGGCTCGGCCTACCCGCTGGACAAGCCGCTCACCATGGAAATCAAGGGCCGCAACTTGATCGAGGGCGTGCCCAAAACCATCACCATTGACGACAGCGAGGTCCGCGAGGCCCTCTCGGAGTGCGTGGCCACCATCATGAACGCCATCCGGGTGGCGCTGGAACGCACCCCGCCCGAACTCTCCGCCGACATCAGCGATCGCGGCATCGTGCTTACCGGGGGCGGGGCGTTACTGAAGAACTTGGACCGCCGCATCCGCGAGGAGACCGGCCTGCCGGTCTCGATCGCCGAGGACCCGCTGGCTTCGGTGGTGCTCGGCACCGGGAGGATGCTGGAGGATTTCAGGCTGCTGCGCAAGATCGCCATTGATTAGAACGCCCGCGGGCCGCGCGCGCCGGGCGGCGAGCGCCCCATGGATTTCTTAAGTCGCTATCGCAACCTCAGCGTCCTGCTGCTGGCCATCTTCGGCCAGCTCCTGCTGCTCGCCTACCAGGTCAAGAGCAACCAGGACGTGCGCCTGATCCGGATCTGGGCCGTGACCGCCATTACGCCGCTGGCCCGGCTGGTGGACGGGGCGCGCAGCGCGGCCGGCGGCGCGCTGGAGAACTACCTGCTGCTGCGCAATGCGGTGGATGAGAACCGGCGCCTGCGAGCGGAAGTGGGCCGGCTGAAGCTGGAAAACCAGTATCTGAAATCCGAGCTGGCCACCGCCGAGCGCGCCCGCGCGCTGAGCGTCTTCCAGGCGCGCAACCCCTCGCGTACCATCGCCGCCCGCGTGATCGGGGCGGGCGTGGGGGCCACCTCGCGCGTGGTCTTTGTGGATCGCGGCTCGACCAGCGGCGTGATGCGGGGCATGGCGGTGATCACCCCGGACGGCATCGTGGGCAAGGTGGTGGCGGTCTTCCCCACCGCCTCCCAGGTCCAGCTCATCACGGACCCGACCTTCGCCGCAGGCGTGATCTCGGAGAAGCACCGGGTGCGGGGAGCGCTCAAGGGCCAGGGGCACGGCGCCTGCCGGGTGGAGTACGTGCAGACCGAGGAGAAGGTCGAGGTGGGCGAGTGGTTCTACACTTCGGGCGATGACCGGGTGTTCCCCCGCGGGCTGCCGGCCGGCGTGGTCACGGCGGTGCGCAACGGCAACCCCTTCAAGGAGATCTTCCTGGCGCCCAGCGGCATTCAGGGCGGGCTGGAGGAGGTCCTCATCGTGCTGGAAGGCGTGCACCAGGCGCTGCCGGAATCGCCCCGGGCCGACTCCGGTATGTACCTGCTGGCCCCTCCGACCGAGCCGGAGACCCCGGGCGCCTCGGCCTTGCGGGGACCGGCCACCGACGCCGACCGGCTGCGGGAGCGCTACCAGGCCATCGGCGCGGCCCAAGGCCACAAGTTCGGGGAGGGAGCGCCCGGTTCGAAGCCGCCCAACTTCAACCTGGATCCGTCCCAGGCGCCCGCCCGGCCCGCCGAGCCGCCGCCGGCGCCTGCGCCCAAGCCGTAGCCCTCCGGCGCGGCTATACCGTGCAGATCTCCACCGCCTGCCGCAGCGACTCCAGAGGATCCCGCTTGGGAACGAACTCGTGTGCGACAAAGCCCTGGAAGCCCAGCTCCGCGATGGCGCGGGCAATGGCGCGGTAGTTCAGTTCCTGGCTCTCGTCAATCTCGCTGCGCCCGGGATTGCCTCCCGTATGGATGTGCGCGATCCACTGGATGTGATTGCGCAGGGTGCGGATGATGTCGCCCTCCATGATCTGCATGTGGTAGATGTCGTAAATCAGCTTGACGCGCGGAGAATTGACCCGGCGGACGACCTCCACGCCCCAGGCCGTGTGATCGGCCTGGTAGTCCTTGTGATCCACCTTGCTGTTGAGAAGCTCCAGGCAGACGGTCACGCCTTTGTCCTCGGCCAGGGCTTTGATGCGGTTCAATCCGAGGACGCAATTCTCCAGGCCCTGCTCGTCCGGCAGCCCCCGGCGGTTGCCCGAAAAGGTGATGACGTTGGGCACCCCGGCCGCGGCCGCGCGCTCGATGTTCTCGCGCAACTGGCGCTCGATCTTGTCGTGGTTCTCCTTGCGATTCAGCCCGTCGGCGATCGTGCCGCCGCCCGGGGCCATCGAGGGCGTCAGCCCGTAGCGGCGGACCACCGGCCACTCCTCGGGGCCGATCAGGTCAATGCCCTCGATGCCGAGCTGGGCCGCGTTCCGGGCCAGCTCCTCCAGGCTCCACTTCTGAAAGCACCAGCGCGCCACCGCCTGCTTGAGACGTCCTTTGCGCGCCGCCGGCTGTCCCGCCAGAGGGAGACTCGCCGTCAAAGCCATCCAGCACCTCCGTGTCATCATGCATGTCATGGTAGCAGCGGCCGGGGTCGGCGGAGCGGGCGCGGAGCCGGCGTTCACAAGCGACCGGCAAAAAGTTCAGTCGGCGCCAACCGCCCGGCCGCAACGGACTTAGAACGCCCCGACAGGGCCGCTGCACACGTCTGCGATGCCGATTTCGCGGCACCTGCCAGTATAATCAAACGGCAGCCCCCGGGGCGGATCGCCCCCTGGAAACCTCACGCAGCCTGAGATCGGCATGAGCGAAGAACTCTCCCCTCGTCTTCTGGAAGGCCTTCCGGCCTCGTTGCAGGCCGAGGGCCAGGCGCCCCCGGCCAGGGCGCTGGCGATGGACCGCACCACCGGCCAGTGGCGCGAGGTGCCGGCCGAGAGTGTCTGGCGCATCCGGCAGCCCGCCGACTTGGATGCCGACCAGATCCTGGTCCTGGAGTCGGCGGGCGCTTGGAAACTGGCCCTCCCGGCCCGCTATGGCTTCGCGCTGAGCCGGCTGGGCGAAGCGGCGCCGGGCAAGCTTGCGGGACACCTGGGCGTCCCCGTCGAGGCCGCCGCCCAAGCCGGTCTGCAAATCTCCGCCGAGGGCGCTTTGTTGTGCCTGATCCGGCGCGAGGAAGGCGATCGGCTGCGAGTGAGCCTGCATCGCAGCCGCCGGAAGGAGGCGGGCTTGACCTTGCGGGCCGCCGTGAGCGCGCGGCTCGAAGCCGGCCCGGAGGAGCGCGAGCTGCTCGCCGCTCTGCTGGAGGCGCACCCCTGGCAATGGCTGGAGACTTTCTTGCGGGAAGCGACCCGGGGCCGCGCGGACCAGCGCCTGGTTCGCCTGGCGGAGTGGTGGAACAGCCTGGAGGCTCGGGCCGCGGCCGCCATCTGGAGGGCCGCCGGCGACGTGGACGCCCTCAGGTCGCTGGGCGCCTGGGTGCACCGGCTGGCGCAGATCTCCGACCCGCAGGCTCTCGCCAGGCTGCTCGAGACCGAGCCGCCTGCGGCCGGATCGCCGGCGGAGGCTTGGATCGAGGCGGCGGCCGGCCCCCTGCTCGGCATCCTGGCCGATCAGACCGCCTTCAAGCGTGTTCGGGCCGCCGCCCAAGCGGCCGAAGGCCTGTGGAGCGAGGAGTCTCTCAGGCAGACTCTGGCCGAGCTGAAGCGCCGGGCGGCCGAGCAGGCGGCGCAGGCGCTGGCCGGGGCGATCCCGGAGGACGTCCGCCGCTTCGCCGCCCAGGTGGGCGCCAAGGCGCTCGAGGCGCTCGAGAATAAGTATTCAATCGAGCTGAGCTATGCCGCCGGGGCCTGGAGCGCCGACACGGCCTTGCTGGACTGCTCGTTCGATTTTTCCGAAGCCGGTCTGAAGGCCTACCGCGCCGCTCTCGAGGGCGATCTGACGGCCGCCTTGGGGCAAGGCGAGCCGCACGTGCGGCTGTATTTGGGCCTGCTGACCCACGGCGTGCGCCGACACAGCCGCCTCGAACTGGCTCTGCCGTTCCTGGACCGCAAGCAGTGGTCTCGGCGGTGGGAAGCGCTGGCCCAGGTGCGGATCGAGCCCACTTTGGACGGGCGCCTGCTGGCTTACACGCTGGAGGCCTCCGACGAAACCGAGCGCCGGCAGACCGCCCAAAGCGCCATGAACCTGTGCGCCGCTTTCGTGCTGCGGCCGGGCGCGCGGGATACGCGCTTCAGCCTGAGCTGGTCGGACCGGCGGCGCCTGACGCCCGCCCAGGCCCGTTCGGCGCTGCCCGCTTTGCTGAAGGCTTACCGCCTGGATGCTGCCTTGGACTGGCTGGCGGCGGCGCCGGCGGACGCCTGTGAGATCCAGACCGATCTGACGCTGACGGTTCCGGGCGAGACGGCGGCCGCCTGGCTGCAAGCGCCCGTGGAGCGCAGTCCGGAGTACGGCCCGGTTTATACCGAGGTCTCGGTGGCGGTCCAGCAAGCCCTACGCCGCTGGTTGCCGCAGGTTTACTTCAGCGACCTGTCGCGCTACGACACCCTGGGTGCGGCCTACCCTCTGGTGGTCTACCAGTGCACCTTGCCCTTCCGGAGCAAGGCCAAGAACGAGTTCGCCTACGACGTCATGAGCGCCGAGAGCGTGGCGGTGGCGCGGCGCTCGACGAGCTGGGCGCTGGCGGCGGAGCTGGCCCGCATCGAGCAGTTGCTCTTGGAGGCGGGCAAGCCGGAGACCGCCCGTTTCTACCGCCCCACGCGCAAGGACGTGATCCTGGCCGGCGTCGAGCGGGCGCCTCGCCTGTTCCACGCCCTGCTGGTGGCGGACGCGCAGTTCATTGACTATCTGATCCGTCTGGGGGTGCGCGCCGGAGGGCTGCGCCGGGCCCTGGAGCGGGAGCCGCAGCGCGCCCTGCGCGAGCTGACCCGGTTCGGCGAGGAGTTCGTCAAGACCTTCCACCGCCGCCTGAAACGCCTGTACGGCGGCGAGGACTTCACCAGCTTCGGAGCGCTGATTCTGGTCGAGGCCACCGGGGCGTTGAGCCGGGCCCTGGGGGCGGCCGGCGGCGTGTCGGGCGTGTTGCGTATGAGGGTTGACCGCCGGGAGGGCGCGCCTCTGGAGGGCGTGTTCACGAACGCGGACTATCGGAGCTGAAGGCCGCAGCGCCGCGCCGGCCGGCGCCGGGCGGTTATAATTGACCGCACGGAGGAAACGATGCGCCGCAGAATCTTGCTGTGCGGTCTGCCGCTGGTGAGCGCCGCCTGGGTGTTGTCCTGGCAGGCGCCCGCGGGCGACCCCCGACTTCAAGCCGCCTCCCGCCAGGAGCGGAACGGATGGATCTTCGTGCACCTGGAGGGGCCGCCCGAGCAGGTGGGCTTTCAGCACGGCTACTTGCTGGCCCGGGAGATCGAGGAAGCCCGGAAGGTCATCGCTCTGGTGCTGGAGCGCGACAGCAAGCAGCCCTGGAGCTTCTTTCGCGAAGCGGCCCGCACGGTCTTCTGGCCGCGGGTGGAGGAGGAATACCGGCGGGAGCTGAACGGCATCGTGGAAGGCCTGAAGGCCCGGGGCGTGGCGCTGGACGTTTGGGACGTCACCGCGCTCAACGGCTTTCTGGAGTTCTCGCCCTATTACATCCAGTGGTGGGAGAAGCGCCAGGGCCGCCCCGCGGCGGCGCGCAGCCGGGAGAGTTGCAGCGCCTTCGTGGCTACCGGCAGCTACACGCGCGACGGCCGCCCGGTGATCGGGCATAACGCCTGGACCGGCTATCTGGAGGGCCAGCGCTGGAACATCATCTTCGATCTGGTGCCGGCTCGGGGCCACCGCATTTTGATGGACGGCTTCCCGGGCTTGATCCACAGCGCCGACGACTTCGGAATCAACTCGGCCGGCATCATGATCACCGAGACCACCATCAGCCAGTTCCGCGGCTACGATCCCAAGGGTGTCCCCGAGTTCGTGCGGGCCCGCAAGGCTATGCAATACGCCGCCTCCATTGACGACTTCGCCCGCCTCATGCGCCAGGGTAACAACGGCGGCTACGCCAACAACTGGCTGGTGGCCGATCGCAAGACGGGCGAAATCGCCAGCCTCGAGCTGGGCTTGAAGAACGTGACGCTCCAGCGCACGCGCGACGGCTACTTCGTGGGGGCCAATTTTCCCGTGAACGAAAAGCTGGCCCGCGAGGAGACCGACTTCGACTTGAACAACCCCGCCCTCAGCCCCAATGCGCGCCGCGTGCGCTGGGAGCAGCTCATGCGGGAGTACAAGGGCCGCATTGACGTGGCCGCCGCCCAGCGCTTCCTCTCGGACCATTTCGACGCCTTCGCCAACAAGGAGGAGCCCAACGAGCGGACCTTGTGCGGGCACATCGAACTGTCGCCTCGCGGCGTCGAACCCTGGCAGCCGCCCTTCGCGCCGGCGGGCGCGGTTCAGGCCAAGGCGACCGACGCCGGCCTGGCCGAGCGCATGGCGCTCACCGCCTCCATGGGCCATTCCTGCGGACTGGACTTCATCGCCGCCGACCACCTGCGGCGTTATCCGCAGTTCGACTGGCAGAAGCCTTACCTGCGAGACCTGAAGTCGCATCCCTGGACCGAATTCAGCGCCCTGCGCTGAGAGGGCGCGGCGAGAAACTTTTACCTGCCTGCCGGCGGACCGCCGGGCAGTTCTTACGTGCTCGGATCCAGCCCGCGGAGCACGCTTGGTTTGTTCTCAGCAGCTTGCGGCGGCCGGGCGATTGGCCCGGGACCTGCTCGTGTTCTGGGCGAGGAGGTTCCGTGAGAGCGTCGCTAACCATCCGAGCCGCCGGGGCAGTGACGGCGGCCCTGTTGGCGGCCGGGTGCGCTACCAAACGCTACGTACGCGACCAGATCAGCCCCGTGCAGCAGCGCACCGAAGAGCTGGCCCGCAAGAATCAGGAGGCCCTGGAGCAGATCGCGCAGCTCGATGAGAAGACCTCCCGCGGCCTGTCGCGCGTCGAGGAGCGGGCCATGGGCGCCGAAAATCGCGCCACCCAGGCGGGTCGCAGCGCCGAAGAGGCCCGGCAGGCCGCCGACCAGGCCGCCCAGCTCGCTCAGCGCGCGCGCCGCCTGGGCGAAGAGAACCAAGGGCGGCTGGGAGAGGTGACGGCCTACCTGGAGAACGTGGACCGATACCGCCTCCAGACGCAGGAGACCGTCCTGTTCGAATTCAACCGCAGCAGGCTGACGCCCGAGGCTCGCCGGAAGCTGGACGCCGTGCTGGCCGGCCTGGGCCGCAACCCGCGCTACGTGTTGGAAATCGCGGGCTACGCGGACCCCTCCGGCCCGCAGGATTACAACCTGGCGTTGAGCCGCCGGCGGGCCGACGCCGTGGTGCGATACCTGGTGGGCCGCGACGTGCCTCTGCGCAGGATCCACGTCGTGGGCCTGGGCGAAAGCCCGACCGGGGAAGGGAAAGGGAACGTCGGACCGGCCGACCGGCAGGCCGCCCGCCGCGTGGAAATCAAGGTTTACTTGCCGGAAGCGGCCTTACCGGCCGCCAAGGCGCACACCGAGACGGCGGAGAATCGTCTCGACTGAACGCAGCCTCCACTTCCCGCCGCATACGAGCCGCTCCGCGCGGGGCGGCTCTTTTTTTGTGTCGCGAACCGGGGCCGCGGCCCCACCGCCGGGAGGCTGTTCGTCGCTCTGCTAGGGCAGTTCCTCCAGCAGCCTGTCAATCAGCTCCGGGCTGATGTAAAAGTGCGGGGAAGCCCGGATCCAGCCCTGGCGCGCGGCCACTACAATGCCGCGCTGCTTCAGGCGGCTGACCACGGCCCGGGAATCCAAACCGTCCTTGCGGAAGGAGACGATGCCCGCGCCGGTCGCCGGACTGCGAGTCCCAAGCAGTTCATAACCCTTGGCCGCCACCCCCTCGGCCAACCGATCGCCCAGAGCCTGCACGGCGGCGCCGATGGGCTCGATGCCGATCTCCAGCAGGAACTCGATCGCCGCCCGCAGGCCGAAGCAGCCCACCGTGTTCAAGGTGCCGCACTCGTAACGGCCCGCGTCGGGGCGCGGGGTGAGGTCGCGGTTGCCGTAATCCTCGAAGCGGGCGGCGTTGGTCCAGCCGAACTCGACCGGCTCGATGCGCTCCTGCACCTCGCGGCGGACGAAAAGAATGCCGCAGCCCTCCGGGCCGAGCAGCCACTTGTGACCGTCGGCGGCCAGGGCGTCCACCTGGGCGCGGCGCACGTCGAGGGGGAAAGCGCCCAGGCCCTGGATGGCGTCCACAAAGAACAGGCAGCCGTGGCGCCGGCAGAGGCTCCCGATGGCTTCCAGGTCGGCGCGATAGCCGCTCAGGTATTGCACGAAACTGACGGCCAGGAGCTTGGCGCCGCGGCAGGCGCGCTCGATCGCCTCCGGCGGATCCAGGATCGAGAGTTCCTGCAAGCGCACGCCGCGCGCCTCCAGCCGCTTCCAAGGGAGGTAGTTGGCGGGGAACTCTTCGCGGAAGACGACGACTTTGTCGCCCGGGCGCCAGTCCAGGCCCATCGCCAGGGTCGCGATGCCTTCGGAAGTGTTCTTGGCGATGGCGATTTCCTCGGGCAGCGCGCCGATCAGCCGGGCGGCCGCCTGGCGCAGTCCCTGGTAGGCCTCCAGCCACTGGCTGTAGTGCAACGATCCCCAGCGGCAGGCGTCGTCGGTGAGCCGCCGCATGGCCTCGGCGGCGGGTTTGGCCAGGGGCGCAACGCCGGCGTGGTTGAGGTAGATGAGATTCTCCAGCACCGGGAACTGGTCGGCGTAGGTTTCCCAAAGGGGTTTTCGGGCGGGTGCCTCGGCCGGGGGCGGATTTTCGTAACCCATCAGAAAAACTATACGTTATTGAGGGTGAGGGCGGTGGCCGAAGCCCGCCTCGGAAAAGGGGCGGTCCGGCCGAGCCGGGGGTATAATGACAGTAGACCTCGTCCCCGTTGCGGCCCGGGGGCGAACGGGAGGTGCGCGATGAAGCGACTGCGCAGGATTCTGCCGGCGGCGGTGGCCCTGGCTTTGCTGGCGCCTGCCGCGGCCCCGGCCAAAGACAAGAAGAAGGATCCGGAGGCCATCGGCGAGCGCGACGTGGGCAAGGGCATCAATTTTTATTCGCTCGAGAAGGAGATCGCCCTGGGCAAGGAGTTGGCTCAGGAGGTCGAGCGCCAGGCCAAGATCATTGACGATCCCGTCATCGCCGAGTACGTCAACCGGGTGGGCCAGAACCTGGTGCGCAATTCCGACGCCAAGGTTCCCTTCACCATCAAGGTGATTGACAGCGACGAGGTGAACGCCTTCGCCTTGCCCGGCGGGTTTTTCTTCGTGAACTCCGGCCTGGTGATGAAGGCGGAGACCGAAGCCGAGCTGGCGGGCGTGATGGCCCACGAGATCGCGCACGTGGCGGCCCGGCACGGCACCCGCCAGGCCACCCGCGGGACCATCGCCAACTACGCCATGATTCCGCTGATCTTCATGGGCGGCTGGACCGGCTACGGCGTGCGCCAGGCGGCCAGCGTGCTGATCCCCATGCAGTTCCTCCAGTTCTCGCGCAGCTTCGAGCGCGAGGCCGACCTGCTGGGCCTGCAATACCTCTACAAGACCGGCTACGATCCTACCGCCTTCGTGGATTTCTTCGAGCGCATCCAGGCTCTGGAGAAGCGCAAACCCGGCACCATGTCCAAGGTCTTCTCCACCCACCCGATGACCGACGACCGCATCAAGGAAGCTCAGAAGAACATCCAGGAGATTCTCAAGGCCAAGCCGGAATACGTGGTCACCACCTCGGAGTTCGACCAGGTCAAGGCGCGCTTGATCGCCATGAACAACCGGCGCAAGCCCGAGGACAAGGACGCCAACCGCCCGCGCCTGCGCAAGGGGCCGGGCGGCGGCCCGGTGGACGCCGAAGACACCAAGGACCGCAAAGACAAGCCCAAGGACGAGGACGAGCGTCCGACCCTGAAACGGCGGGGCTGAGCTCGGAACCGGCAGGCGAGCTGCTTCAGCGACTCCGGAGGGAGGCCAGCCGCACCGGACTGACTAGCCCGCCGCCGGCTTGTAAGCCACGCAATCCACCTCGATCTTGATGCCCGGGGCCATGAAGCCCGCCTGTACGGTGGTGCGGGCGGGCTTGTGGGCGCCGAAGAACTCGGCGTAGACCTCGTTCATGGAGGCGAAGTCGCCGGCGTCGGCCAGGAACACGGTGCACTGGGCGACGTCGGCCGGCGAGGCGCCGCAGCCCTCCAGGATCCGACGGATGTTCTCCAGCACGAGGCGCGTCTGGTGGCGAATGTCGCCCGGGGAAAAAGAGTCGGTTCGCGGATCAATCGGAACCTGACCGGAGACGAACAGGAAATCGCCCGCGCGGACGACGGGCGAGTAAGGCCCGCGGGGCGCGGGCGCTCCCGGTGGGGTGATTCTCTGGATCATCCAGTCCAATGTACACCGGGAGGGCCGAGCGCGGTTTGCGGCCCGGCGCTCAACTTTGCGCCGGGGCGGCCTGTTTCTTGCGGCGTGGCGAGCGGGCGGTCTTGCGGGCGGGCGCCTCGTCGCCGGCGGCGGCCTTGGTCCGGCTGCGGCGGGTCTTGCGGGCCGGCTTGGCGGAGGCGATGGCCTCGGCGAACTGCAAGACGGGCTCGGCGGGAACGACCTCGGCGTCGGCCGGAGGATAGAACTCCGCCCCCAGATAGACCATCAGACCCTTCTCTTCGTCCGGCTGGATGCGCACCAGCAGCTTGTCCTGCGCGTAGTTCAGCAGCTCGGCGAACTCCTGAAACCCGTACTGCTTGCAATCGAAGTCGGGATGCTCCTGCGCCACCCAGGCGGCCAGATCGTCGGCCA
The DNA here is from genome assembly GCA_037444625.1 of Solibacteraceae bacterium. Lineage (GTDB taxonomy): Bacteria > Acidobacteriota > Terriglobia > Bryobacterales > Bryobacteraceae > DTHT01. The sequence continues at coordinate 28,653 of JBBIMA010000039.1, forward strand.
GGGCGCCGTTGTCCATCTCCAGGCGGTGGGTCTCCAGCACGTCGCGCAGCAGGGGGAGGGCTTCCTCCGGCTTGAGCGGCGGGCGCTCGGGCTGCGCCGCCGGCTTGCGCTCGATGAAGTAGCGGCCCTCGGCGCCGCTGACGTTGACGTAGCCGGCCGCCTTGAGCTTCTCGATGAAATCGGTGAAGCTGCCTGCGCCGTAGGCTTTCTCGCTGAAGGCGGGGTCGAGCTGGAGCATGGTGGACTTCAGCAGGCCTAGCTGGGGCTTGGCGCCGCGCCGCTCCAGAGCTTGCAGGGCGCGCTCGACCAGCGGCATGGCCTGGCCCAACTCCAGCGGCTCGGGGCGGGGACGCGGCGGCCGGGGCGGACGGGCGGCGGCCTTCTCGCGCTGCTCGCGCACCGGTTCGCTGTCCAGCAGAGACTCGAAGCTGATGAACTCGTGGCAGTTCTTTTGCAAGATCGTGCTGGTGAAGGCGCGGCCCCCGACCACGAACACCGTCTTGCCGTACATCTTCAGCTTGTTGACCAGGGGGATGAAGTCGCTGTCCCCGCTGACGATGGCGAAGGCGTTGATGTGATCGTGGGTGAAGGCCATCTCCAGGGCGTCCAGGGCGAGATTGATGTCGGCCCCGTTCTTGTCGCCGCGGGGCGAGATCACCCGCTGGACCATCTGGACGGCGTTCTCGGCCATCTGCCGCTTGGCCTGCTCCTGCCGGCCCCAGTCGGCGTAGGCGAACTTGGCCACGATGTCGCCTCGCTCCTTGAGGGCGTCCAGCACGACGCCCACGTTAAACTCCCCTTTCAGGGTGGATTTCACGCCGATCTCGATGTTGTCGTAGTCAATGAAAACGGCGATCTTCAGTTTGTCTTGCATGGCGCGCCTCCGGGGCGCTGGGCTGCGGGCCGGGCTCGGGGCCCTAGGCCGGCTACCTTCAGGATACTCCTTCCGCCCGCCGCTTACACCCGCTCAGATGACACTCACTCCGACCCGGGCCAGCAGGGTTCCCCGCGCCCCCTCCACGGCCGCCAGGGTTTTCAGGCAGGCGGCGCGCGCGGCCACTTCGGCCGATTGCGCCTGCGCCAGGTCGCGCTGGTACTGGATCACCAGAAAGGTCGTCGAAGCGCCCACCGAGAGCTTCTCGATCTCCGCCGCCAGGGCCTGCTCCCGGTAGCGGCGTTCCTGCTCGGCCGCCTCCAGCGCGGCACGCGCCTCCTCCAGCGCCAGCAGGACGTTGGCGATTTCCACCCGCGCCTGTTTTTCCAGTTGCCGCAGCCGGATTTCCTGCTGCCGCAGGGTGAGGCAGTCGCGTGCGTAGTCGGCTTCGGCCGCACGGTTGCGCAATGGAAGGGACACTTGCACGCCCAGCGAGTAGTCCGGGAAGTTCCGCCGCAGCAGTTGGGCCAGAGCGCTCCCGTAGCCGCCCACCAGCAGGGGATCGGGAGCATGGGGGGCGCCGCCGGGCACGGTGAGAGGATTGATCGCCCCCGCCAGCCCATTATTGCGTACCGCGGCCACCAGATCCAGCGAGGGTTTCAACGCGTTGCGGCTGCCCTCCGCTAAAATACGGGCGTTCTCCCACTGCAAGCGCGCCTGCGCCAGATCCGGCCGCGACCGCAGGGCCTCCTCCGTCCGGCGTGAGAGATAGTCCTTCAAGACGTTTTCCTGCTGCTCACCAGCGCTTCAGCCGCGGTCAGATCCAGCCGTGTGCGCGCCACCTCGGCTTGAGCGCGCACCACCTCGATCGGCGCCCGGGTTCCCGCCTCCACCTGGGCCCGATTGTCCTCCAGCAGCCGCTCGGCTCGCTCCAGAGCCTGCCGGCGCACCCGCACTTCTTCGCTCAGGGCGGCCAGGTCCCAGTACAGCCGGATCACGGCGGCCACGGTGTTGATGACTTGCTGCTCCAGCAGCAGCCGCGAGACCTGACGGTTGTTGCCGGCCACGCGGATGAAGCGGGAGTTCAGCGCACGCCCGAAGCCGCGCAACAGAGGCTGGACAAAGGTGAGCCCGAACCCGGCCGTGTTGTACGGGTTCAGATCGTAACGGCGGTGGTTGATGCTCTGGCGGAGGCTGTCCCAGCCCAGTGCGATCTCGCCGCCGGTCAGCAATCCCATTTGCAAGCCGGCGGAGCCGGAGGTCGAGTAGGAAACCAGTGCGCCGGTTCCCACCATAAAGGAATTCAGTTGAGGCGCCGACTGGTGGCCGCGGCTCACTTTGCCGGTCAATGCAGGATCCAGGGACGGCGGCAACTTGCCGGTGCTGATCGGCGTGGGGCCTGCGATCGAGAGATTGGATTCCGATCCCGCGCTGAAGGGCGCGGCCAGCGGATCGGCGCCGGCAGCACTGCGCGGTCCCTCGCGTACGGTCATCGGAATCCCGCGCAGGAGGGCGCCTGCCCGGGCCCGCTTGTACTCGGTTTCGGCGATGGCCGGACCCAGGCGTTGCAGCGCGACGTCCAGGTTGTTCTCCAGCGCCAGCGCGATGGCGTCCTGCAAAGTCAGGCGGACGAGGTTGCCGCGCGCCAGCGAGCGCAGCGTGCGGCGATCCTCCCACGGTTGCGCTCCCAGGCAGCCTGCCAGCGCAAGCAGCGCGATGGGCGACCTCACGGGCGGTCTCCCTGCTTTTGCTGGGAGCCCTTGGGCGGCGCCGGCAGCCGCACTTTCACGCCCGGGCGGATTTCATCCGAGAGGTTGGTGACCACCTTCTGGCCGGCTTGCAAACCGCTCAGCACTTCGATCTGGGCGCCCAGGTCGCGGCCCAGGCGCACCTGCACGAACCGCACGCTGCGGTCAGGACCGAGCACCGCCGCCACGGGTCCTTTTTCCGTGTTCCGGTAAGCGCTCGCCGGGATGAGCAAGGGCGGCCGGGAGCGCTGCAAGCGAAAGCGAACCGTGGCGTACATGCCGGGCAGTAGAACGCCCTGCGGGTTGTCCACCCGGATCTCGGTGAGCAGGGTGCGCGAGGCGGGATCCAGAGCGTTCGCAGTGCGGGTCACCCGGCCTGGAAAACGGCCTCCGGCCAGTTGCTCGCTTTCGACCTCGCAAAGCAGGCCGGCTCGGATGTTCGCGGCCTCCGACTGGGGTACGTTCACGTGGACCCGCAGGGGGTGGATTTGCGCCAGCCGGTACATCTCGCGCACCGCCGCGCTGCTGCCGGCTGTGACCAGGGTGCCGACGTCCACATTGCGGGCCGTGATCACTCCCGCGAAGGGGGCACGGACCTGGCGGAAATTCCGCAGCTCTCGGAGACGCCGGAGACCAGCCTCGGCGGCTGCGACCGCCTCGTGCGCCGCCCGCAGGTTGGCCTCCGCAGCCGCAACATCGGCCTTGCGCGCCAGGTAGGCGGCCCGTTTCTCGTCTCCCTCCTGTTTGGAAAGCACACCCTTGGGCACCAGAATCTCCCAGCGCTGCGCCGTGACTTCGGCCAGTTCCAAATTGGCTCGAGCCTGCGCCAGGACGGCTTCCGCTTGCCCGGCGGCGGATCGCGAACGGCGCAGCGCAGCCTCCGCTTCCAGAATCTGCTGATCGAGCTCGGGAGACTCGATCTCCGCCAGAAGCTGGCCGGCCCGCCCGGCGGCCGCCGTCAGCCGTCTGGCGCGCGCTTGTCGCGGCCAGTAACCCAGAGCGAACAGCCCGGCCAGCACGGCCGGCAGCGCGATCCACCAGAGAGTCGCCCGTGCGCGGCGCGGCGCCACGCCCGGCTCCGGCACGGGGGGAGAAGATTGAGCCGCCACCTTCATTGCAGCAACTCCCAATCCGGTTCCCGCGGCGCTTCCTTCTGTCGGCCGCGGAAGTAACTGTAGGCTACCGGCACGAAAAACAGCGTGGCGAAAGTTGCCACCGACAGGCCGCCGATCACCGCGCGGCCGATGGGTGCGTTCTGTTCGCCGCCTTCGCCCAAACCCAGCGACATGGGCAACATGCCCAGGATCATGGCCAGCGCCGTCATCAATACCGGCCGCAACCGGACCACTCCCGCGCTCCAGGCCGCCTGCCTGACATCCATTCCCTGCGCCCGCTGCTGGTTGGCGAAAGTCACCAGCAGAATGCTATTGGCCGTCGCCACGCCGATGCTCATGATCGCACCCATCAGCGAGGGAACGTTGATCGTAGTCTGGGTGACGTAAAGCGCCCAGACGATCCCGGAAAGGGCCCCGGGCAATGCCAGCAGGATGATGAAGGGATCCAGCCAGCTCTGGAAGTTCACGACCATGATCAGGTAGACCAGCAAGGCCGCCAACACCAGACCGCCGGCCAGGCCGCGGAAGGATTCGCGCATCGTCCGGATCTGCCCGCGCACCTGGATCAAGCTGCCCCGCGGCAGCTTGGGCCGCACCTGTTCGACGATGCGATCCACCTGGCGCGCCACGCTGCCCAGATCGCGGTCCTGAACATCCGCGTAGACGTCCAGGACCGGCTGCACGTTGTAGTGGCTGATGGCCTGACTGGTCAAGCCCCGTTCGATTTCCACCAAGTTGCCCAACAGTTGAGGTGTCGCGCTGCGCGCGGCCGACAGCGACGTGGAACGCAGCGCCTCCATCGAATCCAGGCGATGTTCGGGCGTCTGCACGGCGATCAGATAGCTCACTCCGGTGGCCGGGTGCAGCCAGTAGTCGGGGGAGACTTGGCCGCTGGAGCTGAGCGACACAAGTACGCTGCCGGCCACTTCGCGCTGCGTCAATCCCATCTGGCCGGCGCGGGCACGGTCCACATTGACGCGCAGGGCGGGCGCATCGAGCACCTGATGCAAGCGCAGGTCCGCCACGCCCGGAACGCGGCCCAACTGCCTCTCGATCTCGCGCGCGATCCGGTAGTTGGCGCCGACGTTGCGGCCGATCACCTGAATATCAATCGGGGCGGGAATGCCGAAGTTCAGGATCTGGCTCACCATGTCGGCCGACCGGAAGAAGAAAGCCACATCCGGGAAGGCGGCGGGCAGCTCTTCGCGCAGGCGGCGGGCGTACTCCCAGGTCTCGCCGCGCTTGCGAGTCTGCGAAAGCGAAATCAGAATTTCGCCGTCGGCGGAGCCGATGGTGGCTGAATCCGTGTAGGCCATGTTGATGGGCAGCACCGGCAGGCCGATGTTGTCCACGATGGTATCCAGCTTGCCCGGGGGGATGATCTGGCGGATCCGGTCTTCCACCCGGGCGAACAAGTCCTCGGTGGTCTCCAGACGGCTGCCCACCGGGGCGCGCACGTGCAGTCGGAGCCGGCCGGCGTCCACCCGCGAAAAAAAGTCCTCCCCTAAGGCAGGCGCCAGCGCGACGGCGCTCGCGACGACCAGAGCGTACGCCGCCGGCACCAGCCGGCGATGAGCCAGCACGAAAGCCAGGGCGCGGCCGTAGCGGGACCGCAGTCCCTCGAATCCCGCCTGGAACGCCCGGTGGATCGGGCCCAGCGGACCGCCGTGTCGCGCGTTCTCCCCTCGGGCGTGGGCGCGCAGCTCCGGCCGGAGCAAGTAGCGGGCCATGGTCGGCACCAGCGTGCGGGACCACACGTAGGAAGCCATCATGGCGAAGACGACCGCCATGGCGAGCGGCTGAAACAGGTACTTGGCCGTGCCGCGCAGCAAGATCACGGGCACGAAAACGATCGAGATGGATAAGGCCGATACCAGCGCCGGAACCGCGATCTCGCTCGCCCCTTCCAGCACGCTGCGAATCATGCTTTTGCCCTGGGCCAGATGCCGGTGGATGTTCTCGATCGCCACCACCGCCTCGTCCACCAAAATCCCGATGGCTAGCGCCAGGCCGCCCAGCGTCATCACGTTGACGGTCTGGCCCAGCAGGTAAAGCAGGATGAGGGAAACCAGAACGGACAGCGGAATCGAGGTCAGAACGATCAGCGTGCTGCGCCAGCTCCCCAAAAACAGCAGGATCATCAGGGTGACCAGCAGGCCGGCCAGCAGGCCTTCGTAGAGCACCGCCCGGATGGAGGCCCGCACGAACAGGGATTGATCGAGCAGCAGGCGCACGTCCAGCTCGGGCGGCAGGGTGGAGAGGATGCGCGGCAGCTCGCGCTTGACCCGCTGGACGATTTCCAGCGTGGTGGCCGATCCGGTTTTTAGAATCGAAAGTAACGCGCCGCGGCGGCCGTTCACGCGCACGATGTTGGTCTGCACGGCGCCCCCGTCCCGCACCTGCGCTACGTCACGCACGTAGATGGTCGCCGACCCCTGCTGCCGTACGGGCAGGTGGTTGAGCTCCTCCACGATGTCCGGGCTGTTGTTCAGTTGCACGCTGTACTCGCGGGCGCCGATCTTGACCGAGCCCGAGGGCGGGATGGGGCTCTGAGCGTTGATGGCGGCCGAGACCTCGGCCGGAGAGAGGCCGCGAGCGTAGAGCGCCTCCGGATTCAGATCCACCATGATCTGGCGGGCCCGCCCTCCGGCGGGCATCAGTACCGAGGCGCCTTGCACGGTGGCGAGCTGCGTGCGCAGAAAATTGGCCCCGATGTCGTAGAGCGACTGTTCGGAAAGGCCCTCGCCTCCCAGACCGAGCTGCAAGATGGGAACGCTGGCGGCGAATGCGTTCCTCGGTCACGGGAGTTTCGCCTTTGACCATGCCCAGGTCGGTGACCCGCAGGTGGATGAAATCGTTGAAACCGGCCTTCTCCAGAACGCGCCGGGAGCAGTCCGAGTCACAGCCGTCAATGGCGATCAGCAGCAGGGCCTTGTTGACGTTCTCCGTGATGAACTCCACGCCCGCCGCGATGCCCGCCAGACAGGACATGCGGGCGACACGCTGCGGTTGAGCCACCGGGCCGCGCGGTCGCCGATTTCCGCGGTGTCCGCTACGCCCGAGCAGCAAAGGACCACGTTCGGGGCTAGACTGCCGCAACCACATGAGCTCTTGGGTCGGATCTTCATAGTCGTTCGTTCGCCTCCTGGAAATCAAGAATTCGTCAGCCCCCGACGGCCGGGGCCGTCTGGCGGGAGCGAGCCTGCTCGGCTTCCCTTTGAGTCTCGGCAATCAGCTTCCGGAGCGTGACTTTGAACTCCTCCAGAGGCGGGAAGCTGATCGCCTCCGAGGGGCAAATCTTGGCGCAGGCGTCGCAACCCACCACGCAGTTGTTGGGCCGCGCGACGATGGGCACGCCCAGAGCTTCGTCCCAGTCGAAGACGTCGTTCTTGCAAAACTCGATGCACTCCCGGTCGTGAATGCAAGCGTCGTAGTTGATGGTCGGAAACCAGGGGATCTTCTCCCGGGGCACTTTGAGCTTGGCGTTCATCGCGGCCCTCGTCAGTGAGCGTCGGCCGGGGTTTGCGAGCAACTGCACGCACCCGCCAGTTCCTCGGCAGTGAGCTGCTTGCCGACATCCTCTCGCTGGAGCAGATCCGCCACCTTTTCCCGGATGCGCTCCAGCACCCCCTCGTTATTGGTCATGCGGATGTCCACCGCCACAAAACGCTCGGGCGGGAATCAGGTCTGCCGTAGGATTTTGCGAAAGAGCTTGTCCTGCGCGTTGGGCGCGCAGGCGGCGCTGATGATGTAGATTTCGCCGTCGGCGCTGCGCAGGATGTCGGCCAAACACTGGTTGCCGCCCTGCCCGCAAGTCTGCGGGTGCAAAGCGACGTAGGCGACCTCCGGTTCGCTCTCCACTTGGAAAGGCAGAGTGTTGAAGTCGGTGTCTTTGAAGGAATCGCAAAGACCTTTGCCGTTACACATCAGGACTTTGATTTTCATAGGACTCTCCCTGGATCGGAATTTTCGAGGCAACAAGAGGTTGTGAGTTGCCCGCGGGGCAGCAGACCGCAGGCAGCTCGGCGCGGCGGCGCAAGTCCTCTCGGCAGGCCTCCTGGCTGAGCAAGACCTGCCGTAGGCAGGACTTCAGCGGCGTGAGCAGCTCATGATCGGGAACGAGCGAGTACCGGACCCTGGCGCCGTACCGCTTGTCGAGCACGATTCCGGCGGCGCGCAGGTAAGCCAGATGGCGTGACAGCAGGGGTTGAGACAGGCCGAGAACCGTCTCCATCTCGCAGACGCAGAGGCAGCCTTCCAGCAGGAGGTTGAGGATGCGGAGGCGGGTGGGATCGGCGAGGGCCTTGAAGAGGTGAGCCAAGGGGCGGATAGTGTGCCTCTATGCGCACATTCGCATATATGCTAAAGTCGGTTAATCCCCTTCTTTACCAAGCCCTCTCAACGCTGCTAACCTGATGTCTTCCTTGGGAGCTTTGCCAATGAGCCAACCGGCCAATCAACCCGCCTCAATCCCGCCCCCGGCTTGGCCCAGGCTCCAGCGCACTGCCCTGATCGCCAAGGCCTTGGCTCATCCCTCTCGCCTGCTCATGCTGGCAGAGCTGCTCAGGGCCGGCGAACGCTGCGTCTGCGAGCTGGCGGCTTTGGTCGGCGCCGACATCTCCACGGTTTCCCGCCACCTGGCCGTCTTGCGAGTGGCGGGCTTGGTCCGCGACCGCAAACAGGGTCAGCAGGTTTTTTACAGCCTCCGCAACCCTGAAGTCGGATTGTTGTTGGGCGCCGCGGACCAATTGCTGGAGGCGGTCGTCCGCGAGCAGCAGAGCACCCTCGGGGCGGGTTCGGGCACGCTGGGCGATTTTTCAGGAGGTCGTTAGCACATGCAGCTTCAAGTCTTGGGTCCCGGCTGTATGAACTGCCAGAGGCTGGCGGCCCGTGCAGAGGCCGCAGCCCGCGAACTCGGCATCGAGTACCGGCTGGAGAAGATCACCGACTTGGCCGCCATCCTGAGCCACGGCGTGCGGCGCACGCCGGCGCTGGCGGTGAACGGCAAGGTGGTGGTCCAGGGCCGGGTGCCCGATGCGGACGAGATCATGTCGCTGTTGGCGCAGGAGATGGCATGAAGGGAGCTCTCCGCCTGGGGTTGCCGGCCTTCGTGGCCGCCAGCCTGGTCACCTTGGCCGTCAAGGAGGCGCGGCGCGCCGAGTCGCCCGCGGCGCAGGCCGGACTGACGCCGCCAAGGACTCCTGCGCCCGAGGCCGCCGGCACTGAAGCCCCGCAGCCCAAGCCGGGCGATGCCGCCGCAGCCGGCGAAGCCCCGGTTGGTCCGGAGCGGCCGAGGCAGCCGGCCCCGGCCGCGCCGCTCTCCGCCGCGCCCCGGCCCGCGCGCGACGGCAACGACGTGGGGTTATTCTGCTACACCACCAACCCCTGCCCCACCTGCCGGCG
>JBBIMA010000040.1:0-37440 GCA_037444625.1 Solibacteraceae bacterium
GAAGGCGCTGGGCATGGGATCGGTGCGGCGCTGGGTGGGCGTGGGGCCATCATGGGGATGATCTCGTCGCTGCTGGTCTTCCAGTACGGCCAGGCGCGCGTGTGGTTCGCCATGTCGCGCGACGGGCTGCTGCCGGCCGCCTTCGCGCGCATTCACCCGCGCCACCGCACGCCGCACGTAGCCACCTGGGTGGCCGGGCTGTTCGTGGGCCTGCCGGCCGGTATCTGGGACATCGGCACCTTCGCCGATCTGGCCAATATCGGCACGCTGTTCGCCTTTGCCGCCGTGGCGGCGGGGGTCCTGGTGCTGCGCCGCACGCAGCCGGAGCGTCCTCGCGGCTTCCGGGTGCCGGGGGCGCCCTGGGTGCCGGGGCTTTCCATCCTGTTTTGCCTGATCCTGATGCTGAGCCTGCCCCTTCAGACCTGGCTGCGCTTTGTGGGCTGGATGGGGCTGGGCGCGGCGATCTATTGGCTGTTCGGGCGCCGGCACAGCGAACTGGCCCGGTAACGCCGGCCCGGGCCGCGGCGGTCTTTACGTCATGATGCGAAGCGCGTACCTCGGCCTGATCAGCCTGGCTGCGGCGGCGGCGACCGCGGCCGATCCTCCCAAGGAGTGGATTGATCCGGATACCGGCCATCGCGTGGTGCGCCTGACCGAGGAGCCGGGCAGCGCCAGCTTGTACTTCAACCAGAACGGCTACCTGCCCGACGGCAAGCGAATGCTTTACACCAGCCCCGAGGGCGTCTCGGTGCTCGACCTGGAGACCCGCGCCGCTCGCCCGGTGGTGCGCGGGCGCGTCCGTCTGATCGAGGCCGGGCGCAAGCATCCCCGCGCCTACTACATCCGGGAAGGCGCCGTCTACTGGACCGACGTGGATACGGGCGAGACCAGGCGGATCGGCGCCCTGCCGCCGCGCGGCTCGCTGGCCACGGTGAATGCGGACGAGACGCTGCTGGCCGGCACCTACATCGAGGGCGAGGCCGGTCCGCCCCGCCTGCCGCCCTCCCCGCCCGCGCCGCAAGGGCATCCCCTGGAACAGCCGCGCGGCCGCGGCCAGATGATGGAAGAGCGCTGGGCCGCCCGCCTGCCCATGGCCATTTTCACCCTGAGCATCGCCGACGGCGAGACGCGCGTCATCCATCGCGGTCGGGATTGGTTCAACCACTTGCTGTTCTCGCCGGCCGATCCCGCCCTGCTGATGTTCTGCCACGAAGGCCCCTGGCACAAGGTAGACCGCATCTGGACCATTCGCGCCGACGGCTCCGAGCTCCGCAAGATCCATACCCGCACCATGGCCATGGAAATCTTCGGCCATGAGTTCTGGAGCGCGGACGGCGGGACCATCTGGTACGATCTGCAGACCCCGCGCGGAGAGGATTTCTGGCTGGCGGCTTACGAGCTGGCCGGCGGCCGGCGCACCTGGTACCACTTGCAGCGCAACGAATGGTCCATCCATTTCAACGTTTCGCGCGACGGCAGCCTGTTGTGCGGCGACGGCGGGGATCCCGGGCAGGTGGCGCGGGCCCCGGACGGGCAGTGGATCTATCTGTTCCGGCCGGAGCTGATCCCCAACCGGGGCATCGAGGACCCCGGCTTCATCCGTCCCGGCGTGCTGCGGGCGGAGAAGTTGGTGAACATGGCCAGGCACAACTACCGGTTGGAGCCCAACGTCAGCTTCACGCCCGACGCCAAGTGGGTGGTCTTCCGCTCGAACATGTTCGGCCCCAGCTACGTCTTCGCCGTGGAAGTGGCCCGAGCGCGCTGAGGCCGGGCTTTCAAGCCAAGGGCAACTTCACCGGACGTCCCTCCAGGCGGGAGATCTCGCCCGCCAGGCAAATCTCGTGGGTCTTGACGGCGTCCGCCACGTTGCAGTGCGATTCCTGCCCGCTGAGCACGCACTGAACGAAGTGGTCAATCTGGGCCTGGAAGGGATGGTGAGTCACCGCACCGCTGTCGGGCAGGATGGTGGGGATCGCCGCCCAGCCGGTCTGGCCCGGCCAGCGCTTGGTGAACAGGCGATTGTCGCGGATGACGCCCCGGTTGCCCAGCAGCACGATGGGGAAAGTGTAAGGGGCGGCGTACTCCAGCGAGGTCGCCACCTTGCCCAGGGCGCCGTCCGCGAAGCGAATCAGGATGACGCTGTTGGGTTCGTACTCGTACCGGAGCGGGTTGTCGGGGCTGAAATTCCCGTAGCCGAAGACCTCGACCGCCTCCTGCCGCAGGAACCAGCGCAGGCCGTCCACGGCGTGACAGCCGGCCGAAAGCAGGGCCGTTCCGCCGTAGGCGCGGCGGCTCATCCAGGCATAGATCCCGTAGTCGGGGGTGATGCCGTGCAGGTAGTCCACCTCGCCGTAGTACAGCTCGCCCAGCAGGCCGTCGGCCAGGATGGCGCGAATGGTCTGAAACAGGGGATTCCAGCGCAGCACGAAGCTCACCACGCTGCGCACGCCGGCATCCCGCACCGCTCTGTCCAGGCGCCGCAGCCCCTCCAAGTCCAGGGCGATGGGTTTCTCCACGATCACGTGTTTGCCCGCTTGGGCGCAGGCCACGCCCTGCTCCACGTGCAGGTGATGGGGCGTGCAGATGGAAACCACCTGAATGTCGTCCGCCTTGAGCAGCTCCTCCAGGTCGGTGTAGGCCCGGCAGCCGCTCAGGCCGTACTGCTGCGCCTTGGCCCGGGCCCGCGCCTGCTCCCGGCTCAAGATGGCGCGCACTTCGGTATGCGGATTGGCCTGGTAGGCCTTGATGTGTTCGCCTGAGACGTCTCCCGTGCCCAGGATGGCTGCTCCCAAACGTTCCCTCATCGCCGTACCAGTATAGTGTCGGGAACGGCTCCGGCGCGGTCCGTTACAATAGCGGCTCGGGGATGAACGGCTTCGAGCGTATCCATGCCGCCCTCGCCGGCCGCCGGCCGGACGCCACCCCCGTCATGCTGCACAACTTCATGGCGGCGGCGCGCGAGGCGGGCGTACCCATGGGCCGTTTCCGCCGCGATCCGGAGGCGGTGGCGCGCTGTTTCATTCAGGCGGTGGAAACCTACCGCTACGACGGCGTGGTGGTGGACCTCGACACCGCCACTCTGGCCGGCGCGCTGGGCGTGCCCGTGGCTTTCCCCGAGGACGAGCCCGCCCTGTGCCGGGGCGCCCGCCTGTCCCGGCTGGAACAAGTGCGCGAGTTGCCGCCGCCGTCCGTGGCGGGCTACCCCGGCGTGCAAGTCTGGCTGGAGGCGGTGCGCCTGCTCAAGCGCCACTTCGGCAAGGAGATCTACATCCGGGGCAATTGCGACCAATGCCCGTTCTCGCTGGCCGCCGCCCTGCGCGGGCCGGCGGAATGGCTGGCGGACCTGATGGATCCGGCGCGGCGCGAGGACGCCCATCGCCTGCTGGAGTTCGCCGCTCAGGCGACGCTGGAGTTCCTGCGCCTGATGGCGGCGACCGGCGCCGACATGCTGTCCAACGGCGACAGTCCGGCCGGGCCCAGCCTGATCTCGCCCCGGCTATACCGGGAATTCGCCTGGCCGTACGAGAAACGGGTGGTCGAAGAAGCCCATCGGCTGGGCTTGCCCTACCTGCTGCACATCTGCGGCAAGACCGAGCCGATCCTGGAAGACATGGTCGCCACCGGCGCCGACGCGCTCGAGTTGGACCAGAAGACCGACGCCCGCCGCGCGCACGACATTCTCGCCGGCCGCGCCGTCTTCGTAGGCAACCTGGACCCGAGCGGCGTTCTGGCCTTGGGCACGCCCGAACAAGTCGAGCGCAAGACCCGCGAGTTACTGGAGATCTTCGCCGACACCCCGCGCTTCATTCTCAATGCCGGGTGCGCCATCCCGGCCGGCACGCCGCCGGAAAACCTGAGGGCGATGATCCGGGCGGCGCGGCAGGCTTGAACAGCCGGCTCCGCCGCGTTACACTCAGCCGGGAACCGCGATGCTAGCCGCGAGCCTTCTTTGCTTGCTAACCGCCCAGGCGGCGATGGCCGGCAGCCCCTTCGATCTGCCCGAGGTTCAAGTGGCCCCTTCGCCCGCCGGAGCCGCGCGGCTGCCCTTGCCCGCGGGCCTTCGGCCGCTCGAGTTGGCGGCGGCGCCGGACGGACCGGAAGTCGCGTTGCTGCTCGAGGAACCTTCCGGGACGCGCCGAGTGATGCTTTGGCGGGTGGGCGAAGCCGCCGCCGGCCGGGACTGGCCCGCGCCCGAAGGGTTCGCGCCGCGCTGGATCGCCTGGCATCCGGAGGGAAAGCGCCTTTACGCGGCCGGCTCGCAAGGGGCCGAGTGCGTCATCCGCCGGCTCTCGATGGCGGGTGGTTGGGACCCGCGGCCCCTGTACCGCTCCCAGCGTCCGATCGAGCGGCTGTTGGCCGGGCCCCGGCCGTTTCTAGTCGGCCAGGACGAGAAGGCCGGCAAGGACATCTTGGCCTATCGGCTGTTTTTCGGCTCCCGGCTGGAGGGCGGGCGCTACCGCATCGAAACCGTCACCGACACGGGCGCCCGGCCTTACTGGGTCGTGGGACCGGGCCGGAAGCCGGCCGCCGAACCCGAGGACTGGCGGTCGGCCGGCGGCCTGCCGGCCGCCTCCGCGCTGCCGGTGGCCTTCCATCCCGCCGGGAGTTGGCTGATCTGGGAGGACGCTCAGGGCTGCTTCCAGGTCGCTCGCTACGGGACCGACCGCTGGGAGGCGAGCGACGCGCTTTTCGGGCGCCGGGTGTGCGGAGGCGCCCTCGCGCCGACTCCCAACGGGATCGGGCTGTTGCACTGGCGCCGCGACGCCGACGGCCTCACGCTGTATCTGGATGGCGGCCGCAGCGAGAGTCGGCCGGCCGCCGGCCTGCGGTTCCTGGCGCCGCCCGCGCCGCTGCCCGACGGGCGCGGTGTGGTCGGCTGGGTGCGGGGCGCCCTGCCCTACCTGCCCGCGGATTCGGTTTCAAGCCGGATCTTTGCGGCCCTGGCGGCGGTCGAAAAGGGCGACGCCGCGCACAACGAGGAGGCGGCGCGCATCCTGCGGGCCAAGGGGCGCGAATTCTCCTCGGCGCTCGGCGTCGAGTTCGATTACGCCGAGCTGGAACCGCGCGGTCATTGCGCGGCGGATCCCGAAGGGCAGAGATACTTCAAGGCGGTGCGCTACCTGACGTGGGCGACGCTTCCCACCCAGTATCCCGGGGCTTACCCGGAGGCCGAGTTCGGCCTGTTGCGCCGCCTGCCGGAGCAAGTCAAGCAAGCGGCCTTGCGCTGGATCGGCGCGTACCAGGGCCTGGCGGCGCCGGCCCGCGCGCCCACCGTGTGGAGCGAGGCGCCCTTCTCCCCGCCGCCTTACGTGCGGCGGCTTCCGCCCCCGGCGCCCATGCTATTCCCGCTGGGGTGGGGGTTCGACAACGAGGTGTTGGACTCGACCGTGCATCACGGCGACGCGCCTCTGGAGGGGCCCGCAGGGCCGAGGCTCGTCCCTTCGGGTCTGGATCTGGCGGCCGCGCTGGGGAGCCGCTTCGCCCGGGAACTGCTGCGCGAGGAGATCGCCAAATACCCGCCGCTGGCCGCCGCCCTGGAGGCTCTCGCCGCCCGCCGGCCCCGCCGGTCACCCACCCTGTACGATCGCTGGATCGAGGCGCTGGGAACGCAGTGGGCCGAGGAGGCGCTGGAAGCCATGGCCCCCGAGGGCCGCGCTCTCTGGCGAGCCAAGCGACTGCAAACCGGCCTGGCTTCCTGGGCCGCCCTGCGCCACATCACGGTGCTGGTGAACGAGCGCTCGGCGGCGCAGTGCGGGGAGATGGGCGCGGAGCCGATCGTGCTGCGCCCGCCGCGGGGCTGGGTCGAGCCCGACCCGGACACCTTCGCCGCCATCGCCTCGTTGTTCGATGAAGCCGCCGCCGGCGTGGCCGGTTGGAGCTTGAAGGGCGCCACTCCGGAAGAGGCGGGATCCCAAGAGCCGCTTCGCGAGGGCATCCTGCGCAAGCTGCGCGAGACGGCCGCCAAGACTCGCCGCTTCGAATCCATCGCCGCGCGCCAGATCCGAGGCCGGCCGCTCAGCAGCCAAGACTACGAGGAGATCCTCGCCGTCGGGCAGGTGGCGGAACACAATTTCCTGGTCTTCAAAAGCCTGGCCTCGAAGGAGCTGGCGCTGTCGAATCCCGAACCGATCCCCAAGATCGTAGACGTGGCCGGAGGCGGTCCTTACCGTGTGCCCTTCTTGCTGGCGGCCGTGGGGCGGCCGCTCGAGTGGGACCACATCGTACCCTTCTATGGCCGCCGCCAGATCGTCAAGGGTGCGGTGTATTCCTACTACGAGTTCGCCTCCGAGGAACGGCTGAACGACGAACAGTGGCGTCGGCGGCTGCCCGACCAGAAGCGCCCGGACTGGGTCGAACCGTTCATCTCCGCCGGCGTGCTGCCATGTCCCGCTCGTGCGCCCTATTGACCTTGGCGACGGCCGCCGGCCTCGCCGCCGCCACGGCGCCGTCGGAAGCGCGCCTGCTTTTCACGGGCGACATCCTGCTCGGGCGGGTCGTGGGACTCGAGATACGGCGCACGGAGCGCTCGCCCTGGGAAAGCTTGCGGGCGCTGTTCCGGCGAGCCGATCTGGTCGTAGGGAACCTGGAAAGCGCCGTGGGCCGAGGGGAGGACTGTTCGCCTTCGGTGCAGCCGTGCCTGGCGGCTTCTCCGGCCTCCCTCGGGTTGCTCAAGCAAGCAGGCTTCCGTGTGCTGGGGCTGGCCAACAATCACGCCGGGGATCTCGGTCCGGAAGGGATCGAGGCCGCCCGCCGCGGCCTGCGCGAGGCGGGCCTGACGCCGCTCGGCTGGGAAGACTCCCCTCTGTTCGTGCGGGCCGGCGCGATCGCCACCCGCACGGACGCCCGGTCGAGCTTCCCGCGCCTGGCCGAAGGCGGGCGCGCCCTGGCCATCCCTTGCCCGGTCGAGCTGGCCGAACCGCTCAGCGCCGGAGGCTGGCAGGTGCGCGCCGAGTCCTCCGACAGGGGCGTGATCCTGGAGGCGCGCCGGGGTGAGCGCGTGGCCTGGCGGTCCTGGCCCTTGCCGCTGGAGGGGATGGCCGCAGCGCGGCTGGCGGGACCCGAAGGACCGGAGTGGCTGCTGACCATCGAGCGGCATCCTTCCCCGATTGACGGCGAGCTGGGCCTGCGGCCTTACGTGTACCAACCCGGCCCCCGCGGTTTGATCCCGCGTTGGCGCGGCAGCGCGCTGGCCTGGCCGCTGGTGGACGCCGACCTGGCGGACGGGGAAACGCTCTGCGCGCTGCACCGCGCCGATTCGTTTCTGGCCCCTGATCGGAGGGCTCCCGCAACGCGGGTGGCCGCCTACCGATGGAACGGCTTCGGCTTCTCGGGCGTCGAGGGCGCCCGGGCGACGGCCCGCTGCGTCGCGCTCTTCCCGTGAGCCTCGACGGCCCTGCTCAGGCGGCGCCGCCCAAGCGGTCGCCTGCCGCGGCGTAGAGACCCTTCCGGCGGATGTAGGCCAGGACCTTGGCGGGCAGCTCGGGCGGATCTTCCCCGGCCGCCAGGCGCGCCCGCAACTGGGAGGAGCACACCGGCAGCGCCAGGCTCTCCAGGCGGTGCACCGTGGCGCCGGGCGGCGTCTGGTAACTGTGGCCCGGCCGGCTGACCACGATGAAGCGGACCAGGCGCACCAGATCCTCCCAGCGGTACCAGGTGCGAATCTCGGCGAAGGCGTCCGCGCCGATCAGGAAAAACAGTTCGTCCTCAGGTCCGAGCGAAGAGCGCACTTTCTCGATGGTGTGGATCGAGTAGCTGACGCGCTCGCCCTCCTCCAGGCGGGAGACCTCGAACAAGGGCTCGCCCTCGCAGGCCAACTCGGCCATGCGCACCCGGTCCTCGTAGGGCGCCGCCGCCCTCCCGCCCTTGTGGGGCGGGTGGGAGGCGGGAACCAATAGCACGCGGTCCAGGCCGCACTGGCGCGCCGCTTCGCGGGCCACCCGCAGGTGTGCTTCGTGGATGGGATCGAAGGTCCCGCCGAAGATCGCCAACCTCAAGGCCTTCCCTCGCCGCCGGGGCCGCCCTAGAACATGATCCCCAGCAGCACTTCCACCTGGTTGGGGTTCGAGACCGGCTGGCCGGCGGGCGCGTTGAGGAAAGTGTCCTGCCGCCAGCGCGTGTAGCGCAATTCGGGCGCAAGGCGAAAGCCCGGCAGGCGTCCCTCCAGCCCGAAGCCGAACAGGTAGCCGTAGGCGCTGCGGCGCACCATTTCGTTGGGACGGTCGGTCTGGACCGGACTCTCCTGCCGGGGCAGCGTGCCCGAGACGATCGTGCCCACCTCCTTGAGGCCGCTCAAACGCTCGAAGGCCAGGCCGGTCGAGAGGTAGGGCGCCACCCAGCCGTCCGTCAGCCGGTACTTGAGCCACAAGGGGAAGTACCAGGCATTCCCGCTGGTCGCCAGGTCGAACCCTTCGCCCTGCCGGCGGTACTTGACCGAACGGTGCAGCAAATCCAACCCGACGCTCAAGCGCAAAGGCAGGCGCAGCTCGAAGGCCGGGCCCAGCACGTAGCGCCCGCTATCGGCATGGTAGCGCCAAGCGCGCCAGGACTGGCTGCGAAAGGCGTCCGAAGCGGGCGCGCCCGCCTTCAAGCCGAAGGAAGGACGCTGGCACAAAGCGGTCCCCGCCGCCAACAAAGCGATCCACCATCTCATTGCCGCACCGCCGGCGAAAGGCTCATGGGGGCGATTGTACCCCACCGGCGCGCCCTCGCAGGCCGGCCTGGCGGCGGGCCGCCTGCACGGCCAGTTCGTCGGCGCGCAGATTCTCGGCGTGATCGGCGTGCCCGCGCGTCCACATCCAGCGCGTCTTGTGGCGCGCGGCCAGCTCGTCCAGCTCGCGCCAGAGGTCCTGGTTGAGCACCGGCTTGTTGCCGGCCGTGATCCAGCCCCGGCGCTTCCACCGGCCGATCCACTCCGTAATGCCTCGCTTGAGATACTCCGAGTCGGTGACGATCTCCACCTCGCACGGTTCCTTGAGGGCGCGCAGGCCCTCGATGGCGGCGCGCAGCTCCATACGGTTGTTGGTGGTCCGGGGCTCGGAGCCGGAGAGTTCCTTACGATGCCTGCCGTAGCGCAGGATGGCCGCCCAGCCGCCCGGCCCGGGATTGCCCAGACAGGCGCCGTCGGTGATGAGCCGGACCTTCTTCATGCCGGCAGCGCCTGGAGCTCCCTGGCGAAGAAGGCGTCCACCAGATCGAGAATCTCCGCCCCCTCGCGGGCCCGGTACACGGCGGCGCGAAGCCGTGCGCCGTTGCGCACCCCGTGGGTGAAGTAGCCGGCGAACTGCTTCATTTTGCCGACCGCTTCAGGCTCCTGCCGCTCGAGCAGCAGCGCGTAGTAGCGGCGCATCATTCGGTAGCGGTCCGCTTCAGTGGGCTGCTGGTATCGGCCGGCCGCCAGGTACTGGGCGATCTGCCGGAAGATCCAGGGATTGGAGGCCGCCGCCCGGCCGATCATCACGGCGTCGCAACCGGTCTGGGCGACCATGCGGGCCGCGTCCTCGGGCGTGAAGACGTCGCCGTTGCCGATGACCGGAATGCGCACCGCCGCCTTCACTTCGCCGATCAGCCGCCAGTCGGCGCGCCCGGCGAAGCCCTGCTCGCGCGTGCGGGGATGCAGGGCGAACGCCTCCACGCCGCAGTCCTCGGCCAGCCGGGCCAGAGGCACGGCCACGATTTCCTCTGCGCTCCAGCCTGCCCGGGCCTTGACGGTCAGCGGAATGCGAATGGCGGCCCGCACGGCGCGCAGGATGCGCTCCACCAGGGGGAGGTCGCGGAGCAATCCCGAGCCGCCGTTGGAGCGGCAGACTTTGCGCGCCGGGCAGCCGAGGTTGATGTCCACCAGATCGAAGCCCAGCGCCTCACACTGCCGGGCCGCTTCGGCCATCACCGTCGGGTCGGCCCCGAACAGTTGGGCGGCAATGGGGTGCTCGTCCGGCTCGAAGGCCAAGTACTTCAAGGTACGCCCGCGGCCGCCGGCCCGCACGGCGTTTACGATGCCGTGCGAGCTGCTGAACTCGGTCATGATCAAGCCGCAGCCGCCCAGCTCACGGATCAGCCGGCGGAACAGAGTGTCGGTGATGCCGGCCATCGGCGCCAGCACGGTGGCGGGCGAGACCTCGACCCGGCCGATGCGGAGCAGGGCGGGAAGGCAGGCCATCATCTTCATTCTAGCCTTCCCGCCGGAGGGGACCGCCGGCGCAACCTTGTTCGCGGGCCGGCGGATGCGGTACAATCAACGGCGGTCGCCGATCGCCGGCCGGGGAAGCGCTTCCAAGCTGAGTTCGCGCCGGGAACAGCCGGCCCTGCCGGCGCCGGCCGCTCCCGGCGCACCCGCCAAGCAGCCGAGAGGGCGCGGGGTGTGGCCCGTCCTTCTTGCCGGCCGGCTTCGACCAGCGAGCAACCGATGAGCCGGGGAGCCTCCCGCGCACGCGAGTTCCGCGAGCAGCTCGGCCGCCGCGTCCTGGTGGCCGACGGGGCCATGGGCACCATGCTGTATTCGCGGGGCGTCTTCATCAATCGCTGTTACGACGAGTTGAACCTCTCGGCGCCCGAGCTGGTCCGGGGCATCCACATCGAGTACGTCCGGGCGGGGGCCGAGATTCTGGAGACCAACACGTTCGGAGCGAACCCGGTCCGGCTGGCCGCCCACGGCCTGGTGGAGAAGCTGGAGGCCATCAATCAGGCGGCCGTCGGCCTGGCGCGGGAGGCGGCGCAGCAAGCGGCCTTCGTGGCCGGCTCGGTCGGTCCCCTGGGCGTGCGGATCGAACCTCTGGGGCCCACCTCCTTCGCCGAGGCGCGGGCCGCCTTCCGCCGCCAGATCGAGGCCCTGGCGGAAGCCGGGGTGGACCTGTTGATCCTGGAGACCTTCGGGGACCTGAACGAGCTGCGGGAGGCGGTCCTGGCGGCGCGGGAGGCGGTGGGACAGGAACTGGCGGTCATCGCCCAGGTGACCATTGACGATTTCGGGCGGATGCCCGATGGCTCGGAGCCGGAGACCTTCAGCCGCCGCCTGGAGGAGCTCCCCGCTGAAGTGATCGGGTTGAACTGCTCGGTCGGCCCCAAGGTGATGCTCGAGACGCTGGAGAAAATGCTGGCCCACTCGAGCAAGCCCCTGAGCGCGATGCCCAACGCGGGCCATCCGGCCACCATCGAGGGGCGCAAGATCTACCTGGGTTCGCCCGAGTATATGGCGCAGTATGCGCGGCGCTTCATCCAGGCCGGCGTCAAGATCGTGGGCGGTTGCTGCGGTACCACCCCCGAGCACATCCGGGCCATCCGGGCCGAGACGCGCTCCCTGGAACCGGTGCACCGGCGGTTGAGCATCACCCTGCCGACGCCGGCGGCCAAGGCCGAGGCCTTGCCGTCGGTGCCCATGGCGCAGAAGTCGCAGTTGGGAGCGAAGCTGGCGGCGGGGCGCTTCGTGGCCCTGGTCGAGATCCTGCCGCCCCGGGGCGTGGACGCCTCCAAGGAAGTGGCCGGGGCGCGGATGTGCGCGGCGCGGGGCATTGATTGCATCAACGTGCCGGACGGGCCGCGGGCCAGCGCGCGCATGAGCGCCCAGGTGACCTGCCAGCTCATCCAGCAGCAGGCGGGCATCGAGGCGGTGCTCCACTTCTGCTGCCGGGACCGCAACATCCTGGGAATCCAGTCCGAGCTGCTGGGCGCACACGCGGTGGGCATCCGCAACCTCATCTGCATCACGGGAGACCCGCCGCGCATGGGCGCCTATCCGACGGCCACCGCGGTCTTCGACGTGGACTCGATCGGCCTGGTCAACATCGTGCGCAATCTGAATCGCGGCCT
Source organism: Solibacteraceae bacterium (assembly GCA_037444625.1). Lineage (GTDB taxonomy): Bacteria > Acidobacteriota > Terriglobia > Bryobacterales > Bryobacteraceae > DTHT01. Next base: position 11,803 of record JBBIMA010000040.1, read on the forward strand.
GGACATCGGGGGCAATCCGATGGGTTCGCAGACCAGCCTGCTGATCGGGGTGGGGGTCAATCCGGGCGCCTTGAACTTCGAGGAGGAAATGCGGCGCTTCGCCTGGAAGGTGGAGGCGGGAGCCGAGTATGCCGTAACGCAGCCGGTCTTCGATCTGCGGCTGCTGGAACGGCTGCTGGAGCGCATACGGGAATTTCGCATTCCGGTGATCGCGGGGGTCTGGCCGCTGGCCAGTTATCGCAACGCGGAATTCATGGCCAACGAACTGCGCGTGCCGGTGCCCGAGCCCTATCTGGAGCGGATGCGGCGGGCCGAGAGCGCCGAGCGCGCCCGGCGGGAAGGCGTGGCCATCGCGCAGGAGATGATCGTGCAACTGAGGGGGATGGTTCAGGGCGTGCAGCTCAGCGCGCCCTTCGGCCGCTATGAGCTGGCCCTGGAGGCGGCCGAGGCGATCGGGCCCAGGTGAGATGCCGACCGATTTGATCGAGATAGACCGCGACAAGCCCGCCCCCGAGGCGCTGGCGCGGGCGGCGACCGCCGTGCGCGCCGGCCGGGTGGTGGCGATTCCCACCGACGCGCTGTACTCGCTGGTGGCCGATCCCTTCAACCTGCGCGCCGTGACTCAGGTGTTCCTGGCCAAGGGACGGGCGCCGCAGCGTTCCCTGCCCCTGCTGATCACCGACGTGCTGATGGCCGAAGAACTGGCCCGCGAGCTGCCGCCGCGCTTCTTCGTACTGGCCCGCCGCTTCTGGCCGGGGCCGCTGACCATGATCGTGCCGGCGTCGGCGCACGTGCCCCTGAAGGTCACCGGCAACACGGGGCGGCTGGCGCTGCGGCAGTCGCGCTCGCGGGTGGCCAACGCTCTGCTGGAGGCGCTGGGCCAGCCCCTGATCGCCACCAGCGCCAACATCTCGGGCCAGCCTACCTGCCGCACGGGAGTGGAGGTATTCGCCATGATGGACGGACGGGTGGACCTGGTGCTGGACGGGGGCCTCTGCCCCGGCGCGGGCGCCACCACGATTGACATCACCGAGACCGACTGGCGCCTGATTCGCGAGGGGGAGATCCCGGCCAAGGCGATCGAGGAGTGCCTCCGATCATGAGGCGGAGGGCGGCGTTCCTGCTGGCCTGGGCGGCGCTGGCGGCGGCCGGCCAGGACGTTCTCGAGTATCTGGTTGCGCCCGCCCGGCCGGGCAACCGGCGCAACTCGGAAGCCGACCTGCTCCCGCTGCGCGACGGCCGCCTGCTGCTGGCCTGGACCAGCTTCTCCACCGATCAGGCGGAGGACTGGGCTCCGGCCTCGATCGCCGCGCGCCTCTCCGAAGACGGTGGGCGCAGTTGGGGGCCGCAGTTCATCCTTCAGGAAAACATCGGCCGGATGAACGTCATGGAGCCCGACCTGCTGCGGCTGCGCTCGGGCAAGGTGCTGTTGTTTTTCTGCCGCAAGAACTCGCCGGCCGACTGCCTGCCCATGGTGCGCATCTCGCAGGACGACGCGCGCACCTTCAGCCCGCCCGCACCCCTGCCCGTCCAGCCCTACCCTTCCTACACCGGCTTCAATCACGACCGCGCCATCCAGCTTCGCTCCGGGCGCGTGCTTCTGCCCGTGTTCTTCACCGGCGACTACCGCCGGGATCCCCACATTCGCAGCCGGGTCTACTACTCCGACGACGAAGGGCGCACCTGGCGCGCCTCCCGCACCGTGCTGGACGTGCCGGAAAGCCGTGCCGGGGCGCAGGAGCCCGGCGTGGTGGAGCTGCGCGACGGGCGCGTGATGCTCTGGCTGCGCACCGACACGGGGCGCATGTACCAGGCCTTCTCCTCGGACCGGGGCGAGAGCTGGACAACGCCGGAGCCTTCGCCGGTGGTCTCGCCGCTGTCGCCTCAATCCATCAAGCGCATTCCCTGGAGCGGGGAGCTGCTGCTGGTCTGGAACAATTCCGACAAGCAGCGTTTTCCTCTCTCGCTGGCCCTCTCGCGCGACGAGGGCCGGAGCTGGACCCTGGCGCGCAACCTGGACGAGGATCCCGCCCACACCTACGCTTACACGAGCATCGAGTTCGTCGGCCGACGGGTGCTGTTCACCTACTACGCCGGGCCGCCGGCGGGCGCGCGCGGCCATGATTGGTCGCTGAAGTTCAAGAGCGTTCCGGCCGAGTGGCTCTACGGAAGCGAGAACCGGCCGCCGCTCGGCAAAGCCGCCGTTCGCGCCGAGCTGATCGAGGTGCGCAAGATCTGGGATCGGGCGCCGCACAACGCCTTCACCGACCTGATCCGTTTCCGCGGGCGCTGGTTCTGCGCGTTCCGGGAGGCCAGCCGGCACGTTTCGCCCGACGGAGCCCTGCGCGTGCTGGTCTCGCGCGACGGCCGGCGCTGGGAGTCCGCCGCTCTGATCAGCCTGCCCGGGCGCGACCTGCGCGACCCCAAGCTGGCCGAGACGCCCCAGGGCCGCCTGATGCTCACCACCTACGCCGTAGCGCGGGAGACTCCGGGGATGCCGGCCGAGTCGCGGGTCTGGTTCTCGCGGGACGGCCGGCGCTGGGAGTCGGGCGAGCCGATCGGCGAGCCCAACTTCTGGCTCTGGCGCATCACCTGGCGGGACGGGGAGGCTTACAGCGTGGGCTATAACCGCGAGGCGATCCGGCTCTACCGGAGCACCGACGGGCGGAATTTCCAGGTCCTGGTCCCCACTCTGTACCAGGCGGGCTTTCCCAACGAAGCCACCCTGCGCTTCCTGCCCGACCGCAGCGCCCTCTGCCTGCTCCGCCGCGACGGCAACGGGGAGCAGAGCGCCTTGCTCGGAACTGCGCGGCCGCCCTACCGTGAGTGGAGCTGGAAGGATCTGGGCGTACGCATCGGCGGCCCCAACCTGATACGGCTGCCCGACGGGCGCTGGATAGCGGCCGTCCGCCTCCACGACGGCGGCACGCGCACCAGCCTCTGCCTGCTCGATCCGGCTGCGGGCAGACTGGAGGAATTCCTGAGGCTGCCTTCCGGCCGCGACACCAGTTATGCCGGCCTGGTTTTCCGCCGCGGCCTGCTGTGGGTGAGTTACTACTCCTCACACGAAGGCCGGGCAAGCATTTACCTGGCGAAGGTACGGATCCAATAAGCCGGGCCGGCGGCCCGATGGGCCGAGAGTCTGCGACAATCTTGATATGTCGTTCACGCGCGAGCAGTGGATCAGGCTGGATAATTTCTGCCGGACGCACCCGGCCTACCGGAAGCTGCTGGAGTATCTGCTGGAGCATCCGGAAGCCGAGCATACGACGGCGTCCGTCGGGCAGGAGTCCGGGCTGCCGGTTTCCTTTTACGACTTGAAGGCGCTGTACGTCTATGAGCTGCTCAGTGCGGTGGACGGCGAGGGCAGGCCGATCGGGGTCGCCTGGGATCTGGACGAGCGCTCGCGCTACCGGCTGATTCCCGAGAAGGCGCCGCTGATTCGGGCGGTGCTGGAGCGGCGCGAGCCGGCCTGGGACGAGGACGACCGGGCGATGCTTTAGAAGGGAGCGGCGCGGTGTGGAGATGGTTTGGGCGCGCGCGGCGGGGCCTGCCGCTGACGGGCGCGCCCGCCCTGCGCCGCCAGAAGAGCTACTCGGGTTCGAGCGGCTACGTCTACCAGTACTTCTACGAGGGGCAACGCCCCGCCGAGCGAGGCCGTGAGAGCGGCCGGGAGTACGTCTTTTCGGTTTCCGCCGATCGCAAGAACTGGTTTCCCGTCTCGGTGTTCGTGGCACAGCAGGCGGTGAGGAGCTGGGAGCACTCGCACGGGAGGGCGCTCACGGCGACGGAATGGTACGCCGCGGCCAAGATGAGCCTGTTCCAGGCCTTCGACGAACGGCCCGGGCCGGAGGCGCTCAGCGAGGAGATCCGCGTGCGCCCGGCGGATCTGGAGGCCATCCTGCAACGGCTGGGGCTGGACTGACCGGGCTCGCGGTAAGATGATAGGCGCGCATGCCCGATCCGTCCTCGCCCGAGTGGCTGGAGCACCTGGCCGGCCGGCCGTTCGCCTTCTACCCGGCCATCGTGGGCGTCGAACACAACGAGTGGCGGTTGAGGCGAGCGACCTGGTCGGAGATCCTGGTGGCCAACACGCGCCAGGACCTGGAAATCTGGATCCCACGCCGCTACTTCGGCGCCGCCTCGCGGGTCGAGGACCCGGTGATGATCGTGGGGCTGACGCGCGAGCTGGAGTACAAGGCGGGGGCGGTCTGGCCGTACGAACGGCGTGTGCTGGAGATGCCGCGCGTGCCGGAAGCGGTCCGCTACCCGGCCGAGAGCGAGCCGGCCCCGCCGCCCTTGGGACTGCGGCCGCAGCCCACGGCCGAATCCCGCATCGGGCGGCTGATCGCCACCGTGCTGGCCGCGGGCATGGGAGTGCTGGTGCTGGTGGTGGCGGTCTTCAGCCTGGGACCGCTACGCTCGCGCGTGGTGTTCACCGCCAAGGACCAGGCCTACCTGGAGCTGACCCGCCACGACGATTATCACGCCGTGATCAAGAAGCTGGGGCCGCCGGCCGAGGAACGCTGGCGCTCGGCGGAGGGCGAAATCCAATACCAGCGGCTCACCTACCCCCAGCGCGGCTATTCGGTCATCCTGATGGGCCCGAACCGCAATGAAGCGCGCTACATCGGCGCGATGGACCGCAACTGGCAGGTGCTGCACTACGTCGAGCTGCCCGGCGGAGGCACCACGCGCGCCATTTTGCGCTCCCTCAAGCGTTTCTAAGCGCCGCCCGCCCCCGCGGAGCGGGCCCGCTGCGGCTACTATGGACTACATGTACTTTCGAATCCTGTTCACCATCGCCTTGCTTGCTCCCTGGCCGGCGGCCGCCCAGGGTCGGGACTGGGTGCGCGCCCACTACACCAAGTACGAGTACCGCATCCCCATGCGCGACGGCGTCAAGCTGTTCACCTCGGTCTACCTGCCCAAGGACGCCTCGCAGGCCTATCCCATCCTGATGTTGCGCACGCCTTATAGCGTCGGGCCCTACGGGGCGGACCAGTATCGCGACAGCCTGGGGCCCTCCGAGCTGCTGGCCCGGGAGGGTTACATCTTCGTGTATCAGGACGTCCGCGGGCGCTTCCTTTCCGAGGGCGAGTTCGTCAACGTGCGGCCTCATCGGCCCGAGAAACGCGGCCCGCAAGACATTGACGAGAGCACCGACACCTACGACACCATCGAGTGGCTGCTCAAGCGGCTGCCCAACCACAACGGCCGGGTGGGCATGTGGGGCGTTTCCTATCCCGGCTTTTACGTGGCCGCGGGCATGATTGACGCCCACCCCGCCCTGAAGGCCGTCTCCCCCCAGGCCCCCATCGGCGATTGGTTCATCGGCGACGACTTCCACCACAACGGCGCCTTCTTCCTGCCTCACGCCTTCAATTTCCTGGCGGTGTTCGGCAAGCCGCGCCCCCAACCCACCACGCGCTGGGAGCGCCCCTTCGAGCACGGCACGCCGGACGGCTACAAGTTTTTCCTGGAAATGGGGCCGCTGGAGAACGCTAACGCCAGGTACCTGCATAACGAGATCAGCTTCTGGAACGAGGTCCTGGAGCACGGCGTCTACGACGAGTTCTGGAAGGCGCGCACCCTGCGGCCGCACTTGAAGAACATCCAGCCGGCCGTGATGACGGTGGGCGGATGGTTCGACGCCGAGGACCTCTACGGCGCCCTGAAGGTCTACGAGTGGGTCGAGAAGCAGAGCCCGGGCGCCTGGAACGTGCTGGTCATGGGGCCCTGGTCGCACGGCGGCTGGAGGGGGCGGGACGGCGACCGGCTGGGTCCGGTCTCCTTCGGCTCGAAAACGGCCGAATTCTTCCGCGAGAAGATCGAGGCGGTCTTCTTCAACGCGTTCCTCAAGCAGAAGGGAGAGGCCAACCTGCCCGAGGCCTACGTCTTCGAGACGGGAGCCAACCTCTGGCGCCGGTACGACTCCTGGCCGCCGAAGGGCGCCGCCCCCCGCACCCTCTACTTGTGCGAGAACGGCACGCTCAGCTTCGCTCCCTGCGCCACCGCCGGCTTTGACGAGTACGTCAGCGACCCCGCCCGGCCGGTGCCTTTCATCAACACCATCGCGGTGGGCATGACGGCCGACTACATGATCCAGGACCAGCGCTTCGCCTCCACCCGGCCGGACGTGTTGGTCTACCAGAGCGAGCCGCTGGCCGAGGATCTCACCTTGGCCGGGCCGGTCTCGCCCTCCTTGTGGGTCTCCACGACCGGCACCGATTCCGACTGGATCGTCAAGCTGATTGACGTTTACCCGGACGATTTTCCCGACCCGCAGCCCAATCCGGCCGAGATTCGCATGGGCGGCTATCAGCAGCTCGTGCGGGGCGAACCCATGCGCGGCAAGTTCCGCAACAGCTTCGAGAAGCCCGAGCCGTTCACGCCCGGCCGGCCGACCCTGGTCGAGTTCACCATGCCCGACATCAACCACACCTTCCGCCGGGGCCATCGCCTGATGGTGCAAATCCAAAGCACGTGGTTCCCGCTGGTGGACCGCAATCCCCAAAAGTTCGTGGACATCTACCGGGCCAAGGCGGAAGACTTCCAGCGCGCCACGCAGCGCGTCTATCGCGGCGGCCGGCAGGCCTCCACGCTGCGCGTGCAGGCGCTGGCGCCCTAGGCCGTGCCGGGCGGCGGGCGCGGTCGGACGACAATCGTGCCTTGACGATGGAAGCGCGAACGACTACGGGGCCGTGGGAGCAGCGCTGGCACCCTCTGCGCCGGGAATGGGTGGTGCTGGCGGCCCATCGGCAGGATCGGCCCTGGAGCGGCGAGGTGGTCGAGCATGCGGGCGAAGACTTGCCCGACTACCTGCCCGATTGCTACCTCTGCCCCGGCAACCGGCGGGTGAGCGGAGCCGTCAACCCTCCCTATACCGGCGTCTTCGTGTTCGACAACGACCATCCCAGCCTGGCGCCGGACGCCCCGGCCGAGTTGGAAAGGCCGCCCGGCATCTATCGCAACCGCCCGGCCGGCGGCGTCTGCCGCGTCGTCTGTTACAGTCCCAAGCACAATCTCAGCCCGGCCGAGCTGAGCCGGCGCGAGTTCGAGAACCTGGTGGATCTGTGGCGGCGCGAGTATCGCGAGCTGGGAGCGCGTCCGGAGATCCGCTGCGTGCTGATCTTCGAGAACCGGGGCGAGGTGGTGGGGGTCTCCAATCCCCATCCCCACGGGCAGATCTACGCGACCAATTTCATTTTCAAGGTCATCGAGACCGAGCTCGAGGCCTGCCGCGAGCACCAGGCGACCACGGGCCGGCTGCTGTTCCAGGACATTCTGGAAGCCGAGCGCTCCGACGGGCGGCGCATCGTTTACGAGAACCAAACCGCCGTGGTCTTCGTACCGTACTTCGCGCGCTATCCTTACGAGACCATCGTGGCGCCCAAGGCCCCGCGTCCCTCGCTGGAGGCGCTGCGCGAGGGCGAAGCGGCGGACCTGGCCGACGCGCTGCGCCGGCTGCTCATCAAGTACGACAACCTCTGGCGCATGCCCTTCCCTTATGTGATGCCGCTGCACCAAGCCCCCACCGACGGCGGAGCTTACCCCTGGTTCCAGTTCCACATCGAGTTCCACCCGCCCCTGCGCAAGCCCAACTTGCTCAAATACTTGGCCGGGGCGGAGATCGGCGGCGGCAACTACATGCTGGACGTGGCCCCCGAGGCCACCGCCCGCGAGCTGCGCGACCTGCCGGAGGTTCACTACCGCGAGGCGGCGCGCCGTGGCTGACTGGGAGGGGCTGGCGGCCCGCATCCGCCGCATCCACGAACGGATCCGCGAGCGCGTGCTGGCCGCCTGCGAGCGGGCGGCGCCGGAGGATCTTTCCGCCGTGGCGGCCGAGGCCGAGGGCGACACCGTCTACGCCGTGGATCGCCTCAGTGAGGCGGCCTTGGTCGAGCTGGTCGAGCAGGAGCTGGCCGGCGAGGCGCCTGTGGTCCTGATCGCCGAGGGTCTGCCGGGCGGCTCGCTCATCCTGCCGCGTAACGCCTCCGAAGGGCAGGCGCGCTGGCGCATCATCGTGGACCCCATAGACGGTACGCGGGGCCTCATGTACCAGAAGCGGAGCGCCTGGATCCTCACCGGAGTGGCGGAGAATCGCGGGCCGGCGACCACGCTGGCCGATATCGAGCTGGCGGTCCAGACCGAGATCCCGCTGCTCAAACAGCATCTGGCCGATCAGATCTGGGCGCGACGCGGGCAGGGAGTGCGGGCCGAGCGCTGGAATCGGCTCACCGGAGAGCGCACGCCGCTGGCGCTGCGCCCTTCCCGCGCGCGCACCGTCGCCCACGGTTTCGCCACACTGGCCCGTTTTTTCCCGGGGGCGCGGGACGAGCTGGCGGCCATAGACGACGAGATCGCGTGCGGCGCGCTGGGTCCGCCGCCGCCCGGCAAAGCGGCCTGCTTCGAGGACCAGTACATCTCGACGGGCGGGCAACTCTACGAGCTGATGGCCGGACACGACCGCTTCGTGGCCGACCTGCGCCCGCTGATGCGCCCTCTGCTGGCCCGGCGCGGGGCGGTCCTCGGCCTGTGCTGCCATCCCTACGATCTGGCGGCCGAGCTGGCGGCGCGCGAGGCCGGCGTCATCATCACCGACGAGCGAGGCGGTCCCTTGCGCGCGCCGCTCGATGTGCAAGCCGAGGTCTGCTGGGTGGGCTACGCCAACCCGCACATCCGGGCCCAAATCGAGCCGCTGCTCAAAGGCGCCTTGCAGCGCCGCGGGCTGATCCCGTGAGAGCAGAGGGCGAGTTTACCATCGAAAAGGAGCGCGCAACATGGCGATTCTGGTGACGGGCGGGGCGGGTTACATCGGCAGCGTGACCGTCGAGCAGCTCTTGGAGGCGGGCGAATCGGTGGTGGTGCTGGACAACCTCGGCCGGGGCCACCGGGAGGCGATCCCGGCAGGCGTCCCGTTCTATGAGGGGGACGTGGGCGACCGCGCCTTGCTGGCGCGCTTGCTGCGCGAGAACGAGATCGAGGCGTGCATTCACTTTGCCGCCCTGGCCTACGTGGGGGAGTCGGTGACGGCGCCCCTGCGCTACTTCCTCAACAACGCCGCTCAGGGGCTGGTGCTGCTGGAGGCCCTGCTGGAGGCGGGCGTGCGCCGCTTCGTGTTCTCCTCGACCTGCGCCGTCTACGGCGAGCCGGAGACGATCCCCATTGCGGAGGAGCACCCGCGGCGGCCGGCGAATCCCTACGGCTGGTCGAAACTGTTCCTCGAGCAGGCGCTGGAGGGTTGCGATCAGGCCCACGGCCTGCGCTTCGTTTCGCTGCGCTACTTCAACGCGGCCGGGGCCACCGAGCGCTCGGGCGAGGACCACGAACCGGAGACCCACTTGATCCCCAACGTGCTGGCGGCCGCTTTGGGCCGCGCGCCCTGCGTGCCGGTGTTCGGCGACGATTACCCGACCCCGGACGGGACGGCGGTGCGCGACTACATCCACGTGGCCGATTTGAGCGCCGCCCACCGGCTGGCCCTGGACTGGCTGCGCCGCGGAGGCCGCTCCCTGTTCCTGAATCTGGGCAACGGCAAGGGCTACTCGGTGCTGGAGGTCATCCGGCAAGCGCGCCGCGTCACGGGCCGGGAGATTCCCGTTCGCATCCAGGCGCGCCGCCCGGGCGATCCCTCGCACCTGGTGGCCGACGCACGCAAGGCGCGCGAGTTGCTGGGCTGGAGACCGGCCTTCCCGGATCTGGCTTCCATCCTGGAGAGCGCCTGGCGCTGGCGCCTGGCCCATCCGGAGGGCTATCGCGGCGCGCCTACCAGAAGATGACGTTCAGCAGGAGGAACACCGCCGCCACTACGCCCGCCCAGAAGATCGGGCGGCGGTACAGCGGCAGGTGCCCCTCGGAAGGAACCTCGGTCAACCCATAGACCAAACCGCGCAGCTCGGCCTCCGGCTTGGGCCGCGTGGCCAGGCTCACCGCCACCGTGACGATGACGCACACCAGCCAGCACCACAGACCGCGGTACATGTTCTCGGCCATGTCGCGGGCCTGGGAGGAGAGCGCGATGTAGCCCAGCGCGTCCTTGTCCAGGCGCACCCACAGCCACATGCCGATCGAGGAGAGCGTGCCCGCCAGCAGCCCCCAGAAACCCCCGGCCGGGGTGGCCCGCTTCCAGAGCATGCCCAGAAGCACCGTGCCGAACAGGGGCGCGATGAAAAAGCTGAAGAGGGCCTGGACGTAATCCATGATGCTCAAGAACTGCATCACCAGATAAGCGGTGCCGATCGAGACCAGCACGCCCAGGATCGTGCACCAGCGCCCCATTCGGACGTAGTGGGCGTCGGGGGCCTGCCGGCGGATCAGCGCACCGTAAATGTCGTACGTCCAGACGGTGGCGAAGGCGCTGACGTTGCCCGCCATGCCCGACATGAAACCGGCGATCAGGGCAGTGATGCCCAGCCCGAGCAGGCCCGGCCCCAGGTAACGAGCCAGCATCAGGGGCAGCACTTCGTTGTAGCTGTGCGCGCCCGTGGCCACCGCCTCGCTTTCTCCCACCAGGCGCATGGGCAGCAAGCCCAGGCCCAGCAGGCCCGGCAGGATGACGATGAAGGGCACCATCATCTTGAAGGCCGCGCCGATGACGGGCGCCAGTTTGGCCGAGCGCAGGTCGCGCGCCGCCAGCACCCGCTGCACCACCAGGAAATCCGTGGTCCAGTAACCGAACGAGATCACCCATCCCAGCCCGAAGACGATGCCGGTCCAGTGGATTCCCATAGGGTTGTCGCCGAACGAGCTCATGGTGCGCCACAGGTGCGTGTAATCCTGGCCCGGGAAGTTGCGCGCGATGCGCTCCACCAGGCCGCTCCAACCGCCCGCTTCCATCAGTCCCAAGATGGGGATCAGCAGCGCCCCCAGCCAGATCAGCGCGAATTGGAGCACTTCGTTGAAGATGGCCGACAGCAGGCCGCCCAGCGCCACGTAGACCGCCACGGTGAGCGAGGAGACCCAGATCGAGAAGTGGATGTCCCAGCCCAGCACCACTTTCAGCACCAGCGCCATCGAGTACATGTTGATGCCGCTCATCAGCACGGTCATGAAGGCGAAGGAAATCGCCGCCAGGGCGCGGGCCGGCTCGCCGTAGCGCAGCTTCAAGTAGCCGGGCACCGAATGGGTTCGGGAAATGTAGTAGAAGGGCATCATCACGATGCCCAGGAACAGCATGGCGGGGATCGCCCCGATCCAATACCAATGCGTGGCCAGGATGCCGTACTGATAGGCCGCCGCCGCCCAGCCCATCAACTCGAGCGAGCCCAGATTGGCGGCCAGGAAGCTCAGACCGGCCACCCAGGCCGTCATCTCCCGGCCCGCCAGGAAGAAATCTTCTCCGGTCCGGGTGTGGCGCTTGAGGTAAAAGCCGATCAGCAGCACGGCCGCGAAGTAGATGGCGATGATCGCCAGATCCACGGTGCTCAACGAAAGCAGGCGCGCACGTCCCACAGCGGTCAACACGAGGGCGGGCATAACAGGTCATGATACCCTGAGCGCCGGGCTGGGCGATTCCGAAAGTCCGGGCGCGCTCAGGGGCTTGCCCGGGGGGCTTCCTCCTGATGCCCGCCCCGGCGCCGGCGGCGGGCGTCGAGACGCGCAAAGCGTTCGGCCCGGCAGGCGGACCTTAGCGCAGGGCGGCCAGCAACTGCCCGGTGCGGGAAAGCAGGTTGATGCGAGCCAGTTCCAGGGCGTAGTCGGCCTCGTAGAGGGCCATCCACTTTTCGGTCTCCGCCAGGCGCGCTTGCTCGAGCTCGCGCAGGCCGGCGCGGCCCTCTCCCATTCGCGCCAGCAGGAGGGACACCTGCTCGCGAGCCACTTCCAGCTCCAGCCGGGCCACCTCGCGGGCCGCTTCGGCTTCTCTGGCGGCCTGGTGCAGGCGGCGTGTCTCCGCCGCCAGGCGCTCGCGCAGGGAGCGCATCTGAAGGCGAAGTTGCGCCGCCTCGGCTTCCGCCCGTCCGGCGCGGGCTTCCACCGCCGAACCGGCGAAGAGCGGAATCTGGAAGGAGACCCCGAGTTGCCCGTTGTGCCGCTCGAACTTGCGGAAGAAGTCCTCGTAGTTGTTGAAGCGGGCCAGCAGGCCGTACTGCGCCACCAGCTCCAGGCGCGGCAGGCGCGCCGCCCGCTCGGCGCGCGCTTCCAGGCCCTTGGCCAGCAGGCGTGACTCCAGGGCGCGCAACTCGCGGCTGTGCGCCAAGGCCTGCTCGACCGCCTGCTCGACGGCCGCGGGCAGGGCCGGCCCGGAGTGCTCCTCGGGAATCAGGCGCAGCTCGTCGCCCGCCTCCAAGCCCAGGGTCAGGGCCAGCTCGCTCTGCGCGTTGCGCTGCCGGTGCTCGAGGGAGAGTGACCGGTAGCGCGCCCGAGCCAGATCCAGTGCGGCGCGCCTGGCCTCCAGCGGCAACTCGCGGCCCTCCTCGACCCGAAACCGGACCAGCTCGGCCACCTTGTCGAGGATCTCGACCTGGCGCCGCGCCATCTCCAACAACCGCCCGGCTCGTTCGGCCTCGAGAAACAGCTCGGCCGTGCGCAGGGCCACCTGCTCCTGCTTGGCCTGCGCGTCCAGGGCGGCGCTGCGCCGGCCCTCTCGCGCGGCCGCAATGCGGTAGCTCTGCGGGCGGTTGAAGACGTCGGCGATGGCGCGCGCCTGCAACACCGACGGCGTGGCCCCCTCGATGCTCATGGGAAAGCCGCTGGACCAGGCCAGGCCGCTGCCCACCGCGAGGGTGGGGCGGAAAGGCGCGCGGGCGATCTCGACCTCTTGTTCCGCCTTGTGCTCCTCCCAGCGGGCCAGGATCAGATCCGGGTTTTGCTGGAGCGCCAGCTCGACCGCCTGGCGCAAAGTGAGCGTATGCACGGCCGCCGGCAGCCAGGCGGCCGCGCCCGCCAGCAGCAGGGCGCACTTCAGCTTGGCACGGCTCATCGAGCCTAAGCTAGCACCTTCTCAGGCTGCTGTATGCTGTTAGCCATGCCGGAGCTGCCCGAGGTCGAGAGCGTGGCGCGCGCCTTGCGGCCGCGGCTGGCGGGACGGCGGATCCGCCAGGTGCGCATCCTTTCACCCCGCATCGTTTCCGGCTCGGCCGAGGAGTTCGCGGCGCGCCTGCGCGGGCGGCGGATTCGCGGTCTCAGCCGGCGAGGCAAGTTCCTGCTGGCCGAGCTGGAGGGCACGGTGCTGGCCATCCACCTGGGCATGACGGGGAGCTTGCGCTGGAACGCGGCACCCGGTCCGCACACGCGCGCCATCTTCGTCTTGGACCGGGGCCGGCTGGTGTTCGACGACCTGCGGCAGTTCGGCCGCCTTCAAGCGGGCGAGCAGCCGCCCGCGCGCCTGGCTCGACTGGGGCCGGAAGCCCTGGAAATCAGCGCCGAAGAACTCCGGCGCCGCCTGGAGGGCCGGCGCGCCGCTCTCAAGGCTCTTCTGCTGGATCAGCGGATCCTGGCCGGCCTGGGCAACATCTACGCCGACGAGGCCCTGTTCCGCGCCCGCATCCATCCCTGCGCCTCGCCGGCGCGCCTTTCCGCGGCGCGCTTGCGGCGGTTGCATCAGGCCATCCGAGAGGTGTTGCAGGAAGCCATCCGCGCGGGCGGTTCTTCGGTCTCCGATTACGTGGATCCCGACGGCGATCCGGGTCGCTTCCAGTTCGAGCATCGAGTGTACCGGCGTACCGGCCTGCCCTGCCCGCGCTGCGCGGCGCCCATCCGCCGCCTGCGGGTGGCGCAGCGCAGCACGCATTACTGCCCGCGCTGCCAGCGTCCTTGAAACGGCCGGCTTGAGTTATACTCGAAGTAAGTGGCAGTCATGCCGGCAGCAGGCGGAGGGGAGGGACGCAGGCTTGCGGCCGCAGCCGCCGCCGCTTCCCTGATTGTTCTGGCGGCGCTGGCCGTCGTACCCCATTCCTGGCACAAAGAGGACGGGAAGCGGGCCTGCACCGTCTGCCAGGCCTGCCGCCTGCCTTCCGAGGCGGCCGCGGCCGAAGTTCAGATTCCCGCGCCCGCGCCGGCCTCCGGCGAGCGGACTTCGCCCGCCCGGCCGGCGCTTCCGGATCCCGCGCCGCTCGAGCGCGCCTGCCGCGATCCTCCTTTCTGAGGCTTTCCGGAAGAGCCCGCCTGCGGCGGGCCATTGCCTCATCCGCCCGTCATCATCCCTCGAAGAACTTACCCAAAACAAAAGAAAGGAGGAGTCGTGAAGATATTCGGGTCTATAATTACGGGTCTGATATTCATCGCGGCCGGAACCGGGACTTCCGCGACAACTTACTCCGAGACTTACGGCGTCCTGCGGGGGCGCGTCGTGCTGGATCGTACGGGCGATCCGCTGCATCACGCCAGCGTGCTCATCCTGGAGCTGGCGCGCAAGACCGAGACCGATGCCGAGGGCCGTTACGAATTCCGCGATCTGCCGCCGGGCAGCTACGCGGTGGTGGCCCACATGCACCCCCTCTCGGACCTGCGGCGCACCGTCCAGGTCAGCGCGGGAGGCGTGGCGGAGCTGGACTTCCGCTTGAGAATCGCGCCCGTGCACGAGGAGATCACCGTGACCGCCTCCGGGCGGGAGCAAACCACGCTGGAGGCGTTCCAGGCGGCTACCTCCCTGGAGCTGCTGGATCTGGCGCCCAAGGCGGCGGCCTCCCTGGGCGAGGTGTTGGAAAGCCAGACCGGCGTGGCCAAGCGCAGCTACGGCCCGGGCAGCAGCCGGCCGGTGGTGCGCGGCTTCGACGGCGACCGTGTGTTGATCCTTCAGGACGGTTTGCCCACCGGGACGCTGTCTTCGCAGTCCGGGGACCACGGCGAGCCGGTGGATGTGACCGCCGTCGAGCGGGTCGAGGTGGTGCGCGGCCCGGCGACCCTGCTGTACGGCACCAACGCCTTGGGGGGCGTGGTGAACGTGATCACCGGCCATCACCAGGTGCACCAGCATCCTCATGAAGGGGTGCGCGGATTCCTGACCGGCTACGGCGGAAGCAACAACGGCCTGGGCGGCGCGAGCGGCGGGATCGAGGCGGGCAAGAACCGCTGGCTGATCTCGGCCTCCGGGGGCGGCCTGCGCACGGGCGACTATCGCACTCCTCTGGGACCGGTGCTGAACAGCGGCACCGAACTCCAGGACGCCTCCGGCAGCGTGGCGCGCTACGGCGTGCGGGCCTTTTTCCACGCCGGCTACGGCCTCCAGCAAGGACGTTACGGGGTGCCGGCGGCCGGCGAGGCGCTGCATCCCATCCAGGAGCAGGAGCACGAACACGAGCACGAAGGGCCGCTCGAACTCCAGTGGCGCCGGCACAACGCGCGCTGGATGGGCGGCGTGCGAAACCTGGGGACCGGCTTCGATCGCTTCACGCTGAACCTCAACTACAGCGACTGGAACCACAAGGAACTGGTGGGCGGCGAGGTCGGCACGCGCTTCCTCAACCGCCAGCTTACCTGGCGCGGCGTGCTCGAACAGCGCGATCGCAAGCTGCTCAAGGGGAGCCTGGGCTTCTACGGCCTCCGGCGCAGCTACCGGATTCGCGGCGCCGAGCAGTTGACGCCTCCGGTCAGCCAGATTGCGCTGGCCGGTTTCGGGCTGGAGGAGTTCACCTTCGAGCGCCTGCGCATCCAGGCAGGCGGGCGGCTGGAGACCAATCGCTACAGCCCCCGGGGCATGCCTGCACGGAGCTTCACCGGGTTCTCGGGATCGGCGGGCCTGATCGCGCCCCTCGGGCGCTACGGCTCGCTGCTGGCCGCATACAGCCACGCCTATCGCGCCCCGGCCATCGAGGAGCTGTATAACTACGGGCCGCACCACGGCAACCTGGCCTTCGAGATCGGCGATCCCAATTTGAAGCGGGAGCGAGGCGAAGGGCTGGAGCTGGCCTGGCGAGTGAACGCCCGCCGCCTGCGCGCCGAGGCCAACGGCTTCTACTATTTGCTGAAGGATTACGTCTATCTGGCGCCGACCGGCCATCTGGAGGAAGGGTTGATTCAGGCCGCCTACCGGCAGGCTGACAGCCGTTACCTGGGGGCCGAGGCGCGCCTGGAGGGCGCCCTCTATTCCGACTTGTGGCTGAAACTCGGCCTGGACTACGTGGACGCGCAGCTCCGCCTGTCGCGCCTGCCGTTGCCGCGCATTCCGCCGCTGCGGGGCCGCATCGGTCTGGACGCCCGCTGGAGAGGCTTCAGCCTCCAGCCCGAGCTGACCCTGGCCGCGCCCCAGTCGCAACTGTATTTCTACGAGACGCGCACCCCGGGTTACGCCGTAGTGAACTTGGGCTGCGGGTACACTTTCGCCCGAACCCACCAGCTACACTCTTTCGCAGCCACTGTGTTCAACGCCGGCGACCGGCTCTACCGCAACCACGTCTCTCTGATCAAGCAGTTCGCGCCCGAGATCGGGCGCGGCGTGCGGTTCAGCTACACGATCCGTTTCTTCTGAGCCTTCCGCGGCCGGCCCGGCCGCGCAGCGCCGTGCAGCCCGGGCCCGCCTTTCCGGGCGGGCCCTTGAAGCGGGCCGGCCGGCGGGCGTAAAGTGATCGCTGATGCGCTCGCTCACGCTCGCCCTGCTTGCCCTGGCGCTGGCGGCCGCGGCCGCCGAGCCGCCCATCCCGGTGATTCTGGACACCGACATCGGCGACGACATAGACGACGCTCTGGCGCTGGCCTTCGCTCTCCAGTCGCCCGAACTGGACGTGCGGGCGGTGGTCACCGTGCTCCAGCAGCGCGAGCGCCGGGCCGATCTGGTTTGGAAGATCCTGGAGCTGTACGGGCGCAGCGACGTGCCGGTGGGCCTGGGAGCCGAGCAGCCTCTGCTGGCCCCGGCGCGCAGCGGCGAGGTGCGCCAGACCGCGGCCTTGGGCCCGCAGGATCGGCTGCCCGAGGGGCGGCGTCGCGGGGGGCTCGAGTTGATCCTCCAGACCTGTTTGCGTTCCCGCGAAAAGATCACCTGGCTGGCCTACGGACCTCTGACCAACGTGGCGCTGGCCCTGAAAGCCGAGCCGCGCCTGGGGGAGCGCATCGAGCGCCTGGTGCTGATGAACGGAGTGTTCTTCCAGCCGCGCCTGGAGTACAACACCATGCGCGACCCGGAGGCCGCGGCCATCGTGTTCGCAAGCGGGCTGCCGGTGGTTACGGTGGGGCTGGACGTGACCATGCAGTGCCGGCTGGAAGAGGCGGATATGAAGCGGCTGGAGTCCTCGCCGTTACCCGCGGTCCAATTCCTGCGCGAGTTGATTCGCCTCTGGCAAGGCGGACGGCCGGAGCAGCGCCCCATTCTGCATGACCCTCTGGCCGTGGGGGTCGCCTTCCGTCCGGAGCTGGTGAAACTGGAGGCCGGTCGCGTCGAGGTGGAAACCCGCGGTTGGCCCGGGCGCACCTACGGCATGACGCTGTTCCGCCCGGATCCCCAAGGGCCGGTGCGGGTGGCCCGAGAGGTACAGGCGCGCCGCTTCCTGGATCTCTTCCTGGAGCGCGTGCTCGCCCCGCCGCGGGCGCGCTGAACGCCTCAGGGCGTGATTTGCAGCTCGCCCAGCTCGTACCAGCCGTCCTCGCGGCGGCCTTGGATCGCCAGGCGAACGGCGGGCAGCTCAGTGCGCGGATCCAGCAGGGCCACCGACAGGCGATAGGTTCCCGGCGCCAGGCTCTCAGGCACGTACACGGTCCCGTCGAAGACCGCGTCGCCCGGAAGCCAGCGGCGCACGTCCACCGGCAGGCGGATCGTCGCCACGCCGCTCGGGGAGCGCAGTTCCAGAGCCGGCCAATACTCCCGGTAGACCGGTGCGACGCCCGCGTTCAGCCACCACATGCTGACGGGCATCATCGCGCCGGCGCGGGCCGAGCGCGGGTACTCCAGCTTGCGCAGGACGAAACGGTAGCCCAGCTTCTTCTGGAATTCTTCGAACAGGGGCTTGAACTCCGCCGGGATGGCCGTGGACTTGATGTTGATGGTCGAGGCGTGCCAGCGCAGGGCCTGCCGGATCGAGTACTCGACCTCGCGCGCGGTGTAGCCCCACTGCTTCCAACCGAGCGGCGTGCCGCAGGTCTCCAGCGAGACCGGGCTGCGCTGCCAGGCGTCCTGGATGCCGGTGCGCACCACTTGCTGGGGATAGAGATCCAGCATGTGCATCATGCCCTTGCCGCGCCCGCCCAGGTCGCCCCAGCAATCCAGCCGCCAGCCGGCGCCGCGCCCCACGCCGTAGGCCAGGGCGCGCGGTTCGTCGAAGTTCATCAGCAGCGGCGTGCGGCGGAAGGCCTCGAAGTACACGTCAATCAACGCTTGTTGCACGGGCCATTCCGGCAGATAGGGTCCCCAACCTTCGCCCCAATAGCCCACCGTCGAGATATCCACGCTGTTCAGGAAGGGGTGGCCGTCATAGCGCGCTCCCGCCGCGCGCACCAGGGCGCCCCAATGCTTCAAGTAAAGCGGATCGCCGGCGTCGGGCGACCACACGGCGCCGTCCTTGTCCTCCGGCCGATTGGCGCGCCGAGCGCCCGAGCGCCGATACCACTCGGGCAGGGGGTGGCTCTGATCGTAAGGCATCAGGCGGAAATCGAGCGTTTGGCCGCGTCGGCGGGCGGTCTCCAGCGCCGCGTCAATGATCTCCCAGCGGTAACGGCCGGGTTCGGGCTCGATCTGCGACCAGAACCAGCGGCAGTAGGCCACCGAACTCTCGGGGAAATCGGGCGGCCGCTCGGCGGCCTCAGCGGCCGCCTCCGGCCCCACCTCCGACCAGCGCGCGCCCGGATTGATCGGGTCGCCCCGGAAGCGTTGAAAGGTCTGGATGCCCATGCCGGGATTGACCAGGACGTCTTCGATCTCGACCGGGCGCACGACAACCTTGGGCCCCTGCGCCAGGGCCGCCGAAAAAGCCAGGCTCGCGATCCAGCGCCGCATGCCGGGCCTCCTTGTCTTCAGTGGGGTTTCACGGGGCGTAGAAGCCGCCGTTGATCTCCAGGGTTTGCCCGTGGATGTAACGGGCCGCGTCCGAGCAAAGGAATAGGATGGCCTCCGCCATCTCCTCGTTGGTCCCCAAGCGGCCGGCGGGCGTCTGGGCCACCACCGCCTCCAGCATCTGGGGGGTGGAGAACCGCCGGTGGAAGTCGTTGTCCACAGTGCCGGGGCTGATGGCGTTCACTCGGATGCCCAGCGGGGCCAGCTCGCGCGCCAGCCCCTTGGTCATGGCGGTGACAGCCGCTTTGGCCGCGGCGTACACCGTGGCGCCCACGCCTCCCCCGGTGCGGCCGGCGATCGAGCCGACGTTGACGATCACCCCGCCGCCGCGGCGGATCATGCCCGGGACCGCGGCCTGGGTGATCATCCAGGCGCTGCGGAAATTCAGCGTCATGACCTCGTCGTAAAGCTCCTCGCTGAACTCCAGCAGGCGCGCCCGCCTAACCAGCGAGCCCGCGTTGTTCACCAGGATGTCCAGCTCGGGCGCCAGGCGGGGCAGCTCCGCAATCAGCGCCCGGATGCCCTCCAACGTTCCCAGGTTGGCGGAAACCGCTTCGCCCTCGGCGCCCGCCTCGCGGATCGCGGCCAAGACGGCCTCGACCCCTTCCCGGAAGCTGTGATAGTGCACCACCACCCGCCGCGCGCCGCGGCGGGCCAGGGCGATCGCCGCAGCCGCCCCGATGCCGCGCGAGGCCCCGGTCACCAGGGCCGTCTTGCCGTGGAATTCCTTCTGCACCGCGCCTGCTCCTTAGGGGACGTCCAGGCCCCCGGTATGCATCAGCGAGTAAGCCATCCAGGCTACCACGGCGGCGGCCGGAATCGTGAAGACCCAGGCCCAGACGATCTTGGCGGCTACCGACCAGCGCACCGCCTTGGGCCGCTGGATCGAGCCCACGCCTGCGATCGCCCCGGTGATGACGTGCGTGGTCGAGACCCCCACGTGCAGGAGGGTGGAAAGCAGGATCGAGGAGGCGGCCGCGGTCTCCGCCGCAAACCCGCCCCGCGGCCGGAGCCGTGTGATGCGCGTGCCCATGGTATGCACGATACGCCAGCCCCCGCTCAAGGTGCCCAGCGCGATGGCGGCGTGCGCGGCCAGGATCACCCACACCGGCACGACGAAGCTCTTCAGGTAGCCGGCCGTGAACAGCACGCCCGTGATCAGGCCCATGGTCTTCTGTGCGTCATTGGTGCCATGCGAGTAACTGTAGGCGGCCGCCGAGAGAAGCTGAAGCCGCCGGAAGTAAATGTCCATTTTCTTCGGACTGGAATGGCGGAACAGCCAGTAGATCGCGATAAGGTAGACGTAAGCCAGCCCCATGCCGATCAGCGGCGCCAGCACCATGAAGGCCAGGGTCTTGATCCAGCCGCTCCAGACCAGCGCCTGGCCGGCGCTGCCCAAGCCCTTCAGGTAGGCCACGCGCGCCATGGCGGCGCCCGCGTAGCCGCCGAACAGAGCGTGCGAGGAGCTGGTGGGCAGGCCGAACCACCAGGTGATCAGGTCCCAAACGATCGCTCCGATCAACCCGCAGAGGATGACGTAAGGCGTCACCACGCTGAGCTCCACCATCCCGGCCCCCACCGTCTTGGCCACCCCGGTGCCGAAGCTGAAGGCCGAGATGAAGTTGAAGAAAGCGGCCCAGACCACCGCCTGCAAGGGCGTCAGCACGCGCGTAGCCACCACCGTGGCCACCGAGTTGGCCGCGTCGTGAAAACCGTTGATGAAGTCGAACAGCAGGGCGACCGCGATGATGAGGACGACCAACGCCAGCACGGACATAAGCGACCCCGGGCGAGGCGGGCTAAGCGTTCTTGACCACGACGTTTTGCAAGACGTCGGCCACGTCCTCGCAACGGTCCGTGGTGTCCTCCAGGAACTCGTACACCTCTTTGAGTTTGATCAGGGCGATCGGGTCGCGCTCGTGCTCGAACAAGGCGGCCACCGCCTGGCGCAGCACTTGATCGGCGTAATCCTCCAGCCGGTTGACCTCGATGCAATGCTCCAAGGGCGACTGGTCCCGGTCCAGCGCCTCGAAGGCCCGGACCAGCGACTTGGCGCAGTCGTGGACGATTCCCGACAGCTCGACGACGGTGGGCGGGATGGGATCCAGCCGGTAGGCGGAAAGCCGGTAGGCGGTGTCCTCGATGTCGTCCAGCACGTCGTCCAGCCGGGAAGACAGGGCGTGGATGTCTTCCGGATCCAGGGGCGTGATGAAGGTCTGGTTCAGGCGGGTGAAAATGTCGTGCGCGATCTCGTCCCCCTCGCGCTCGAGCTGTTTGATGCGCAAGGCGACCCGAGCCAGGTGCGAGTTTCCGCTGCGCACGCCTTCCAGCAGGAGTTGAGACGCCTGCTGGATGATGCCGACCTGGTTGAGAAACAGCGTAAAGAACTTCTCTTGACGCGGAAGAAGTCTCATAGCTCCTCAGTCTGTGCCGGGGGAATGCGCCGTCGGGGATGAAGCAGCCTCGGGCGGGCTCCGGCCTCCGGCCGCCTCCTGCTGCAGTGCATGATCAGGACTCCGCCCGCGCCCCCGCGGGCGCGGCCGGGACGCTGTCGCCGTCCCACTCCAGAAAGCGCGGGTCCAACAGCCGCCCCACATCCAGATTCCCCATGGCGGCGATCAACTTCTGTTTCAAATGGGGATGCCGCCCCTCCAGATCCGCCAGCAGATCGCGCAGCATGCGCCGCACGGTCCCGGTCTTCTGGGAGCAGCCGCAGGGCGTCAGGGGAGCGCCCAGCCGCTGGACAAACCGGCTGGTCATCTCTTCGCCGACGTACACCAAGGGGCGGATCAACCGGAACTCACGCTGCCGCGAGTAAGTGACCGGGGGCAGCGCGCTGAGCCGGCCGGTAAACAAAGCGTTGCGCAGCAAGGCCTCGCAAAAATCGTCCGCCGTGTGGCCGAAGGCGATCACGTTGGCCTTCAGCCCGCGCACCACCTCGTAGACCGCGCGCCGCCGGTAACGACTGCACAGGTCGCAGCCGTGCTCGGGACGGGTCGCCGGCAGGCGCAGAGAAGGGGGATCCTGAAAGCAGGTCCATTGGACTCCCCGGTCGCGCAGGTAGGCGGCCAGCGGTTCCAAGGGCCTCAGGAACTTGCCCTGCTCGATGGTGAAGGCGCAGAGGCCGAAGGGGACGGGCGCCCGCTTTTGAAGCCTGAGCAAGGCCTCCAACAAGGTGAGCGAATCCTTGCCGCCGGAAAGGGCCACCGCCACTCGGTCGCCCGAGCGGATCATGCGGAAACGGGCGATCGCCTCGCCGACCCTCCTCAGCAGGGCTCGCTCAAGATCCACATTTCATTATAGGGTAGGAGATGGGTGGGATGCCGGAGTCGAGTATTTCTCCAGCACGGCAGTTGGCCTTCCGCATCCTTGTGTTGGTTCAGCAGGGCGGCTACGCGGGCGATCTGCTGGCTGCCCGCGCCGGCCGGCTGTCCGCACGCGACGCCGCCCTGGCCGAGGAAATCGTGCTGGGGTGCCTGCGCCGGCAGGCCCAGTTGGACTTTCTGGTTGCGCACTTCAGCGGGCGGGATGCGGCCGGTCTGGACCCGGAAGTACTGACCGCCCTGCGCATGGGCATCTATCAGCTCCGCTACCTGGACCGCATCCCGGCGCACGCGGCCGTGGGGGAAAGCGTCGAGCTGGTCAAGCGGGCGGGCAAGCGCTCGGCCGCCGGGCTGGTGAACGCCGTGTTGCGCCGCGTGGATCGCCGCCCGATCGCCTTCCCGGATCGCGCCCTCGAGCTGTCGCATCCGGCCTGGTTGCTGGAGCGCTGGGAACGGCATTACGGAAGCGAGGCGGCGACCGCGATCGCCCAGGCCAACCTGCGGGCCCCGGAGACTTACGTTCGCCTTCCCGACGGCGTCTCGCCGCCCGAGGGGGCGAAGTTGGAGGCTACCGAAGTGCCCGGCTGCTATCGGCTGATTGCGGGCCGGCCGGCGGGCCTGTCCGTTCAGGACCTCGGCTCGCAGGCGATAGTAGGGTTGCTGGAGTTAGCCCCCGGGATGAGGCTGTTGGACATGTGCGCCGCCCCGGGCAACAAGACCGCTCAGGCGCTGGAGAGCGGGGTTTCCGTGGTGGCCTGCGACCTGCACCTTTCGCGCCTGCGCCGCATGAAGGGGCTGGGCTGCGCCCTGGTGGTGGCCGACGCCGCCAAGGGGCTGCCTTTCGCCCGTCGCTTCGAGCGAATCCTGCTGGACGCGCCGTGTTCGGGGACCGGTACGCTGGCCCGCAACCCGGAGATCAAATGGCGGCTGAAGCCCTCCAAGTTGGCCGAACTGCACCGGCTCCAGGTGCGCCTGCTGCGCAACGCCCTCGAGTTGCTGGCCCCCGGCGGCTTGCTGGTTTACGCCACCTGTTCGCTCGAGCCGGAGGAAAACGAAGAGGTCGTCGAAGAAGTGCTGGGAGGGCCGCCGGCGCGGACGATGCGGCGGCTGCCGGGCCTCCAGCCGGGAGACGGCTTTTACGCCGCTGTGATACGATCGAGTTAACCGGAAATGGCGCAGATCGTCCCTTCCATCCTCTCGGCCGACTTCGCCCGTCTGGCCGAGCAGATCCGCCGGGTCGAGCAGGGCGGGGCGGGCATGCTGCATTTGGACGTCATGGACGGTCACTTCGTACCCAACATCACCATCGGCCCGCCGGTAGTGGAGTCCATCCGCAAGGCCACCCGCCTGACGCTGGACGTGCACTTGATGGTCAGCGATCCGGACCGCTGGATTCCGGCCTTTATCGAGGCGGGCGCCGACCAGATCTCGGTGCATCAGGAGGCCTGCCTGCACCTGGATCGCACGCTGCGGCTGATCCGCAGCCAGGGCCTGCCGGCGGGTGTGGTCTTGAATCCCGCCACCCCGGTCGCCGTACTGGAAGACGTGCTGGAGATCGTGGATTTCGTGCTGATCATGAGCGTGAACCCCGGTTTCGGCGGCCAGCAGTTCATTCCCGGCGCCCTGCGCAAGATCCGGGCCCTGGACCGGCGCCGGCGGGAGTGGAACCTGCCCTTCCGCCTGGAGATTGACGGCGGGATCAACAAGGACAACCTGGCGGAGGTGGTGCGCGCCGGCTGCGACTGGATCGTGATGGGAGCTAGCATCTTCCACAGCCCGGATCCGGCCGGCACCCTGGCCGAGATGCGCCAGATCGCGCGGGAGGCGACCGCCGTCCGAGTATAGTCATCCCTGCGAGCGAGGCCATGAAGCGAAGCTGGTTTTCCTGCTTGACGGTGCTGGCGGTGATCTTCGGGCTGCTGGCCGGCGGCTGCCGCCGGCGGCGTTACGAGAACCCGATCACCAAGGATACGCAGCAGCCCGACAAGATCCTGTTCGACAAGGCCATCGCCGATATCGAACGGGGCCGCTACGAGATCGCCCGCCTGACCTTGCAGACTCTCATCAACACTTACGACACCAGCGAATTCCTGGCCAAGGCCAAGCTGGCCATCGCCGACAGTTGGTATCGCGAGGGCGGCTCGAACGGCCTGGCCCAGGCCGAGGCCGAATACAAAGACTTCATCCTGTTCTATCCGACCCTGGAAGAGGCCCCGGAAGCCCAGATGAAGGTCTGCATGATCCACTACAAGCAGATGGAGAAGGCCGACCGCGACCAGACCCACGCCCTGCGCGCCGAGGAGGAATGCCGCCAGTTGCTGGTGCAGTTCCCCAACAGCAAGTTCGCCCCGCAGGTCGAGCAACTGCTGCGCAACATCCAGGAGGTGCTGGCCGAGCGGGAATTCCGGGTGGGCAGCTTCTACCACACCAAGGGCAGCCACGTGGCGGCGGCCAACCGCCTGCAAGCGGTGGTGGACCACTACCCGCTGTACAGCAAGGCCGATCAGGCGCTCTGGAGTTTGGCCGACTCCTACGCCAAGATGGGGCCGCGCTTCCGCTCCAAGCACATCGAGGCTTACGTCCGCCTGGTGCGCGACTACCCGCTCAGCCCCCTGGCCGAGGAAGCCAAGAAGCGCCTCATCGCCATGGAGCAGGAGGTACCCGAGCCCGATCCGGTGGCCCTGGCCCGCATGAAGTACGAGCTCGAGCACATGGAGAAGCCGGGCGTGATGAGCCACTTCTGGGGCATTTTCCGCAAGAGCCCCGACGTGCGTATGGCCGCCAAGTCCGGCTCGCCCACCATGGAGACCTTCCGCCCGCCCATCCCCGCCAGCGTGCCGGCGGCGGGCGCCGCTACCGGCGTCAGCGCGGAAGTGACCGTCGCGCCGGTGACCGATTCGACCGCGCTGGAGACCCGGCCGGACGCCCGGCGGCAGCCGCCCTCCGCCAAGCCTGCAACCTCGCCTCCCCCGGAAGCCCCCAAACCATGAGCCGTATCCTGCTGGCTGACGACAGCCCGCACGCCCAACGCATGGGCGAGAGGATCCTGCTGGAGGAAGGCTACGAGGTGGTCACCGTCACCGACGGCGAGACGGCCCTCATCCGTCTGGAAGACGTGGACCCGGACGTCATCCTGGCCGACGTATTCCTTCCCTTCAAGTCCGGCTATGAGTTATGCCGTCACGTCAAGGCGGACCCCCGCCATCGCCACACGCGCGTGGTTTTGCTGGCCGGACCGCTGGAGTCGGTGGAGGAAGACGAGCTGCGGAGCGCGCAAGCCGACGGGCTGCTGCGCAAGCCTTTCGAAGCCTCGGTGATGTTGAGCACGATCAGGCCGCTGGTCGAGGCGGCTCGCGCGGAGCGGGACCCCGAGGCCCTGGCCGAGGCCCCGGCGGC
>JBBIMA010000041.1:0-36999 GCA_037444625.1 Solibacteraceae bacterium
GGATAAGGCGGCAGCGGCTTGGGGAAGTTGGAAGACGAAAAAACCACCTACGTGGTTCACGAGCACTCGTTCCGGCTTCGGATCCGGCTTGCCAAAGAAGCCCGCATGCTAGTCTAGCAGACAGCCGGTCCGCCCGTCAAACGGCAGACCCCTGCCCGTCGGGCCCCCGCTCCGGCGGCAGCCCGCCGCCGCCCGTTACTTGACCTCGACGGTGGCGCCGACATCCACGAACTTCTTGCGGATGTTCTCGGCTTCCTCTTTGCTGACGCCCTCTTTGATGGGCTTGGGAACGCCCTCGACCAGGTCCTTGGCCTCTTTCAGGCCCAGGTTGGTGACCTCCCGTACCGCCTTGATCACGTTAATCTTGTTGGGGCCGATCGCCGTGAGCACGACCGTGAATTCGGTCTGCTCCTCGGCGGCCGGAGCGGCAGCCGCCGCAGCCGCCGCCGGCGCCGCCGCCACCGTAGCCGCCGCCGCGGAGACCCCCAGCCTCTGCTCGAGCAACTTCACCAATTGGGAAGCCTCCAGCAAGGTCAAACCCTGAATCTGATCGGCAATCGCGTTGATGTCCGCCATCTGTGAAACTCCTGGTATGGAAAACTGTTCGTCCCGGCGGCCGGCGCCGGCCGCCCTTCAGGCCGTGAACTTACCCTCTTGCACCCCCTGATCCAGCACCACGGCCAGGTTGCGCCCCACCGCCTGGAGGGCCGAGGCCAGCCGCTGCGCCGGCGCCTGGATCAAGAACAGCAGTTTGGCCAGCAACTCCTCCCGGGGCGGGAGATTGGCCAGCTCTTGCAGGGCCGCCGCATCCACCACCCGGCCCTCGACCAGGCCCGCCTTGAAAGTGAGCACCGGGTTGTTCTTGGCGTAGGCGGTAAGGGCCTTGGCCAGCGCCACCGGATCGCCCGAGGTGTAGGCCAGCGAATTCATGCCGCCCAAGCCCCGCAGGAGCGCCTCGGCCGGGGTGCCCTCGGCCGCCTTCTGGATCAGGTTGTTCTTGACGACCCGATAGCGCCCGCCGGCAGAGCGGACCGCCCTGCGCAATTCGAAGTCCTGCGCCACGTTCAACTTTTGGAAGCTGGTCAGAAACAGATGGGGAACGCCGGCCAGCTCCCGGCGCAACTCGTCCACTTCCCGCCGTTTTTGCTCTCGGTTCTTCATGCCTACCCCTCCCCGGCCGCTAGAGTGCGCGCGTGTTGTAGGGCGTGGTGTCCAGGGGGACTCCCGGGCCCATGGTCGAGCACAGGGTGGCGCTGCGCACGTACTTGCCCTTGGCCGCCGCCGGTTTGGCTCGCACCACCGCCTGGATCAAGGTCTGCGCGTTCTCGACCAGCTTGTCGTCCGGGAAACTGACCTTGCCCACCGGGGCGTGGATAATGCCGGTCTTGTCCACCCGGAACTCGACCTTACCGGCCTTGATTTCCTTCACCGCCCGGGCCACCTCCATGGTCACCGTCCCCGTCTTGGGGTTGGGCATCAGGCCGCGCGGCCCCAGGATCTTGCCCAGCCGCCCCACCGTCCGCATCATGTCGGGCGTGGCGATGACGGCGTCGAAGTCCAGCCAGCCCTCCGACTGGATTTTCTGGACCATTTCCTCGCCGCCCACGAAGTCGGCGCCCGCCTCCTGGGCCTCCCGCTGCTTTTCGCCCGAGGCGATCACCAGCACCCGCTTGGACTTGCCCAAGCCGTTGGGCAGAACCACGGTGCCCCGGACCATCTGGTCGGCGTGCTTGGGATCCACCCCCAGGCGCAGGTGAACCTCGACGGTTTCGTCGAACTTGGCGAATTTGACGCGCTTGACTACAGCCACCGCCTCCTCGAGGCTGTGCGGCTTGCGCGGCACCTGCTGAGCCGCAGCCTGATACTGTTTGCCTGCCTTGTGAGCCATGGTTTCCTCGCTGGTCCAAACGGTGCCGGCCGCCCCGGGCGGCCTTCACCTCCCACGGAGGGTCTTGCCTATTGGGGGTAAACCGTCAGTGTAGCAAATCCGCCGGCCGCCCGTCCACGCCCTGCCGGGCAGGGGGCCGGTCCTGCTAGGATAGTCGCTGCGGCTTATGATCCTCGGCATCGAACACACGGCCATCGCCTCGCCCGATCCTCAGAATCTGGCCCGCTGGTACGTCGAGACCCTGGGCTTCGCCATCCACTCCGATTCCGGCCGCACGGTCTTTCTCCGGGCGCCTGACGGGACGATGATCGAGATCATCACCGCCGAAGGCGAGCGCCCCGCGGCCGGGTTGAAGACGCCCGGGCTGCGCCACCTGGCCCTCAAGGTGGCCGATTTCGACGCCGCCTGCGCGAAACTGCAAGCCTGCGGCGTCGGCTGGCTGGGCGAGCCCAGCCAGAGCCGGGGAACGCGGGTGGTTTTCTTTGCCGACCCCGAGGGCAACCTCCTGCACCTGATCCAGCGCGGCGCCGGCTGCTGAGCGCGGCCCGCCTCAGGCGGCGGTCACCGGATTGCGCAGCAGGCCGACGCCTTCGATCTCGACCTCGACCACATCGCCCGGTTTCATGGCGCGCGTGGTCCCGGGGGTCCCCGTGAAGACCACATCGCCCGGCTCCAGGGTCACGAACCGGCTGGCGAAGGCCACGATGGCCGGGCCGTCGAACAGCAGGTCCGAGGTGGACTGCTCCTGCACCAGTTGCCCGTTGAGCCGGGTGCGCAGCATGAGCCGGCCGTAATCCAGGCCGCGGACCACGGCCGGGCCGAGGGGAGCGAAGGTGTCGGCGCCCTTGGCCCGCCACCACTGTACGTCGCCCTGCTGCCAGTCGCGCTCGCTGACGTCGTTGCCGCAGGTGACGCCGAAGATGGCGCGGCGCGCCTGCTCGGCCGTGGCGTTGCGCAGGCGCGAGCCGATCACCAGCACCAGCTCGCCCTCGTAGTGTACGTTGGCGGCGCCGGGCGGGATCACGATGGGGTCGCCCGGATTTTGCAGGGCGCTGACCGGCTTCCAGAACAGCTCGGGACGGGCGGGCGGCTCCCGCCGGCCCAAGTGGCTCTTGTAGTTGAGCGCCACGGCCAGGATCTTGGTGGGCCGGCAGGGGTAAAGCAGCTTGACCTCGCCCAGCTTGTAGGCCGCGCCGCTCGGTTGGTGCGCGCCGAAGGGCGTGCCGCGCAGCTCGCGCACGGTCTCGCCCTCCAGGATGCCGTAGGAGACGGCGGAACCGCGGCGGAAGCGCACGTAACGGAGGGGAGCGCTCTCGGCCGGCGCCGGCAGCGCGGCGGCGGGCAGGGCGGCGAGAATTTCGCGTCGGCTGATTGACATGAGGATCCTCACGATTATAATGGGGCATTCGCCCGGCGGAAGGGCGAAGTCACCAGACGGCCATGAAAGTCAATCACACCAAGCGACGGCTCGAGCAAGGGGAGGTGGTCTTCGGCTGTAGCATCCAGCAGTTCGGCGCTCCCGAGATCGCCCGCCTGCTGGCGGCTGCCGGTTTCGATTTCGTCTTTTTGGACGGCGAGCACAGCCCGTTCGACCTGGAGACCCTGCACGGGCTGATTCGCGCCTGCCTGGAGCGGGAAGCGACGCCCATCGTGCGGGTGGGGGAGTTGCAGTACTCGTTGGTGGCCCGGGCCCTGGACGCGGGGGCGCAGGGCATCATCTTCCCGCGTGTGGAAAGCCAGACTCTGCTGGCGGAGGCCATCCGGTGGACGCGCTTCCCGCCCCTGGGCGTGCGGGGTTACGGGCTGACGCCGCCGCAGGTGGATTACGAGGCGCGCAGCTTCGCGGAAATCATCGAGCACATCAATGCCAACACCCTGGTGGTGGCGCAGTTCGAAACCCGCGCCGCTCTGGAGCGGCGGGAGGAGCTGCTGGCCACGCCCGGCCTGGACGTGGCCCTGGTCGGCCCGGCGGATCTGTCGCTGTCGCTGGGGGTGCCGGGCGAATTCGAGCACCCCAAGCTGGTGGACGCGGTGCTGGCCCTGATGGAGAGCGCCAGGCGCCACGGAGTCGCGCCGGGCATCCAGGTTCGCACGCCCGCGCTGGCCAGGAAGTGGACCGAGCGGGGCATGCGCTTCGTGGGCTGCGGCAGCGAGCACGGCCTGCTGCTGGAAAAGGCGCGGGAGGCCGCTTCCGAGCTGAAGGCTCTGGCGCGGCAATTGCGCGCCTGAGGGTCCCTCAGGGGATGTAGCCGCGGGCTCGGAGGGCGGCCAGAACCTTGCGCCCGCTCTCCTCGACGGTCTCCCGATCGGTGCGGCACTCGACCTCGGGGGCCAGGGGCGGCTCGTAGGGATCGTCAATGCCGGTGAACCCCTTGAGTTCGCCGGCCCGCGCCTTGCGGTAGAGGCCCTTGGCGTCGCGCTGCTCGCAGACCTCCAGCGGAGCGTTCACGTAGACCTCGATGAAGTCGCCGATCAGGGCGCGCACCTCGTCCCGGACGGCGCGGTAGGGCGAGATGGCGGCCACCAGGGTGATGACGCCGTTGCGCGCCAGCAGGTGGGCGACGAAGCCGATGCGGCGGATGTTCTCGTCGCGATCCTCCTTGGAGAAGCCCAGCCCGCGGGTGAGCCGCTGGCGGACGACGTCCCCGTCCAGCACCTCGACCCGCAGGCCGTCGGCGCCCAGGGCCTCGGCCACCCAACGGCTCAAGGTGCTCTTGCCGGCCCCGCTCAGACCGGTGAACCAAACCGCCACGCCGCGAGGCTGCATGGGCAAGTTTCGATGATAGCGCAGGCGATCCTTTCGGACAAAGGCGTCCGCTTAGGCGGCGCGGACGGCGGCCGCCGGCCTAGAGATTGACGGCCAGCTCCTCGTGGAAGATCGAGGCAGGCAGTTCAATGCCGCTGACTTTGAGGCGCTCCATCAGGCGGGGGACGGCGCCGGTGCCGCGGAAGCGGCCCTGCACCTTGCCGGCGTCGGTGACGCCCACGCGCTCGAAGACGAAAATGTCTTGCAGGCGGATCTGTTCGTCCTTGACGCCCAGCACCTCGGCGATGCTGAGCATCTTGCGGGAGCCGTCCTGAAGCCGGGCCAATTGCACCACGAGCTTGATGGCGTTGGCCAACTGCTGGATGATGACGCGGCTGGGCATCTCGAGGTCGGCCATCAGGACCATGGCCACCAGGCGGGAAAAGGCGTCGCGGGGGGAGTTGGCGTGCACGGTGCTCATCGAGCCTTCGACGCCGGTGTTCATGGCTTGCAGCATGTCCAGGGCCTCCGGGCCGCGGCACTCGCCCACGATGATGCGGTCCGGACGCATGCGCAGGGCGGTGCGGACCAGCTCGCGCTGGTTGATGCCGCCCTCCCGGTTCAGACCGGGTTGCCGGGTCTCGAACTTGACCACGTGCCGCTGCTGAAGTTGCAGCTCGGCGATCTCCTCGATGGTGATGATGCGCTCCTCCTCGGGGATGAAGCGGGAGAGCGCGTTCAGCATGGTGGTCTTGCCCGAGCCGGTGCCCCCCGAGATGAGGATCGAGATCTTGGCCTGGACGCAGGCCGCCAGGAAGCGCAGCATGCCGGGCATCAGGGTGCGGTTGGCCAGCATTTCCTCGGAGGTGATGACGTGCCGGCCGAAGCGCCGGATGCTCAGGGTGGGACCGTCCAGGGCCAGGGGAGGAATGATGGCGTTGACGCGGGAGCCGTCGGGCAGGCGGGCGTCCACGATGGGTTGGGCTTCGTCAATGCGCCGGCCCACTTGCGAGACGATCTTCTCGATGATGTGCAGCAGGTGGGCGTTGTCGCGGAAGCGCACCGGGGTGAGGGCCAGCTTGCCGTTGCGCTCGATGTAAACCTTGGCGTAGCCGTTGACCAGGATGTCGGAGATGGAGGGTTCCTTTAACAGCGGCTCCAAGGGGCCCAGACCCAGGACTTCGTCCAGGACCTCCTCGACGATGCGGTTCTGCTCGGCGGTGGTCATCGGCACGCGCTCCTCTTCGAGCAGATGCTCGACGACGCGGCCGATCTCGGCCCGCACGCGGTCCTTGGGAATCGAAGACAGCCGCTCGTAGTTCAGCACCCCGAGCAGCTTCTTGTGGATCTCGGACTTGAGTTCGAAGTAGCGGTCGGCGCCGCGGACGGCGGCCGGAGATGCGTTGCCGCCGCGTAGCACCGCCGGACGATATGGGCTACCCACGCCGACTCCTTGATGACGAACGGGCCCGGGCCGGGCCCGGGTGGCGTCAATCCATTATAAACACCCGGCTTCCGGAGTCCGTTGCGGCCCGAGCCTCACGAGATGCCGGCCGACTTGTCCCCGCCGGCGGCTGACTGGATCGGCGCGGGCAGCGCGACCCTCCGCCAGGCCAGGCTGTCCTCGCCCCGCTGTAGCAGGCCGAAGGGACCGACCGCCCAGAGCGAGCCGCGGACCTCGACCAGCCGGCTGAGGAACATCGGCTGCTCCAAGCCCACGCGTCGCCAGCTCCGGCCCCCGTCTTCGCTCAGCAGGAAGCCGTCGGAAGTGGTGATCCAGCCGCGCCCGGCCTGGTCGAACAGGATCGAGGTCAGCCAGTCCCTGACCGGGCTGGCTTGCGCCTCCCAACTCAGGCCGCCGTCCTGGCTGTGGAGGATCTGGCCGCCGAAGCCCACCGCCCAGCCCTCCCGGCGGTCGCGGAAGTAGACCGCGCTCAGCGACCAGGAGGCCGCCGGGCTGCGCACCGGCTCCCAGGTCCGCCCGCCGTCGGTGGTGCGCAGGATGGCGCCGGTCCAGCCCACCGCCCAGCCGTACTCCGGGTCAACGAAGTAAATGCTCTCGAGCGAATAGGGCACCGGCGCGATTTGCCGGACCCAACTCCGGCCGCCGTCCGGGGAGTGCAGAATGGTGCCTCCCCAGCCTGCCACCCAACCCAGTTCGCCTACGAAATGCACCGCCGACAGGTGCTCGTGCGCGGGTACGGGCACTCGCCGCCAGCTCCGGCCCCCGTGTTCGGTGGCCAGCAGAGCGCCGCCGTCGCCGACGGCGAAGCCGCGGCGCCCGTCCAGCAACTCGATCGCCCGCAGCTTTCCCTCCGCCGGCAGGGCGCGCTCGACCCACGTCTTGCCGCCGTCCTCGCTTGCCAGCAAGGTTCCCTGCTGGCACAGCAGCCAGACTACCGAGCCCGAAGCGGCCGCGTCTTGAATCCAGCAGGACTCCCCGGCGGCGTGAACCAGACCCGCCAGAAACAACCCAAGGCCGACTATCCGCAGCATGTATCCCTCCATGTCCGCACCAGGATCGCAAGGTGGCGTCCCGCGCGCCGGCCGGCGCCACCGGCCTCTGCTTTGTCGGAGGGGAAGCGAGGCGGGCTGCCGCGCCGCGCGCGGGCGAGGCCGGATCACCGCCTCCACCGTGAATAGACCGCCCCTGCGGCGATGCGGTTTCAGGCCTCCTCGGGTCCTTGCGGCCGGCTCGGGCGGGGAGTCTGGGCCTTGGCCTGGACCCGGGCGGTGAAGCGGGCGACGTCCACCACGAAGCGCTGGTGGGTTCCCTCGGCGATCTTTTCCAGCTCGTCGAAAGCTTCCACCCGGAAGTTCACCCGGCGGCCCTCGGTGGAAAGGATCTCGGCCCGGCAGATGACCTTCATGCCCACGGGCGTGGCCGCCAGGTGGCGCAGGTCCACGTGCGTGCCTACGCTGTCCTGGCCGGGCGGCAGCAGCTCGGCCAGCAGATTGCGGCAAGTCATCTCCAGCAGGCCTATCAAGCGAGGGGTGGAAAGGACGCGGGCGGCGTCCGGGCCCAGGAAGTCAATGGCGGCGTCGGGGGTGACCAGGGTGACTTCCTGACGGCGTGCGCCCAGGGGGATCGTCTGCATGGGTGATATGGTAGCGTAGGGGAGGGGGGGCGAGCGGGCCCAGGGGCCTGAGCCATAAGGCGGCGACCGCTGCTAGGGCAAAGCCGCTCCGCCAAAGCGGGTAACGTAGTGCTTGGCGGAGGCATCAAGAAAGTGGTACATTTGACGTGAGCCTGTTCGGGCTCCGGCAGTCAGCGACCCGAACCGCGCGGCAGAGCGGGAGCAAGCAGTATCCGGTCCCTGCGGCAACGGGCGGCAAATAACAGAGAGGACTGAGGGTTTGATCTTCGCGAGGCGGATGGTTTTGCTTTTGGGGTTGGCCGGGGCACCCATGTTGGCGGATCCTGCGCCTTCGGCGCCGGCGGCGGAAGTCGTAGGGCGCTATCTTTCGGCGGTCGAGGCGCAGCAGAGCCGCGCCGGCGATTGGGCCATGGAGGTGCGCATTGACGCCAGCATTCCGCGCCTGAAGAAGAGCGGCCGGATGTGGGCCTGGCGTTTCA
Source organism: Solibacteraceae bacterium (assembly GCA_037444625.1). GTDB lineage: Bacteria > Acidobacteriota > Terriglobia > Bryobacterales > Bryobacteraceae > DTHT01. The sequence goes on from JBBIMA010000041.1 coordinate 8,212, forward strand.
TGTCGCGGGTGGGGCAGATCACCTACCGGGTGTTGCGCTTCGAGGGCGACAATACGGTGAAGAAGGACGTGATCGCGCGCTACCTGGCGGCGGAACAGGAGGCGCGGAGGCAGTACTCGGGGGCGATGGCGATCAGCCCGGCGAACTACCGCTTCAAGTACAAGGGGACGGCGGATTACGCGGGGCGGACGGCGCACGTGTTTCAGGTGACGCCGAAACAAAAGCGTTTGGGTTTGTTCAAAGGAGAGCTCTGGATTGACGCCCAAACCTGCCTGCCGCTGCGCGAATGGGGCGAGATGGTCAAGAACCCCTCGGTCTTCCTGCGCAACGTCTATTTCGTCCGGGACTACTACATCGAGGACGGCGCGGCCCTTCCCAGGCGGATCCTGAGCGACGTCAACACGCGCCTGGTGGGGAAGGTGCAATTGACGATCTGGTTCGACCGGGTCTTGAGGGGAGAGCAGGCGCAGACGCAGATCTCCGCTTTGGTGGGTGGCTCCCTGGAGGCCAACGGGGCGGTCTATCAAAGCCGGTGAGGTGCGGGCGCAGCCCGGCGCCCGGGGGTCGTTGCCGGCATGCGGTTGTCGGGAAATGCCCCGGCGCCGTAGTCTGTTAAGGAACGCGGCATGCGGACGCTGTTGCTGAATCCTCCCTCCTTCGAGCGCTTCGACGGCGGGGCCGGTTCCCGCTGGCCGGCCCGGCGCGAGATCGAGTCTTACTGGTACCCGGTCTGGCTGTGCTATCCGGCGGGCCTGTTGCCCGACAGCAAGGTGGTGGACGCGCCGCCCCACGGCTTGAGCATCCCGGAAACGGTGGCGCTGGCCCGGGATTTCGAGCTGCTGGTGCTGTTCACCTCCACGCCGGGCTTCGGGGTGGACGTTCGCATCGCCGAGATGATGAAGGACGTCAACCCGAAGCTGAAAGTGGCCTTCGTGGGACCGCCGGTCACGGTCGAGCCGGAGCGGGCCCTGGCGGCTTCCCCGGCCATTGACTTCGTGGTGCGGCGCGAGTTCGACTACCAGATCGCCGAGTACGCCCGGGGCAAGCCGTTGAGCGAGATCGCCGGCGTCAGCTACCGCAAGAACGGCTGTTTCGTGCACAATCCGGAAGCGCCGCCGATTGAGAATCTGGACGCGCTGCCCTGGGTGACGCCGGTCTACAAGCGCGATCTTCAGATCGAGCGGTACAACGTGCCGTTTCTGTTGAGGCCGTTCATTGCGCTGTACACCTCGCGCGGCTGTCCGGCGCTGTGCACCTTCTGCCTGTGGCCCCAGACGCACTCCGGGCATCGCTGGCGGCTGCGCTCGCCCGAGGACGTGGCGGCCGAGGTGCGTTGGGCCCGGGAGGCTTTCCCCGGCCTGAAGGAGATTTTCTTCGACGACGACACCTTCAACTACCAGAAGGCCCGCACGCTGGAGCTGTGCCGCAGGCTGAAGCCGCTGGGGGCGACCTGGTCGTGCACCTCGCGGGTGACCACGGACTACGAAACCCTCAAGGCCATGAAGGAGGCCGGCTGCCGCCTGCTGATCGTGGGCTACGAGTCGGGCGATCCGGAGATTCTCAAGAACGTCAAGAAGGGGGCCACCGTGGAGATGGCCCTGCGCTTCACCCAGAACTGCAAGAAGCTGGGTTTGAAGGTGCACGGGGACTTCATCGTGGGCCTGCCGGGCGAGACTCGCCAGACGATCCGGCGGACGATCGAGTTCGCCAAGCGGCTGGATTGCGAGACCATCCAGGTCTCGGTGGCGCATCCTTACCCGGGCACCGAATTCTACGCCTGGGCGCAGCGCAACGGCCTGCTGACCGCGGAGGCCATGACCGACGAGCTGGGCCATCAGTTGCCCAACGTGGCCTACCCGGGGCTGGACCGCGCCGAGTTGATCGAGTGGGTCGAGCGCTTTTACGGCGAGTATTACTTCCGGCCGCGGGTGATCTGGCGGGTGGTGCGCAACGCCCTCTGGGACGGCGGCGAGCGGCGCCGTTTGATCAAGGAGGCGCGCGAGTATCTGGCCTTGCGGGCCCGGCGCAAACGGTTTGTGCGGCGGCAGCGGCAGAGCGCGATGCAGCCGGAGGGGGCGGGAGATTGAGCGCGCGGAGGCTGCGTCTGAAGACTCGCGTGCTGGCGGTGACGGTGGTGACGGCCAACGTAGCGGGGAACTTCATGCTGAGCCTGGGGCTGCGGCACCGCGCTCCGGCGGGGTTCGCCGCTCCGCTGGGCTGGCTGGAAGCGCTGGCTTCGCCCTGGGTGTTGCTGGGAATGACGGCGCTGGCGCTGTGGATGCTGTCGCGGCTGGCCCTGCTGAGCTGGGCCGACCTGAGCTGGGTGGTTCCGGTGACGGCCTCCGGGTACGCTTTGACGGCGCTGCTCGGGCGGCTGCTGTTGGGCGAGCAGATCTCGCCGCTGCGCTGGGCGGGCATCCTGCTGATCACCGTAGGCGTGCTGCTGGTGCGCACGACGGCCATCCGCACCACGCGGCCGCGTCGTCCGTCGGGGGCGCCGCGATGAACTGGCTGCTGGTGGCGATCGTGGCCCTGACGGCCAGTGCGGGCGACGCTTTGCAAACCCTGGGCATGAAGGTGCACGGCGAGATCCACGATTTCCGTCCCCGGGCCTTGGGGCGGGCGGCGGCGCGGCTGCTGCGGAGCTGGCATCTGGGGCTGTCGCTGCTGCTGTTGGCGATCTCCTTCGGGGCATTCCTGATCCTGTTGTCGGTGGCCGACTTGAGCTTCGCCGTGCCGGCCACCGCCGTCGAATACGTTTCCACCACGCTGCTGGCTCGCTACCTGCTGGGTGAGAAAGTCAACTGGAGGCGCTGGGCGGGCGCGGGGCTGGTGGCCTGCGGCGTCTTGCTGCTGGCGCTGTGATCTGGCTGCTGCTGGCGGCGGGTGCGGCGGCGGCCGCCTATCAGTTGCTGGCTCTGGGGGCGGCGGCCCGTTTCCTGCGGCGGACGGAGGCGCGGCCGGCGCAGTTCCCGGCGGTTTCGCTCCTCAAGCCGGTGCAGGGACCGGACCCGCATTTCTACGAAGCCATTCGCTCGCACGCCGTGCAGGACTACCCGGCCTTCGAGATTCTGTTCGGGGTAAGCGACCCCGAGGATCCCGCGGCGGAAGACATCCGGCGCCTGATGGCGGAGTTTCCGGAGGTTGCAATCCGCCTGGTCGTGGGCCGGCGCCCGGGGGCCAACCTCAAGGTGGGTCTGTTGGAGGAGCTGGCGGGGCAGGCGCGGCACCCGATCCTGGTGGTCAACGACGGGGACATCGCCGTGCCGCGGGACTACCTGCGCCGCGTGGTGGGACCGCTCGAGGATCGCGCGGTCGGCATGGTCACCTGCCTGTACCGCGGCGAGGGCGAAGGTCTGCCCGGACGCTGCGAGGCGCTCTCCATCGCCACCGAGTTCGCGCCCGGCGTGCTGGTGGCTCCGCTGGTGGGCGTGTCGGAGTTCGCCTTGGGCTCGACCATGGCCTTCCGCGCCGCGGACCTGGCGCGCGCGGGCGGCTTCGGGGCGATCGCCGACTACCTGGCCGACGATTATCAGCTCAGCCGCCGCATTCGCGAGTTGGGATTGAAGGTGGTGATCGCCCGCCCGGTGGTCACCACCTACCTGCCGGATTGGAGCTGGCGGGAGGCCTGGCAGCATCAAGTACGCTGGGCGCGCACCATCCGCGTCTCGCGCGGGGACGGTTACCTGGGAATGCCCGTCACGATGGCCACGCTGTGGGCCGTGCTGCTGATGCTGAGCGGGCAGTGGTGGGCGGGGGCCGGGTTGCTGGTCCTGCGCCTGGCGGCCGCCCTGACGGTGGCGCTGGGCGTGCTGCGGGCCCGGTTGAGCTGGGCCGATGCGATCCTGATTCCGCTCCGGGACCTTTGGGGCGCGGCGGTCTGGGCGGCCGGGCTGTTCGGGCGCACGGTCGTCTGGCGCGGCCGGCGGTTGCGGATCAGCCGGGACGGAAGGATCCTGGCGGCCGAAGGGCTGCGTTGAACGGGGACCGCGGCGCCCCCTATAATCAAGCTGCTTGACCCCGGTAAAGCTCCGCCGCTGCTCGCAGATCGCCTTCTTCGCCCTGTTTGTGTTCCTGCTGGCCCGGACCGAGTTTCGGGGATCGTTCCGCGCGGCGCCGGGCGAGATTCGCCTGCCTTATCCGGTGAGCCTGTTCTTGCAGGCGGACCCGCTGGCGGCGCTGGGCAACGCTCTGGCCACCGGCGCGCTGTACCAGGGTCTGCTGGGGAGCCTGGCGATTCTGATTCCCACGTTTTTCTTGGGCCGCTTTTTCTGCGGCTGGATCTGCCCGTTAGGGACGCTGAACCATTTCTTCAGCCATCTGAAATCGGAGAGCAAACGGGGGCGGCGGCGGATCCAATCCAATCGCTATCAGGGCTGGCAAAGGCTGAAGTATTCCATTCTGGTGGGCGGGCTGGCGGCCGCGCTGCTGGGCTCGGCGGTGATCGGTTGGCTGGACCCGATCGCCCTGCTGGTGCGCTCGCTGGGCCTGGCCGTGTTGCCCGGGTTGAGTTACGCCCTCAACGGGCTGTTCGAGGGGCTGTACCGGACCGACGTGTGGGGCCTGCGCTTCGCGGCCGACGCGCTGCACTTCCTGCTCAGCCAGGTCTTGATCGGTCTGCGGCAGCCTTACTTCCGCCAGGCGTTTCTGCTGGGTTTGATTCTGGCGGCGATTCTGGCGCTGAACCTGCGTATCACGCGCTTCTGGTGCCGGGCCTTGTGCCCGCTGGGGGCGCTGCTCGGGGCGGCCTCGCGCTGGGCGATCTTGGGGCTGGAAAAGCGTCCGACCCAATGCGGCGAGTGCAACCGCTGCCTGCTCCACTGCCAGGGGGGCGACGATCCGATTCCCGGGGCCGCCTGGCGCAAGGCCGAGTGCCACCTGTGTTTGAACTGCGTAGCCGACTGCCCGGAAGCCGGCCTCCGGTTCCGATTGTTCCCCGCGGCCGGCGAAACCGCGGTCGGGCCCGATCTGGGGCGGCGGCGGGCGCTGGCCGGCCTGGGGATCGGCGCGGCGGCGGTGCCCTTGCTGCGCAGCACGACCGGGCTGAAGGTGGGCCGGGACGAACGCTTGATCCGCCCGCCGGGAGCGCTCGAGGAGAGCGATTTTCTGGCGCGCTGCATCCGGTGCGGCGAGTGCATGAAGGTGTGCCCCAACAACGCGCTGCACCCGACGCTGGCCCAGGCGGGCCTGGAAGGCCTCTGGACGCCGGTGTTGGTTCCGCGCATCGGCTACTGCGAGCCGAGTTGCGTACTGTGCAGCCAGGTCTGCCCGACCGGCGCCATCTGGGAGATCAGCGCGCGTCAGAAAGGGTGGAGCGCCGCCGACGGTGCGGGCGCCTCCAAGCCGGTCCGCATCGGGACGGCCTTCATTGATCGCGGAAGATGCCTGCCCTGGGCCATGGCCACCGAATGCATCGTCTGCGAGGAGTGGTGTCCCGTTTCGCCCAAGGCGATCTACCTGCGGGAGGCCGAGGTGGCGGACGCCGAGGGCAAACCCAAGGCGCTGCGGCAGCCTTGGGTCAATCCGGAAGCGTGCGTGGGCTGCGGGGCCTGCGAGTATGCCTGCCCCGTGCTGGGGCCGCCGGCGATCTACGTCACCAGCGTGGGAGAAAGCCGCTCGCGCACCAATCAGATCCTGCTCGAGCGGCGGAGGAAGGCGCGTACGTGAAAGCCCTGGGCTGGACGACGCTGCTGGCGCTGGCCGCCGCGGCCGGCTGCGCGCGGCGCGCGCCCGATCCCCTGCCGGCGGAGGCGGCCGGCTGGAGCAAAGGGCGAACGCGCAGCTTCGCGGCCGCCGAGCTGTGGCGTTACGTGGACGGGGACGCCGAACGCTACCTCCAGGCGGGCGTCGTGCGCACGCTGGCCGCCGAGTACCGTCATCGCAACGGGAGCGAAGCGGCGGCGGACGTGCATGAAATGAGCGCCGCGGCGGGCGCCCGCCGCCTGTTCGAGTCCGAGCCTGCCGCCGGCAGCCGCGCGATCCAGGTGGGCGAGGCGGGACGATCCTACGGGCCGAGCCTGACCTTTCGCCGCGGGCGCTACTTCGTGCGGCTGGTGGCCTACCAGGATTCCGCCGAGACGGCCGCGGCGCTGATCGCGCTGGCCCGGGCGGTGGACGAACGCCTGCGAGGCGCGCCCTGAAAACCGGCCCGAGCCCGCCGCCGCCTGCGGTGCTATAACGGGAAGCGGGGAGTCCTTGGGGGCTTGAGATGGGTCGTAGCGACGCGAGCCGGCGGCGATTCCTGGGAGGTTGCCTGGCAGGACTGACGGGCGGCGCCTGCGGGCAGAGCCGCGGCCCGTCCGGGCAGGTGAAGTCGGGACCTGCGGGCGGTCCCTCGCGCGTGGTCATCGCGCGCGATCCGGCGCTGCGTGCCGGGGGCGGACCGGATGGGGCGCGCCTGGGGAAGCTGTTGGACCGGCTCCTGCAGGCCTTCTACGGGGTGGACAACCCGGGAGAGGCCTGGCGCAGGCTGGTGCGCCCGGGCGAGGTGATCGGACTGAAGGTCAACTGCCTGGCGGGCAAGGGCGCTTCGACGCACCCCGAGCTGGTCGAGGCGATCATGGAGAGGCTCCAGCAAGCCGGCATCCGCGCCCGGGACATTCTGGTTTGGGACCGGCTGAGCGAGGATCTGGAGAGCGCCGGCTACCGCATCGCCACCGGCCGGGATCGGGCCCGGGTGATGGGCAACGATCTGCTGGGTTACGAGGACGAGCTGAGCGCCTTCGGCAGCGCGGCCAGCCTGCTGGCCAAAGCGCTGACGCAGGTCTGCGACGGGGTGATCAACCTGCCCGTGCTCAAGGACCACGGCATCGTGGGGGTGACCCTGGCGATGAAGAACCTTTTCGGGGCGGTGCACAACCCCAACAAGTACCACCCGAACACGGGCGATCCCTACGTGGCGGACGTCTACATGCTGCCCCCCATCCGGCAGAAGGTGCGGCTGACGATTTGCGACGCCGTCAACGGCCAGTACGAAGGCGGGCCGTCCTATATGCCGCAATGGAGCTGGCCGTTCAACGGCCTGCTGGCGGCGCGCGATCCGGTGGCGCTGGATTGGACCGGCTGGCAGATTCTGGAACAGGAGCGCGCCCGGCGGGGCCTGAAGCCTCTCAAGGATGCCGGGCGCGAGCCGAAGTGGATCTTGACGGCCGCCCGGCATGGCATCGGGACCAACGATCCGGGCCGGATCGAGCGCCTCGAGGTATAGGGTCATGGGCGGGTTGCAGGATCGCCGGACCTTCTTGAAGCGGGCCGCGGCGCTGCCCGGCCTGGCGAGCGCGGCCGAGGGGGCCCGCAGGGCGGAGGACGAGGCGCGCTATGTGGCCGAGGCCCGCTATTATGAGAAGCTTCCGCATCGCAAGATCAAGTGCACGCTCTGCCCGCGCGAGTGCGTGATTGACGATCGGGAGCGCGGCTACTGCGGAGTGCGCGAGAATCGCGGCGGTATCTACTACACGCTGGTGCACTCGCGGGTTTGCGCGGCCAACATAGACCCCATCGAGAAGAAACCCTTCTTTCACGTGCTGCCCGGCACGACGTCGTTCTCGATCGCCACCGCGGGCTGCAACGTCAACTGCAAGATGTGCCAGAACTGGGACATCTCGCAGGTGCGGCCGGAGCAGGTGCGCAGCCTGTACCTGCCGCCGCGGGAAGTGGCCGCGCTGGCCCGGCAGAATCAGTGCGCCACCATCTCTTACACTTACAGCGAGCCGGTGATCTTTTACGAGTACATGCTGGAGACGGCGGAAGCGGGCCGGGCGGCGGGGGTCAAGAGCGTAGTGGTCACCGGCGGCTACATCATGACCGATCCCCTGAAGGAACTTTGCCGGCGGGTGGATGCGGTCAAGGTGGACCTGAAGGCCTTCTCCGAGAAGTTTTACCGGGAGGTGGTCAACGGGGAGCTCAAGCCGGTGCTGGCGGCGCTGGTCGCGTTGCGCAAGCTGGGCATGTGGACCGAGATCGTCTACCTGGTGATCCCCACGCTGAACGACGGGGACCAGGAGTTCCGGGATCTGGCGCGCTGGGTGAAGAGCGATCTGGGTTTGGACGTGCCGTTGCACTTCACGCGCTTTCACCCCCAGTATCTGTTGAAGAACCTGCCGGCGACGCCGCTCAAGACGCTGGAGCGAGCCAAAGCCATTGCCGACGCCGAGGGGCTGCATTACGTGTATCTGGGCAACGTGCCGGGGCATCCGGCCGAGAACACTTATTGCCCGCGCTGCCGGCGGGTGCTGATCCAGCGGGAGGGCTTCTTCGTGCGGAGCTTGCATGTGCGGGGCGGCCGCTGTGAGTATTGCCGGCAGCCGATCCCGGGCGTATGGGAGAAATCATGACCAGGCGACGCCTCGCGCTGCTGACTGCGCTGGCCGCCGTGCTGGCGGTCTGCTCGGCTCAGAAACCCAAGATCCGCCCGCCGGCGGCGGCGGGAGGGTTCTATCCGGCCGATCCCAGGGAGCTGGCCCGGACGGTGGACGAGTTGCTGGGGCGCGCCCAGCCGCCCGCCGTGGCCGAGGCGCCCGCGGCCCTGATCGTTCCGCACGCGGGCTACATGTACTCGGGCGGGGTGGCGGCCCAGGCCTACGCCCTGCTGAAGGACCGCAAGTACGCGCGCGTGGTGATCATCTCGCCCTCCCACATTGACGCCTTCGGTTTCTCGGCGGTCTATGACGGGGACGCCTACGCCACGCCCTTGGGCGCGGTTGCGGTGGACAAGGCCTTCTCGGCCCGGCTGGCCAAGGCGGGCCCGGGCATCGAGCTGTCCGGCCGGGGCCACACGGTCTCGGGCGAGCGGGGCGAGCATGCGCTCGAGGTGCAGCTCCCTTTCCTCCAGCGGACGCTGGGATCGTTCCAACTGACGGCGATCGTCATGGGCGACCAGCGCTACGAAGCCTGCCGCGCGCTGGGCGTCGCCCTGGCCAAGACCATCCCCGGTTCGGAGGGCCCGACCTTGATCGTGGCCAGCAGCGACCTGTCGCACTATCATCCCTATGAGGAGGCGGTGCGCCTGGATCGCCGGGTGCTGAAGGCGATCGAGGAGTGGGACTACTACACCCTGGCCCGCAATTTCGAGCAGAACGTATGGGAGGCCTGCGGCGGGGGGCCGATCGTGGCCGCCATGATCGCGGCCGAGCGGTTGGGGGCTCGCCGGGTGCGCCTACTCAAGTACGCCAACTCGGCAGATGTGACGGGGGACCGGAGCCGGGTGGTGGGTTACGGCGCGTTGGCGCTGCTGAAAGCCGGCAAGACTGCGGGGGACGGCGAAGGGAAGGCGGCCGGGGAGTTCTCTCTGGGGCGGAAGGAGCAGGAGGAGCTGCTCTGGCTGGCGCGCAAGTCGGTGGAGACGGCGGTACGCGAGCGCAAGCTGTACGAATGCCCGGCGCCGCGCCTGCCTTCCTTGCTCGAGGACCGGGGCGCCTTCGTCACGCTGAGGCGCCAGGGCAGACTGCGGGGCTGCATCGGCTACATCTTTCCGATGAAGCCGCTGTATCTGACGGTGCGGGATGTGGCCGCGCTGGCGGCGGTGCGGGACGAACGCTTCCCGCCGGTGGCGACCGCCGAGCTGGACCAGTTGGAGTACGAGATCTCGGTCCTCTCGCCCCTGCGGCGCGTGCTGGAGGCCAAGGAAATCGTCGTGGGCCGGCACGGGCTGGTGGTCAAGAAGGGGGAGCGCGAAGGTCTCTTGCTGCCGCAGGTGGCCACCGAGCAGGGCTGGGATCGGATGGCATTTCTGCGCGAAACCTGCCTCAAGGCCGGCCTGTCGCCTTCGGCCTGGCAGGATCCGGACAGCGATATCTTCCGCTTTACCGCCTTCGTCTTCGGCGAGGGCGGGCCGGGAGCCCGCGCGAAGTAACAGGCCGGCGCGGCGCGGCCGCAGCGCGCCGCGCCGCGGTTTCCTACCAGTAGAACTTCAGCCGGAGCTGCACCTGACGGGGGTAACCGTTATTGGTGAGCGAGGACTGGCTGAGGTAAATCAGGCCGAAGTTCGGGCTGTTGGGGTCGGTGGTGCCGCGCTCCCAGGTGAAGTTGGTGTGGTTTAAGGCATTGAACGCCTCGACGCCGATCTGGAAGCGGGCGCGCTCGCCGATCGTGACGGTCTTGTTCAGCGAAGCATCCATGCTGAACCAGGGATGGGAGCGGATCTGGGAGCTGCGGTAAGGAGTGGAGCGCGGGGCGTAGCTGGCGGTCATCAGCCAGTGATAGCCGGCGAAGTCGGTTCCGCAGCCGGCGGCGACGCTGTAAGACTGGGGCCGGATGCTGCCGTCGTTGTATTGGCGGAGCACGCAGGGGCTCCAGAAGCGCACCCTCTCCTGGCTCCAGTCCGGAGTGAGTTTGGGGTCCTTCAAAATGATCACGTTGCCCGGCAGATTCATGGGCTCGCCGGAGGTGGTGTTGATAAAGGTGGTCAGCTCCCAGCCGCCGATCAGCTTTTGCAGGAGGCCGGAGGCGCCCGAACCCCACCGCCGGCCTTTGCCGAAGGGCATCTCGTAGACGGCCGTGGCCTTGAACATGTGCAGCCGGTCGTAGGTGATGGGACCCTGCTGCATCACGCCGGCGAAGGGGTCGTTCCAGCCGGTGCGCTCGATGGTCTTCGACAGGGTGTAGTTGAGCAGCAGGGTGACGTTTCGGGCGGCGCGCTGGTTGTAGCTGACCTGAAGGCCGTTGTGCCAGATGCGGCGGTCGTTGCGCCCGAGCTGATTCATATCGCCGCTGAATTGCGGGAAGGGCCGGTTGAGCTGATAGCGGGAGAGCGTGGTGGAAGTGTAAAAGCCGGTGCCGGCGAAAGCCGGCAGGTTGCGGAAGGGGTTAGGCAGCGCCTGATCGCAGTAGGTCGGGCTGCCCCCTTCCAGGAGGTTACACTGCCTGCGGAAGTCCAGGCCGGGGATGTTGTAAGCGCGCGAGTCGTTCTCATCCAGGGTGCGGCTGCCGATGTAAGAGAGATCCAGGGTGGCGGTCCGCGTGACCTGGTACTGGAAGCCGAAAGAGAACTGCCGCACGTAAGGGATGCGGAAGTTCGGGTCGAACCAACTCGTGTTGCGCCCCACGAAGGTCAGCGAGCCCAGCGAAGCGCCGGTAGGCACGCTGATGCCGGAGGGGTAAGGATTGCTCAGCACGCCGGGAATGGGCGTGCGGCCTCCGTCCAGGCTGTTGACGATCGGGGTGCTGGTGGAGAAGCCGACCGTCTGGAGGTAATCGTTGTTGGGGTTGGAGAAGTAGACTCCGTAGCCGCCGCGCAGGACCAGCTTGGAGCTGATCTGGAAGGCGGCGCCGATGCGCGGCTGCCAGTTGTCGAGATCGCGATTGCCGGCCGCGCGGGCGACGCCGCCCACGCCGGCGAAGCGCAGCCCGCCCTTGAGGTCGCGCAACTGGGGATACTGGGCCAGCATGGCGGCCGGGATCTGGTCCGCCACGGGGTTGCGGACCGTGGGATCGAAGCCGCGGTTCAGGCGATTGTACTTCTCATCGGGCGGACCGTTGTAATCCCAGCGCAAACCCAGGTTGAGCGTGAGGCGGCGGGAGACTTTCCAGTCGTCCTGGATGTAGGGAGCGAAGTACCACTGGCGGAAGAAAGGATAGAGCGGGTAGTTGGAGGAACCTCCCGAGAGGCCGAGCAGGAAAGTGGCGTAGCCGTCGCCGGAGTTCACCTCCGCCTGGTTCCACAAGCGGCGGGTCCAGGCGCTGCTATGGCTGAACTGCAAGATGTTGCCGGTGTTCTGGAGAATGTAGTGGATCCGGCGCAGATCGGCGCCTGCCTTGAAGGTATGGGTCCGCCAGATCTTGGTGGCGTTGCCCTGCAAGTTGTACGTGTTGGTGAGGTTGATGCTCTGGTAGCGGCCCAGGGTGGTGTAGCCGTCGAAGCTCCAGACACCGAAGTAGCGCGGCGTGGGTAGCTGGTTGATGAGCGAGGCCGGCAGGCCGAGCGAGGTCAGGTCGAAGCCGACGTTGCCCCTCCCGAAGCCTTTCTCGATGAAACGGTTGGAAGAAAGGCGGGCGTTCAGGACCAGGGTAGGCGTCATGGTCCCCACCCAGTCGAGCACGTAGGCGTCGTTGATGCGCTGGAAGGGCTGTTGCCCGTTCATGCCCGGCCCTTCGCAAATCCCGTTGATGCAGCGGTCTTCGGTCCGGTCGTTGGAGGCGTGGCGGAGGAACGCCCTGTGCCGGTCGCCGAAGTTCCAGTCGAATTTCAGGATCAGGTTATAGAAATTGTCTTCGGCGGCGTACTTTTCGTGAATGAGGTTTTGCGTGGCATAGCGCACGTTGGGCGTCTTGGCGTTAGGCAGCGGCATGTACTTGCTGACGTTGCGGGCGACGGGGTTGATCAGGCTGGGCGGGATGACGTTGCCCGGGAAGGGATCGCGGATCGGGTTCTGGCTGGCGTCGAAGCGCGTGGTGAAAGGGTTGTAAATGATGATGGGCGAGCCGTCGGCGTTGACCAGCTTGCTGAAGTCGCCGTTGCGCATTTCCGGCTCGGGGAACGAGTTACGCAGGAACTGCGGCCAGAGCTCGTGATAGAGTTCGAGGCTGCCCAGATAGAACAGCTTCACGCGCCCGTCCTTCTTGAGCAGGCCGGGGATGTGGGCCGGACCGTCGAACTGGAAGCCGTACTGATCGAGCTTGTGATCCGGCCGCCTGGCGCCGATGGCGTTGTTCTGGAAGGTGTTGGCGTCCCAGCTCTGGCGCCGCATGAACTCCCAGGCGGTGGCATGGAACTGATTGGTCCCGCTCTTGAGAACCACGTTGAAGACGCCCCCGCCGGAGTGTCCGTACTGGGAATCGTAAGTGTTGGTTTGAATGTTGAACTCTTGCACCGCGTCCACGATCGGGACGTAAGCGATGTTATTGCCGCCCATCTGAGCGTTGTTGGGCGCGCCGTCCAGCAGGAACTCGTTGCGCCGCTGGCTGCCGCCGTTGACGACCCATTCGGCGATGGCGCCGTTGTCGAAAGGCCGCATCCAGATGGCGTTGCCCCGCCAGATCACGCCGGACATCATGGCGCCCAGCATGAACGGGTTGCGCGTGTTGAGCGGAAGCTCGGTGACCTGCGTGGTGTTGACGATGCCGCTCCGGCTGGCGGTCTGGGTCTCCAGCAGCGCCGCCTGGGCGGTGACTTCGATCCGTTCGGCCACCTCGCCGACCTCCAGCGTCACGTCAATGCCGGCGATCTGGCCGACCTGCAAGGTGATGTTTTCGCGCGTGAAGGTTTTGAATCCCTGGGCCGTGACCGTCATGCGGTAGGACCCCGGCCGGAGGAACGGAATGGTATAGGCGCCCGACAGATCGGTGGTCGCCGTAGTGGTTTCGTTGGTTGCGACGTTGACCGCCTGCACCTTGGCGTTGGGCACCGCCGCTCCGGTCGAGTCGAAGACGTGGCCCGACAGAGTGGCGCGGAACTCCTGGCCGAAGCCGGCCGCGGCCAGCAGGCAGCCGATGAGCGCTGCGATGGCTATGGTTCGGATGACCCCCTTTTCCATGACCCTTCCCCTTCGCTGGAGATACTGCGACGGGAATGCTATCAAAGGGGCGGCGAGCTGTCAAGGCCGGCGAAAGGGCCAATTCGGACGGACCGGTCCCAGACCCGGGGGCGCCTCAAAGCGCCGGGCCGCCCCCGCCGGCCAGGAATTCGCGGATGTGTTCGCCGAGCCGGTCGCGCACCGCGCGGAAAACCGCCAGGCGCTCGGCTTCCGATCCCGGTGCGGCGGCCGGGTCCTCCAGGCTCCAGTGGATGCGCCGGGCAGGTCCGGGAAAGACCGGGCAGCTTTGGCGGGCCTGGTCGCAGACGGTGATGACGTAATCGAACGGCCGGCCGAGGAATTCCTCCAGCGATTTGGAGCGGTGGGCCGAGATATCCACGCCGAGTTCCCGCATGACGGCGATCGCCTCGCTTCGAACCCGGCTGGGGTGGGTCCCGGCGCTGAAAACCTCGAAGCGATCGCCGGCCCAATGTCTCAACAGGCCTTCGGCCATCTGGCTGCGGGCCGAGTTGCCCGTGCAGAGAAACAGGACGCTGCGCCTGGGGCTCATGCCGGTCTCTCTTTCAGAATAGAGAAGGTCGCGCTCTTGCGGCAAACGTCGGGTTGTGCGGGGACGCCGGCAGGCGGGCGCTGTGGGTGCGGGCCTCCCGGCGGATCAGGTGGTACGCCGGCCGGCGCGGTCCGAATGGTTACCGGGAGGCCAGAGCGTGTTCGGCTCCGTGGAGGCCTGTCGCCGCGGGCAGCGGGTCTACCCTGTAGACGTAGATCGAGTATCCCACCTTTGCGATCGGTTTCCTTTCGCGAAAGTGCTTGTAATACTCCTGATACTCGGGTTCGAACAAGTGGCCGGGCAGAAGACTGGCGCTGATGGCGTAGTAGCCCGGCTCCGGCTGGTAGACGAGCCGACCCTTCTCGACCAGGTCGGGATGCCAGGGAGGCGGCAGCAACTCGAGCACTGAGTCGTTGAAGTAGGCCCAGGGGTTGTCCATACCGAAGTAGGAGAGACGCAATCTCGGGATGCCGGCTTGGCGGACATATCGGGCCAGTTGGCGCAGGCTTTGTCCCCAGTCGAGGTTGCTGTCGGCCAGATAGCGGAGGCCGTGGTTTGGCCCGCCCGCCGGCAGGTTGAAGAAGGCGATGCCCTGCGGATAAATCCGGGCGGATTGCACCCCGAGCCAGACGAGGAGTGCGGAGAGCAGGATGAGCCGGCGCCTCTCGAGCATCCACCGCATGGCGACTCCGCAGAGCAGCAGGCCGAAGGGAAGCGCCGGCAGGATGAGGCGGACGCCCAGTTGCAAGCTGGAGAGCGAGGCCAAGACGACATACAGAACAGGAGGCAGAAGCCAGAACAGGTCCGTGGGTGCGAACCGCCGCCGGGCCGCCCGTGCCAGCAGGATCACAGCCCCGCAAACCGCCAGGATCTGCAAGGGCACGGGCGTCTTTACCGCCAGCGCTGCGAGGAAGTAGAGAGGATGACCGCCGGTGTAGATCCGGCCCCAAAGATAGATGCGATTGTTCGCCGCATTGCTGTGGATCAGCGAGAGGGCCCCCTGCCACATGGGCAGGGGCGCGGGCAGCAGACCGAACAGCCGGGCGGCGGCCCGCACAGGTATGGGGATCGCCGGATCGCCGTCCAGGGCTGCCAGTTCTTCTGAGGAGAGCGGGCGGGCTTCGAACCGGCAGGCCGCCAGCGAGCCCAAGTAAGGGATCAGCAGGATCAACCCCAGGCAAAGCAGCGCAATGCGGCGCTGAGGAACCCTCCGTAACAGCACCACCGCCACTGCCGGAGGCCCCAGCACTAGCATCGAAAGCTTGGCCAGCACGGCCGTCAGCAGCCCGAAGGCGAGCCGGACTGCCGGTCCCGCACCGGGCCGGCGCCAGAATCGCCAAGCTGCCCTCCAGAAGAACAGGTAGCCGAAGGCGGCGGCCAAGTCGTTCTTGAACAGCGAGCCGTGGGCCAGGGCCGTCGGCTCCAGGGCGAAGGCCAGGGTGAGAAGCACAGCCGTCCAAGGGCCGAAGAGCTCTGCTGCCCAGCGCCAGAGCAGGAAGGCGGTAAGTAGCGGAAAGATCAACAGCGGCAGGCGGGCCAGGAAAAAGAGCCGGCGGATTTGTTCGGCCTTCAGCCGCTCCATCATGACAAGGGAAATCGTCCATTCGTGCTGGTCGGCCCAGAGCGGGTGATCATAAGGGACCGGCAGCCCGGTGAGGGCCGGCACCCAGCCGCCCACGATCTTGATGAGAGGCGGGAGGTCCCGCGGCTGGAGTTTGTCCTGGCCGCGCCAGTAAAGGTAGGCCGACAGCAGGTGAGATGGCTCGTCCACCGTGACCCCTGAGTCCCAAGCCTGATAAGCCAGCGCTCCCCACAGAGCGGCCAGAATGCCGAAGGCGAGGAGCCGCGGGAGCGACCGGGGGAGATCCGACATGGCCAAGGGCCGGCTATCTTAGCACGTTCCCCCCCGCGTTGGCCGCGGGAGGCGCCGGTGGCGAGGCCCGGCTCTCGGGCCGGCGGCCGCCCGCTCAGAGAGCCGCCGCGTGCCGCTCGGCGGAGCGGTCCAGCTCCTCGACCAGCGAGCGCGTGAAATCCCCGCCGGGCGTCTGCCGGCTGGCGTGCAGATAGGGGTTCATCACGCAGGCGCGCAGGACGGTCAGGCCCATGCGGGCGTAGTCCGCGGAGGCCGAATCGGCCAGGCCGCAACGGGCAAAAAACCCGGCCAGGGTCTCGACGGGATACTGCGGGGGTTGCATGCGCGTATGGGAAAGGAAAAAGGCCTGCCCGTAACTGTACTCGCGCTCGCCCAGCTCGGAGAGGATGGTGAAGTCCTCGTAGACCTGTTCGGTCAGGCGGTTCAACTCCTCCAGCGAGACGGACTGCTTCTTCTTGACGACGAAGCAGACGATGTTGGTGTCCGGTTGCTCGGGCGTGAGAGTGACGAACTGGGTGAGGCGGCTTCGGCCGGCGAGTGCGTCCCAGCGCGTGAGCCATTCGTGCAGTTCGCGGGCCGCCAGCAAGGATTGTTTGACGATCAACCCGTGCCCGCGGGCGGTCAGCGGCACGGTCTTTACCGACAGCCACAAGGCGGCGGCGGCGGCGCCGGGCTTGGAGCCCTCCAGGATGAAAGGGCTGAAGGAATCAATCACGATGCGCCCGGCGGGATCGTCCATCTGGCGATGGCGCGGCGGGGTGTGCAGCAACGGATCCTGTACGCCGGCGGTGACGTAAGGGGCCCGCTGAAGGACGAACAGCCGGACGCGGTCGTTGCGGAAGGCGACGCAGCCGCAGGGATAAGGCGTGTAGCCCATCTTATGGGGGTCCACGGTGATCGAGTCGGCCTCGGGGAAGGCGGCGAAGGCGCTGCCTACCTCGGGGCTGGGCCAGTTGACCTGGAAGCGCCGGCCGGCGCCGTCGGAGCGGATCTGGATCTGCTCGCGGACGAACTCGCGCACCCAGTGCGTCACCTCGTGGGGGGCCAGGCGGAAGTTCTCGATCTTGGGTTCGGTCAGGCGGTGCTCGAAGCGTTCCGGGAAGCGCTCCAGCAGGGCCAGATAGCCGGCGTAATCGCCCGCCTGGAGGCGCTGGCGCATGCGGGCCAGCTCGCCCTGGGTATTCTTGCGAAACTCAGCCTCTGAACCGGCCGCCCGTTCCGGCCGGGAGGCGGGAGTAAGCTTGCGGGCGGCGGCGGCGATTTCATCCACCCGGCGAGCGAAGCGCTCGTGCCAATCGAGCAGCTCGCCGCGGTAGGGCACTTCGAGCTGGCGGCCGATTTTCAGCGCCAGCGCGACCGCGCTGTCTTTGGCTTCGATCGAGAAGAGGCTGCGGATGAAGCCGCCCCAGGCGGCGTCAATGTGCAGCCAGAAAGAGGCGCGCCGCTCGGCCTCCAGCTCGGAGCGCAGCTTGACGATGCGGTGCACCGGGTCCACCGCGCCCTCTTCGGTGGCGCCCGCGGTGGCCACCACGCACAGGGGCACGCGGCGGGCCTGGATCAGCTCGAGCAGCCGCCGGCGGAGGTCCTCGACGTCCAGGCGGAAGCAACCGTCGGTGCGGACGCTGATGAGGTTGCTTTGCCCCACTCCGATCACGTCGGCCGCTTTGGCCACCGAGTAGTGGCGGGTGCCGGCGGCCAGAATGGCAGGGGGAAATTCGGCGAAGCAGGCGCCGGCGCCGCGGGCCAAAGCGTAGCGGGTTTCGTTCAGGTACCGCCAGGCGATCCTCCACAGGGGATCGCCCGAGGCGGCGGTCTTGTGCTGCTTGCGCAGCGCCTGAATGTAACGGGGCAGCAGGAAGACGGCTTCGCGCGGCTTGATCAGGAGCAGTTGGTAGGGATCCGCCGCCCGGATGTCGGTGCGGGCGCCGTCGGCGAGCTGGACGGTGATTTCCAGCTCGTGTTCGCGCGCCGCCTCCCGCACGGCCAGGGGAAAGTAGCGCACCTGACGGGCGATCCAAAGGGCCTCGATGTTGGCCACCGTTCCGCCCGAGGTGATGTGGGCCCAGCCGTACTCCTTGCGCCCGGCGCGCTCGTAATAGCGGCGAGGGTCCTCGCCGGGCGGCGGCGGTTCGGGCGGCGGCTGGTAGCCCAGCATGGCGAGCACCGCGCCGGCGGCCTCGATTTCCAGCTCGGTGGTGACGGGCGCGGCCTCCGGCGTGACGTTGTTGGGATTGAACAGCAGGCCGGCCATGAAGCCCAGAGAGGATGCCAGGGTGGTGTCGGAAAGCATGTGCCCCATGTAGCGCGGGCTGTAGAAGGGGAAGTTGCGGCGCAGGGCGGCCATCAGCTCGTCCAGGCGCTCGCGCAGGGCATCGTGCTCGGGGCCGAACTCCCGCTGCAAGCTGCGGCTGATCAGGATGGGATCGCCCGGGAAGTAGTTCTTGCGCCAGTGGAAGTAATCGCGCAGGATCTGGAGCAGGAGGCTTTCCATGACCTCGGCGTTTTCGGCCTTGGGTCCCAGGAACCAAGCCAGATGGCGGTGGGGATCGGCTAAGCTCATCCAAGCCCTCTCAAGCAACAGTGTACGCAGCGGCAGAGCGATAGCACCACTTTCCGGGGGTGCTGCGGCCCGCCCGCTGCCTCAAAATCCGTCCCAGACCAGGGCGGCGAATCGCCGCAAGACGGCGAAGCCCATCCGCTCGTACAGCTCGACCGCGCTCCGGTTGGCCGAGGTCACCGTCAGAGTGACCTTCCGCATTCCCGCTTCCGCCAGCGCCACCAGCGACCGCCGCAGCAGCTCGTAGCCCAGGCCGCGGCCGCGGGCGGCCGGGCTCACGCAGATCTGGGTGATGTGGCCGACGTCGGCCGCCACCAGGCTGGCCAGGCAGAGGCCGCACAGACGCCCGGAGGAAGGCGCCACGGCCAGCCAGGAGGCGGGCGCGAAAAACGTCCCGCAGCCCGGATACTGCACGATGTTGTACAGGAAACGCCGCGCCCCGGCGGCCGAGCGATACTGATCGTTCACCTCGGCGTCTATGTGGCCGCGATAGGCGGCGGCGATCACCAGCGCCGCTTCCTCCTGGCGGCGCTCGGTCCAGCGGTCCAGCAGCGCGCCGGTCTCGGGGCGGGGTTGCAAGTAGGCCGCGCGCGAAGCCTCGAAGGCCATCAACAGCCGCTCGAACCTCTTCAGGTAGGCGGCCGCCGGCAGGCCGCGCTCGGCGCCGGAGCCGAGCAGCATTAACTGGGACTCCACGCGGCGCACGGCGCGCATGCGCATCAGGGCCTCCAGCGCCGCCCCCAGCAGGCGCCCTTCGCTGTCCGCCTGGCGGAACCGCTCCATGACGTAGAGGTCGCCGACCAGCCCCTTGCGCTCTTCGGCCACGTAGTAGGCGTAGCCGACCGCCTGGCCCTCCCGCAGGAGGGCGTAGCCGCCCAGGGATTGCAGCTCGACGAAGCGGCGCACCAGCTCGGCCGAGGGGCGGAAGTCCCAGTCCAGTTCCCGCCGCCAGGCCAGCGTCTCCTCCTCGAGCAGGGCCTCCAGGGCGGCCGCGCGGAGGCGACCCAGCTCGACCAGCTCGGCCGCCCAGGTCTCCGGGTGAGCCGCCACAGGCGCATTATAGGGCCCGCGGGCGCAGGCCGCAGGGGCGGCCGGCCTCCGGCCTCAGCGCGCGGCCCGCAGGAACTGCCGAATCGAGCGGGTCGCCTGCCGGATGCGATGCTCGTTTTCCACCAGCGCGAAGCGCACGTATCCCTCGCCCAGCGGGCCGAAGCCGATGCCGGGCGAGACCGCCACCAGGGCGCCTTCCAGCAAGCGCTGGGAGAATTCCAGCGAACCCAGGGCGCGGAAGGGCTCGGGCAGCGGGGCCCAGAGAAACATCGAGCCGCGCGGCGGCGTGACCTCCCAGCCCGCCCGCCGCAGCCCCGCCACCAGCACGTCGCGCCGTTTTTCATAGACGGCGCAGATGCGGCGGGTCTCCTCCTCGCACTCGCGCAGGGCGATGATGGCGGCGATCTGGATGGGCTGGAAGACGCCGTAATCCAGGTAGCTCTTGATGCGCGCCAGGGCGGCGATCATGCGCGCGTTGCCCAGGCAGAAGCCCACCCGCCAGCCCGCCATGTTGTAGGACTTCGACATGGAGAAGATCTCCACGGCCACCTCTTTGGCGCCCTCGATCTGGAGGATGCTGGGCGGGCGGTAGCCGTCGAAGCCGATATCGGCGTAAGCGAAGTCGTGGACCACCATGGCGCCTTCCCGGCGGGCCAGCCCGATCACCTGGGCGAAGAACTCTCGCTCGACGCAGTGCGTGGTGGGGTTGTGGGGGAAGGAGATCAGAATGAGCCGGGGCTTGAGAGAGGCGTGGCGGAACAGATCCTCCAGCCGGTTCAGGAATTCCTCCGGCGTGGGCATGGGCAGCAGGGCGGCCTGCCCTTCCGCCATCAGCACGCCGTACTGGTGGATGGGGTAGCAGGGATTGGGGGTGGCCACCACATCGCCCGGGCCGATGACGGCGAACAGCAGGTGGGCCAGGGCGTCCTTGGCGCCCATGGTGACGATGGCCTCCCGCTCGGGATCCAGCTCCACGCCGTAGTTGGTCCGGTACCGCCGGGCGATCTCCTCGCGCAGGCGCGCGATGCCGCGCGAAACCGAATAGCGGTGGTTGCGCGCGATGCGGGCCGCCTCGATGAGCTTGCTCACCACCGGGCGGGGCGTGGGGCCGTCGGGATTGCCCATCCCCAGGTCCACTACGTCCCGTTGGGCGGCGCGCAGGCGGGCCTTCATCTCGTTGACCACGCTGAAGACGTAGGGCGGCAGCTTGGCGATGCGATGGAATTCCTGTTGGGAATCGGGCATGCCTTCCATTCTAGAGGAAGGCCGGCGGCGGCCCCGCGCGGCGGCGGCTCCGTCGCGCTATCATCGGGTCATGGAGTGGACTCGGAGGGAGTTCCTGGCGGCGGCGGGCGCCTTGCAGGCCGCCCCCCGGCACGCCTGGTTCGGCCTGCACCCCTTTATCGAGGCTCATCCCAAGGCGGTGTTCATCCGCCGCACGCGGGTTCCGGAGAAGACCGCGGCCGAGGCCAAGCGCCAGGAAGGCCTCCGGCTGGCGCGCGAAATCTTCCTGCCGCGCGATCGCCCGGGCATTCCGCTGACCCACCGCGTGGTGCTCAAGCCCAACCCCACTTGCTTGCGCAGCCCGCGCCGGCCGGAGGTCGAGCTGTGGGGCGCGGCCACCGATCCGGACTTTTACGAAGGCCTCATCCTGGGCCTGCGCGAGCTGGGCCTGCGCAAGTTCTACTTTGCCGAGGCCAATCATCGCCACGCCCTGAACTGGCGGGGCTTCGCGGACATCCATGAGCGCTACGGCGTCCAGATCAACGACCCGGACCGCCGGCCGCGCCACTTCCGGGAAGGCTATGAGATCACCTGGAGCGCGGTGCCCGAGCCGGTGATTTTCCGGCGCATCCCGCACTACGCCCCGGTCAACGAACCGGACACCTTTCTGCTGAACATCGCCAAGTGGAAGGCCCACGGCATGTGCATGACGCTCTCGGTCAAGAACGAGCAGGGCATGGTGGTGATGCCCTACGTGCGGTTCTGCCAGGGCTGGCGGATGGTGGGGGGCGTGCCGGATTACATGAAGCCCGACATCCACCCGGAGGCCGAGGCGCGGGTGAAGCGCTATTTCGAGAACCACCGCCGGCTGGGTTACTCGCGCTACGACAGCCGCGCTCCGCTGGGGCCCGTGGAACAGGAAATCTGGGCCCAGAAGACCTGCGACCACATGAGCGTGGTGCGGACCGGTCTGGCCGTCATCGAAGGCATCTACGGGCGCGACGGCAACGGCTTTGAAATCGGCGACGATTATCTGACGAACCTGGTGATGTTCAGCCGGGATAAGTTCCGGCTGGATATCATCGGGACCTGGCTGGCGGGCCACGAGCCGGGCAACGTCCACCTGTTCCGCATCGCCAAGGAGCGCGGCTTGAGCGATACCTTCAACCCCTGGGAGATTCCGGTCTACGAGTGGCTGGAAGGGGGCCGCGCCGTGCCCCGAAAACTAACCGACTTTCCCCGTACGCCCCTGAAGACTTACTATCTTCAGCGGGAAGGCGAGCCGCTGTACCATCTGGTCAACGAGCCCTTCGATTACGAGAGGGTGAAGATTTAGCGGGCTCGCCGGCGTCGCAGCCAGGCCAAGGCGGCCAGCCCGCCGGCCGCCGGCCAAGCGGTGGCGGGCTCGGGGGCTTCCCGCACGGAGGCGACCTCCGACAGGCTCACAACGTACCAAATGTCCGCTGTCAGGTCGCTGCCGGTGTAATAGGGCGGTCCGGCGCCTTTCGAGAAAGGCTGGTTGGTCTGGGGGTTGATCAGCAAGGCGCCGGCGGGATCGGGAGCGAAGCTGAAGCCGCCGTCGGAGGAGGTGCCCCGGTCGCCCGCCAGCACGCTGGTGAGGAGGATCTCCCGCACGAGGCCGCCGGGGCGAACGCCGAACCAATCGTAGTCCACGAGGGTTCCCCAACTGTAGAGCGTCGAGTTGGGCGAAGAACCGGACCTCAGCGAGAGGGCGGCCGGGACGTAGCGCGGCCCGCTCCATCCGGAGGCGGTTCGGAGATTGATCCAGTAGCCTTCGTTGCCTCCCCATTCCAGGATCAGCAGATCCGGGCCGGTATGGTTGGGCGAGCCGAGGTCCGCGCCCCAGGCCAGCGACAAGCCGCCCCGTTCGTCGTAAATGCCGCGGAAGCTGGGGTAACGGACGCTGGAATCGTAGGTGAGGCCGGGGCCGAAGACGCCGACGTCAATCATCTGCAAGCGCGTGTTGCCCATGGCCTGGGCGGCTGCGGTGTGCGGGCCCCCGAGCTGTTGGGCCCGGAAAGCGGTCCATCCGCTGCCCGTCATCCAGGCCGAGGGCGAACTGACGTTGCTCGTGACGCCCAGGCGGACGGCGTCGGCAGTGTCGAAATTGACGAACAGAGCCCCGGCGGTGAGCCCGAGGTAGCCTTGCAAGGTGATGGGAGTAGCCCCGGCAACGCCGGCCAGAGCACCCGCCAAAGCGGTCAGAAGAAGGGGGCGAGAGGATTTCATGACGGATGTTTTTTCGTTCAAATTACCGGGTTAACATTGCGCAGGCGGCGCGTCAATGGCTGTATCTCACAGGACTCTAGTCCTAGTGGAGCCCGCTTGGCGCACCGCGCAGCGCGGTTTCGGGCGCTCGCGCGCGCCTGCGGGGCCGCCCGGCGTGGCACAATTGGGATTCATGCCTGCGCAACGCTCGACCGAGGCGGGAGCGGCCGCGCCGCGGCTGCGCCGCGCCCTGACGCTCTGGGACCTGGTGCTCTACGGGATCGTGGTCATTCAGCCCACCGCTCCCATGCCGCTGTTTGGGGTGGTCTACCAAGAGGCCCGCGGCCATGTGGTGACCACCGTGCTGATCGCCATGGTGGCCATGCTGTTCACCGCCTTGAGTTACGGGCGGATGGCGCGGGCCTACCCGGCGGCCGGTTCGGCCTTCACCTACGTGGGCCGGGAGCTGCATCCCGCGCTCGGCTACGTCACCGGCTGGAGCATGGCCATGGACTACATGCTCAACCCGGTGATCTGCACGATCTGGTGCAGCAAGGCGGCCGGCAACATCGTGCCCGAAATCCCCTACGCCCTGTGGGCGGTCTTCTTCGCCGCGCTGTTCACCGGATTGAACCTGCGCGGCATACGCGCCTCGGCCCGCACCAACGCCGTGCTGGCGGCGGGCATGGGAGTGGTGATTTTGATCTTCTTCGCCGCCACCGTGCGTTACTTGTTGGGGCTGCCGCAGCCCGGGGCCAGTTACTTTCTCCAGCCGTTTTACGATCCCCGCACCTTCTCGATTTCCGCGCTGTTTACGGGGACCTCGATCGCGGTGCTCACCTACATCGGCTTCGACGGCATCTCGACGCTTTCCGAGGAGGTGGAAAATCCGCGGCGCAACGTCCTGCTGGCCACCGTGCTGACCTGTCTGGTCACCGGCATCCTGGCCTCCCTGGAGGTCTACGCAGCGCAACTGGTCTGGCCGGCCGGGCGTCCCTTCCCGGACGTGGACACCGCCTACGTGCATGTGGCCGGCTGGGCGGGGGGCTTTTGGCTGTTCCATCTGATCAACCTGACGCTGCTGGTGGCCACGATCGGTTCCGGTACCGGAGCGCAGTTGGGGGCCGCCCGCCTGCTTTACGGCATGGGCCGCGACAACGCCATCCCCAAGGGTTTCTTCGGCTATGTGGATCCCAAGCGGCGCATCCCGCGCAACAACGTGCTGTTCACGGGAGGCCTGGCGCTGGTCGGGGCTTTCGTGCTCAGCTACCAGCTCGGCGCAGAGATGCTGAACTTCGGGGCTTTCATCGCCTTCATGGGCGTAAATCTGGCCGCCTTCACGCACTACTTTGTGCGCGGGCAAAGGAAGGCCCGGTACTTTTTCCCGCCCTTGGCCGGGTTTCTGATCTGCCTGTACATCTGGCTGAATCTGCGCTGGCCGGCCAAGCTGGCCGGGGCGATCTGGCTGGGGGCGGGCCTGTTATACGGGGCCTGGAAGACGCGCGGGTTTCGCGGGGAGCTGGTGCGTTTCGAGATCCCGCCCGAGTAGCCGAGCGGCGCAGCCCGCCGGCATGTATGCTGGAGACAAGGAGGTTCGGTTGGTGCGCGCCTGGCTAGCGATTGCGTTGGCGGCGGCGGGCGGCTTGCAGGCCCAGCCCTTCCAGCCCCTGTTCAACGGCAAAGACCTGACGGGCTGGCGGATGGTGGGTCCCGGGCGCTTCGTCGTCGAGGATGGGATGATGAAGACCGAGGGCGGCATGGGCCTGCTCTATTACGAGCGGGAGAAGTTCGGCAACGCCACCCTGCGCGTGGTCTTCAAGACCGCCTCCGAGCGGGCCAACTCCGGCGTCTTTATCCGCCTGCCGGAGAAGCCGCCCGATCCCTGGTACGCGGTGCACAACGGCTACGAAGTGCAGATCGAATCCGGGGGCGACGAGTGGCATTCGACGGGCTCGATTTACTCGCTCAGCAAGGTCACCGCCCGCCCGCAGAAACCGGCCGGGGAGTGGAACACCATGGACATCGTGCTGGACGGGCTGAAGACCGTCATCTACCTGAACGGGGTGAAGGTGAACGAGTTCTCGCCCGATCAGCCGACGCCGCCGCGCAAGCGCTGGTACGAGCCGGCGCGGGGGCCGCGGCCGGAATACGGTTACATCGGGCTGCAAAACCACGACGCGCGCAGCGTGGTGTACTTCCGCGAAGTCAGCGTGAAGAAGCACTGAGCAGCGGGGCGGCGGGAGCGGGGATGTCCTCGGAAGCGGCGATCGAAACCCGGGAGCTGACCTGCGTGTACCGGCGGCTGTGGCGCCGGCGGGAGGTTCGCGCCGTGGACGGCGTCACGCTGCGGGTGGCTCGCGGGACCGCCTTCGGGTTGCTGGGACCGAACGGGGCGGGCAAGACCACCTTCGTCAAGCTGCTGCTGGCTTCGGTACGTCCCACCGCGGGAAGGGCATGGCTGTTCGGGGTGGACTGCCGGCGGCCCGAGGCTCGCCGCCCGGTGGGTTACCTGCCCGAGAATCACCGCCTGCCGCCCTATCTGACCGGGGCCGGGCTGCTGGAGTTGGCGGGCGCGCTTTCGGGCATGGAGGCCGGGGCGCGCCGGCGCAGGATACCCGAGTTGCTCGAACTGGTGGGCCTGAGCGACTGGGGCCAGGTGCGGCTGGCGCGTTACTCCAAAGGCATGCTCCAGCGGCTGGGCCTGGCGCAGGCCATGATGCACGAGCCGGCGCTGCTGCTTCTGGACGAGCCGACCGACGGGGTGGATCCGCTCGGCCGGCAACAGATCCGCGCCATCCTCCGGCAGCTCCAGCAGCGCGGCGTCACCGTGTTCCTGAACTCCCACTTGTTGGCCGAGGTGGAATTGTTCTGCCAGGAGGTGGCGATCCTGGACCGGGGGCGCGTGGCGCTCAGCGGCAAGCTGGCCGATCTGACCGCGGGCCGGGGATACCGGCTGGCGGCCTGGGGCGTGCCGGAGCGCTTGTTCGATGAGCTCCGGGCGCAGGCGTCGGCGGCCGGCTGGCGCGACGGTCTGGCGGAATTTCAGTTCCCCAGCCGCGAAGAGCTCAACCGGGCGGTGGACCTGCTGCGCGCCGAGCGCTGCCCCCTGGAGCGCATCGCGGCCAGCGCCTCGACGCTGGAGGAAGTGTTCCTGCGCACCATCGGCAGCTCGGCGGGGGAGGTCCGAGGGGAATGAAGGCGACCGCGGCGCTGTTCGGGGACACCCTGCGCGAAGCGCGGGCCCGGATGGTCTTCTGGGGATTCTACGGGCTTTCGACCGCCATCATCCTGTTCTTTCTTTTTCTGCTCCGGATTGACGTGGTGGAGGGCGCGCGGGCTACGGTGACGCTGCTGGGGGAGACCAGCCCGCGGGCCATCCCGATCGCCCGGCTGGTGCGGCAGTTTCAGGGCGGCGTAGCCTCCTTCCTTTACGTGGCGGGCATGGGCCTGGCGGTCTTCGCTTCCGCCGGGCTGATGGCGGCGGTGCTGGAGCCGGGCCGCATCGAGTGGCTGCTCTCCAAGCCGGTGGGCCGCGGGCGCATCCTGCTGTTGCGTTTCGCGGGCAGCCTGGCGGTGGTGGGGCTGAACGTTTGCTACCTGGTGCTGGGGGTGTGGGCGATCCTGGGGTGGAAGACCGGCGTCTGGGACCCGATGTTCCTGGCCGTGGCGCTGACCACGATCTTCATGTTCGCGGTGCTGCTGGCGGCGGTCACTCTGGCGGTGGTGCTGAGCGATTCGGCGGCGCTGGCCACCATGATCGCCTTCGCGCTGATGGTGATCAGCCCGATCCTGGCGCAGCACCGGTTGATGGTCAAGCTGCTGGATTCGGAAGGCTGGCGCCGGCTTTGGCGGGCGCTCTATCAGATCCTCCCCAAGGTGTTCGAGGTGGGCCGCATCAACATGGACTTGCTGCGCGGTCGCCCCGTCGAGAGCTGGGCGCCGGTGTGGAGTTCGGCCGCTTTCGGCGCGGCCGCGCTGGCGCTGGCGCTCTGTGCCTTCCGCCGGAGGAACTTCTAATGCGCGCCTGGTGGGGGGTCCTGATGCTGGCGACGCTGGGCTGCCGCTCGGCGGAGCGGGCCGCCTTGCGCGTGGATCCCGCCCTGGCCGCGCTGGTGTCCTCCGATGCGGTCTTTGTGGCCGGCGCGCGCCTGGAGGCGCTGCGTGCCACGCCCTTCTACCGCAAGTGGGTGGCGGGGCGGCCGCAACCCTGGCTGGATCGGCTGGCCGAGCGGACCGGCCTGGACCCGCGCAAGGACCTTTGGGAGCTGCTCATCGCTTCCGACGGCAAACAGACGCTGGCTCTGGCGCGCGGCAAGTTTGCGCCCCAGGGCCTGGAGCCCAGGCTGGAAGGGCTGAGCGCCCGGCGCACCCCTTACAAAGGCTACACGCTGATCGGCGAGGAGCGCGCGGCCCTGGTGTTCATGAACTCGACGACGGCCGCCGCCGGGCCGGCGCCCTCGCTGCGCGCGCTGATTGATCGGCGCAACCGCAGCCGGGGCGCCTCGCCGCTGCTGGCCAAGACGAAGGAGTTTCCGGCGGGAACCCAGCTTTGGATGGTGTCGGCGGGCGGGGCGGCCCTGGCCGAGTGGCTGCCCTCGGCGGGCAACCTGGCCAACTTGGGCAAGATCTTCTCGATGCTGGAGAGTTCCAGCGCGGCCGCCGACCTGCGCTCCGGCCTGCGGCTGAGCGCGACCGGCGTCTGCCGCAACAACGACGACGCGCGCACGCTGGCCGAAGCCTTGCGCGGCCTGATCGGGCTGGCGCGCCTGAGCACGCCGGACGAGACGCCCGAACTGCTGCGCGCCTACGACGGCATCGGGGTCGAGCAGGATCAGCGCAGCGTGCGGATCCGGGCCGAAATCGCCCAAGACTTGCTGGAGAAGCTTTTCGAACGCTGGAGCCGGAGCGGGTTGCCGGGCGCCGCTGCGCGCCTTCCCCAGCCGCGCGCGCCTCAGCCGCGCTCGGGCGGCAAGTAGCGGCGGCTCCAGGCGGGGATTTCCACCGTCACGTCGCCCAGCACGAGGGCCTGACAGCCCAGGCGGGAGCGGAGCGTCACGCCGGCCGCCATCTCCAGGCGATCCGCTTCGGCCTCCTCGATCGGCGAGAGATTCCCCTCGCCGGCGCGCACGATCACGTGGCAGGTGGTGCAGGCGCAGTGGCCGCCGCAGGCGTGTTCCAGCGCGATGCCGAAATTCAGCGCCACATCCAGCAGCGAACCGGGCCTGCCGTGCTCGCGGTAGGGCAGCCGGCCGGGTTCGAACTCCACGGTCACTCCGGCCGGCAGGAAGGTCACCTTGGGCACATCCCGATTATATTCGGGGCGGCGCGGCGCGCACTGCTATACTCGTGGTTCGGTGTTTCATCAGATCGAACGACGCCTCCAGCAACGCATCGCGGAGCACTTGCGGGACCGCTACGGATGGCAGGGCCCGGTCTTTCTGGAGCAGCCGCGCCAGCCGGAATTCGGCGAGCTGGCGCTGCCCGCGGCCTTCCAGCTCGCCCGAAGCCTGAAGCGCCCGCCGCGGCAGATCGCCGAGGAGATCGTGGCCGAGCTGCCGCGGCCGGAAGGGGTGGCCGCCCTGGAGGCGGCGGGCAACGGCTACATCAACCTGCGTCTGGACCGCGCGCGGTACGCCCGGGCTCTGTTGAACGGGGCGGCGGAGGCCGAGGCCCCGCCGGGCGAAGAAAAGATCATCGTCGAGCACACCAACATCAACCCCAACAAGGCGGCCCACATCGGCCACCTGCGCAACGCCGTGCTGGGCGACACCTTCGTGCGCATGCTGCGGGCCCGCGGCTTCCGGGTCGAGGTGCAGAACTACATTGACAACACCGG
>JBBIMA010000042.1:0-34591 GCA_037444625.1 Solibacteraceae bacterium
GGCGCAGGCGGCGCGGCGGCCGGGGCGGCCACGGTCTCTGTGGCCGCAGGGACGGCGGCGGGATGGCTCGCCTGGCCGCGATAGATCATATACAGCAGGCCCGCCACCACGACGAGCAAAATCAAGATTCCGATTTGGACCGCTTTCATGGCGGCGCCTCCTCTCTGATCTAGTAACGTATCCTGACGGCAAGGCGTTGCGGCCATGATACGTCCCGGGCGGCGAGGCGGCGGCCTGTGCTATCCCTGTCGGGAGAGGAGAGCGCCCATGAGAAGCAAGATTTTCGGCCGGCTGTGCCTGGCGGGATGGTTGAGCGCCGGCGGCGGGTTGGTCTCGGCCGCGCCGCGGGCCGAATTCAAGGCGGGCGTGGCGCGGGTCAAGATCACGCCCGAACAGCCCATCTGGCTGTCGGGTTATGCCGCGCGCAGTCGCCCCTCCGAAGGAGTGGTGCACGATCTGTGGATCAAAGCCGTGGCCTTCGAGGACACTCGCGGCGGGCGGGTGGTGATCGTCGGCGCCGATCTGATCGGGCTGCCGCGGGCCATCACCGACCCTGTGGCGGCGCGCCTGGAGAAGCAGTACGGGCTGGATCGGGCGCGGGTGCTGTTCAATGCCACGCATACGCATTCCGGTCCCGTGGTGCGCTCGAACCTAACGGCCATGTACGACCTGGATGCGGAGAACAGCCGGCGCATCCAGCAGTACGGCGACGTGGTGGCCGAAGCGCTGGTCCAGGCGGTCGGCGGGGCCCTGGCCGATCTGAAGCCCGCCCGGGTCCTTTACGCAACGGGCCGGGGCAGCTTCGCCGTGAACCGGCGAGAACCGACGGCGAAGGGGATCCGGCTGGGCGTGAATCCCGCCGGACCCAGCGACCACACGGTCCCCGTGCTGAAAGTGGTCTCGGCGGAGGGGGCGCTGCGCGCGGTGATCTTCGGCTACGCCTGCCACAACACGACGCTGGGGGGCGATTTCTACCGCATCTCGGGCGATTACGCCGGCTTCGCGCAACTGGAGCTGGAAAAGAGCCATCCGGGCGCGGCCGCCGTGTTCCTCCAGCTCTGCGGGGGCGATCAGAACCCCAATCCTCGAGGAACCCTGGAGCTGGCCGAACGCCACGGCCGGTCGCTGGCGGCCGAGGTCAATCGAGTGCTGGAAGGGGAGCTCCGGCCGCTGCGCGGTCCCCTGCGTGCGGCCTTCCTGGTCACGGAATTGAAGTTCGCGCCCCACAGCCGCGAGCAGTTCGAGGCGCGACTGAACGACTCGAACCCGCACCGCGCCCGCCACGCCCGCCTGATGCTCCAGGCCTACGACGAGCGCCGCCCGATTCGCAGCACGCCCTACCCGGTGCAGGCCGTCCGCTTCGGGCGCGACCTGACGCTGCTGGCCCTGGGGGGCGAGGTGGTGGTGGATTACCAGCTCCGCATCCAGAAGGAGTATGCCGGCGGCGAACCGGTAATCACGGCCGGCTACAGTAATGACGTGATGTGCTACATCCCCTCGGTCCGGGTGCTCAAGGAAGGCGGCTACGAGCCGGTGGACAGCATGATCTACTACGGCATGCCCGGGCCCTTCAGTGAGGAGGTCGAGGAGACCGTCATGCGGGCCGTGCGCACGGTGATGAAGCGCGTCGGGCGTTGAGGCCGACCTCAGCGCGGCTCGCTGCGGGGAGCCGACTCGCTGCGCTTGATTTGGGCGCGCCGCCGGCCCTGGGCCAGATTGGCGGAAGCCTTGCGGCGCGCGGCGTCGCTGACCTCGATGCGGTTGACGACGCGCCGCGCACCGGCTGCGCGGGCCAGGCGGGTGGCGACGCCCTTATGCTGGAGGACTTCGGTGCGTCCTTCCAAGGTGGCCACTCCCCCCTGCACCCGGACCTTGAAACCGTCGGGGGCGATCTTCGAGCGAGCGAAGCGCTCGCGGATGGCCTTCTCCAACTCAGCGTCGCCCAGACGGGCAACCTGGGATCCGGCGCGACTCGGGGAGGCCGGAGGGCGGCCCGAAGGCGGAGCGGCCCAGGCCAGCAGCGCCAGAAGAACCGGTAGCGGTCCGAGGAGAAGATTCGTCACGGCAGAACCCCCATTCGGAGAAGTGCCCGGCCGAGCTATAATCTCGCACATGCTCAAGACCGGCTTGGCGCGACGCGATCTATTCCGCGGCGGCTTGGCGCTCACCGCCGCCTCCTACTCGCGCATCCTGGGCGCCAACGATCGCATCGGGCTGGGCGTGATCGGCTGCGGCGAGCGGGGCCGCGGCGACATGCGGATCTTTCTGAAACGCCCGGACGTTCAAGTGGTGGCGGTCTGCGACATCTACGGCGAGATGGTGGACCGCGCTCAGCAGATGGCGCCCGGAGCGCGCGCGTTCACCGACCACCGGAAGCTGCTCGAACTCAAGGAAGCCGATGTGGTGCTGATCGCCACCCCGGATCACTGGCACGCCCAGACCACCATGGACGCACTGAACGCGGGCAAGGATGTCTACGTGGAAAAGCCGCTGACGCTAAGGATCGAGGAAGGGCCCGAAATCGTCAAGGCGGCTCGCGTCAACGAGCGGATCTGCCAGGTGGGCATGCAGCAGCGCTCCGGACCCCACTATATCGAGGCCAAGCGGGAGTATGTGGACAGCGGCCGGCTGGGGAAAATCACGCTGGCCCGGACCTGGTGGCACGGCAATACTTACCATTTGCGGCGGGCGCCGGCTTCGCTTCAACAGAAGCCCTCGAACCTGGATTGGGCGCGCTTCTTGGGGCCGGTGAAGTGGCGCGAATGGGACCCCCAGCAGTACTGGAACTGGCGGGCGTACCTGGACTTCGGCGGCGGCCAGATCACCGACCTGTTCACCCACTGGATTGACGTGGTGCATATGTTCCTCGGGCAGGACATCCCGGTCTCGGCCGTGGCGGCCGGCGGGGTCTACGTGTACAAGGACGGCCGGACCGCCCCGGACACCATCAACGTCCTGCTGGAATACCCCGAGGACCTCACGGCCACCTTCGAGGCCACCCTGGCCCCCGGAATCCGGGGAGCGGCAGTGGAGTTTTGCGGCACCAAGGGGCGGCTGTGGATTGACCGGAGCCGCTACGAGTACCAGGCGGCTGAGAAGGGGGCCCAACCGGTGGTGGTCAAGGCGCCCAGCGGGGACAGCACGCCGGACCACATCGCCAACTTCCTGGAATGCGTCCGCTCCCGCAAGCTGCCCAACGGCGACGTGCTGATCGGGCACCGGTCGGCCCAGGCTTCCCACCTGGGCAACATCGCCTACCTGCAAAAGCGGCGAATCAAGTTCGATCCGGTGCGGGAGGAAATTCTACCGCTATAGGGGGCATCGCAAGAGGCGACCCTCGGGTGAGCGGCCCGCCGCAGGCGCAACTCCGTGGTGGACAAAGGGTGGCACTCGGTGGTAGATTTAGGATGTAGGGCTGTCATACCGCCCTAAGGCATTAATGGCGTACGCGGACGAAGCTGGCAAACCCCGCATGCCGGCGGGCGCGGAGCGGTACACCCCGTACCAGAAATGGCGGGATACCGTCTACCAGATCCTCAGTCTGTTCGGACGGCTGGTGTACCTCTCCTCTTTGTATGACCGCGAAGACCAGCGTTACCACCACTACGACCTGGAGGAGGACCTGGGGGCGGAGGAGGCCGACCGCCTGATCCGGGACACTCACCGCCAGGCCTTCAACCAATGGCTTTGCTTCGACTTGGAGCAGCAGAAAGCCGATCTGGACTTCTACCTGTCTGACCTCGGGGTCGAGAAGCGAACCACCCTGGCCATCTGGGCCGGTTTGGCGCCTTACCGCGACCTGATCCCGCCCGATGCGGAGGATCCCGAGCGCCGCTTGTTCCTGGCCGATCTGAAAGCCCTGCTGGAGTTGCTGAATCGCCAGTACGGGGTGGGCGCCTCGGAGCCGGAAGGCTGGAGAAGCTGGTTCCGGCGCTGGTGAGGGGCGCGGACGAGCCTCCTGCGGCCGGTGGCGGCTGCCTTCTCAGGGTCTCAGGGAACGCAAGCAGCCGTGAATCCGCTAAGCGCCGGGCAACGCCCCTGGGCGGCAACCCAATTGCTACACTGGGAGCAAAGGCGAGGAAGGGCGTTCTCACGATGCCCAAAGGTTACGTAGCGATCAACGTCGAGCGATGCAAGGGTTGCGGCTTTTGCGTCGAATTTTGTCCCACCCACGTGCTGGCCATGTCGTCGGCCTTCAACTCCAAGGGCTATCACCCGCCTCATGTGGTAAACCCTGAGAAATGCAGCGGATGCGATCTGTGCGGCATGTACTGCCCGGACTTCGCCATCTACGGCTGGAAGGCCTCGGAGTCCAAGAACGGAGCCAAGCGAGATGCCGCACGCTGATCCCAAAGGCGTCCTGACGGGAGTTCACTTTCTGGACGGCGATCACGCGGCCTGCGAAGGTGCACTCGCCGCGGGTGCGCGATTTGCCGCAGGGTACCCCATCACTCCCTCGACGGAGGTAGTCGAGCGGTTCGCCGCCCGCATTCCCACCGTGGGGGGCGTTTTCATCCAGATGGAGGACGAGCTGGCCGCCTCGATCGCGATCGCGGGGGCGGTCTGGGCGGGGGCGAAGGCCTTCACGGTGACCTCGGGTCCCGGCTTCTCGCTCATGATGGAACACATCGGCTTCGCCGCCATGACCGAGACGCCCTGCGTTTTCATCAACGTACAGCGGGGCGGCCCTTCGACCGGCCTGCCCACCCTGCCGGCACAGGCCGACATGATGCAGGCGCGCTGGGGATCGCACGGCGACTACGAGATCATCGCCCTGTGCCCGAATTCCCCGCAGGAGTGCTTCGATCTGACGGTGCGGGCTTTCAACCTGGCGGAGGAATACCGGGTGCCGGTCATGCTGATGATGGACGAGTGCGTGGGTCACATGACCGAGAAGGTCGTCATTCCCCCCGCTGAGCAGATCGAAATCTACCCCCGCCGCCACACCCGCCGGGCCCCCGGGGAATATAAGCCCTACGCTGCGGGCGAGGATCTGGTCCCGGAGATGGCGCACGCCGGCGAGGGCTACCGCTTTCACGTGACCGGGCTGACGCACGACGAGCGGGGTTATCCCTCGATGACCGCGACCGCGCAGGACCGGCTGGTCAAGCGCCTGAAGGGGAAGATCACGCGGGCCGCCGACCGGCTGGCCTGCTACGAGGAGGACGGCGTCGAGCAGGCCGATGTGATCGTGGTTTCCTACGGGATCACATCGCGAGTGGCGCAACGGGCCGTCGAGCTGGCGCGGGTTCGGGGCGTCAAGGCAGGGCGGCTTCGGCTGATCACGGTGTGGCCGTTCCCGACCCGACGGCTGCGCGCCTTGGCTGAAAGGGCGAAGGCCTTTGTGGTTCCGGAGCTGAACCTGGGGCAGATGTCGCTGGAAGTCGAGCGGGCCGCCGCCGGGCGGGCCATGACGGTGCAGGTGCCCCACGCCGGCGGCGGGGTGCATCGCCCGGAGGACATCCTGGAGGTCATCATGGAGGTGGTGCGATGAACGGGGAAGGGCGCGATCCGGCCGAACTCGGCCCCCGGCCCGAAGCGGAGATCCCGGCCGAGGAGTGCGAGGCCGCCCCGGACAACCCGGTGGAGCAATTCCTGCGCGTGGACCGCATGCCGCACATCTGGTGCTCGGGATGCGGCATCGGCACCACGGTCAACTCCTTCGCGCGCGCCTTGCTGGAGTCCAAGATCAACCTGGATCGGGTGGCGGTGGTTTCCGGGATCGGCTGCTCGGGGCGCGTGGCGGGCTACATCCGGCTGGACTCCTTCCACACGACGCACGGGCGCGCCATCCCCTTCGCCACCGGGCTGAAGCTGGCCAATCCCGGCTTGACGGTGGTGGTCTATTCGGGGGACGGCGACCTGTTCGCCATCGGGGGCAACCACATCATCCACGCGGCGCGGCGCAATATTGACCTGAAGGTGATCTGCGTGAACAACCTGGTCTACGCCATGACCGGCGGGCAGACCGCGCCGACCACGCCGGTCAGCGCGCTGACCAGCACGGCCCCCTACGGCTGCCACGAGCCGGCTTTCAACCTGCCGGCCCTGATGGAGGCGGCCGGGGCGGTCTACGTGGCCCGCTGGACCACCTATCACGTGCGCCAGCTCACCCGCGCCATGACGGACGTCTTCAAGAAGAAGGGCTTCTGCTTCATCGAGGTGCTCTCGCCCTGCCCCACGCTGTACCAGCGCAAGAATCGCATGGGGGACGGTTTGGACGCCATGAAGTTCTACAAGGAGAAAAGCAAGATCCGGCACGGCGCCCCCACCGCCGAGGCGGACCTCAGCAAGGAGGGCGAGATCCTGGTGGGCAAGTTCGTGGACCGCGAGCGGCCCGAATACATGGATCTGATGCGCGCCCAGCTCGCCCAGCAACTCGGCGAACGCTACGTGGAAACGGAGCACCTGGTATGCAACTGACCGAGATTCGCATTGCGGGCTTCGGCGGCCAGGGCGTCATGCTCTCGGCGCTGATCATCGGCAAGGCGGCGGCGATTTACCAGGGAGCTTACGCCACCATGACCCAGAGCTTCGGGCCGGAGGCGCGGGGCGGGGCGGCCAGCGCGCAAGTGATTCTGTCCGGCTCGCCGGTCCTGTATCCTTACGTGACGCGGCCGGACGTGTTGATCGCGCTTTCCCAAGAGGCCTACACGCGCTTCGCACCGGAGCTGAAGCCCACCGGGCTGCTGCTGGTGGAAAGCGATCTGGTGCGGATCTCGGATCTGCCTGCGGGCGTACGGGTGCACTCGATCCCCGCCACCCGGCTGGCCGAGGAGTTGGGCCGACGCATGGTGCTGAACGTGGTGATGGTGGGCTTTTTCGGGGCGGTGACCGCCCTGCTGGAGCCTGACGCGCTGCGCCAGGCGGTGGTTGACTCGGTCCCCCGAGCCACTCGGGATCTGAATGTGCGGGCTTTCGAGAAGGGATTCGAATACGGTCTGACTGCGTTGCACGCCGAGCGGACCAGCGAAGTCGAACACCCCCCGGCGCCCCTGGAAGCGCACGACTGAATCAACCGGCGGCCGTCACCCTGCGCGCGAAGGCGATGACTTCAGGCTTAACCAGCCGCTGGAAGTCGTCCCAACGCACATGCACCACGTCCCGATGGGTGCCGGCGTTGAAAGCGATCCTCTGGCAGGCGGCAAGCTGGGCATCCGCATAGACCGGCAGGCCGAAGAGGTTGCCCAGCGGCGGCATGGCTCCCAGCTCGCAATCGGGAAACAGCTCACCCAACTCGGCTTCGGTGGCCAGGCGCACCCGGGCCAATCCCAGCTCAGCCCGCAGTTGCTCGAGATCCACCACGCAGTCGGCGCACAGCACCGCCATGGCGTAGCCGTTTTCGCTCAGCAGAACCACCGTCTTGGCCACCTCGTGGGGCGGGATGTGTTCGGCGGCCGCCACCTCGCGGGCGGTATAGGCGGTGGGGTGCACGGTGTGGGCGTATTCGACCCCGTTGCGGTCGAGAAATTCCTGCAATTTCTTGAGCATCGTCATGGGATCCCACGCTCCTTCCGGACGCCCGCCCTCTGGTAAGGCGTCCAAGCCGAATGTAACCCAATTCCGGCGGGGATTCAATGCCCCCGTCAACGGGCCGCGCCCAGCCCCATGAAAACGATGCCCAACAGGATCAGCAACACCCCCCAGAGCTTGTTGCGGGTGAGCACCTCGCCGAAAAACAGCCGCGACCAGATCATCGTCCAGACGTAGCCCAGCGAGACCATCGGATAGAGCACGCTCAATTCGCCCCGCCGCACGCCCAGAATAAAGAAATACGAGGAAAGCAGAAACAGCCCTACTCCCAGGGCCAGGCGGTAGTTCGCCAGCAGGGAGCGCAGGCTGATGCGCAGGCGAGTGGCGCCCGATTTCAGGAAGACCGCCCCGAAGGAGCCCACGAAGGAGGCGGTCAGCACCAGCAGCATCGAGGACAGCGGCGTGGCGGTCACGGCTTTGCTCCCCGGCCCAACACGCTCACTCCGGCCACGATCGTCACCACGCCGAGGCCCTTGGCCAGGTTGAAGCTCTCGCCGAACAGCCAGATGGAAAGCCCCATCACCCAGACGTAGGTCAGGGCGATGATCGGATACAGCAGGGAGAGTTCCTCGTCCCGCAAGGCCAGTACGAACAGGGCGGTCATCAGGCCGTAGAGCAGGTAGCCGCCGAACAGCAGCGGGTTGGTCACCATGGCCAGGGGGCTGGCGCTCTGGCCCAACTGCGCCGCGCCCAACTTGATCAGAACCTGGCCGGCGGCGCCCAACAGGGTGCACAGGACCGTCAAACCCAGCGACTGCC
This sequence comes from Solibacteraceae bacterium, assembly GCA_037444625.1. GTDB lineage: Bacteria > Acidobacteriota > Terriglobia > Bryobacterales > Bryobacteraceae > DTHT01. Next base: position 8,293 of record JBBIMA010000042.1, read on the forward strand.
TCCGAGTCAGTCGAATGCCTGCCTCCACTCAACCTCCGAAGCTTGTCATGATAGCCGATCGCTTAAGCCTCCCGCCGCGCCCCGCAGGCCGCTGGGGGCGGGACGATTCGCTTGCGGGCAGGTCCCTGAAGGGGCCGCTCACGGCGGTTTGGGCTTGAGGCTTGGGGGCTTGCGCGGAGCGGGCGGCGGCTTGGGGGCGGAGGGTTCGGGCGTGTTGGCCTCCGAAGGCGGGATGGGTTCGGGCGGCTCGGGCACGGGCAGCTCCGGTTCCTTGCACTCGCCCACTTGGATGAGAAAGGCGGCCACCACCTGCCACTTGGGGGTTCTGCGCTCCAACAGGTAAGACTTGGTAGCCGGGTCGGCCCGCAAGCGCCAATCCGGATTGGCCGCTCGCTCGCCCTTCTTGGGGAGGGGGCGGTCGGAGATCTGGCGCAACATCCAGCTTTCGCCGCCGGTCATGGATTCGTAAAGCTCGTAGCGGCCGGCGTCGCCCGGCGAGGCGCGGTCCACCCAGAGCCAGCCGTGCCGGCGGTCCTCGAAGTGGTAGTGCTCGATGACGCCGATCTTGCTTTCGGCCCAGAGGGGACGCCGCCGCCAGGTCTTGCCGCCGTCGCCGGTCAGCAGCAGGAAGGGGTCGCGCGGCAGGGCGTGCAGCAGGTAGCCGGCGACGAAGCCGGCCTCCAGATCGAGGAACTGAATCTGGTCCAGGCCGGCCGAGCGGATGCGTTCGTGGGGCTCGTACCAACTCTTGCCGCCGTCCTCGCTGAGCAGAAGGATGGAGGCCAGCGTGGCGGCCTCGGTGTGGAGGTTGCCGGCCAGCAGGATCCTCTCGCCCACCCGCTCGAAGCCGGCCAATTCGAGGTAGACGGGGCAGGGCTGCTCGGCCGGACAGGTCAGGGCCAGGGCGCGAATGTCCTCCTCGCTACAGGGGGAGGGCAGGCGCAAAGGCCGGCCGGCATACTCGAGGCGAGCGGGCTGAGGGGAAGCGGTAGGCGCCTCGACCTGGGCGCAGAGGGCCCCGGCCAGCAAGGCCGCCGCCCAGCGCATAACCCCCCTCCTTCCTCATCCGAGCCAGGCGTGCAGGCCGTGCTGCAAGGCGGCCGCTCCGGCCACACCGGTCAGAGCGGGCGCAAAGGCAGGCAGCACGCCGCGAGTTCGCCACTCCGCGTGCACGGCATGGTAGGCCAAATACAGGAAACTGCCGCCCGCCAGCCCCAGGGCGTAGCTGACCCACAAGACACCCATCCGCGGGACGGCCGCCGACTCCAGGGCGGCTCCCGCCACCGTGGCGGCCTGGACCGCCGCGCACCAGGCCAGAGCTGCGCGCCCCGAGCCGAGGGCGGCGCGCAGCATGACGCCCAAGGCCACCCCCTCGGGAATCTTGTGCAGGCCGACGCCCAGCAGCACGACCGCCGCCAGCCGACCCGAGTGCTCCTGCTGGGAGGCGGCGATGCTCAAGCCGTCCAGGAAAGCGTGCAGGGAGGCGGCGGCCACCAGGGGCAGCGCGAAGCCGTGCAGAGAGGCGGCGCACATGCTGTGGTCGTGCGTGTGGGAGCAGGCGGGGCAGACCGCGTAGACCCAGCGGCCCACCGCCCACAGCAGCAGGAAGCCGAACGCCAGCAGGAGCACGCCCCCCGCCCGGCCGTGCCGCTCGGCCAACTCCGGCAGGACCCCGAAGGCGGCGATGCCGGCCAGCAGGCCGGCGCTGAAGGGAATCAAGCGGCGAGCGGCGCGCGGGGCTCCGCTGAGCTGCAAGCCGAGCACGGCGGCCGCCATCGCAACCGCCGCGGCGGCCAGGGCGGCGACCGGCGGCGAAGCTTCGAAGCCCGGCGTCAAGATAGCCTCCAAAGCGGGGCGCCCCGCTGCGGCGCCCGCGGTTACTCTTCTTCCTCCTCGACGCCCGCCTTGGCGGCCTTGGCGGCGGCGATGATCTTTTCGGCCTGCTGCTGGGGCACGAAGTCGTAGTGGCTGAGCTCCATGGTGAAGGAGGCGCGCCCTTGGGTCATCGAGATCAGATCGGTCTGGTAAGTGAGCATTTCGGCCATGGGCACCTGGGCTCGAATGATCTGGGTGCCGCCGCGCGTGTCCATGCCGGTGATGCGGCCGCGGCGTCCGTTCAGATCGCCCATCAGGTCGCCGGCGAACTCCACCGGAGCCTGGATCTCGACGTTCATGATGGGCTCCAACAAGGCGGGCCGGGCCTGCTCCATGGCGGCCTTGAAGGCTTTGCGTGCGGCCAGCTTGAAGGAGAGCTCCGAAGAGTCCACCTCGTGGTAGGAGCCGTCGTAGAGGATCACCCGAAAGTCCACCACCGGGTAGCCGGCCAGGTAGCCCTGTTCGGCCGCTTCCAGAATGCCCTTCTCGACCGCCGGGATATACTGCTTGGGGATGGCGCCGCCGAAGATCTGGTTAACGAACTCGAACTTGGCCCCGCGCGGCAGCGGCTCCATCTTGATGCGGCAGTCGCCGAACTGGCCGTGGCCGCCGGTCTGCTTCTTGTGCCGGCCCTGCACGTCGGCCGTGCCGCGAATGGTCTCCCGGTAGGGGATCTTGGGCGCCTTGAGGGTGACGTCCACACTGTAGCGCCTTTTCAGGCGGCTGACCACGACTTCGACATGCTGCTGGCCGCTGCCCGCCAGCAGGAACTCCTTGGTTTGGGGATCGCGATAGAAGCGCAGCGACTGATCCTCTTCCAGAATGCGCTGGATGGCGTTGCCCAGGCGGTCCTCGTCCTGGCGGGACCGGGCCTCGATGGCGTAGGCGATCGAGGGTTCGGGCAGGCGGACGGCGGGATACTGAATGGGGGCGTTCTTTTCGCAGAGGGTGTCGCCGGTGAGGGTTTCCTTGAGTTTGGCCACGGCGCCGATGTCGCCGGCGCGCAGCTCGGTCACGGGCGTGATGGCCTTGCCCATCAGGCAACCGATGTGGGAGAGGCGCTCGGCGGCGCCGCTGCGGGGGTTGAACAGGGTGGCGTCGTTCTTGATTACGCCCGAGAAGACCTTGAAGTAGCTGACCCGGCCGGCGAAGGGGTCGGCGACGGTCTTGAAGACGAAGGCGGAGACGGGCTCGTCGTCGGCGATGCGCCGCTGAACCTCCTGCTCGCCGGAGCGGCCGGCGGCAACGCCCCGCTCCAGGGGCGAAGGGAAGAAATCGGCCAGGAAGTCCAGCAAACGATCGGCGCCCACGTTGCGTAGGGCGGAGGCGCACAACACGGGGAACAAGCGGCGCGTGCGGACCGCCTCGCGCAGGCCCTCGATGAGCCGCTCGGGCGAGAGGGTGCCCTGTTCGAAGTACTCCTCCATGAGGGCGTCGTTGCCCTCGGCCACCATGTCCACCAGAGCCTCGCGAGCCTTGGCGGCCGCCTCGGCCAGCTCCGGGGGGATCGGCCCGGCCGAGCCCCGGCCGTCGCCGTCGGGCTGATAGGCGTAGGCTTGCATGGCGATCAGATCCACCACGCCGCGGAAGTCGCGCTCCTGGCCCCAGGGCAGTTGGAGGGGGACGGCGGTCCGGCCGAAGTTGGCGTGGATGCTCTCCAGAGCGCGCTCGAAGCTGGAGTTCTCCCGGTCCAGCTTGTTGATGAGCAAGGCGGCGGGCAATTTGTCCTCGGCGGCGAACTCCCAGACCTTTTCGGTCTGGACCTCGACGCCGGCCACGCCGTCCACCACGATCAGGGCGGCGTCGGCGGCGGCCAGGGCGGCGCGGGTGTCGTTGATGAAGGTGTTGAAGCCGGGGGTGTCCAGCAGGTTGATTTTGATCTTGCGCCACTCCAGGAAGGCCAGGGCGGTGGAGATGGTCACCTTGCGCTGGATTTCCTCGTCGTCGAAGTCGGTGATCGTATTGCCCTCGTCCACGCGGGTGAGCCGGTTGGTGGCGCCGACGGCGTAGAGCAAGCCGGCGGCCAGCGTGGTCTTGCCGCTGTGGCCGTGGCCGAGCAGGGCCACGTTGCGAATGTCCTTGCCTTCGTATACCTTCACGCCTGTCTCCTACATGAACCAGCACTGAGCGCCGTCCGGCGATCGGCCGCCCGCGGGGCCGCCGGGGGTGGCGCGACGCCGGGCCGGTTCAGGTCCCGGCCTCCAAGGGACGCGCCTCGGGAGGCGCGTCCGAGCCCAGGTTCTCGAAGCTCTCTGGGGGATTGTAATACAGGATGCGCCCGCAACTCTCGCAGAACATCACGGATTCGCCGCGCCGCAGGTCCTGGTAAAACTGCAAGCGCAAGACCAGATGGCAGGCCGTGCAGCGGCCGTCCACGACCTCGGCCACCGCCACGCCCTTGCGCTTCTTGCGGATTCTTTCGTAGGCCGCGTAGAGGTCCGGCGGCAACTGCCCGACCAGGCTGCGCCGTTCCGCCTCGACCTGTTCGAGCGTTCGGCGATCGGCCGCCGTTCGATCCTCGGCCCGCTGCTTGTCCTGCTCGACCTGACGGCGCTCGGCGGTCAAGGCCGCCTCGGCCGTCTTGAGGTTCTGCTCCAGGCGCTCGGACTCCGCCATCAGGTCCAGGATGCGATCCTCCAGCTTGCGGATCTGGGCCTCGTGATACTGGATCTCGCGCTGGAAAGCCCAGAGCTGCTCATTGGTCTTGGCTTGCATGCTCTGGTCCTTCAAGCGCGCCAGTTTCTGCTCTTCGCCCTGCACCTCCAACTCGAGCTGACGCCGGTCGCGCTGGTTGGCCGCCAGAGCCGCCCGGTCCGCTTCGACCTTGCGGAGATGGCCTTCCAGCGCCTTTTCGATCCGGGCGATCTGTTTGGGAAGCGCGACGATTTCCTGCCGCAGCTCTTCGATGCGGTTGTCCAGCTCCTGGAGCCGGACCACCAGCTTCACCTCAGGAGCCATTATTTGACGATTTTAGCACGCGCTGCCGCCGGACTCGCGCTACCGCAGCCGTCCCGAGCGGCGCAGCCGGCTCCAGGGCGCGGCCAGAGCTTGCCGGGCGGCTTCCAGTTCGGCCACTCCCAACAGCCGGCAGGCGGCGTAAAAAGCGGCCGCGCCCAGCGGCACCGTCACGCCCAGCTCGACGATCCTTCCCAGCCGCCCCACGCCCAGCCCATTCTCGATCGGGCGGCGGCACAATTCGACCGCCAGGCCCATCCACGCGCTGGCCAGGGCGATCTTGAGCAGGCTGGCGGCCAACCGCCGGCCCTGGAGACCGCCGACGCGGTTACGCATTTTCCAAAACAGCGCCACCACCGAGAACAGCATCACCGCCGAGGTCGCCAGGGCCAACCCGGTGTGCCCCAAGCCGGCCCAGCGGGTCAGCGCCAGCGCGGCCAAGTAGTTGACCAGAATCGAGCCCAGGCTGACCAACATCGGCGTGCGCGCATCCCCCAGCGCATAAAAGCCCGGGCTGAGCACTTTCACCGCCGCGTAGCCCGCCAGGCCGACCGCATAGGCCGACAGGGCGCGCGCCGTCTGCATGGTGTCGTAAGCGGCGAACTTCCCGCCTTCGTAAATGGCGCCGATCATCGGCCCGCCCAACACCGCCAGACCCACCGAGGAAGGCAAAGTCAGCAAGAAGACCAGGCCCAGCGAGCGGGAAAGCGTCGCGCGGTACTCCTCCAGATCGCCCGAAGCAGCGCTACGCGAGACCGCAGGGAGCGTGGCCGAGGCGATCGCCACGCCGAACAGCCCCAGGGGGAGCTGCATGAACCGAAAGGCGTAGCTCAACCAGCTCACCGGGCCGTTGGGGCCGCGCAGCGGATCCGTCACCAGCGAGGCGAAGTTGGTGTTCACCATCACGTTGATCTGCACGGCCGCGCTGCCGATGATGGCGGGGGCCATCAGGCGAATGATCCGGCGCAAGCCAGGGTGCGACAACCGGATCTGCGGGCGGTAGCGGAAACCCCGCCTGAGCAGGCTGGGAACCTGTCCGCCCAATTGGAGCGCTCCGCCCAACAGCACGCCGTAGGCCATGCCTTCGATGGGCAACAGCCCGAGGCGCGGCCCCAGCCCGAAACCGATCAGCAACCCGAAGCCGAGCGAACCCAGGTTGAAGAAGGTGGAGGCCGAGGCGGGCAGTCCGAACTGGTTGCAGGCGTTCAGAATTCCCATGGCCTGGGCGGCCAGCGCCACCAGCAGCAGGAAGGGGAACATGACGCGGGTCATCCTGACCGCTAAGGCGAATTTCTCCGCATCGGCCGCCCAGCCGGGCGCCAGCAACCAGACCAAGGCGGGACTCAGCCAGATGCCCAGCAGGCAGAGAGCGCCCACGATCAGGATGAGGGCGGTGGCCACCAGGTTGGCCAGTTCGACCGCCGCCGCCCTGCCTCGCCGGGTCAGATACTCGGTGAAGGTGGGCACGAAAGCCGAGGAGAGGGCGCCCTCGGCGAACAGATCGCGCGTCAGGTTGGGAATCCGGAAAGCCAGCAGGAAAGCGTCGTAAGCCATGCCCGCGCCGAACAGGCGGGCCATCACGATCTCGCGCAGCAGCCCGGTCAGCCGGCTGCCCAGCACGGCCAGCGAAACAATGCCCGCCGAGCGTACGATGTTCTGCTGCTCGGCCGCTGCGGGTTCCATCAGCTTCGCCGCTCCGCGGGCCGCCAGGGCGGCGCCGGCGTCACGCACCTTGCCCGTAGCGCTCCAGGAAGCGCGCCACCGTGCGGATGCCCAGGTAGAAGTTCTCCAGGCGGAACTTTTCGTTGGGCGAGTGCAGGCCGTCATCCGGCAGCCCGAAACCCATCAGCACGGTGGGAATGCCCAGATGGCGGGCGAACTCGCCCACAATGGGGATCGAACCGCCGGAACGAATGAAGACGGCGGGCCGCCGGAAGATCTCGCCGAAGGCCTCCGCCGCCAGGCGGATGGCGGGATGATCCGGGTTGACGAGCACGGCGGGCGAGGCGCTCAGCACGCGCACCCGCAACTGCACGCCCCGGGGAGCGTGAGCGGCCACGAAGGACTCCACCGCCGCGATCACCTTCTCCGGCTGCTGCCGGGCCACCAGGCGCAGGCTCACCTTGGCCGTGGCGCGGGCGGGAATCACGGTCTTGGCGCCCGCGCCCGTGAAGCCGCCCGCGATGCCGTGCACCTCGAAGGTGGGCCGGGCCCAAACCCGCTCGAGCACCGAGTAGCCGGCTTCGCCGGTCAACTCCGCCGCGCCCACTTCTTTCTCCAGGAACTGTTGCTCGTCGAAGGGCAGTCGTTGCCAGTCGGCCTTTTCGGCCGGCGAGGGCGGCTCGACGTCGTCGTAAAGGCCCGGGATCCGGATGACCCCGCCCTCATCCTTGGCACGGGCCAGCAGCTCGATGAGAGCGAAGAGGGGATTCGGCGCCACGCCGCCGTAAAGACCCGAGTGCAGGTCGCGCGCCGGCCCTTGAGCCTCGATCTCCAGATAGACCAGGCCGCGCAGTCCGATGCACAGGGTGGGCAGGTCCTCGGCGTACATGCCGGTGTCGGAGACCAGCGCCACGTCGACCTTCAGCTTTGCGGGATGCTGGGCCACGTAGCGGGCGATCGAGGCGCCTCCCACTTCCTCCTCGCCCTCGACCAGGAACTTGACGTTGACCGGCAGGCGGCCGTGGACGGTGCGCAGGGTTTCGAGGGCTTTGATTTGGGCCAGCATCTGTCCCTTGTCGTCGGCGGCGCCGCGGGCGTAGAGGTTGCCGTCGCGCAGGGAGGGCTGGAAGGGCGGGCTGAGCCACTCCTCCAAGGGGTCGGGCGGCTGCACGTCGTAGTGGCCGTAGCAAAGCACGGTAGGCTTGCCGGGCGCGTGCAGCCACTCGCCGTAGACCAGAGGGTGGCGGTCGGTTGCGATCAGCTCGACATTCTCCAAGCCCGCGGCGCGCAGGCTGGAGGCGACGAACTCAGCCGCCTGCCGGATGTCGGCCTGGTGCTCGGGCAAGGTGCTGACGCTGGGGATGCGCAGGAACTCGATCAGCTCCTCCAGAAAGCGGGATCGCTGTTCTGCCACAAACTGGTCGGCGGCCTGCGACATAGGATCTCCTTGGGGAAACCACCAGTATAGTTCAGGCGACGGAGCGGTTCTCCCCGCCGGGCTGCGGCGCAGCAGCCGCCCTGCCGATTCAGATCGGCCGGCCCTCACCGCACCGGAAGGTGCGCAACGTGTCTCGAGCAGTCCGGCCGAGTGAAAATGCGGGCCTTAGAGGGCCTTGTCCGGCTTGATCACGGCGATGTAGCCCAGGTTGCGGTAGAGCTGTTTGTAATCGAGGCCGAAGCCGATGACGAAGCGGTCGGGGATCTCGAAGCAGCGGAACTCGACGGGCACCTGGACGATGCGGCGCGACGTGCGATCCAGCAGGGTGCAGACGGCCAGCGAGTTGGGCCCCCGAGCGGCCAGGGTCTGGAGCAGGTAGCGGGCGGTGAAGCCGGTATCCACGATGTCCTCGACCAGCAGGACGTCTTCGCCCTCGATGCTTTCGTCCAGGTCCTTGGCGATGCGCACCACGCCGGGGGCCGAAGGGCGGGTGGAGAAGCTGGAGATCGAGAGGAAGTCCACCTTGACGGGGATGCGGATGGCGCGCGCCAGGGCGGTGAAGAAGAAGACCGCGCCCTTGAGCACGGCGATCAGCTTCAAATCGCGGTTGCGGTAGCGCTCGGAGATCTCTTCGGCCACCTCGCGGATGCGCCGCTCGATCTCCTCCTCGGTGAACAGGATGCGCTCGATTTCAGGCAGCGGGGGCGAGCTCATGCTCCTCCCGGCGGAGCGGCCGGCGCGGGCAGGACGGAGCGGCGAGGCCGGCTGCCGGCCGGACGGCTCAGGCCGTACTTGAAAATCAAATTTTCAAAGTCTTTCTGGTAGAAGACCTGGATATTGACCTGCGGGTAGATGCTGCGCAGCAGTTTGATCTTGCGGTTCTTCTTGGTGACCAGGGACTGCTTCATGGTGGTCAGCTCGACATAGAGGTCGAACTGGGGCAGGTAAAAGTCGGGAGTAAATGACTCGAGAACGCGCCCGTCCTTGTCCCAACGAATCGGGAAGCTGCGCGGTTCGTACTCCCAGGCCACGCGGTAAAAGTCCAGTAAGTTGGCGAAAATCTCCTCGCTGGGGTGGGAAAAGACGCGCCGCCGGAGGGTCAGCGGTCCGGCCGGAGCGATGCCGTAGCGGGAAAGCTTCAAGCGCACCTGGAACTGAAGATGGGCTTCGGCGGCGGGCGAGAGCAAGCCCTGTTCGCTCAGTCCGCGGGCCCGGGCGGCGGCCGCCACCACCTCGGCCACTTGCTCGGGCTCGAGCCGCTCGGTGTTGCAGACCAGGTCGAAGAACTCGGGGCGCAAGGCCGCCCGGCCGAAGCGGCGCCGGCGGCGCAGCTTCTGCTCGCTCTCCAGCCGGCTGAGCAACTGGCGGGCGGCCGGGCGCTCCAGACGGCGCTCGAGCATGAGCACGCCCAGGCGGCGCGACTCGGGGGCCACCACATGCACGCGCAGCAGGCCGGGGAATTCCTTGAAGAGCAGCTCGGCGCCCTCGGCCGAGACCACCAAGTGATGCTGGGCCGCCAGGCGGGCGGTGATCGAGGTCATGGCCTCGGGCACGGCCCGCTCAGGGAGCCTTGCGGCCGGGCCGAATTCCTCCTCGATCAGCGAGGCCAGACGAGTTTCGCTCACCAGCTCGAAGTCCAGGCGCTGCGCGATCAGCCGCGCCGCTTCCTCGTGCCGCGAGCCGGGCGCTCCGCTGACGGTGATCAGCCCCATGGCCATGCCGGCGCGCCCAGCCGGGCCGGTCGCTCTCCCCTGGGAACCATCGGTTCGGGCCCATCATAACCCAGCGGCTTGCCGGGCGCGACGGGCGTGCGTCATCATAGCCGCATGCAGCTCAGCCGAAGAAGTTTTTTGGCGGAGGCCGCGGCGCCCTGGCTGGCGGCGGCGGGCAACGAACTGCGCTGCGACGTGGCGATCATCGGGGGCGGCACGGGAGGCTGCGCGGCCGCGCTGGCGGCCTTGCGCAACGGCCTGCGGGTGGTCCTCAGCGAGGAGACCGACTGGGTGGGCGGCCAGCTCACGGCCCAGGCGGTGCCCCCCGACGAGCATCCCTGGATCGAATCCTTCGGCGCCACGCGCAGCTACCGCGCCTACCGGAGCGCAGTGCGCGCCTACTACCGCCGGCACTATCCCCTGAGCGAGGAGGCCCGGGCTCGCTGGAACTTCAATCCCGGCGACGGCAGCGTCTCCCGCCTCACTCACGAACCGCGCGTCTCGCTGGCCGTGCTCGAGGCCCTGCTGGCACCTTACCTGAGCGGCGGCCGGTTGGGGCTGCTGCTGCGCCACCGGCCGGCGGCCGCCGACGTCGAAGGCGACCGCGTCCGCGCCGTCCTGCTGCGCTCGCTGGAGGATGGACGCGACCGCCTGGTGCACGCGCCTTACTTCCTGGACGCCACCGAGCAGGGCGACTTGCTGCCGCTGACCCGGACCGAATACGTCACCGGCTTCGAGTCGCGCAAACAGACCGGCGAGCCGCACGCTCCCGAGCAGGCGCAGCCCGCCAACATCCAGGCTTTCACCGTCTGCTTCGCCCTGGACTACCTGCCGGAGGAGGATCACACCATTGACCGGCCCGAAGAGTACGCCTTCTGGCGCGACTACGTTCCTGAACTCCGCCCTCCCTGGCCGGGCAAGCTGCTGAGCTGGACGACGACCCATCCGGTCACCTTGCAGCCCCGTACGGCGAGCTTCGATCCCCTCGCGGCCGAGCCGATCCCGGGCTCGTTGAATCTCTGGATCTACCGGCGCATCGCCAACCGGCGCAATTTCCGGCAGGGAACCTACCTGAGCGACATCTCCCTGATCAACTGGCCGCAGAACGATTACTGGCTGGGCAACTTGCACGACGTTCCGCCGGAAGAGGCCGCCCGACACCTGCGGCGGGCCAAGCAGTTGAGTTTGTCGCTGCTCTATTGGATGCAGACCGAGGCGCCCCGGCCGGACGGCGGGCAGGGCTGGCGCGGGCTGCGCCTCCGCCACGATATCGTCGGCACCCCCGACGGCCTGGCCAAGTACCCCTACATCCGGGAATCTCGCCGCATCCAGGCGGAATTCACGGTGCTCGAGCAACACGTGGGGACCGATGCGCGGGCCCAACTTACCGGTAAGAAGCGCGAGGAACTTACGGCCGAGTATTTCCCTGATTCGGTGGGCGTGGGCAGTTATCGGATTGATTTGCACCCCAGTTCGGGAGGCGACAATTACATTGACGTCAGCTCGCTGCCCTTCCAGATCCCGTTGGGCGCCCTGATTCCCCGGCGGATCGAAAACCTGCTGGCGGCCGCCAAGAACCTGGGGGTCACGCACATCACTAACGGCTGCTATCGGCTGCATCCGGTGGAATGGAACATCGGCGAGGCGGCCGGGATGGCGGTCGCGCAGGCCCTGGCCACCGGCCAGCCGCCGCGGCGGATTCGCAACGATCCCCGGCTGCTGGCCGAATTCCAGAGCAAGCTCCAGAGCCAGGGCATCGAGATCGCCTGGCCGAAGCCGACGCCGCGTTGAGACCCGCCGCCCTCTCCGGGGGCGGCTGCGGTAAAATCCGACCCGTGGAGGGCCTCATGCGATTCCAACGGCCTGGTTCTTTGGGGATCGGCTCGCGGGGAGGGACGACTCTCCGGGCTGCCGTCGGCCTGCTTCTGGCGGCCCAGATCTTTCCGGCGCAGGAGACGCGCGGCATGATCTACGGGCGAGTGACCGATCCGCAGGGAGCGGTCGTGCCCGGCGTGCGGGTGGCGGTCACCAACGTAGATACCAACACCACGGTGGCCGCGACGACCAACGACAGCGGCTACTACGAGGCCAACCTGCTGATCCACGGGAACTATCAGGTGAGCTTCGAGGCTTCGGGCTTCCGCCGACTGGTGCGGCGCGGCATCGTGCTGCCCATGAGCACGCGGGTGGAGGTCAGCGCCACCCTCGAGCTGGGGCCGGTGAGCGAATCGGTCACCGTAGAGGCGGCCGCGCCGCTGATTGACACGGCTTCGGCCAGCTCAGGCAGGGTCCTGGACAACCGGACTCAGCAGGCTCTGCCCACCTCCTTCAACAACGTGACGATTCTGGCCCGGCTGACGCCCGGCGTGCAGACCAACGGCGAAGTGCGCATCCTGGACGCCAACGACCAAGGGTCCTCTTCGGACTATCGCATCGCGGGCAGCGTGGGGGGAAACGAATGGGCCATTGACGGAGCGCCCAACATGGGCTCCGCGCGCCTGGTCGGCTTTCTGCCTCACAGCGACGTGGTGGCGGAAATGAAGATCGAGACTACCGGCTTCGAGGCCTCGGTCGGCCACACCACCGGGGCGGTCGTGTCGCTGGTTTCCAAGGCGGGAACCAACGAGTTTCACGGGAGCGCGAACTTCCAGCACATCCAGAACCGCTGGAACGCCGCCAATTTCTTCACCGCGCAGCTCTGGCAGCGGCAGATCGCGCAGGCCGAAGCCAAGGGCGACCGGGCCCTGGCCGACCAGCTTCGCCGGACCCCCAAACAGCCGGGCGGCTTGAAGAACTACTGGGCCGGCACTCTCGGCGGCCCGGTGTGGATTCCCAAGCTCTTCAACGGCAAGGATCGGCTGTTCTTTTTCTTCAGTTACTACGGCAAGCGCTGGTCGGAAACCACCTCGTCACAGTATCTCAACCATACTTTTCCCACCCTGGCCGATCGGGAAGGAAATTTCGCCCCGCACCTGCTGGTGGACGCCGTGCGATACCAGATCCACGATCCGCTGAGCGTGAAGCCCGATCCGGCCCGGCCCACCCAGTACATCCGGGATCCTTTCCCGGGCAACATCGTTCCCAAGTCACGAATCAACAACCCGGCCTACTCTTTTTACTCGAAAATCATCCCGATACCCAACAATAACCCCACCGATCCCAAGAAGGAGCCCCTCAACAACTGGCTGGCCGTGGCCATGCCGTGGACGGCCGATTATATCGCGCTGACCAACCGGATAGACTTTCACCACTCCGCCAATCACCGTTTTTACGGCCGGTGGCTGTGGGACAACTACGACTTCGACCGCGGGGACTACACGTTCGAAACCATGCCCGGGCTGATGAACAGCCGGGCCATCCGCGATAACCTGAACTGGATCGGCGATTGGGTGTGGACGCCGAGTCCCAGCACGCTCTTGGACGCTTCGCTTTCCATGCACCGCTACCGTGTAAGTAACAGCATACCCACGGGGGTCAGGCGGTACAAGCCCTCCGGCCTCGGGTTACCCGCCTACCTGGACGAGAAGGCCGGCGACTGGGCCATGATCCCTTACATGTCAGTCTCCGGCTACTCCTGCGCCATCGGCGGATGCTTCGGCTGGTCGGCGCCCACCATCGAACACTACCGGCAGAGTTCGTTGAAGGCCGATGTGTCCCACGTGCGCAGCCGCCACACGATGCGGGCGGGGACCGACGTGCGCCTGCACTCGCGGGCCGGCGGCGGCGCCGGCTACACCTCCGGATCGTTTTCCTTCAACAATGCCTTCACCCGTCGCAACAGCGACACGCTGACGCCGGCCGCCTCGATCGCGCACTCCTGGGCGGCGTTCATGATGGGCCTGCCCAGCGGCATGAGCATCGCCACCAATGACACTTACTACATGTCCTCGCCTTTCGCCGCCTGGTATGTGCAGGATAGCTGGCGGGTCACGCCCCGGCTCACGCTGACTTACGGGCTGCGCCTCGAGTACGAAATCGGCCCCCGGGAGCGCTTCGACCGCATGCTGGCCCACTACGATGCGTCGCTGAAACTCCCGATCAGCGACGCCGCGCAGGCGGCCTACGCCGCCCGTCCCCTGGCCGAGCGTCCGGCTTCGGAGTTCACGGTCCGAGGAGGTACGGTCTACGCCGGCAAGAGCAGCGGCCGGAATTGGTGGGAAGGCGAACTGATGTGGCTGCCGCGCTTCGGGGCCGCCTGGCAGGTGGCGCCCAAGACCGTGGTGCGAGGCGGCTGGGGCCTGTTCTTCGACAGCCTGAACGCCATGTTGAACGCCCCCAATCAGACCGGCTTCAGCCGCAGCACCTCCACGGTGGTGACCACCGACTTCGGCTACAACTGGCTGGCGGGTAACCCGCGGGCGGGGGTGTCGCCTCTGAACGATCCCTTCCCGGTACGCAGCGACGGGACGCGTTTCGACGTTCCCCTGCGCGACGCGCTGGGTTCGATGGCTCTGGCCGGCGGCAGCTTTACCTACTACGACGCCCGGCTGCGGCACGCCCGCCAGCAGCGCTGGCGCCTCGGGGTGCAGCGCCAGTTGGGGCGCTCGATCGTCGTCGAGGCGGCCTATGCCGGATCGTACTCGGATCGCAACTATCTGGGCCGGCCCCTCAACCCGCTGCCCGAGAAATACTGGGCGGACGGGCTGGTTCGCAACAACGCCGTGGCCTCCAACCTCAGCCAGAACCTGCCCAATCCGTTCCTGCTGAGCAACTTCGCGGCTTTGCAATCCTCCCTGCCCCTGGTCTATCAGGACATGAGCACCAAGAGCTTCTTCCGCTCTTCGACCATCAGCAAGGCCCAATTGCTCCGCCCGTCTCCGCATATGGGCACCCTCACGCTCAACGGCAACGACGGCGAAGTTCGCACCGACGAACTCCAGCTCAGCTTCGAACGCCGTTTCGCTCAGGGCTTCAATCTTTACGTCGCTTACACCCGCATGCGGGACCGCGAGGCGGACTACTTCCACAATGAATTCGACCCCTGGCCCACCTGGCGGGACAGCAACGACAGCCGCCCGCATCGGCTGATCGGGACCTCGGTCGTCGAGTTGCCTTTCGGCAAGGGCAAGCCGCTGGCCCGAGGCGGGGCGCCGGCGCTGCTGCTGGGCGGCTTCCAACTGGGCATCACCTACGAGTTTCAATCCGGCGCCTTGCTGGACTTCGGCAATCTCTTCTACTACGGCGACCTGAAAGATATCCCGCTCAAAGGCAGCAAGACTTTCGGCCGCTGGTTCAACACGGCCAGTTTCGAGCGCAACGCCTCGAAGGCGCCGGCCTCCTATCACCGGCGGGTCTTCCCCACTCGCGTGCCCGACGTGCGGGCGGACTGGACCAACCACTGGAGCGGCAGCTTGCAGCGGGAATTTCGTTTCCTGGAGCGCTTCGGGCTGCAATTCCGCCTGGACGTGCTCAACCTGCTGAACCGAACGCAGATGGCGGCGCCGGTCACCAACCCGCTGGCCACGAACTTCGCCGAATGCACCCAGCAGGCTTGGACCACCAAGCGCTTTCTGCAATTCCAGCTCCGGCTGGCTTTCTGAGCCGGATTACGGCGGGAGCGAGTTCGCCGGTGCGATCTTGCGGAGGTATTCCATGGGAGGTGAGCGTAACCGCAGAACCATTCTGAAGGCCAGCCTGGCCGGCCCGATCGCATCCGCTGCCGCCGCCTCGGAGGCCGCCGCCCCCAGCGCCGGCGCTTCGGCTCCTCAACCCGCGGCCGGTCCGATCCCCAAGCGGCCGCTGGGCAGGACCGGCCACCAGGTCACCATTTACGGCTTGGGCGGTTTGTTCACGCTGGCCAGACATGACCGCCATGAGCAGGCGGTGGAAATCATCAACCGGGCGCTCGACCTGGGTGTCAACTACATTGACACCTCGGCCCTGTACGGCGACGGCGCCAGCGAGTTAAACGTCGGCACCGTGATGCGGAAACGCCGAGACGAGGTTTTCCTGGCCACAAAGTGTCACAACTACACCTACGACGGCGCCATGGCGGTGTTCGAGCAGAGCCTGCGGCGCCTGCAAACCAAACGGATAGATCTGTATCAACACCATTTTCTGGGCAAGTTAGGCACGCTCGAGCAACTGCGCCAGAAAAACAGCGCCCGCCAGGCGTTCGAACGGCTCCGCGACCAGGGTCTGATTCGATTCATCGGCGTGACGGGACACTCCCCGCGCGTGCTGGCCGAAGCCCTCAACGACTATCCGTACGATTGTGCGTTGATCACGCTGAACGCCGCCGGAGCGGTGATGGACGACCCCGAGGACTTGGACCGGTTTTTCCGCCTGGCCCAAGAGAAAAAGGTCGGCGTGATCGCCATGAAAGTGGTCGCCCGGGGAGCGCTGGTCCGGCCGGGCGTCCAGATGCAGCATTTGTTGCCCTATGTCTTGAGCCACCCGGTAGCGACCGCGGTGGTAGGCATTTCGGAGATTTCGCATCTGGAAGAGAACGTCCGTGTGGCTTCGGGCTTCAAGCCGCTGAGTGAAAAGGAAATGTCCGATATACGGGCGCTGGTGCGGGGATGAGCGCCTGGCCGGACCTTCCCGCAGGAACGGGGCGAGGGCCGGATGGATCGCCTGGGATGGGCGCGACCGGCTCTTCGGAGCAGGCCGACGCCTAGGATCATCCGCCGTCCCGCAAACCCGGAGCGGGACGGGCGGGCGCTGCCGCCGGCTCAACCCAGCTTGCGCTTGCGCAGTTCGTCCACGGCCACGGCCAGGATGATGACCGCGCCGATGATGGCCTGCTGGAGGTAGGGTGAGATGCCCAGCAGGTCGCTGCCGTTAGAGAGCAAACCCATGATGAAGGCGCCGATCAGGGTGCCGAGCACGCTGCCCTCCCCGCCTCGCAGGCTGCCCCCGCCGATCACCACGGCGGCGATGACCTGCAACTCGTAGCCCTGGCCGGCGGTGGGCTGCCCGGTCATCAGGCGGGAGGCCTCGATCATCCCGGCCAGCCCGCAGAGCAGACCGCTGTAGGCGTACACGGCCGTGGTGTGGAAGGCCACGGGAATGCCGGTGTAGTAAGCCGCCTCGGGATTGCTGCCGATGGCGAAGGCGTAGCGGCCCAGGCGAGTATGTTCCAGCAGCAGATGGGTGAGGCCGGCGCAGAACGCCAGCAACCAGAGCACGAACGGGACCCCGAGCAAGTTCCCCTCGCCCAGGAAAGAGAATTCCCGGGGAATGCGGTGCACCGGCAGGCCGTTGGAGATGATCAGGGTCACGCCCCGCGCGATGCCCAGCGTGCCCAGAGTCACGATGAAGGGATTGATCTTGAGCCGGGTGATCAGCAGTCCGTTGGCCAGGCCCCAGAACAGCCCGCAGAGCAGACCGACGGCGATCGCATAGGGGATGGGCAGGCCGGCCTCCATGGCCATGGTCCCCAGCAGGCCGCTGAAGGCCAGCACGGCGCCGACCGAGAGATCAATGCCCCCGGCGATGATGATCATGGTCATGCCCAGAGCCATGGTGTTGATGACCGCGGTCTGGCGCACCACGCTGGAAAGGTTGGTGTAAGTCAGGAAGTAAGGCGAAGCCAGAGACAGCCCGACAAACAACACGATCAAAGTAAGAAACGGCAGCAGGCGCTGGATCATGGGATCTCCTGGTGCCCGGCGACGTCCCGGCCCGTCCAGAGCGCGCCCTGCTTCTGCAAGGTTGCGTAGCGCATGATTTCTTCCTGCGTGGCGCCGCGGCCCAGCTCGGCCGTCAGGCGACCCTGGCGCATCACCAGGATCCGGTCGGCCACCTGCACCAGCTCAGGCAGCTCGGAGCTGACCATCAGGATGCCGGCGCCGGCGCCGGCCAGTTCGTCCATCAACTGGAAGACCTCCGCCTTGGCGCCCACGTCAATGCCGCGCGTCGGCTCGTCAAAGAGGAAGACGCGCGCCCGGCGCAACAGCCATTTCGCCATCACCGCTTTCTGCTGGTTGCCGCCGCTCAACCGGCCGGCGAGCTGGCGCGGGGACTCGGCCCGGATCCTCAGGCGGCGGATGTAGTCGTCCCACTGGCGGCGCTCCTCAGCCGCGCGCAGGAAGCCGAAGCGGCTGACCAGCTCCAGGGCGGCCGAGGTCAGGTTCCAGCCCAGGGGAAGGCGCGGCGCCAGACCGTTGCGCTGGCGGTCCTCGGGAATCAAGGCCAACCCGGCCTGGACCGCCTGGCGCGGACTGCGGATGCGCACCGGGCGTCCTTCCACCCAAACGCGGCCCTCCTCGACGGGGTCCAGCCCGAACAGGGCACGGCAGAGTTCGGTGCGCCCCGCCCCCACCAGGCCCGCCAGGCCCAGGATCTCGCCCGCGTGCAGGACGAAACTGATCGAGTGCAGGACCGGCTTGCGCGTCAGGCCTTCCACCCGCAGCAGCTCTTCCCCCGGCGGCCGAGGCGTCCTTTGATAGATCGCGGTCACCTCGCGCCCCACCATATGCCGGATGATCTGCTCGATCGTCAGCTCCCCCACCGGGCCGGAGTACACGGTCGCGCCGTCGCGCAGGATGGTGAGCCGGTCGCCCAGGGCATGCAGCTCCTCCAAGCGATGGGTGATGTAGATGACGCCCATGCCCCGCTCGCGCAGCCGCCGCACGATGCGGAAGACCTCGGCGCTCTCGGCTTCGGAAAGCGCCGAGGTGGGCTCGTCGAAGATGAGCAGGCTGGAGCCGTGCTGAATGGCGCGGCAAATCTCGACCAACTGCTTGCCGGCCGGATTGAGTCGCTCCACGCACCATTCGGGCCTCAAGGGGAAGCGATGCTCCTCGATCAGCCGCGCGGCCGCCTCCTGCATTCTCCGGCGGCTCACCAGCCCCAAGGGCAGGCGCGGCTCCCGGCCGAGGAAAATGTTCTCGGCCACGGAAAGATGCGGAGCCAGCAGCGACTCCTGGTGCACCATCGCTATGCCCTCGGCCGCGGCGTCCGCCGGACGCTGGAAGCGCACCCGCCGCCCCCGCCAGATCATCTCGCCGGAGTCGGCCGCCAGCATCCCCGCGGCGATCTTCACCAGGGTGGACTTGCCCGCGCCGTTCTCGCCCACCAGCAAGTGAACCTGGCCCGCCTCGACCGCCAGATGTCCCTGTTGCAAGGCGACCACGCCGCCGAAACGCTTGCGAATTCCGCGCAGCTCGAGCAGCATGGGAAGCAGTCCAGTTTACGAGAACGCCCGCCGGGCGCGCAGCCGCCCTCGGGATCGGCTGCCGGCCTCAGGCGCACGCGCCCTCTCAGGTGATGTCCGCCAGGTCGAATTCCCCCAACCGGAGGGGATAGCGGCCCCGCTCGCGTACCAGGCGCACCACGTAATCGTAGCTGGCGGGGGGCACGTTGTCGGGCACCGAGTGATCGGACTGAAAGATGTAGCCGCCGCCCTTGGCCGCATTCAGCTTGCGCAGCACCGTGCGCTCGAGCTCCTCGCGTCCGGCCGAGGCCCACAGGCGCACGTCCATGTTGCCGCAAAAAGCGATGCGGTGGCCGTAACGGCGGCGCAGCTCGACCACATCCAGCCCGGTCTTGGCCTCCAGCGGATTGTAGGCGTCCACGCCGATCTCGATGAAGTCCTCGAAGATGCGACTGACGTTGCCGCAGCCGTGGTAGATGACCGGCAGGCCGTGCTGGTGGCACAGATCCACGATCGCTTTGACGCCCGGCTTGAAATGCCGGCGCCAGTAGTCGGGTGAGAACAGCGTGCCCTTGTGATAAGCGACGTCGCCCCAGATCACCATGCCGTCCAGCAGGCCGCCGGCGGCGCGAATCTGGGCCCGGGCCAGCTCCAGGTTGAAGGCGTGAATGCGATCGAGCGCCCGCGCCAGCCGGTCCGGGTACAACCCGATCCACAGCAGCACGTTTTCCGAGCCGATGATGCGCCACAGCATCTCGTGGCCCTCGCAAACGCTGCCGTAGACCGGGAAGTCCGGGTGCCGCTTTTTGACCGTCTCGATCCAGGCGGGGGAATTGCGCTCAAAGCCGTCGCCCACGCCGGCGATCTGGTTGTCGCCGGCCGAGAAGAAGCGCCGCTCGTCCCAGGGGTCGTCGAAGCGGAAAGCCTCCAGCTTCTCGAGGGTGTCGGTCTCGAAGGCCAAGAAGGCGGGCATGGGGTAATCCAGCCGCTTGCGGATGACGGCCTCGAAGCCGGTGCGCACGACGACCTCCTCGGAGGTCTGCCGGAGGATCTCGAAGGGCTTGATGTGGGGGTCCATGTTGGGAATGGTGACCACCCAGTCCAGGTCGTAGTAGCGGTAAATGTCGGCGTCCGGGGCCAGACCGAGCTCCCGCCGCCAGCGCTCCAGGAAGCTGCCCCAGAAGAAGTCGCTCACCGGGACGCGGTCCGGCTCGCAATGATGCAGCGCCTTGTTCATGCGCTCGAGCTTGGCCAGACAATCAGCGCTCCGCTGCATAGGGCCAGTGTAGCGCCGGTGCCCCGGGGAGCGCGCAGCCCGGCCTGTTCTTTGTATGATTCCAGTGTTCGGCCCATGCGATGGCTCCTGAGCACCGCAGCCTGGCTGGCGGCCGCCTGCGGCGCCGCCTGGTCGGAGCCGTGCAGTTTCACTCTCTCGCCCGGCGCGGCGAGCGTTCCCGGCGACAAGGGTTCGAGCGGAACCATCACGGTGGCGGCCAGCGCGCCGGATTGCCCGCGCGCGGCCACGGCCGGCGAAAGCTGGATCACCATCACCGCGGGGGCGGTGGGCGTGGGCAGCGGCACGGTCTCCTGGTCGGTCCCCGCCAATCCGACGCTGGCGGAGCGCACCGGCCGCATTCAGATCGGCAACGCCGTCTTCACCATCACGCAAGCGCCCGGGGTGTGCTCCTTCTCGCTCTCCAGCGGCTCGGCGAATTTCTCCAGCGCGGGCGGCTCGGGGAGCTTTCAGGTCTCCACGCAGTCGTCCTGTTCCTGGACGGCGGCCAGCAACGCCGCCTGGGTCACCATCACCGGCGGGGCCAGCGGGACCGGAGCGGGCACGGTGGCCTTCGCGGTGGCCGCCAATCCGGCCGCAGCCCCGCGCAACGCCACGATCACCGTAGGCACGCAGACCTTCGGCATCACGCAAGCGCCCGGCTCCTGCCTGACGTTGGCGGCTTCCAGCGCGGCCGTGACGGCCGCCGGGGGCGGTTCCACGGTCAGCGTCGTCGCGGCCGCGGACTGCGCCTGGACGGCTCTCAGCAACGCCGACTGGATCACCCTCACCGGCCCCGTCTCCGGCGTGGGATCGGGCACGGTGGCCTTCGCCGTAGCGCCCAACACGCAACCCATCGCGCGCAGCGGGACTATCAGCATCGGCAGCCTCACCTTCACCGTCACCCAGGCCGCGCCTTGCCGGCTGAGCTTCAACCCCGTGAGCGCCAACTTTCCGGCGGCCGGCGGCACGGGCACGATCGCGGTGACCGCCAGCGCCTCCTCCTGCGACCGCTCGGTCTCCAGCGACGCAAGCTGGCTCAGCATCACTTCCGGCGCCTCGGGAACGGGCAACGGAACCATCGCCTACACGGTGGCGGCCAACAACACCACGCAGCCGCGCACGGCCACGCTCACCATCGGCGGCCAGGCTTACACGGTGACGCAGGCTTCGGCGAGCTGCACGTATCTGCTTACTCCCTCGCTGCGCACCTGGCCGGCCTCCGGGGGCAGCGGGTCGTTCAGCGTGACCAGCGGGTGCGCCTGGACGGCGGTGAGCAACAATCCCGACTGGCTCCAGGTCAGCCCGGGGGCGGGAGGGGCCGGCAACGGGACGGTGAGCTACTCGGTGGCGCCCAACCCGAGCGCGGCGCCGCGCTCCGGTTCCATCACGGTGGGCGATCAGGTCTTCAACGTGACGCAGCTCGGCGCCGCCTGCTCGGTCGCGATCACACCCGCCCAAGCCCTGCTGCCGCCCGAGGGCGGCTCGGGTGCGATCGAAGTTCGGGCGAGCGCCGGATGCGCCTGGATCGCCGCCGCTACGGCGTCCTGGATTAGCCTTCCGGCGCCGGCCGCCGGGGAAGGCGACGGGACCGTGCGTTTCACCGTGGCGCCCAACACCAGCGGACAGACGCGCGCCGCAGCGATCACCATAGGCGATCAGGTTTTCCAACTGACCCAGCAAGCCGCGCCTTGCAGCTACAGCGTTTCGCCCGGCTCCGTCAATCTTCCCGCCGCGGGCGGCTCGGCAGCGATCCAGGTTGCGACGGCGTGCAGTTGGACCGCCGCCACCGCCGCCGCCTGGCTGACGATCACCTCCGGGACGAGCGGCGCGGGCGAAGGGACCGTAGCCTTCTCGGCGGCCGCCAATCCCGGCGCCGCTGCCCGCACGACCACCATCACAATAGGCGACCGAACCGTTACGGTTACTCAGGCGGGCGCGCCATGCGCCGTGAGCCTGTCGCCTGCGGAGGCCTCGGCGCCGGGCGTCGCAGGCAACGGCAGCTTCCGGGTGAGCGCAGCCACCGGTTGCTCGTGGACGCCTGCCAGCCGCGCCGATTGGATCCGGATCGTTTCCTGGTCCAACGTCTCCGGAACGGGGGTGGTGAATTACTCCTACGCCGCCAACTCCTCCACCGAGCCGCGCAGCGGCGTCATCGAGGTGTCCGGGCAGATGTTCAGCCTGCATCAGGGGCCGGCCGAGGTCCGTGTCTCGGGGGTCTGGAATGCGGCCAGCGGGGCCCGCAGTCCGCTGGCGCCCGGCCTGATCGTCGTCATCACGGGCTCGGGACTGGGACCGGCCGCGGGCGTGGCTGCGGGCGGGACGCCGATTCCCAAGGAACTGGCGGGCGTGCGCGTACTCTTCGACGGCGCGCCGGCGCCCGTGCTGTACGCCTCGGAAACGCAAGTGAACGCCGTCGCGCCCTATGCTCTAGAGGGCAGGACGCGGGCCGAGCTGACCCTGGAGTATCGCGGCGTGCGCTCGGCTCCGGTCTCGCTCGAAGTCGCGCCTGCGGCGCCGGGCCTGTTCACGCTGGATTCCTCCGGCCAGGGTCAAGGCGCCATCCTCAACCAGGATTACAGCGTCAACGGCCCTTCCAACCCGGCGGCGCGCAATTCCATCGTGATTCTCTACGCCACAGGCGAGGGCCAGACCGAGCCGCCCGGCGTGGATGGCGCGCCGGCGGGGGAAATCCTTCCGCGACCCCGGCTGCCGGTGAGGGTGGAGATAGGCGGGCTGGAAGCGCCCGTGCTGTACGCCGGCGGCGCGCCGGGCATGGCGGCCGGAGTAATGCAAGTGAACGTCCGCGTGCCCGCCCGAGCGCCCGCCGGGGCGGCGGCGCCGGTGCGGCTCAAGGTGGGCGAGTACGCGAGCCAGTCGGGCGTCACCCTGGCGATAAAATAGCGCCATGAACCGGCGCCATTTTCTGACCGGCGCGGCGGCGGCGCCCTTGAGCGCGCTGGCGCGCGCCTCCGAGCTGAACAAGCAGATGAAGATCACCGGGCTGGAGACCGACCTGCTGCGCTTTCCGCCCGGCCGTCGCTACTACGACGCCATCCATGAATTCGGCGCGGGCAGCGGCGCCGTCGTGCTGCGCCTGCTCACCGACGCGGGCATCACCGGGTGGGCCTACTCGTCCTTCGGGACCATGGCGGGCGGCCCGCGGGTGCTGCAAACGATTCTTGAAGAGGAGGTCAAGCCGGTCCTGCTGGGCCAGGATCCCGCCTTTCCCCGCCGCATCCGCGCGCTGCTCTGGCGGGCGCTGGAATACCACGGTGTGACCGGCGTGGCCCAGTTCGCCATGGCGGCGGCCGACATCGCCCTGTGGGACATTCTGGGCAAGGCCGCGGGCGTGCCGGTCTACAAGCTGCTGGGAGCGTGCCGGGACCGCATGCCGGTCTACTCGATGTGCGGCTGGTATTACGAGGGCGATACGGATCTGTCCGAGTACAAGCGCTCGATCGTGACCGCATTCGAGCAGGGCTACCACGCGGTCAAAGTCAAGGTGGGCCGCGGCACCATGGATGACGACGAGCGGCGAATCCGGCTGGCCCTGGACCTGGCCGGCGGGCGGCGCCGCGTTATGGTGGACGCCAATCAGGTCTTCAACCGCAATGAAGCCCTGCGCCGCGGCCGGCTATACCAGCAGATGGGCTGCTTCTGGTACGAGGAGCCGCTGCCGCCCCACGAAATGGAGGGCTACGCCGAGCTGGCCCGCGCGCTCGACATACGGATCGCCACGGGGGAGAACCTCTACACCAAGCATCAGTTCGCCGATCTGATCGCGCGGGGCGGCGCCGACGTGGTGCAGCCGGACAACCGCCGCGCCGGCGGCGTCTGCGAATGGATGGAGATCGCCGCCGTGGCGGACGCCTTCGGCCTGGAGCTGGCCAGCCACGGAGGCAGCTCAGGCAACCTGAACATGCTGCTGGCCATGCCCAACGCCATTTACATGGAAACCAGCGGGCCGCACAAGTTGGTGGAGGGCGAGATGCCCGCCCCCACCGAGCCGGGCATGGGCTTGGAGGTCAGCCCGGAGCGCATTCGCAAGTACAAGGTGGGCTGAGGGCGGCGGCGTCGGGGGCGCGCGTTTTCTCGCATGCTAGAATCGGTGAGTGGCCGCGCTTGGGGGGCGGCGGCGCGGCCGCTTCAGGCCCGGGCGAACGATGGATTTCCTGGAGGGACTCAACGAGCGGCAGCGTCAGGCCGTGCAGCACGGCGAAGGCCCCTTGTTGATCCTGGCCGGGGCGGGCAGCGGCAAGACGCGCGTCATTACGCATCGCATCGCGTATCTGGTGGAGGCCCGCGGCGTGCCGCCCCACGGGCTGGTGGCGGTCACCTTCACCAACAAAGCGGCTGAAGAGATGAAGCAGCGCGTGGCGGCGCTGCTGAGCGGGCGCTGCTCGCCGGCCGGCCTCACCGTCTCGACCTTCCACTCCTTCGCCGTGCGCATCCTGCGGCGCGACGGCCGTCCGCTGGCCGACCTTCGCCCCGGCTTCACGCCCCAGTTCACCATCTACGACGAGGATGATCAGCTCGCCGTAGTCAAGACGGCCTACCGCCGCCTGGGCCTGGAAGAGAAGCAGTTCATGCCCTGCCGGGCGGCCCTGGCCCGCATCAGCTACGCCAAGAACCACGGCCAGACGCCGGAAGATGTGGCGGCGGCCGCCCGCGATCCCAAGCAGAAGCGCCTGGCGGCGGTCTGGGACCTCTACGAGGGCCTGCTGCGCCAGGCCAACGCGTTGGATTTCGACGACCTGCTGCTGGAGGCGGTCCGCCTGCTGCGCCGCCATGACCCTCTGCGCGCCGCTTACAACCGGCGCATCCACCACCTGCTGATTGACGAATACCAGGACACCAACCGCGTCCAGTACGAGCTGATGCGCCTGCTCACCGAGACGCGCCGCAACGTCTGCGTGGTGGGCGACGAGGATCAGTCCATCTATAGCTGGCGGGGGGCCGACCTGCGCAATATCCTGGAATTCTCCAAGGATTTTCCGGACGCCACCGTCATCCGCCTGGAGCAGAATTACCGCTCGAGCAAGAACATCCTGGAGGCCGCCTCGCGGGTGGTGGCCCACAACCGCGACCGGCTGGGCAAATGGTTGTGGACCGAAGCCGAAGCGGGCGCCCGGGTAGGCCTTTACGAAGCCGAGGACGGCGAGCAGGAGGCGCTGTTCGTGGCCGACCAGATCGAGCGCATCCTGGCCCGCCAGCCGGAGGCGCGGGTGGCGGTGCTCTACCGCACCAACGCGCAATCGCGCCAGTTTGAAGAGGCGCTGCGGCGCTACGGGCGGCCCTATCACGTCGTGGGAGGCTTCAGCTTCTACCAGCGGGCCGAGATCAAGGACGTGCTCGCCTACCTGAAGGTGATCCTGAGCCCCCAGGATTCGGTGAGCCTGTTGCGCATCATCAACACGCCGGCGCGCGGCATCGGGCGGGCCACCATCGAGCAACTGGAGGCCTGGGCCCTCGAGCGGCGCCTGGGACTGTGGGAGGCGCTCGAACGGCTGCCGGAGGAAGGCACGCTGGGGCCGCGCGCTCAGGCCGCCCTGGAGGGCTTCCGGCGGCTGATGGTCGAGCTGCGCGAGCAGTCCGAGGGCGGCAGCGTCGAGCAAATCATTCGTTGGGTGCTGGAGCGCACCGGCTACCTGAAGATGCTGGAGGCCGACGACTCGCCCGAATCCCAGTCGCGCCGCGAGAACCTCGAGGAGCTCATCAACGCCGCGGCCGAAGCGGCCGAGCGGGGGGAAAGCCTGGCTGAGTTCCTGGACCACGCCGCCCTGGTGTCGGAGGCCGACACGCTGGACGAGCGGGCCCAGGTCTGCCTGCTGACGCTGCACAACGCCAAGGGACTGGAGTTTCCCGTGGTCTTCATCGCCGGACTGGAGGACGGCCTGTTTCCGCACGCGCGCTCGCTGGATTCGCCCCCGGCCCTGGAAGAGGAGCGGCGGCTGTTCTACGTGGGCATGACGCGCGCCCGGCAGCGGCTGATCCTCACTTGGGCCCGGCAGCGGCGGCGCTGGGCCAGCGGACTGCCCGAGGCGTCCAAGCCCTCGCGATTCCTGGAAGAAGTGCCGCCGGCGCTGACCGAAGATCTCGGGACGGCCCGGGGCACGGAACTGGATCTCACGGCGGAGCGCTGGGAGGCGCGCCAGGCCGCGCGCCGCAACGCCTATCCGGGCAAGACCTACGACTCGGCGGAAGCGATCCGCCAGTTCTTCGCCGCCCGGCCCGGCGCCGCGCCGCCGGCCGCCGCCCCGCCGCCGCCCAAGCCGCTGCCT
>JBBIMA010000043.1:0-34586 GCA_037444625.1 Solibacteraceae bacterium
CACCGGGCATGAACCGGAGGTCCAGGCCGGTCCCACCGGCGCCGCCCCGCCGGAGGCGGCCCTGCTGGCCGGCTGGCTGCTGTCGGAGGCGGCCCTGGGCGTCACGGTGGGCCTGGCGGTCTCGTTTCTGAACGAGGCCTTTCTGGTGGCGGCGCAGATCTTCGGCTTGCAGGCGGGCTACTCCTATGCGGCCACGATTGACCCGGCCACCGAGGCCGACAGCAACGTCCTGCTGGTGTTCGCCCAGTTCATGGCGGGCCTGCTGTTCTTCGCCCTGGGCCTGCATCTGGAGGTGCTGCGGGTTTTTGCGCGCAGCCTGGAGACGTATCCGCCGGGCTCCTACCTTCTGACGCCGGCGCGCGCCGAGGCCGCCCTCAAGCTGGGCGCCGCGATGTTCTCGCTGGGCCTGCGGCTGGCGCTGCCGGTGGTGGCGCTGCTGGTGCTGGCCGACACCGCCCTGGCTCTGCTGGGACGCCTCCATGCGCAGTTGCAACTGCTGATGCTGGCCTTCCCGGTGAAGATGTTGGGGGCGCTGGCCATGCTGGGCGCCACGGCGGCGCTGTATCCGAAGCTGTACCGCGCTGCGGCCGAGGAGAGCTTTCGGCTGCTGGTGCGGTTGCTGGCGAGCCATGGCGGATAAATCGCAGCGCACCGAGCAGCCGACTCCCCGGCGCATCCAGAAGGCGCGGCGAGAGGGGCGTTTCGCCGCCAGCCGGGAATTCGTCTCGGCGGTGCAGTTTCTGGCGTTCGTGCTGGCGCTGGCGGCCGTGGGCGGGGCCTGGGTGGCGGGGCTGGGCCGGACCGTGCGCCGCCTGCTGCTGGAGGCGTTCGCAGGAGAGCTGGGGGCGGCCCGGCTGGCGAGTCTGGTCCGCGGGGTGGCGGTCAGGGAGCTGGTCCCCCTGGCCCTGGGGGGCGGCGCGCTGCTGGCGGCGACCCTGGGGGCGCAGCTCGCCGTGACGCGGCTGGGCTTCTCTTTGCGGCGGCTGCGGCCGGATTTCGGGCGGCTGAACGCACTGGCGCGGCTGCGCGAGCTGCCCAAACAAAACCTTCCGCTTTTGTTTCAGGCGGCCCTGCTCCTGCCCCTCTTCGCCCTGGCCCTCTACCTGGTGGTCCGCAGCAACCTCGAGGCCCTGCTGCGCATGCCCCTTCAGGCGCCCTCCCGAGCCGCCGGCCGCCTGGGGGCGGCCTTGCTCGATCTGTTCTGGCGGGCGGCGCTGGTCTTCTTGGCGTTAGGGGCCTGGGACCTGTGGCGGCAGCGCCGGCGTTACCTGGCCGAGCTGCGCATGACCAGGCAGGAGGTGCGGGACGAGGCCAAGGAAGTGGAAGGCGACCCGCTGGTGCGGGCCCGCGTCCGGCGGCTCCAGCGCGATCTGCTCCGCCGGCGCATGATGCAGCAGGTGCCCAAGGCCACCGCCGTCATCGTCAATCCCACCCATTACGCCGTGGCCCTGCGCTATCGCATGGAGGAGATGCCCGCGCCGGTGGTGGTGGCCAAGGGCAAGAACTACCTGGCGCAGCGCATCCGGCAGGCGGCGGTGGCCAACCAAGTCCCGGTGGTGGAAAACCCGCCCCTGGCTCAGGCCCTTTATCAGAGCTGCCGCGTGGGCCAGCCTATTCCGGTCCATCTCTACCGGGCGGTGGCCGAGATCCTGGCCTACATCTACCGGCTGATGAAAGGGAGGCTCCCCGGCTAGCAGGAGGGGCGAGAAGTGGCGCAAGGCAAAGCCGTCGCTCCCATCCCGGCCCCTCCGGCGGCGGGCGCCGGCCTGCTGGCGCGCGCCAACCTGGCCGAGCTGAGCATCCCGCTGGCGGTGCTGGCCATCCTGCTGGCCCTGCTCACGCCGGTGCCCCCCTTCCTGATGGACGTGCTCATCACCCTGAACATCACCCTGTCGGTGATCGTCCTGCTGGTCTCGCTCTACATCCTGCGGCCGGTCGAGTTCAGCGTCTTTCCCACCACCCTGCTGCTGATGACCCTGTTCCGCCTGGCGCTCAACGTCAGCTCCTCGCGACTGATCCTGCTGAACGGCAACACCGGCACGGCCGCCGCCGGTCGCGTCATCGAGGCCTTCGGGCAATTCGTGGTGGGGGGCAACTACATCATCGGGGTGGTGATCTTCCTGGTGCTGATCGCCATCCAGTACGTGGTGATCAACCACGGCGCGGTGCGCATCTCCGAGGTCACCGCGCGCTTCACCCTGGACGCGCTGCCCGGCAAGCAGATGTCCATTGACTCGGACCTGAACGCGGGGCTGATTGACGAAGCCGAGGCCCGCCGGCGGCGCAAGCAGCTCGCCGCCGAGGCCGAATTCTACGGGGCCATGGACGGCGCCTCGCGCTTCACCCAGCGGGACGCGGTGGCCAGCATCCTGATCACCGGCATCAACATCGTGGCGGGCTTTTTGATCGGCCTCTTGCAGCACGGCATGGAGCTGCGCCAGGCCCTGGCCACCTACACCGTGTTGACCATCGGCGACGGCCTGGTGACCGTGATCCCGGCCCTGATGATCTCGATCTCCGGCGGCTTGATCGTCACCCGGGCCAGCTCGGACGTGCGCCTGGGAATGGAATTCCGCCGGCAGGTTTTCGGCAACGCTCAACCCCTCATGCTGGCCGGAGGCGTACTGCTGGCCATGGCCGCCTTCCCGGGCCTGCCCAAGATTCCCTTCCTGGTTCTGGGCGCCGGCCTGGGTGCGGCCGCCTGGCGGATGAGCCGCGCCGTGGCGGTGGAGAAGGCGCCGGCCGCCGCTCCCCCGCCCCCGCGGGAGAACCTGGAGGCCCTGCTCAGGATCGAGCCCATCGCCGTCGAGCTCGGCCTGGGCCTGGTGCGCCTGGTCGAGGGCGGCCAGAACTCGCCCCTGCTGCGCCGCATCGCCGCCATCCGCCGCCAACTGGCTCTCGATCTGGGATACCTGCTGCCCGCGGTGCGCGTCACCGACAACCTCTCGCTGCGCTCGCGCGAGTACGTAATCCTGATCAAAGGCGTCGAGGTGGCCCGCTACGACATGCCCCAGGGCCTCGAGCTGGCCATCCATTCCGGCCGGCCCGCCGCCGGGATCGAAGGCATCCCCACCCACGAGCCGGCCTTCGGCATCCCGGCCCTCTGGATCCGTCCCGAGCAGGCCGAGGCCGCCCGGGCGGCCGGCTACACGGTGGTGGAGGCCATCTCGGTGATCGGAACCCACCTGGCCGAGGTCATACGGCGCCACGCCCACGAGGTCTTCTCGCGCCAGGACGCCAAGAAGCTGCTGGACCGGGTGGCCGAAGAGAACCCCCGGGTGGTCGAGGATCTGGTGCCCAAACTGCTGCCTCTGGCCACGGTCCAGCGGGTTCTCCAAAATCTGCTGCGCGAGCGCGTCTCGATCCGCGACGCTGCCTCCATCCTGGAGGCCTTGAGCGAAGCGGCCCAGATCACGCGCAACCCGGTCTTGCTGACCGAATTCGTCCGCCAAGCGATCCGGCGCGTGGTGGTGAAGCCTTATTTGAACCCGGCGGGCGATCTGCCCGCCTACTTGCTGGACGCGGCCCTCGAACAGGAGATCGAGAGCGCCGTCGAGCACGGCGAGTACGCCAGCCATCTCAGCCTGGCGCCCCAGCGCATGCGGGCCATCGTCGAGCGCATTCGCCAGGCGGTGGGAACGCCGGAGGGTCCGGCGGCGATCGTGGTGGGCTCCGGGGCGCGTTATTTCCTGCGCCAGATGCTGGAACAATCCATTCCGAACCTGCATGTGCTGGCGCACGGCGAGATTCCCCCGGGCGTCCGGGTGGTTTCCCTGAAGTTGATTCAGTAGGAGAGCGGAGGCCATGAGAGTGAAGTCCTATTTCGTTGCCAATCCGGCGGCGGCGCTGGCTATGGCGCGCCAGGAACTGGGCACGGAGGCGGTGCTGCTGGAAACCCGCAAAGCCCCGCCGGAGGCCGCCCATCTGGGTGCTTACGAAGTGGTGTTCGGCCTGCCGGGTCCCAACGGTGCCGGCCGGCCGCCGGCCGGGGAGAGCGATGAGGACGGTTTGCGACGGCTGAGGCTGGAGGTGGCCCATCTCCGCCGGCAACTGGAGCGGATGAGCGCCGCCGTGGCGCGCACGAACTTGTGGGGAGCGGGTGCGCCGGCCGGGGAGGAGGGGGCGCGGTTACTGGCCCGGTTGGCGGAAGCCGAGGTGGCGCCCGAGCAAGCCCTGGAGCTGGTCGAGGGCGCGCGCCGACGGCAAGCCGCCCACGAGAACCTCTCGCTGGAGGCCGCCCTGCTGGCCGAGCTGGAGAGCCGCTGGCCGGTCCAACCGCGCCTGGGCTTGGAGGGGGAAGGGCCGCGGATCGTAGCGCTGGTCGGACCCAGCGGAGCGGGCAAGACCACCACGCTGGTGAAGCTGGCGATCCGCGAGGGGCTGGAAGGGCGCAAGCCGGTGCAACTGCTCAGCCTGGACAACTACCGCGTGGGCGGGGCCGAGCAACTGCGCAGCTACGCCACCATTCTGGGGGTTCCTTTCCAGGCTCTGGAAACGGCCCAGGCGCTGGAGGGGGCGCTGCGGGAATGCCGGCACAAAGACTTGGTGTTGATTGACACCCCCGGCTATGGGGCGGCCGAGACCGAGGAGGCGCAGGAGCTGGCGGGCTGGCTGGCGGGGCGGCCGGAGGTGGACCGCCACCTGGTCCTAACGGCCTCGATGCGATCTGCCGATCTATGGCGTGTGGCCGAGCGGTTCGAGCGGTGGCGACCGCACAAGCTGCTGTTCACCCGGCTGGACGAGACCGAAAGCTACGGGCCGTTGTGGGATCTGGCGATCCGGCTAGGCAAGCCGATCTCTTTCCTTTGCGCCGGACAACGCATTCCGGAGGATCTGGAACCGGCGACCCCCCAGCGGCTGGTGGAATTGCTCTGGCGCGGCCAGCCGGCGCGCGCGGCGGCGGCGACCGTCTGAGCAGCGGGCACGCCCGTCCCGCTCGGTCCGGCCGGTGATCCGGGTGTGTGATGGCTTCTTACTCAGCCACTCCCAAAACCGCCGCGGAAGAACGCGAGCGGCTCATCCTGGAACACCTGCCCCAGGTCCGCCTGATCGCCCGCCGCATCCATGAGAAACTGCCCGACTGCGTCAGCCTGGAAGACCTGATCTCGACCGGCATCCTGGGGCTGATCTCGGCCATTGACAACTTCGATCCCAGCCTGAACGTCAAGCTGAAGACCTACGCCGAATACAAGATCCGCGGCGCCATTCTGGACACCCTGCGCGGGCTGGATTGGGCCCCCCGGCAGAAGCGCAAGAAGGCCAAACAGATCGAAGCGGCCATCGCCAGCGCCGAGCAGCGCCTGCATCGCGCCCCGGAGGAAGAAGAGATCGCCCGCGAGCTGGGTCTCTCGCTGGAGGAGTACCACCAATGGCTGGTCGAGGTGCGGGGCGTCAACCTGGGCCGGCTGGTGCAGGTACGCAGCGAGGAGGAGGACCGCGACCTGTTGAAGTACCTGGCCGACACCGAACAGGACTGGCCCTCGAACATTCTGGAGCGCTCGGAGCTGGAGAAATTGCTGGCCCAGGGCATCGAGCAGATGCCCGCCATCGAACGCACCGTGCTGAGTCTGTACTATTACGAGGAGCTGACCCTGCGCGAGATCGCGGCGGTGGTCAACCTGCACGAATCCCGGATTTCGCAGCTCAAGTCGCAGGCCATCCTGCGCCTGCGCGCCTGGCTGGAGAAGCGCTGGCCCCTCCGGCGCGGAGCGTGACGCATGGCGGGTGCGGGTTCCCCTGAGCAAGTCGGGCCGCTGGAGTGGCTGACCGAGACTTTCGCCCAGCGCCTGGCCGAAGCACTGGAATTGATGACCGGGGAGCTGCCGCAGGTGGCCTGGCGGGCGGCCGAGGCGGCCGGGCCGCCCGCCGAGTGGCTGTGGTGGGAAGAGCGCTTGAGCCTGGTCTAGCAGGCGGTCCTGGCCGTCGTAGCTCCGGAAGTCAGTTGGTCCGAGATCGGGGGGCACGTACTGCGTGCGGCGGGCCTCGAGCAGAATGAACCCGCCGACCTCCGGAACACTTACCTGGAGATTCTCGGCCAGGCACTCGCCGGGCTGGCGCGAGACCTGAGCGGGCGCCTGGGCGAGGAAGTCAACTGCGAGGCGGGAGCGGCCGGCGCCTCGCCGCCGGCCGCCGAGCCGCTGACCGCGGTGGACGTCACCATCACCGTGGGGCGCCCCCTGACGCTCTGGGTGGCGGCGACGCCCGCTCTGCTGGAGGCCGTGCGGCAGCCTCGCGAGCCCGCCCCGGCGCCGGAGGCGAGCGCCCCGCCTCGGGCGCCGAGCGAGGCGGCTGATCAGCCGCCGTCTCTGCCGGCGGTCCCCGCGCCGCCTCCCACCCCCGGCCAGAGACCCAAGACTCTGGACCTGCTGATGGAGGTCGAGATGCCGGTCTCGGTTTCCTTCGGCAGGGCGGAGCTGCCCTTGCGGGATCTGCTCAAGCTGACCACGGGCTCCATCATCGAACTGAACCGCACGATCGCCGAACCGGTCGAGGTGATCGTCAACAACTGCGTCATCGCCCGGGGCGAGGTGGTGGTGATCGAAGGCAACTACGGGATTCGCATTCAGGAAATCGTCAGCCGGCAGGAGCGCTTGCGCACGCTGAAATAGCGCGCCGCAGGCCGGGAGCATCGCATGGCGCTGGTCTGGACGTTGATCTTGGTGGCGGCCGGATTGATCGTCTGCCTGGTGCTGTTCGTGCTGGTGAAGATCGAAGTCCAGGCGCAGGCCCGGCGGGCCGAGTCCAGATACAAGGGGCTGGAGGCCGCCCTCGGTCAGCTTCAGCAAGCGGTCGAGGAGTTACGCATCGGATTGAAGGAGGCCGACGAACGCACCGGCCTGCTGGCGCCTCCCTCGCCGCCGCGCTCGGGGCTCAACCTGACCACGCGCGCCCAAGCCCTGCGCATGCTTCGCCGGGGCGAAACCCCGGAGCGGATCGCCGCCGCCTTGCACGTTCCCGAGCAGGAAGTACGGCTGCTGATCAAGGTGCACCAGCTCACCACCGCGGCGGGCGGGTGAGGCCGCGCGGTCTCAGCCGGTGGCGCGCTTCCAATCCTCTAAGGCTGCCCCGGCCACCCGTGCCGCCCGGCGGCGCAACTCCTCCATCTGCTCGGCCTCGAGCGGGCGGAATTGCCGGGCGATGCGCACGTCATCTTCGAGCTGGCCGAGCGTGGTGGCTCCCACGGCGGCGTGAGCCGGCAGGCTCAAGACGTAGCTCAGGCACTCCCGGGCGCTCAACACGCTCATCAGCCGCGCGTTGGCGAAAGGCTTCATAGCCTGGACGGCCAGCCCCTTCTGCCGGGCCAGGGGCAGGACGATCTTCTCGAAGCTCTGCCAGGCCGGATCGGCCGCGTGCAGGGGCATCATGACGGAATCGAAGCCGTCCCAGCGGCGCAGGATCTCGGCCAGCACTTGGGGGTCGTGGTGAGCGGTGACCCCGATGAAACGGCATTTGCCCGCCTGTTTGGCGGCTTGAAAGGCTTCCAGCGCGCCGCCCGGGGCGAAGATCTCCTCGATCTCGCGGAACTCGCTGACCCCGTGGATCTGCCAGAGGTCCACGTAGTCGGTGCGCAGCGCCTTGAGCGACAGCTCCAGCTCGGCTTCGGCCCCCTTGCGCCTGCGCTCGGTGCTCTTGGTGGTCAGGAAGACCTCCTTGCGCACGGGCGCCAGCGCCTCGCCGTAGACCTCCTCGGCGCGCCCGTTCCAATACGAGCGGGCGTTGTCGAAGTAATTGATGCCCAGTTCGTAGGCCCGGCGCACCAAGCCGAGCGCCTCCTCCCGCGTCAGGAAGGAAAATCGCCCGGCGGCCAGGCCGATCACGGTCAGCTCGACGCCCGTCTTGCCGAAGGGGCGCTTGGGTATGTCGCCGCCCTGGGCGAGCGGCAGCCGAGCGGAGCCGATCCCGGCCAGCCCCTCGAAGATGCCGCCCACGAAGATCCGTCGCCGCATCCGTCCCCCTGTCCTCAGCCCGATCTTAGCACAGCGCTTCGCCCGCATCGGCTTGGGGAGGGCGGCTGCGTCCGCCGGGGGACCCGCCGCCCGCTTGCGATCCGCCCGGCCGGCCCCTACCTCTCAGCCTCGGCAATGATGGCGCGCAAGCGCTCGACCAGCCAATCCAGGGCCGCCGCGATCAGCAGCTCGCCCTGAGCGGCGGTGGCCAGACGCGCTTCGCGGGCGAATTGCTCGTCCTGGCGGGCCGAGGCGGGATCCTTGATGCCCAGCCGCGGCTTGACCCGGGCGTAATCCACGCCCTCCCAACGGACACGCTCGGGGAAGGCCGCCAGGGCGAAGGAGGTTTCGAATTCGGCTGCGTGCCCCGGGATCCTGCCGCTGCTCAGGTGCTTGCGGGCGAACTCCGGCGGGTAGGCCTCCCAGTAGGAATGCGCCTCCAGGCGAATGCCCAGTTTGCGGCGGAATTCCGGCAGACTCTCTTTGAGCGGGGCTTCGTTGCCGCCGTGCCCGTTGAGGATCAGGATGGCGCGCACGCCGTGGGTCTTCAAGCTCTCGCAGATCTCGTAGACCACGGCCAGGAAGGTCTCCTTGCGCAGGGTGAGGGTTCCCTTGCGATCCATCCAGTAGGGCGAGATGCCGACCGGGACGGGGGTGGCCACCATAACCTGCGGATACAGGCGGAGGGCGGCCAGCCGGGCCAGCAGGAGGGCGCTGGCGGTGTCCTGGATCATGGCCAGATGCTCGTTGTGCTGCTCGGTCGAGCCGGTGGGCAGGATGACGGCCTTCAGCCGGCCTTCTTCGAGCGCCTCGCGAAACTCCTTGCGGGTGTTCTCCCACAACAGCACCTTGCGGGGATGCACGTAGGGCGCGCTTTCGGCGCCGGGGAGGGCGGCCGGCGCGGCCGCCATCCCGCCCAGAAAACGCCGACGGGGAAAATCGCTGCTCGCCATGGCCGCGATGATACCACCGCGGCCGGCGCGGGCCGGGCGGCTCAGGCGATGCGCGGCAATTCGTAGCCCGCGCGGCGGGGACGCGCCAGCAGGCGATTGGCCTGCTCGTCGCCGAGGAACCTCTCGCGCTTGGGATCCCAGCGCAGCTTGCGCCCCAGCTCCCGGCAGATGTTCACCAGATGGCAGAGCGTGGTCGAGCGATGGCCGATCTCGACGTCGGCGGTGGGCGGCTTGCGGGTGCGCATGCACTGGAGGAAGTTCTCGATATGAAAGCGGTTCTCGCCCGGCCCCTCGGGGGTCGGCTCGGGAGCGCCCTTTTTGAGTTCGGGCGGGTCGGCCAGGAAATCGCCCCGCAGGATCTGGATGCGGCCGCGCTCGCCTACGAAGATGGCGCCGAGCTGCGAGTGGTCCTTGCGGATCGGCTCCTCCAGTTTGAGCAGGGTGCCGCCGGCGTAGCGCAGGGTGACTTTGCCCTCCGGACCGGGCTCCTCCGGCCAGAGTTCCACCGGGCCGGCGGCGTCGGTTCCCAGGGCGCACTGCACCTGATCCAGCGCGTGCGTGCCCCAGCCGGTGACGCCCCAGCTCTGCCCGCCTCCGTCGTAGTCCCAGTAAATCGCCCAGCGGCGCTGAAGCTCCTCGTGGTAGGGCCGCAGCTCGGTCTGATTGCACCACTGGTCCCAATCCATGCCGTCGGGCAGGCTCTGAGCGGGTCGCGGCTCCCAGCGTCGGGGAGGGAGGAAATTGCAGGCGATCACCTCGCGGATCTTGCCGATGGCGCCCTCGCGCACCAACCTGCTGGCGTAGATGTTGATGGGGATCGAGCGCTGCTGGGTCCCGGTCTGGAGCACCCGGCGGTAGCGGCGCGCGGCGCGCACCAGCACGCGGCCCTCCTCGACCGTCAAGGTGAGGGGCTTCTCGGCGTAGACGTCCAGGCCGGCCTGCATGGCGTGGATCGAGATCAGGGCCCGGGCGTGGGTGGTGGTTTCGACGAAGACCGCGTCCAGCTTCTCCTTATCGAGCATCCGGCGATAGTCCTGATACTTGCGCCAGCGCTCCCCGTCGGGATGAACCTTGGCGGCCTCGAAGCAACGAGGCAGGAAGCAATCGGCCAGGGCGACGATCTCCGCCCCCGGGAACTTCTCGTTCTGGATCAGCCAGCGGGCCCGCCCGCCCAGGCCGATGAAAGCGATGCGAATGGCGTCGTTGGCGCCCGTCCGGCCGCGAAGGCCCAGCACGCGGGAGGGCACCAGCAACGGCGCAGCGGCGCTTAGGAATTCTCGGCGGCGCATGAAAAAGGTCTCCGGCCCGCCATTATACGCCGGGGGCGCGCCTCGGGTACAATAAGCGCTTCGCGCCGGCGGCCATGCGGCTGCGCCTGATCAGTTGCGAGA
Organism: Solibacteraceae bacterium; assembly: GCA_037444625.1. Lineage (GTDB taxonomy): Bacteria > Acidobacteriota > Terriglobia > Bryobacterales > Bryobacteraceae > DTHT01. Next base: position 10,291 of record JBBIMA010000043.1, read on the forward strand.
TCTTCTACCGCGAGATGTGCTGGGCGGTCTCACGCTCGCCCAACCAGGTGGATCTGGAGTTCCTGCCCAAGGGCCTGCACGACCTGGGCGCGGCCGCCATGCGGACCCGTTTGCAGGCCGCCATTGACCGGGCGGACCCGGAGCGCTACGAAGCGCTCCTGCTGGGCTACGGGCTGTGCGGCAACGGGCTGGCCGGCCTGGAGGCGCGCTCGCTGCCCCTGATCGCGCCCCGGGCGCACGACTGCATCACCCTGTTCTTGGGCAGCCGGGCGCGCTACCTGGAGTACTTCCAGCAACACCCCGGGACCTACTTCCACACCACGGGCTGGATCGAGCGGGGGCGCGACCTGCCCCAGCTTTCCATCCAGGAGAAGCTGGGCGGCCGGCGCAGTTTCCAGGAGCTGGCCGCCCGCTACGGCGAGGACAACGCGCGCTACCTGCTGGAGCAATTGGGCGACTACACCCGGCGCTACGGCCGGCTGGCCTTCATCCGCACGGGCCTGGAGCCGGACGAGCGGTTCCGCCGGGCGTCGCTCGAGGAGGCGGCGCGGCGCGGCTGGCGCTTCGAAGAAGTGGCCGGGGATCTCAGCCTGCTGCGCCGTCTGACCGACGGCCCCTGGGATGAGGAGGACTTCCTGCGGGTTCCTCCCGGCGGGCGGATCGCGGCCACCTACCGGGAGGACGTGATCGGAGCAGAGACGGCATGACGGGACGGGAACGGGTTCTGGCCCATCTGGCGGGGCGGCCGGTGGACCGGCTGCCGCTGATGCCCATCACCATGATGTTCGCGGCCGATCTGGCGGGAACGCCCTACGGAGAGTATGCGCGGGATCACCGGCGGCTGGCCGAGGCGCAGGTGCGGGTGGCAGAAACATTCGGATTCGATTATGTTTCAGTCATCTCCGACCCCGCTCGCGAGGCGGCCGATCTGGGCGCCCCGGTGGAATTCTTCCCCGACCAGCCCCCGGCCATCGTCGAGTCCCGCGCCCTGCTGGCCGACAAGCGCACCCTGGCCCGCCTCCGGCCGCCCGACCCCCAGGGCGGCGGGCGCATGACCGACCGGCTGCGCGGCATCGAACTGCTCAAGCGCCGCACCGGCGGCGAGCTGCTGGTGGAGGGCTGGATCGAGGGACCCTGCGCCCTGGCGGCCGATCTGCGCGGCATCAACACTCTCATGCTGGACTTTCTCGACGACCCGAGCTTCGTGCGCGATTTGCTGGAATTCTGCACCGTCATGGAACTGGAGTTCGCCCGGGCCCAGTTCGCCGCGGGGGCCGATCTGATGGGCGTGGGCGACGCGGCCGCCTCGCTGGTCGGGCCCCGGATCTACCAGGAGTTCGTCTGGCCTTACGAGAAGAAGCTGGTGGACGGACTGCACGCCCTGGGCGGGCCGGTGCGGTTGCATATCTGCGGGCGCACGCGCAAGCTCTACGACGGCATGGGCCGTCTGGGCGCCGAGATCGTGGACCTGGACTATCCCGCGCCGGTGGGGGAGGCCCGCCGGAGGATGGGTCCCGACCAGGTGCTGCTCGGCAACGTCGAGCCGGTGGGCGTGTTGCGCAACGGCACGCCGGAGATCGTCGAGGCGGCGGTGGCCGAGTGCCACCGGCAGGCCGGCCCGCGCTTCATCGTAGGCGCCGGGTGCGAAGTGGTGCGCGACACTCCGCACGCCAACCTGCGCGCCATGGCGCGCTACGCGCACCAGCACCGCCCGGAGGATTACTCCGGCGCGTAGGCCGCCTCGAGCCTGAGCCGCTCGCCCGGCTTCAATTCCCGCTCGGGCGACCAGAGGGTAAGGGCGATGCGGTTCTCCCCGCGCACGGTCCATTCGACGGCGGCGCGCGCCGCCTGATCGGCCGGGAAGCGATTGAGCAAGCCCAGGCCGCTGCGCCGATCGAAGGCGCGCCAAGCGCCGGCCGGACGGGCGGCACCGTCCAAGGCGTCCGCACCGCTGGTGCTCAAACCCGGCTCGAACAGCGTCCGGTCCACCGTCAGGCCGTCCTGCGTGCGGTAGGACACCGCCAGGCGCGCATCCTCCTCGGGCGGCAGGCCGAATTCCACGCGCGAGCGCAGCACCGCCTGGATGGGGGCGGAGGCGGCGTTCTCCGCTTCGATTTGGGTACGCAACTCGGGACCGACCAGCCGGATCGTGCGGCGCAGCTTCAGGCCGTTCGCGCAGGCGCCGGCCAGCTCCAGGCGATCCGGCGCGGCGTTCTCCACCCGCCAGGCGACCTCCCAGGCGCGGCCCTGAATGTCCGGGTGAACGAAGGCCGCCAGGCCGCCCACGTTCGGGTAGCCGCTCTCGCCCGGATCGGTGGGGCGCAGCCGATCCTTGCCGTCGGCCTTGCGCACCAGCCGGATAATGCGCCCGTCCAGACCGGGCGCCAGCTCGACGCGCAAGGCTTCGTTCTCCAGCGTGAAGACGCCGTAGCGGCTCAGACGGGCGGGCAGCTCCTTCTCATCGAACTCCAGGCCGCGGCCCTCGTGAAGCTGCTGGATGCCGAAGCTGCGCGCCTCGGCCAGGAAGCGGCCGAAGCGCTCCCGCAGATCCTCCGGCCGGGGCGCGGCGTACCAGCCCTCGCGCACCTGGAAAGCCATGGAGCGGATCAGCTCTACGTAGTCAATCGAGAGCCGCACCTTGCGCACGCGCCGGCGCACGGCATCGTTGTCGGCCTCCGCCTCGCCCTGTTCGAGCAACTGCCGGGCCCGCGCCAGGAACTCCCGGTCCAGATAAGGCGCGCCCGGGTTCTGGAAGATCCAAATATGATGGCCGCGGCCCTCCGGCGGCAGGCGCACCTGCCGGTGGAGCAAGTCCAGATACTCCCGGATGCGCGGCGCGGCCCGCCCGTAGACGCCCTCCAGGAACTCTTCCACCGCCTGCCGGGGGTCGGCCTTGACGTCCCAAAGCAGGCGCGCCATCAGGTAGGAGCGCAGCTCGGCCATCTCGCCTCCGCCGCCCGGCGCATAGGCGCCCTCCAGGAACAGGCCGACCACGCCGTGGCGGTGGTACATCGGGATGTCGGCCGCCAGCTCGTCGAAATCCGGGAAGGGCATCAGATAATGCCGGAAGTTGGTGTTGTAATGCCAGATGTAAAGCTGGCGGGTGATGGCCGCCCAGGCCTTCAGGTTTTTCAGGAACCAGACGTTGCGGTCGCAGCGCTCGTAGGGATGGGCTTCGCAAACCGAGATCGGGCAAAGCCGAATGCGCACGTTGGGCCGCGGCCGCACGCGGGCCGGGGGCGCCTCCGTGTACCAATAGGCCAGCGTGTCAATCAGCTTGTCCGGGTGGCGCTTCTCGATCTCGGCCGCCAGGGCGTTGACGAAGCGCAGCAGGGGGCCGGAATGGGCGCCTCCTTCCTCCTGCTCGACGCGCCGGCAGTTGTCGCACTCGCACCAGCCGGTCCAGTCGTTCTGCGAGACCGAAAAGATGGTGGCCTCGGGATGCCGGCGGATCCACTCCAGCACCGTCTCGGTCGCCAGGCGCAGGACCTCGGGATTGGTCAGGCAGAGCTGGGCCCGCTCGTGGCGCCGGCGCCCGGCGATCAGCGAGTAATACTCGGGATGCTCGCGGAAGTATTTCTCCGGCGGCAGCAAGTTATAGAAGGAGTGTACGAACGGGTAATACTGGATCTTTCCGCCCGTGGATTGGTCCAGCTTGGAGAAATGCCCGTTGACGCGGTTGCGGGCCGCCCAGTCCTTGTCGAAGGCCTCGGTGAAGAACGGCTCGCGGTATTCGAAGGCCGGCTTCTGGATTTCCTCCAGCGCCGGCACGCGCACCGTGGGCAGCTTGGGAATCCGGCTGACCTCGGCCGTGAACCAGCGGCAACCGAGCTTCTCCAGAAAGGCGTAGACGCCGTACATGGTTCCCCGCTGCCGCCCCCCGGCGATGATCAGATTCCGTCCGGCGGTCTTCAGGGCGAAGCCTTCCGGTCCGAGCTGGTCGAAGGGAACCGACACGCGCAGCCGGCGCAGCGCGCGGCTGTCGCCCACCAGCACCAGCGGCCCGCGCGGGGCCGCCTCATCGGTCACCACCGGCAGCCGGGCCCCGGAGATCTGCTCCAGGAAGCGCTGCAATTCCTCTGCGCCGCGGCGCTCGGAGGGCGAAGCCTCGCGCGCGATCACGATCCGGTAGGGCGAGCGGCCCTTGGCGACCAGCGTGAGGCCGGCGGGGGCGGCCGCCAACGGTCCGGCGGAAATCCACAGCATCAGGCAGAGCGTCCGTAACGACATGAGTGACCTCCCGGCGCGCCGGCTCCCGGCCGCGCTCCGAGCTTTTCCATGCTACCCCGAGGGACCGCCCGCTTGTCCAGGCCGCCTTCGGGCGCGATAATCAGGATGCGGCGTCCCGACGATCGTCCCGCCCACCCACGATGCGGCCGCGTCGAGGGCGGGGGAAGGAGGCGCATGCGGAAGCACACTCTGCCGGCGGTGCTGGCCTGGCTGGCGACCGCCACCCTCCAGGGCCAACTTTCCTCGGTTTCCTGCACGGCAGGCGCCGCGCCCGTGCTGTTGCGCGCCGAGGGCCTCAGCGAACCGGCGGGCGACATCGTGCTGGCGTGCTCGGGCGGCGCGCCTCTGGCGCAGATTTCCACCAACCTCACCCTGTTTGCTCCCGTCAACGTGACCAACCGGCTCGGCGCAGGCGACACGCTGGACGTCGCCCTCACCATAGACACGGGCTCGGGTCCCGTGCCGGCGGGCGTAGCGGCCGTGCTCGCCTCGCCTTCTTCGGTGGCCTTCAACGGGCTGAGTTTCCGGCTTTCGGCATCCGGCGGGGCCCTGCTGCGCGTCTCGAACCTGCGCCTGGCGGCGCGCCAGTTGCCCGCCTCGCTGGCCGGTCAGCCGGTCCAAGTGTTCCTGGCCGCCGCCGGGCAAAGCCCGATCGCGATCAGCGGCAGTCCGGTAACCGTGGGCGCGGCGGTGACCGGCCTGCTGGCCGGCTCCTCCACCACTCAGGTGGTTTGCACGGGCTCGCGCCTGCCCGAGCTGATCAGCTTCAGCAACCTGCTGGCGGCAGGCACGCGTTTCGCCTCCACCCGCCTGACCGAGGGCGCGGCGGACTCCTTCCGCAAGAAGGGCGCCGGCGACGACGTCGGCACGCGCATTCTGGTGCGCTACGCGGGCTTCCCCGCGGGCGCGCGCCTGTTCGTGCCGGACGCCATCGCCGGCTCGAGCGCGGTCCAGCCCACCGCGGGCGGCGATCTGGGCGTGCCGGCTTCGGGCGGCAAGTACGCGCCTTCGAGCGCCGGCTCGCTGCTTTTGGCGCGAGTGCCCTGGGCGGACGCGAGCGGCCAGGGCGGCGTTCCGGTCTACCAGCCGGGCCCGGCCGGCTCGGGCACGGTCAGCTTCGACGCCCTGAGCGAGGTCAGCCTCACTGGGGGCGCGGGCTACGCGGTGTACGAGGTCGTGGACGCCAACCCTTCCCTGCGCGAGAGCGCGCAGTTTCCGACCTTTCTTGCCCTGGGGCCCTGGGGCGGGGGCGATCCGGTGGTGGCGAGCTGGAGCGTGTCGCTGGCCCCGGTTTCCAGCGTCGCCACGGCCAGCGCCACCGCTCCCACGCCGCGCTTCGCCTGGGCGGCGCCGCCGGCGGATTGCACCGCCCTGGGCGATTGCGGCGCCCCGTACTTCCCGCGTCTGTTGGTGGATGCCACGCCCCCGCTGGACTATGTCGGCGTGGCCGGCGGAGGCCACCAGGTCGGCTACCTGCGCATCATCAACGAAGGCGGCGGGGTGCTGATCTGGCGGGTGGCGATCGCCTACCAGAACGGCTCGGGCTGGCTGCGGATGGATCGCAGCGAGGGGGTCGGCAACGCCACCGTCCGCCTGGACGCGCTGCCTGCGAATCTGGCGCCCGGCCTCTACCGCGCCACGCTCACCGTGGACGCCGGGCCGCTGGCCGGCTCGCGCAGCCTGCCCGTCACCCTCCAGGTGACGCCGGCGCCGCCGCCCGCCCCGCCGCCGCCGGTGATCGAAAGCATCGTCAATGCGGCCGGCTTCCGGCCCGGCCCGCTGGCTCCGGGCTCGCTGGCCACGATCTTCGGCCTGAGGCTGGCGGGGAGCAGCGTCACGGTGTCCTTCGACGGGCTGCCGGCGCGCCTGCTCTACACGGGCGAGCGGCAGATCAACCTGCAAGTACCCGTCGAGCTGAGCGGGCGCAGTTCGGCGCAGGTGAGGGTCACCGTGGACGGTCTGGCCGGCGCGCCCTACGCGGTGACGCTGGCGGCCGCGGCCCCGGGGATTTTCGGCGTGCTCAACCAGGACTACAGCCTGAACGGACCGTCCGCCCCCGCCCCGGCGGGCAGCGTGATTCAGATCTTCGCCACCGGGCTGCCGGGCGAGGGCGCGGGCGTGAGCGTGAAGATCCACGACCGGCTGATCACGGCGCCCCTGTACGCCGGTCCGGCCCCGGGCTTGATCGGAGTGCAGCAAGTCAACGCGGCGGTGCCGGCGGACCTGCCGGCCATGAGCTCGGAGGTGGTGGTCTGCGCGGCGGGGGCGTGCAGCGCGCCCGCCCCGCTGTTTCTGTCCCGCTGAGCCCGCCCGGGGCGGTTTGACAGGCCCCCCGCGCCCTCCCTATGATGAGTATTCGATCCCTGTCGCCTCTGTCAGTATCCTGACGTGAAGCGCAACCAGTACCACGCGATCCCGCCGCCGCCGGGCTCCGGCCTGCGCCCGGAGGCGGTCGGCCCCCTGCGGCGGCTCGGGACGCCCAATCGAGCGAGGTTCCGATGATCAAGGTGCAAGGATTGACCAAGCGGTACGCCCGGACGGTGGCTGTGGACGACATCTCCTTCGAAGTCCAGAAGGGCCAGATTGTCGGTTTCCTCGGGCCGAACGGGGCGGGCAAGACCACCACCATGCGCGTGCTGACCTGCTTTCTGCCTCCCACGGCGGGCAGCGCGCAGGTGGCGGGCTTCGACGTACTGGAACAGCCGCTGGAAGTCAAGCGGCGGATCGGCTACCTGCCCGAATCGCCGCCCCTGTATCCGGAAATGGAGGTCCGCGAGTACCTGACCTTCGTGGGCAAGCTGAAGGGCATTGCCAAGGGCGACTTGGGCCGGAGGGTGGCGGAGGTGTGCGAGCGCTGCGCCATCGGCGACTACCGCGACAAGCTGATCTCGAAGCTCTCGCGGGGCTACCGGCAGCGGGTGGGCCTGGCGCAGGCCATCATTCACAATCCGGACGTGCTGATCCTGGACGAGCCCACGGCGGGCCTGGATCCCAAGCAGATCATCGAGACCCGCGAGCTGATCAAGGGGCTGGCCGGGGACCACACCATCATCCTGAGCACCCACATCCTCTCCGAGGTCGAGCAGACCTGCCAGCACGTCATCATCATCAATCAGGGCAAACTGGCGGCCCAGCCGGACACGGTCGAGAATCTGACCCGGCGGCTGCGGGGGGCCGAATCGGTGGCGGTCGAGATCGAGACCCGGGACGGCGTGCCGGACGCGGCCGCCGCCCAGCGCCGGCTGGAACAGGTGGCGGGCGTCAGCCGGGTGATCCCCAAGGAAAGCCGCGACGGCCGGCTGCTGTTCGAGGTCGAGAGCCTGCAAGGCCGGCAGGTGCGGGGCGAGCTGGCCCGGGCGGTCGTGGAGGCCGGCTGGAGCCTGAACGAGCTGCGCCCGGTGGCGCTCAGCCTGGAGAAGATCTTCCTGGAGTTGACCGCCGCCGAGCAGCAAGCCCGGCAAGGAGGCGCGCGATGAGAAACATCCTGACCATCTATCGCAAGGAGCTGAAAGGTTACTTTGCGTCTTGGGTGGGTTACGTAGTCATCGCATTTTTCGCGGTGATTTTCGGCTATTTCTTCTATGTGGCCACGGCCATCTTCGTCAACCAGAGCTTCCAGTCCCAGATGATGGGCCGCGGCTTCCCGATGGACATGAACGAGTGGGTGATCCGGCCCTTGATGATGAACGTCAGCGTGATCGGGCTGTTCGTCATCCCCATGATCACCATGCGGCTGTTCGCCGAGGAGAAGCGCTCGGGCACCATCGAGCTGCTGATGACCTCCCCGGTGCGGGATCTGGAAATCGTGCTGGGCAAGTGGCTGGCGGCGGTGACCTTCTACGCCTGCGTGCTGCTGATTTCCGCGCTGGATTTGATCTTCCTGTTCGTCTACGGCCAGCCGGACTGGAAGCCGATCCTGGTGGCCTATCTGGGTCTGCTGCTGCAAGGCGGCTGCCTGCTGGCCCTGGGAACCTTCATTTCCAGCCTCACGCGCAACCAGATCATCGCCGCCGGGGGCACTTTCGCGGCCTGCCTGTTGCTCTGGGTGTTCGAATGGGTCACGGCCTATGAAACCTCGAGTTGGGCCCGGGTGGTCTCCTACCTCTCGGTGCTGACCCACTTCGAGCCGTTCGCCAAGGGACTGCTGGACAGCAAGGACGTCATCTTCTATCTCTCGGCGATCTTCCTGGGGTTGTTCCTGACGACCCGCTCGATGGAATCGCTGCGCTGGAGGGCGTAAATGAAGATGAAATTCGGCTGGCTGAAAACCCGTCAAACCAGGTACACCGCTTATCTGACCCTGTATCTGCTGGTGGTTCTGGCGGCGCTCGGAGCGGCCAACTGGCTGGCCAACCGCCACAACCGCTCCTGGGACTCGACCAAGAACAAGCGATTCAGCCTGGCGGACCAGACCGTCAAGGTGGTCCGGGGGCTCAAGCAGGACGTGCGCCTGACTTACTTCGACGAGACGCGGAACTTCGAGCGGGCCCGCGACCTGCTGGATCGCTACGACAATCTGTCCGCCCGGCTCACGGTCAGTTACGTGGATCCTTACAAGAAGCCGCAACTGGCCCGCGCCGCCGGGATCAAGAGCATTCCCACCGTGGTGGTCGAGACCGGGCCCAAACGCGAGGAGACCACCAGCCTGACTGAAGAGCAGGTCACCAGCGCCCTGATCCGGGCCCTGAAGAGCGGCGAGCGGAACGTCTGCTTCGTCAAGGGCTCGGGCGAGCACCTTTTGGAGGACACCGGCCAGCGGGGCTACTCCAACGCCAAGGACCTGCTGGAACGCAACAACTACAAGACGCGCGACATCTCCCTGCTGGAAAAACCCGAGGTGCCCTCCGACTGCACCATTCTGGTGGTGGCCGGGCCGCGTTACGACTATCCCGAGCCGCAGGTGGCGGCCATCAAGAAATACGTCGAGGGCGGCGGCCGCGCCCTGTTCATGCTCGATCCGCCCCTGAAGATGGGCAAGGAGGAAGTGGCCGAGAACGCGGCTCTGGTGAAGCTGCTGGCCGACTGGGGCGTGACCCTGGAGAAGAACCTGGTGCTGGACACCAGCGGCATCGGCCAGTTGTTCGGCCTGGGGCCCGAGGTGCCTCTGGTGGCCAACTACGAATACCACGCCATCGTGCGGGAGATGAAGGGCACCGCCACCGCCTTCCCCATCGCCCGCTCGGTCGAGACCAAGACGGCCGAGAAAGTGACGCTCGACAAGTTATTCGCCACCACCTCGAACAGTTACGCCACCACCAACCTTGCCAGTGCGTCCATCCGGCTGGATCCGGCCAAGGACAAGAAAGGTCCCTTCAACCTTGCGGCCGCCGGCACTTACAACACCGGCAAGGAGAACCAGAATGGCCGCTTCGTGGTGGTGGGCAGCTCGGACTGGGCCTCCAATTACATCCTGCGCTTCCAGGGCAACCGCGACCTGTTCATGAACATGGCGAACTGGCTGAGCTCGGACGAAGATCTGATTTCCATCCGCCCCAAGGAGCCCGAGGATCGCCGCCTGACGCTCACCCGGGCCCAGATGCGCACCGTCTTCTACTCGAGCGTGGTGCTGCTGCCCCTGGCGGTCATCGCGGCCGGCTTCTCGGTCTGGTGGCGCAGGAGGTAAGCCATGCGGGTGCGCGGTCTGCTGATCGCCGTCGCCGTACTGGCCTTGCTGGCGGGCGGCGTTTGGTGGTCCAACCGGGCCAAGAAGGCCGAAGAAGGCAAACCGCGGCCGGACGAGCCGCCCAAGATTCTCTCCCTGCCCGAAGACCAGATCCGCCGCATCGAGATCCGGCACAAGGAGGGCGGCACGACCGTGCTCGAGAAGAACCAGGCGGGTAAGTGGGAGATTACCGCGCCGCAGCCGCTGCGCACCGATCAGGACGCGGTCAGCTCGATGACCTCGACGCTCTCCTCGTTGAGCTCCGACCGGCTGATCGAGGAGCGGGCCCAGGACCTGGCGCCCTACGGCCTGAACGCGCCCGCCCTGGAGCTGCTGCTGGCCGCCAAGGACGGCAAGACCCACAAGCTGCTCATCGGCGACGAAACGCCCACCGGCGGCAGCTTCTATGTGCGGCTGGACGGCGACCCGCGCGTGTTCACCATCGCCTCCTGGAACAAGACCAGCCTGGACAAGGGCTGGAAGGACCTGCGCGACAAGCGCCTGCTCACCTTCGACCAGGACAAGCTGATCCGCGTCGAGCTGGCCGCCAAGGGCCAGCCGGTCGAGTTCGGCAAGAACGCGCAGAACGAGTGGCAGATCGTCAAACCCCGGCCGCTGCGCGCCGACAGCTTCCAGGTCGAGGAGTTGATCCGCAAGCTGCGGGACGCCAAGATGGACACCTCCCTCTCCGACGAGGAAGCCAAGAAGGCGGCGGCCGCCTTCGCCAAGGCCGCGCCGGTGGCTCTGGTCAAGGTGACCGACGCGGCCGGCACCCAGGAGCTCCAGGTCCGCAAAGACAAGGACAAGAATTATTACGCCAGGAGCAGCGCGGTGGAGGGCGTCTACAAGATCGCCGCCGACGTGGGCGACGGGTTGGACAAGAGCCTGGACGATTTCCGCAACAAGAAGCTGTTCGATTTCGGCTGGAGCGACCCCTCCAAAGTCGAAATCCGCGAAGGCGCCAAGACCGTCGTCTACCAGAAATCGGGCGATAAATGGACGGCCGGATCCAAGACCATGGATTCCTCCAGCGTGCAGACCCTGATTGACAAGCTGCGCGATCTCTCGGCGGTCAAGTTCCCGGAAAAGGGCGGCGGCGCTCCTCTGCTGGAGGCGACGGTCACCTCGAACGACGGCAAGCGAGTCGAGAAGGTGATCATTTCCAAGCAGGGGAACGGTTACTTTGCGGTGCGGGAGAACGAGCCCACCGTGTACGAGCTGGATGCTAAGGTGGTGGAGGAGCTTCAGAAAGCGGCCGGCGGAGTCAAGGAGGCGGCCCAGAAGTGAGCGGGTAGCATTCGGGCGCCGGCCGCCGGGCGGGCCGGCGCCGCCACCATGCACGGACTTCTCACAGACCTGTACGAGCTCACCATGGCGGCCGGCTACGTGCAGGCCGGCAAGACCGAAGAGATCGCCACCTTCGAGCTGTTCCTGCGACACCTGCCGCGCCGGCGCAGTTTCGTGATCGCCGCCGGGCTGGCGCAGGCGGTCGAGTACCTGCTGGAAATGCGTTTCAGCCCGGCCGAGATCGAGTACCTGCGCAGCCTGCCCCAGTTCGCCCGCGCCCCGGCCGCCTTCTTCCAGATCCTGAGCGAGCTGCGCTTCAGCGGGGAGCTGTGGGCGGCGCCCGAGGGCACGCCGCTGTTCCCGGGCGAGCCCGTGCTGACGGTCCGAGCCCCGATCGTGGAGGCGCAGATCGCCGAGACCTATCTGCTGGCCACCATCGGCTACCAGACGCTGGTGGCCACCAAGGCGGCGCGCATCGTCGAGACGGCCCGCGGCCGGGGCGTGGTCGAGTTCGGCACGCGCCGGGCGCACTCCCCGCAAGCCGGCGTGCTGGCGGCCAGAGCGGCCTACATCGGCGGATGCATCGGCACCAGCAACACCCTGGCGGGCATGAAGTTCGGCGTGCCGGTCTACGGCACGGCGGCGCACTCCTGGGTGCAGTCGTTCCCCGACGAGCTGGAGGCTTTCCGCCAGTTGCAGGCTTTGCTCGGGCCGGCCACCATCTACCTGATTGACACTTACGACACGCTGGAAGGGGCGCGCAAGGCGGCTTCACTCGGGCCGCCGCTGTGGGGCGTGCGCCTGGACAGCGGCGATCTGCTCGAGTTGTCGCGCAAGGTGCGCTCGATCCTGGACCAGGCCGGCCTGCGCCAGGCGCGCATCATGGCCAGCGGCGATCTGAACGAGTACAAGATCCGCGAGCTGGTCGCAGCGGCCGCGCCCATTGACGCTTTCGGCGTGGGCACCGAGCTGGCCACCTCGGCCGACGCGCCCACCCTGGGGGCGGTCTACAAGCTGGTCGAGCTGGAGAGCCGGGGCCTGCGGCGCTACACCGCCAAGCTGAGCGAAGACAAGGCCACCATGCCGGGGGCCAAGCAGGTCTTCCGTTTCGCGGACCGGGATGTGATCGCCTGTCGGGGGGAACCGGCGCCGCCGGGCGCCGAGCCCTTGCTGCGTCCGGTCATCGCCGGGGGCCGCCTGATCGCGCCGCTGCCGGAAGCGGCCGCCGCACGCTCCCGCGCGGCCGAAGCGCTGGCCCGCCTGCCGGCGGCCGTACGCCGCCTGGACCAGCCGGAACCCTATCGCGTCGAGTACAGCCCGGCGCTGCTGGAATTGTTCGAGCAGGCCCGCCGCCATTCCCAGGCAGCGCCTGCCCCGCTATCCGAGCCCTCCCGGGGGAGCTGATGAAGACCGCCTTTTTCGACATTGACACGCAGCTTGATTTCCTGTTTCCGGCCGGCGCCCTCTACGTGCCGGGGGCCGAGGCGCTGCTGCCCGCCCTCGCCCGCCTGCGTGATTACGCCGCCGCCCGCGGCATCCCCATCGTCTCCAGCACCGACGCGCACCGCGAAGACGATCCCGAGTTCCTCCACTGGCCGCCGCACTGCGTGGCCGGGACCCTGGGGCAGCAGAAGCCGCCCGAGACGCTGCTCGAGCCGCGCCGGATCGTGCCGGTCGAGCCGGGCGACTACCCGCTCGACGGCGCCCGCCAGATCATCGTCGAGAAGCGGGCCCTGGACCTGTTCAGCAATCCGAACCTGCCCCGCCTGCTGGAGGCGCTGGGGGCGGAGCGCTGCGTGGTCTACGGCGTGGTCACCGAATACTGCGTGCGCGCGGCGGCCCTGGGCCTGCTGAAGGCGGGCCGGCAAGTCGAGCTGGTCAGCGACGCCCTCCGCAGCCTGGAAGCCGAAGCCGAGCGGCGCACGCTGGCCGAGATCGCGGCCGCCGGCGGGCGCCTGACGACGCTGGCGGCCGTATGCGGCGACTGAAGCGGCCATCGCCGCGCGATTTCTGTTGACAGCCGTGGGCGGACGGGGTATTCTGCTGGCGGGGGCTTACCCGCCATCGCAAGCAGGGAGCTATGAAGCATGCCGTCGCAGGTGCAGTGTATCTGATCGCCGCGCTGGCGCTGTCGGGCCAGGAGTTTCGGGCCAGCATTTCCGGGGATGTCACCGATCCCACGGGCGCGCCGGTGGAGGGCGCCCGCGTCGTGGTCACCAGCCTGGAGCGCAACACCAGCACGGAAGCGGTCAGCAACGCCGCCGGGCGTTATCTGGTGCAGTTCCTGCTGCCCGGCCGCTACGTGCTGACGGCCGAGAAGACGGGCTTCAAGAAGTTCGTGCGCGAGAACATCCTCCTGGCCGCCTCCGACCGGCTGGGACTGCCCATCCGGCTGGAGCTGGGGGCGGTGACCGAAAGCATCACGGTCACGGGCGAGGCCCCGTTGCTGCAAACGGAGACCTCCTCGCGCACCGCCACCATCGAGAGCCGCATGGTGGACAATATTCCCACCAGCGGGCGCAACCTGTTCCAGTTCCAGTACACCCTGCCCGGCGTGCTGAAGGCCTCCAGCTACTGGGGCGACTTCGAGCTGTACGCCTTCGGCAACATCAACGCCGTCATCATCAGCGGCGGCCGGCGCGGGGAGAACGAGACCGTGCTGGACGGCGTCTCCAACACGCGCATGGACCGCGGGGTGGCCTTCATGCCCGCCCTTCAGGCGGTCGAGGAGTTCACCGTGCTGAGCAACGCCTACGATGCGCAGTACGGGCGCGTGGGGGGAGGCGTGAACGTCATCAATCTGAAGTCGGGCACCAACGCCCTGCACGGCCAGCTCTTCCATCATCTGGAGAACGAGAAACTCTACGCCAACGCCTGGGGGGCTAACGCGCTGGGTCTCGGCCGGGTGCCTTTCAAGCAGAACACCTTCGGCTTCGAGCTGGACGGGCCGGTCTACCTGCCTAAAGTCTGGGACGGCCGCAACCGGGCCTTCTTCATGCTGGCTTTGGAGGGATTGCGCGAGCGCAACCCCGGGGCCGAGACGCGGACCCTGCCCACCGCCGAACAGTTGGGCGGGGATTTCTCGGGCCTGCTGAATACGCAGGGCCGGCCGGTGACTATCTATGACCCCGGCAGCACGCGGCTGGGTCCCGACGGGCGCTATGCGCGCGACCCCTTCCCGGGCAATCGCATCCCCCAGGCGCGCATCAATCCGGTGGCCGCCAAGGCGGCCGGCTTTTACCCGCAGCCCAATCGCCCGCCCATCGGACTGGACAACGCCCTGAACTACGCGCGCATCACGCCCTCGAAAAACGGCTACGACCATTGGGTGGGCAAAATAGACCTGCGGCCCTCCCAGAAGAGCACGATTTCCGGCCGCTACGGACAGACGCCCTGGAACAATTTCTCCAAGATCGCCTGGGGCACCAACGCCGCCGAGCCCAGCGGCGAAGCGCCCTCGACGCGGGTCTCGCGCAACTGGGGCGCGGATTGGACCTACACCCTGAGCCCCTCGATGGTGCTCAACCTGCGCGGCGGCCTGGCCCGCTACGAAGGCTTCAGCGGCAACATTTACGGTCGGGGCTTCGATCCCCGCCAGCTCGGCTTCCCGGACACGCTGGTGCGCCAGTTCACCACCTTGCAGTTTCCGCGCTTCAACGTGGGCCGTTACTCGGAACTGGGCGCCACCCAGGTCACCAACTACGAAACCCACGATACCTACAGCCTCCAGCCCAACATGACCTGGATCCGGGGCCGGCATTCCCTCAAGTACGGCGCCGAACTGCGCCGTTATAACCGCAACCGCCTCCAGCCCGGCGCGGCCAGCGGCGTCTTCAGCTTCGACAAGCGCTGGACCCAGGCCGATCCGCTGCGCGCCGACGCCCTCTCGGGCGACGAATTCGCCTCCTTCCTGCTGGGCCACCCCAGCAGCGGCTACGTGGACCGCAACATTGACCCCTCCTACCGCAATCACTACGCGGCCCTGTTCCTCCAGGACGACTGGAAAGTCACGCCGCGGCTGACCATCAACGCCGGCCTGCGCTGGGATTACGAAACGCCCGTGGTGGAGCGCTACAACCGCATGGTGCGGGGCTTCGCCTTCGATCAGCGCAGCCCCCTGGCCGACCAGGTCCAGGGCTTGAACCTGCGCGGCGGCCTGCTTTACGCCGGCTCGAGCGGAGACCAGCGCCGCGCCTTCCTGCCCGACAAGAACAATCTCCAGCCGCGCATCGGGCTGGCCTGGCAGTTCGCCCCCAAGTGGGTACTGCGCGGCGGCTACGGGTTGACCTACTTGGGCCAGAGCTCGAACGGCCCGGATACAGGCTTTAGCCGGCGCACCAACCTGATCGCCTCCACCGACGGCAACCTGACGCCGGCGGTCAACTTGAGCGATCCCTTCCCGGCGCGGCTGTTCCCCGCCGGGCTGCTCCAGCCCATCGGCAGCAGCCTGGGGCTGGCCACCAACCTGGGCCTGGCCGTCAGCGCGCAGTATCTGGACCGCCCGCTGCCTTACTCGCACCAGTTTTCCCTGGGCTTGCAACGCGAGCTGCCTTGGGGCTTCCTGCTGGACGCCTCCTACGTGGGCAACATCACGCGCAAGATCCCGCTCAGCCTCGGGCTGAACTTCATCCCGGCCCCCGAGCTGACTCGCCTGCCGGTGGCCGAGCGGCCCGCTTACTTCACCGCAGCCGTGCCCAATCCCATGGCCGGCAACCTGCCCGGCTCCGGCTTGAACGGCGCCACCATCCCGCGCCAGCAACTGCTGGTCGCCTACCCGCAGTTCACCGGCGTCAGCATCTCGGATGTGCCCGTCGGCTCGCAGCGCTACGATTCGCTGCAAATGAAGGCCACGCGCCGCTTCTCCGCCGGCCTGGGCATGCAAATCTCCTACACGCTGTCCAAGCAGCTCGAACGGGTCTCTCTGCTCAACGCCCAGGACACGGTGCTGGGCGATCTGCTGAAGACCCAGACCGAGAAACGCCTGGTGGAGTTCGACTCGCCCCACGCCCTGGTCGCGCTGACCACCTGGGAGCTGCCCGTCGGGCGGGGCAGGCGCCTGGGTTCGAACCTTCCCCGCGTGCTCAACGGCCTGGTGGGCCACTGGAACCTGAACCTCCAGTACACCCTGCGGTCCGGCCTGCCGTTCTCCTTCCCCAATGCCGCGCCCCTGGAGGCGCGCAGCGCCAAATTCACCCACGCGCAGCGCGACGAGCTGGCCCGCAAAAAGGGCCGCAGCCAGTTCGATCCGGTCTTCGACCTCTTCTTCGACACCTCGCTGTTCCCCAACCGCGCTCAAGCCCCTTACACCCTAAGGGACTTCCCCACCCGCTTCCCGGACGTGCGCAGCAAGGCCCTGAACATCTGGGAGATCTCGATCGCCAAGGAGTTCCCCCTCCGCGAGCGGCTGCGATTCCAGTTGCGCGCCGACGCCCAGAACGCCTTCAACTACCCCTGGTTCAGCCGGCTACAGAGCGCCGACGTCACCAACGCCCGCTTCGGCTTCCTGAATCCCTCGCCGAACTCCGAGGCGCGGGAGATCATTCTGGTGGCCAAGCTGCTGTTCTGAGCGGCGCCCTCGCCCGGACGCCGGTCCACTTCGCCGACGCCGCGCTCAACTGAGCGCCCGGCGGCAGAACTCGACGCACTTCTTGATCTCGGTCAGCACGTCGGAGCCTTCGGGAGTCGGATACTCGTACTCGATGCTGGCCGGGAACTTGTACCTGCGCCGCTTCATGAGCTGGAGGATTTCCTTGAGCGGCGTCTCGCCCTGCCCCCAAGGCATGTTGGGACCGCCCGCCATGGGGCCGACCTGGCCCGCTCCCGCGCTCGGCCCCTTGCGGTCCTTCAGGTGCAGGCTGGCGATGCGGTCGTGGTAGCGCTCGATGATCGGAATGGGCGATTGGCCGGTGACGCCGTAATAATGGCCCACATCGAAGTTCAGCGCGGTGTAGTCGGAAGCGGCCAGAGCCTTGGCGAAGCCTGAGTCTCCGCCCTGGCCGTGGGTGTGGAAGGCGATGCGCAGCTTGCGGCGCGCGGCGTAGTCGGCCACCCGCCGCAGCAGTGCGTCCTCGGCGGGCAGCTCCATCGTGATGTGATCGGCGCCCAGGGTCTCGGCCACGTTCCAGATGTAACCGTATTCCTCCTCTGACATGGCCAGGGTGGGCGGCAGCTTGAAGGCGTAGATCTTCACGCCGGCCTCTTCGTACATCTTCCGCAAGGCTTTGTACTTGTCCATGGAGGCCGACAGGCGCCAGCGCCTGAGCTCCTCGGCCGCCTTCTTGAAGGCCTCCCGTTGCTCCGGGCTCAGCGGCGCCCGGCCCGGGCCCGGACCGCGGCCCGGCGCACCAGGACCGCCAGGTCCGCCCGGGCCTCCCGGACCGCCCGGCGGGAATCCCCGCCCGGCAGGCAAGGGAGCGCCGGCGTAACTCTCGGCCACGTTGCTCATCAACTCCACCCCGCTGATGCCGCACTCGACGCAGTAGCTCAGCACCTGCTCGGCGCTGCTGGGCAGGGCGCGGAAACTGTAGGTGATGATGCCGATCCAGACCCCGCCGAACACGGAGTTCGGCCTGGCCGCCCGGAGCGCGGCCGGAAGGCCGGCCAGAGCGATCTTCCCCACGTCTCGTCTGGTGTAGTTCATGAGTAGATTATGGCGCGGTTACGTCTGGGAAGGGCGGCCCGTTTGCATGGAACCCTGATTGCCGCTGCCCCTGCCGTCTCCCCGCACGCCGCCTGCGTCCTTCCCGCTTTACCGCCGGCCGGGCAGCTCTGGCACCCGCTGCACCGGCGCCTCTTCCACGGCGCGCCCTGCACAGGCGAGAGGCCGGGGTCTTTGAGGAGTACAGACGCCTGTGGGCGGAAGCCGACTCGATCGCAAGCGAAGCCGACAAGGTCCGGATGGAGCACCTCGCCTCGCTCGCCCCGCAGATCAATGAGCGCAAGGCGAAAATCGAGGATCTCCGCGGGCGCATCCCCACCTACAGCGGGACGAAGGTCGAAGTGCAGGTCGTGGTCAACGCCCGCCGGGACGTGCCTGTTCCGGGCAAGGGCTTGAACGCCGATGTGCTGGTCTGGGGTTCTCCCAAGCCGGCGCCTGTGGGGACCTCCGTCTCCAACGTCTTCCTTGTGATCAAGGGTTGGCCCGAATACCGCGAGGCCATCCTGGCCAAGATTGACCAGGCAAAGCTCGCCGCACTGGTCAAGTGATTGCCGGCGGGGCTATCGCCTGAGCGCCCGGTGGGCGGTTGGCGGCCCGCCGGCCGGGGTCACTTCAGTATTCGATCTGAATCATGAACTGGATCTGGCGGGCGTTCAGCATTTCCACCGGCTGGTTGTAGGAGGGCAAGCGCCCCTCGCCGGCGGCGTAGTAAGGGCTGACGCGCAGAGGGTTGGAGTGGTTGGTCAGGTTGAAGGCTTCCAGACCGGTTTGCAGGATGGCGCGGCGGTCCTTCAGCCAGAAGCCCTTCATCACGCGCAGATCCATCGAGAAGGCCGAGGGCGAGTAGAACGGGTTGCGCGCCAGAGGAAAAGGACGGGCGGTAATGGGCCAGGCGCCCGTGCGGAAGGCGTCGGTAGCGAGCAGGGCGTTCACCGGCCGGCCGCGGCCCGCGATGAGGATGGGCGCAACGATCACGTCGGCCAAAGCCTTCTTGAGGCCGGAGGGAAGCCGCCCGAGCTCTTCCACCGGCAACTCGAACAGGGCGCTGGCGGCCAGCCGGTGCGGCTGGTGCTGGCGCGAGTGCGCCCAGTCCGCCCGCGGATCCAGCGGGTTTTGGGGCTGTTCGTCGTAGTCGGAAGCGTCGTCCAGGGTGCGGCCCGTATGGTAGGCGAGCAGGAAGGCCAGCTCGCGACTCAGACGCCGTTGCAGGGCCAGGGAGGCGCCGCGGTAGGAGGAGCGCGCGCTCTGCTCGAGCTCGTAAAGGGGCGGCAGCCCGCCGCGGACGTTGCGGATGCGCGGCAGATGGCGGCCCGCCACCAGCGCGTACTCGAACAGGAGGGTGGTGTCGGGCCCGAGGCTGCGCTCCAGCCCGAAGGCCAGCTTGCGGCTGTAGGTGGAGGGGAACTCGGCCGCGGTCCGGTAGATCGAGCGAGGGGCCCAGGGAAGCGGCGCGCTCCAGGCGCCGCCCAAGGCGAAGACGCGGGCCGCCTGCTCGCCGGCCAGATACTGCTCGAAGGCCTGCACTCCGTCCTTCTGGAGGGCCTCGTTGAGGAACGCCAGCAGGTGGCGATCGTAAAACCAGCCCAGGCCGATGCGGAACACGTAGGGGCCGCGGCCGGCGGGACGCCAGGCCAGCCCGAACCTGGGGGCCAGGTTGCGGCCGGCGTGGGGAATGCTCGCCGGCAGCCACTGGCGGTCGTAGCGCAGCCCGGCCTCCAGCGTGAGCCCCGGCGCGGCCTGCCGGCGATCCTGCACCCAAGCGCCGGCCGGCACAGTCCAGTAATGCGTCTCGGGGCGGCCGAAGGCTTTCAGAAACACGTCGGGGCGGGCCGCGCGCAGGTCTTCCACGGTGGGGAAGACGAACAGGCCCGCGAAGCGGTCGGCCAGCCGGGCGTCCAGCCGCACGCCGTGCAGGCTTGCGCCCGCGCTGAACTGGCGCTTGCCGGAGGTCAGGTTGAAGGATTCGCGAAGCTCGAAGTGGTCCTCGCGGCGGGCGGAGTCCAGCCGGCAGGACTGGCCGAAGCGGATCACGCCGGGGACCTCGATCATCACCGCGCGGGAGTTCGGTGTGAGCGTCACGCTGCGCCGCGCCGCCTGGAAGCGCAGATCGTTCACCAGGCGGGGCCCGGGCACCCAAATCCAGCCCCCGGCCAGCGAGTGGTCGGTAGTCAGGCTGCTGCCGCGGGCCGAGCGGTCGGCGAAGTTGTCCCCGTCCTGCACCTCGCCCATGATGTGTCCGCGCGAGAAGGCATAGCGGAGGGAAAGGCTGTGCTTGATCCCCGCCAGATGGTCGGCCTTGAAGGAGAATTCCGTCTCGCGAGCTCCGGTGGGAAACAGCCCGCGGTACAGTCCGGACGCCGCCGGGATGGCGCGCAGCTCCTCGGGCGGTCCGGACCACTCCTCGCCCGACTCGCGCTCGTGCTCCCAGGCGGCGGCGAAGAACGTACGATCGCGCCGCACAGGCCCCATCAGGGAGACGCCCGGTTGCCAGCGCCGGTAGCGCGGCCGGCGGTCCAGCTCCACCTCGGGATTGCGCGCATTCAGCTTCTCGTTCTGCGCGAAGAAGGTGGCGTCGCCGTGCCAGATGTTGGTTCCCGAGCGGGTCACCACGTTGAGCACGCCCCCCGCAGCGCCTCCCAGCTCGGCGCCGATGCTCACGCTCGAGACTCGGAACTCCCGCACCATTTCCAAACCGATGGCCGCGCGACTGCCCCCGGTGGTCTCATCCCGGTTGTCCACTCCGTCAATCGAGAGGCTGTTGTTGCGCCCCCTGAGGCCGGCGAAGCTGAAGCCGCTGTCGGCGGCCGGGCTGCGCAGCCCGGCGAAGGAACGTTGCGCGTTGGAGCCGCTGGAGGAGGTCACGCCCGGCGCCACCAGCACGAAGTTCAGGTAATTGCGGTTGGGCGCGGGCGCCTCTTCGATCCGCTCCGAGCCCAGGGCCACGCTGGCCGTGGTGGCGGCGGTCTCCAGCGCTTCGGGCCGCTCCTTGACCTCCAACCGCTCGCTCACCGGGGCGGGCTTCAGTTCGATCCGTTCGATCACGGTCTGGCCCACCGCCAGGGGCAGGATCGGGATGAGCACGGAGGCGAAGCCCGCCGCCTCGACGCGCAACTCGTAATCGCCCGGCGGTAAGCCCGCCAGGCGGAACTGCCCGGCGGCGTCGGTCTCATCGGCGCGCACCCATCCCATGCCGGCATGCGCGGCGCGGACACGCGCTCCGGCCACCGCACCTCCGCCGGCATCCACCACCGTCCCCTGGATCGTCCCGGTGGCGGGCGGGCCCTGGGTCGCGCCCGCCGAAACCAGCGCCGGCACGAGAAGGACACAGAGCAAACGCATAGCTCCCTGCCGCGATGCACGCCTGAGGCCGCCGGCCGGCGCCCGGCTCTGCGCGCCGGGGCGTAGGCGGCCCGCCCCCGGGCGAGCCTTTTCCGCACACACGGCGTTCGTTTTCGGCACAGCCGGGGGCGGCCTCAGGACTCCGCGGGCAGCGCGACCGGCTTGGCCTTCCGCCACAGGCGCTCCAGATCGTAATAGGCGCGGGCGGCTTCCGAGAAGATGTGCACCAGGAACTCGCCGTAGTCCACCAGAATCCACTCGGCGTGTTCGTAGCCCTCGACGCCCAGCGGCGTGCGCCCCTGCTGCTTGAGCCGGCGCTCGACCTCGTCGGCGATGGCCTGGATCTGGCGGGGATTCGATCCCGAGCAGATGACGAAGTAGTCGGTGAAGGAAGTCAGACCCTGGAGATCGAGAATGCGCAAATCCAGGGCCTTCTTGGATTCGGCCGCTTGCGCGGCCACGATCCACGGCGGCTCGGCCGGGCGCGCTGCGGCCGCGGCTTTGGAATTCTCTGCCTTGCTACGCTTGCGTCGGATCGGCGCCGGCAATCAACTCCTCTGGCCTATCGTACTACAATCGGAATGATGTCCCGCGCGCTGGCCGCTTTGCTGCTGGGCGGGGTTTGCTGCCTGGCCCAGACCCCCAGCCCCAAGGACGTCGTGCGCGGTCACCCGGAAGCCTCGCGAGTGGGCGAGCTGGTGCGGGCCGGCGCTTTGCCCCGGGCGGAGCTGGAAAAGCTCCAGGCCGAGGAAGCCGAGCGGCAGGACGAGGCGGTTCTGGAGCGCACGCTGTACGGCGCGCTGGGGGTCGAGGATCTCACCGAGGAGCAGGGCCGCGAGATGGTGGCCGCCGCCCAGCGGCGCTGGGAGCGGCGCCGGGCCCGGCTGGAGGAAGCCAAGCGACTGGTGGAGTCGGGCGCGCTGCCGCGGCTGTCGCTGACGCCGCTGCTGGAGGAGCTGGACCAGGCGCGGCGCGTGCTGGATCAGGCCCTCTCGCGGGCCCACTTGCTGCAAGAGCTGGCGGGCATGGCGCGGGCCGAAGCGGCCGCGCTGATGCCGCCCGAGCCGTCCGCACCTGAGCCGGCGCCCGTGGTCGAGCGCTTCGCGGGCGGGGGCTCCTTCCATGCCGGCCTGTTGCGCGTCATCGCCCTGGCCTTCGAGGCCGAGTTCGGCCGGCCGCTGCCGATCAGCGCCAACGGGGCGACCGCCGTCCACCGCGCCCTGGGCTTCGATCACCGCGGGCGGGTGGACGTGGCGCTGGACCCGGACCAGCCGCAGGGCGTCTGGTTGCGGAATTACTTGCAGAAGCTGCGCATCCCTTACTACGCGTTTCGCAGCGCGCTGCGCGGCCGCTCGACCGGGCCGCACATTCACATCGGTCCGCCCAGCGAGCCCTTGCGGGCCGGAGGCGGCTGAAGCGCCCTCCCATGACCACCGCCGCCGGCCTGCGCCTGCTGATCCCGGAAGAGCAGATCCAGGCGCGCATCCGCCAGATGGGCGCTGAGATCGCCCGCGATTATCCGGAGCGGCCCATCCACCTGATCGCCATTCTCAAAGGGGCCTGCTTTTTCCTGGCCGATCTGGCCCGCGCCATCCAGCGGCCGGTGCGCATTGATTTCATCGGCATCTCCAGCTACGGCCGGGGCAAGACCAGCTCGGGCGAGGTCAAGTTGACCAAGGACCTGGACAGCTCGATCGAGGACGCCGACGTGCTCCTGGTCGAGGACATCGTGGACAGCGGCGTGACGCTGAATTACCTGCTGCAAGTGCTGGCCCAGCGCAAGCCGCGTTCCCTGCGGGTGGCGGCCCTTTTGGACAAACCCAGCCGGCGCATCCGCCCGGTCGAGGTGGCCTACGTGGGCTTCGAGATTCCCGACCGGTTCGTCGTCGGCTACGGCCTGGACTACGCCGAGCAGTACCGTAACCTGCGCGACATCTGCGTGCTGGAGGAGAGCGCAGAGCCTCAGCCCGCCGGGGGCAGCTCGCGCGCCTCGGCCGGCGCTTGAAAGCCCACCCGGCGGTGCGCGCCGTCGCAAAACGGCTTGTTGGCGGAGTGGCCGCAGCGACAGAGCGAAAGGGCGGTTCGTCCGCCCAGGCCGAACGCCCGGCCTTCGCCGTCCAGCAGGGTGAAATCCCCTTCGATGCGCAACGGCCCGTGACTGATGACCGTGATCTTGACAGCCGCCATGCTCCGAATCTAGCACGGCGCGCCCGGCGACTATAATGGGTGCCATGCGCGGGTCCCTGCCGGCGGCTCTGGCCTGCGCCTTGCTCCTGCCGGGCTGGAGGGCGGGCGCCGCGCAGGATCCGCTGCTCGGCCGCATCCGCCGGAGCATGGCGGAGACCTTGCGCCACATGCCGGATTACACCTGCCTGGAGACCATCGAGCGCCGGCGGGAAGGCGATCCCGACCCGCAGGCGCGCTACTGGGAACGGCTCCGCCTGGAGGTGGCGGTCATCGGCGGCAAAGAGCGCTTCGCCTGGCCCGGCTCGGCCCGCTTCGAGGAAAAGGACATTGATCAGATCGTCCCGCCGGGAGCGATCGGCACGGGCGACTTTGCGGGCTTCGCCGGGGCCGTCTTCCGCACCGAGGACGCCTCGTTTGAAGGCCCGCGGGAGGAAAAGCTCGAGGGGCGCCCGGCCTACCGTTACGATTTCCGCGTGCCGGCCGAGCGCAGCCGGTACACGGTACGCGACGGCCGGCACAGCGTCGTGGTCGGCTATCACGGCAGCTTCTGGGCGGACCGAGAGAGCCTGGAGCTGCTCCGCCTGGACATCGAAGCCGACGGCTTGCCGGCCCCGCCCCTGGAGGTGGCCTCCGTGAAGACCGCCATCCGCTACCAGCGAGCGTTGATCGGGGACTCCAGCACGCTGCTGCCGCGTGTCTCCGAACTGAGCTTGAGCTCGATCGCGGCCCGCGCCAGCCGCAACCGCACCACCTTCAGCCACTGCCGGCAATACGTCGGCGAGAGCAGGCTGCGCTTCGACGAGGCCGGGCCGGGCGACGCGCCCGCGGCGCGGCCCCTCGAGCGCACCCGGTTGCCGGCCGGGCTGGCGCTCGAACTGAGCCTGGAGACGCCCTTGGAGGCGGCCCGCGCCGCCGCGGGCGATCCGCTGCTGG
>JBBIMA010000044.1:0-32872 GCA_037444625.1 Solibacteraceae bacterium
GCCCGCAGCCCGCGCGTGCGAACCGATCTGCCCATTCCTCCCGCGCCCTACCTGGATCGCCGGGTGCGCGAGACGGCCGACCTCAAAGAGATCTGGAGCTATCTGAACCCGCAGATGCTCTACGGCAAGCACCTGGGGTTTCGCGGCCGGTTCCTCCGGCACCTGGCGGAGCGCGATCCGAAAGCTCTCGAGCTGGCCGCCCGCATCGAGCAGCTCCGGCAGTGGGCGGCCGGCTTCATGCGCGTGCGCGCCGTCTGGCAGTTCTTCGAGGCCGAGCGCGAGGGCGACGCCATCCATCTGTTCGCCCCGGGGGCGGCGGATCCCTTGCACACCTTCCGCTTCCCGCGCCAGCCGCGGGCCGACGGGCTCTGCCTGAGCGATTACGTGCTGGACCCGGTCGCCGGCCGGCGCGATCACATCGCCCTGTTCGTTCTCACCGCGGGCGAGGGCGTGCGCGAACAGGCCGAGCGAGCCCGGCAAGCAGGCGAATTCTTCACCAGCCACGCCTTGCAGGCCCTGGCCCTGGAAACCGCCGAGGCGGCCGCCGAATGGCTGCATCGCCGGCTGCGCGAGGATTGGGGCTTCCCCGACCCGCCCGAGCTGACGATGGAGGAACGCCTGGCCGGGCGCTATCGCGGCAAGCGCTACAGCTTCGGCTATCCGGCCTGTCCCAACCTGGAGGACCAGCAGGGCATCTGGAAGCTCCTGGCGCCTGAGGAGATCGGGGTGCGGCTGACCGAGGGCTTCATGATGGACCCCGAGGCCAGCGTCAGCGCGCTGGTCTTCCACCACCCCGATTGCATCTACTTCACGGTGGGGGAGCAGCAGGAGGCGGACTAGGAGCCGGCAGGCTGGACTCGCCGGCGTGCGGCTCGACGTGCACCATGACGTCGGCCACCCAGTCCAGTCTCTCCTTGATGCGGTAGCGGACCTGCGTGGCGATGTCGTGCGAAGCCCGGACGGTCAACTCGGGATCCAGCTCCAGATGCAGGTCCACGTGGTATTGCAGGCCGGTCTTGCGCGCGTAGCATTTCTCGACGCCGCGCACGCCCGGCACGTCTTGCGCCGCTTCCCGGATGGCGTCCATCAGTTCGACGGCGGGCATGGTGTCCATGAGCTGGAGCGAGGTCTCCCGCACCACCCGCAGCCCCAGGAAGATCACGATCAGCCCCACCGCGAAGCCGCCGTAGTGGTCGAAGGCCAGGAAGCGCGAGGGGTCGTACAGCGTCAGGCCCAGGGCCGCCAGCGCCACCGTGCCGGAAAGAATGTCCACCGTGTCGTTCCAGGCGTCGGCCACCAGGGCGGCGCTCTGAATGCGCCGGCCGTAGCGCAGCTTGAGGACCGAGAGCAGGCTCTTGGCCGCCACCGAAGCCAGCAGCGGCCACAAGCCGTACCAGGCGGGCGGCTGGTGGACCGCGCCCACGCGCAGCAGCGATTTCACCGAAATGGCCAGCCCCACCAAGGCCAGCAGGAAACCCAGGCCCAGCCCGGTCAGCATCTCGAAGCGCCCGTGCCCGTAAGGGTGCTGATCGTCAGGGGGCCTGGCCGCCACCGCCAGGCCGAACAGCACCACGGTCGAAGCCACCACGTCGCTGGCCGACTCGAACCCGTCGGCCACCACCGAGGTCGAGCCGGCCATCCAGCCGATGAGGATCTTGGCCACCGCCAGCGCGCCGCTGACGGCCACACTGGCCAGGGCGATCCGCCGCCCCGTCCTCAGGCGCTCGGATTGGGAGAGCCCCGCGCTCACCGCCCGCTCTCCGGCGGCCGCCTCAAAACAATCGCTCTTGCTTCTTCAGCGTGCCGAAGGATCCGATGTTGGCCACCGCGAAGGACACCCGGAACTGGTTCTCGTTGCGGGTTCCGAAACCGAAACGACGGTATTGAATGCTCCAGCCGCAGCAATCCGTATTGTAGGTGATCTGGGTGGTGGCGAACTGCATGACCCCGAAATGGAAGTCGTAGATGGCGCTGAAGGCGCCGCTCCAACCCCGTCCGTTCGGATTGCCTACGCCCAGCAGGCCGCGCAACTGGTTGGCCCCCGGGCTCAAGACGGGCGTGCTGCGCACGCTGTTGTGTCCCAGGGAAACCAGGTATCGCCCCCAGCGCGCGTCCGCCGTCAGCCCGCTGTTCACCAGCCTGCGCCGCAACGGGTCGTAATCGGAGCGCCACTCCATGCCCCAGCCCGGCCAGGGCGACAGCCGCATCACGGAGACCACCGGCGAGTAACCGCGCGGCCCGTCCAGAAAGGCGTAGGCGGTCAGCTCGGCCGAGCTCATCACCAGGTTGCGGCGGCCATCTCTCACCGCCCCGCCGAAGGTGGGATCGAAATAGCGCTGCTGGACCAGCTCCCAGCTTGCCACTTCGCTGACCTCGCCCCGCCGCTTCACATACAGGCGGTTGGTGAGGGAGAACTCGGCCTGGCGCGTATCGGCCAGCAACTCCATCTCGTCGAAGCGGAGGATCCGGTCGAAATCCCCGACGCCGCCCACCCAGCGGAAGGAGGCCCGCGGCTCGATCACGTGCTTGAGCTGGTCGCCCAGCCAAGCGGGGGCGCGGAAGACCCGGGCCAGCGACGGCGCCTCCAGGGCCAGGTCGAACTCCCCGGTCTTCCGGCTGATGTTGCGCCCCAGGATGCGATCCTCGCTCCGGCTTTCTCCCCAGGTCGTGCCGCGCAGCGTAAAGCTGGGGATCAGATGAAAATCCTTCCAGCGCAGGGCGGTCATGATGCGCGGCGCGACATCGGCCCGTTCGAGGAACTGCCGGGTCTGATAGAGGGGCTGCTTGCGCCGCACCAGCCCCAGGCTGGATTCCAGTGAGACCCACACCGGCAGGCCGCGCCGGAGCGGCCGCTCGCGGCTGGAAAACTCCACCACCGGCGCCTTGCGGATCACGATGGTGTCGTCCGGCTGGATGCTTTGGAAGTTTTCCAGCCGCTCGAAGATGAACTCCAGGCCGTAGCTCGACCAGTGCTTGCCCAGGAAGCCGACCGAGTGCACCTCGGAAAAGATGGCCTCGTTGAAGGATTCGCTGAAGGCCTGCCGGAAAACCAGCGAGCTTAAGTAGTTCACCTCGGCGCGGCCCTGGAAGCCATGGCCAAGCTGGGTGTAGCCCTCCAGGCTGAAACTCAGCCCGCCCTCCTTGCGCCGCTCGCCGCTGTCCAGTTTCAGGCCGCGGTCGTTGACCCCGTAGAGGGCGGCGCTGAATTCCGAGCCTTGCCAGGGCTTGCCGCGCGCCTCCAGGTGGTGGGCCAGGCCGCGCTGGGTGAAGTACAGGGTGCGATAGGTCAGGTCGTAGCTGCGATTGAGGGCCCAGTAATAGCCGAACCCCAGCATCTTGCCCCGCCGGGAGCTGTTGCCGATGTTGGGCGTCAGCAGGCCGCTCTGCCGCGGCAGCCGCTCCAGGGATTTGTAAAAGACGGGAGCGTAAAGCAAGGGGATGCCCCGCAGGCGGAAGGTGGCCCGCCAGACCAGGGCGCGGCGATCCGGCACGATCTCGAACCGGGGCGCGCGCAACACCCACCAGGGCTTGGGCAGGCGGCAATTGGTCAGAAAGCCCTGGTACAGGAGGTAGCGATTCTTGATCCGCTCGGCCCAGCGGGCCTGGAAGTAGTAGGGGTTGCTGGTGGGCAGCACGCCCGGACGAATCACGCTGGGCGCAGGCACCGAACCGCGCACGTCGTAAAAGCGGCCGGTCTCCTGGCGGAGATCGTATTCCACTCGCTCGGCCCAGAGCTGTTCTCCGGTGGCGAAGCGGGTGAAGTGGACGTTGCCCCGGGCCTCGGCGTAGCCGAGTTCTTCGTTGTAGTCCAGCTCGTCGGCGCGCAAGAGCAGCTCGGTGGTTTCCAAGCGGGTGTGGCCGCGCAGGCGCCGCCAGGGGCCTTGCTGGATCTGGCGGACGGCCTCGATCTCGATCTCGTCGGGGCCCAGGGGAGGCGCGGGCCGGGCGGGGCGGGCGGGCGCCTGAGCCCAGGCCGGGGCGGCAGCGAGGAGGAAAAAGACGTGACAAATCCGCCCGACTATGTTACTAACAACAAGAGGGCTTTTCCGTCTCGATGGCCGCGCGCGGACCAACCGATCATCCTAGCATGCCTCACCCGACCGCTCCCGCCTCGCTGCTTTGCCCCCGCTGCGGGCACTCGAATCCTCCGGACGAGCCTCGTTGCCTGCGCTGCCAGGCCCGCTTGGCCGCACCGCCCGTATCCCCGCCGCGCCAGGCGCGCCTCGATCTCAAGCTCGATTGGCCCAAGGTCATCCCCTTCGAGTGGATCGCTCCCGAGCGTGTGCCGCAGCCTCCGCCCAAAGCCCGGCCCAAGCCCGCCGGCCCCGTGCGTCCCCGGGCCGCCCGGAAACCTTCGCCCAATCAACTCGCCCTGGAACTGGAGCCGCCCGCCCGGCTTCCGGTGGCCACCCGCCCGGCCCATCGCCCGGAGGTGCCTCCGGCCCCCCAGACCCTGCGGGCGGCGGCTCTGGGCCTGGACGCGCTGATCGTGCTGCTGGGAGCGGTGTGCTTCTTGGCGGGCGTGCGTCTGGGAGGCGCTCCCATCCTGTTCGGGCGGGGCGCGCTGCTTTTTTACGGACTGGCGCTGCTTTGGCTGGCGCTGTTTTACAAGGCCTTGTTCTGCCTGCTGGGTTGCGACTCGCCGGGCGTCAAGCTGCTGGGCCTGTGCCTGGTGCGTTTTGACCGCCGTCCGCCCTCCTGGCGCGAGCGCGTGCTCCGCCTGTGCGCCGCCCTGGTGACCACCGCCGGCCTGGGCGCGGGGCTGTGGTGGGCGCTGCTCGATCGGGAGCAACTCACCTGGTACGACCTGATCTCCCACACCTGTCTGGCGGAGGCGGATCGCCTGCCGGCGCCCGAGCGAGCACCGGCCGGCACGCGCCGCTAAGCCGCCGGGCCGCCCCCGGCTGTGTTCGAATGGAAATCAGCCCCCTATGCGAATCGAGTTGGATGACGTCAATCTGAGGGCCTCGATGGTCGGCGAGGCCGACGGCTTGACCCCGGCCGAGTGGAAGGCGCAGGCTCGCCGCGGGCCCGAAGTGGTCGCGGCTTTCCGCGCCTTGGTCGAGAAGGGCGAGGTCGGCTTTCCTTCGCTGCCTTTCCAGAAAGAGACCTTGCGGGAGGTCCTGGACTACGTCCGCCGGGCGCGCGGCGGCTACGACACGGTCTGCCTGCTGGGAATCGGCGGCAGCGCCCTGGGCGCTTGGGCGCTGGATTGCGCTTTGCGCGGGCCGCACCCGGTCCAGAAGCCGTTCTCCAAGCGCCATCCGCGGCTGGTGATTCTGGACAACGTGGATCCGTCCCTGGTGGGCGCCGCCCTGGAGCTGATGGATCCGGGCAAGACCCGGGTGGTGGCCGTGACCAAGCAGGGCACGACCGCCGAGACCCTGGCCTGCCTGCTCATCGTGCGCGAGTGGTTGGGTAAGCGGGCGGCGCGACAGACGGTGGCGGTCACCACGCCGGGCCGAGGCGAGTTGTGGGCCCTGGCGGTGCGCGAGAAGTGGCGGGTCTTCGCGGTACCGGAAAACGTGGGCGGGCGCTTCAGCGTACTTTCGCCGGCGGGCTTGCTGCCGGCCGGGCTGATCGGCATTGACCTGGGCAAGCTGCTGGAGGGCGCGGCCCGGATGACCGAGGCCTGCTGGCGGGCGGATCCGGAGGGGAACCTGGCGCTGCGCTCCGCCTTGCTGCATCACCTGCTCTGGGTGGAGAAGAAAAAGAGCATCCAGGTGGTTTTTCCCTACACGAACCGGCTGTGGGGGACGGCGTTCTGGTTCCGGCAGCTCTGGGCGGAGTCGCTGGGGAAGGCCAAAACACGAAAAGGGGAAATTGTTCACGCCGGCCAGACTCCGGCCGCCGCCCTGGGCGTCACCGACCAGCACTCCCAGCTCCAGCTCTACATCGAGGGTCCCAACGACAAGGTCTTCACCTTCTGGGCCGTGCGCCGCCAGCCCTGGCAGGGACGCATCCCCAAGAGCCGTCTGAAACTGGAAGCCTTCGATTATCTGGCCGGCGCCAGCCTGGCCCGCCTGCTCGAGGTCGAGCGGCTCTCGACTGCCGCCGCCCTGGCCGAGGCCGGCCGGCCGAACTGCACCGTCCTGCTGGACCGGCTGGACGAGGAGCATCTGGGCGCCTTGCTGCAACTGCTGGAATTCCAGACCGCTTTCATCGCCGAGTTGCTGGATCTGAACGCTTTCGATCAGCCGGGGGTGGAGGCCGGCAAGCGCTTCACCTACGGTCTGATGGGACGGCCGGGGTTCGAGAGCTACCGGCAGCGTTCCCCGCATTCCGAGCGGCGGCGGGAAACGGCGGGGTGACGGGCGGGCCGCCGGCCGCGCAACTTCGCGCTGGGTGTTTTCGCGCGGTGGGCTGGGCGGGGCTGATGGGGAGGCGGTTTTGCGGAGAGGGAGTTAGGGATTGAGAGGGGGCGGGAGGGCGAGGGGGCGCTGAACCTTCCTTTTGCGAATTGCAACGGCCCTGGCCCGCTCTCTTTACGAGCGCGCCATTTCACCCAGCACAGCCCTCACCAAGCCGTGGTATCCCCTTTGTTTTCAATCCGACAGCTTTGGAACATCGTGTGCACTTCTTCAAGGCGTAACTCGGTGCATTCCACGGCGGAGCAGCGGCGGACCTTCCTCCTGACCCCCAATGAGCTGATGCACTCACCGTCGCCGCTCCGCCTCACAGGCAATTTCACCGGCCGAGGGGGGAGAATTTGCCCGCGGCCGCCGCACTTGCAGCCCGAGACTACCTTATGATGGAAGCCATGGCTGCGCGCCTACCCGCGCTGTTGCTGGAGCGCCCGGCCCTGGGCAAACTCATGGCCGCCTTGACCGAGCACGGCTATCAGCTCGTGGGGCCTCGCCTGCGCGACGGCGCCATAGTTTACGAGCCCCTGGAGAAGTTCGAGGATCTGCCCATCGGCTGGACCGAGGAACAGGAAGCCGGCTATTACCGCCTGAAAAGGCGGGATGACGGGGCGGTATTCGGCTTCAATTTGGGCCCGCAGAGCTGGAAGAAATTCCTTCACCCTGCGGAGCTGCGCATTCTGGCGGCCGAGCGCAGCAACGGGGATTTCAAGATCCTCGAGGAGGGCGAACCGGCGCCCCGTTACGCCTTTTTCGGAGTCCGGCCTTGCGAGTTGGCCGCCATTGCGGTGCAGGACCGCGTGCTGACCGCCGATCAATACATCGAGCCGCACTACCAGGCGCGCCGCCAGGGCATTTTCGTGGTGGCGGTGCAGTGCACCACCGCCGCCCCCACCTGTTTTTGCACCTCGCTCGGCACGGGGCCGCGGGCCGAGAGCGGCTTCGATCTGGCGCTGACGGAGCTGCCCGGGGGCGCCGGGTTCCTGGCCGAGGTCGGCAGCCAGCGCGGCGCCGCACTGCTGGAAGGCGTCGAGCATCGCCCGGCCGGGGAGACCGAGCGCCGCCAGGCCGAGCAGGCGATTGCGGAGGCGGCCGGCCGGATCGTGCGCCGGCTGGACACGCGCGACATCGTGCGGCGTCTCTACGAGGCCTACGCCAGCCCGCATTGGGATGAAGTGGCCCGACGCTGCCTGGCCTGCGCCAACTGCACGATGGTGTGCCCCACCTGCTTCTGCACCACGGTGGAGGACTCTTCCGGCGTGACGGGAGACCGCGCCGAGCGCCGGCGCAAATGGGATTCCTGCTTCACGGAGAGCTTTTCCTATATCCACGGCGGCAGCGTGCGCATGTCGGTGCGCTCCCGCTACCGGCAATGGCTGACGCACAAGCTGGCCGCCTGGATGGACCAATTCGACATGTTCGGCTGCGTCGGCTGCGGCCGTTGCATCAGTTGGTGTCCGGCCAAGATTGACTTGACCGAGGAGGTCAAAGCGGTGCTGGCTTCCGGCGGCTGAGGGCGGAAGGGCGCCGCGGGCGGAGGGAGCAACCCATGGAGAGCAAATCGCTCGAGGAAGTCCTCCGAGAGCATCCCTTTCTGGAGGGCTTCAAGCCCGAGCACGTGCGCAAGATGGCGGAACTGGCCTTGGAAGTGCAGTTCGGACGGGACCAGATCATCTTCCGGGAAGGCCAGGAGAGCGGGCTGTTTTTCTTGATCCTGTCGGGCAAGGTCGCCCTGGAGGTGTCGGCGCCGGGGCGCATCTTTCGGGTGCAGACCCTGGAGGCGGGCGAAGAGTTGGGCTGGTCGAGCGTGCTGGGCGAAGGGGGCAAGCACTTTCAGGCCCGCTCGCTCGAGACCGTTCGGGCCCTGGCTTTCGAAGGCTCGCGGCTGCGGCAAGCCTGCGAGCAGGATCCTTCCTTCGGCTACGCTCTGACGAGACGCCTGTTGAAGGTGGTGGCCGAGAGGCTGCAAGCCACCCGGCTGCAACTGCTGGACGTGTACGCACCGCGGGCGGCGAAACTGATATGAGCACTCTGGCGACGGCGGCCATGACCACCATCCGGGGGCGGGTGGTTTCGGTGGAAAAGGAGACGCACGACACCTTCACGCTCACGGTGACGCCGGCTGAGGGCCAGGCCCTGGAGCCCTTCGAGCCCGGGCAGTTCAACATGCTGTACGTGTTCGGCGTGGGGGAGCTGCCCATTTCCATCAGCGGCGACCCGGAGGACGCCGAGCGGCTGGTCTACACGGTACGCTCGGTGGGGCAGGCGACGCACGCCCTGGTGAGCCGGAGGCCCGGGGACGTCATCGGCGTGCGCGGGCCCTTCGGCACTTCCT
This sequence comes from Solibacteraceae bacterium, assembly GCA_037444625.1. Classification (GTDB taxonomy): domain Bacteria; phylum Acidobacteriota; class Terriglobia; order Bryobacterales; family Bryobacteraceae; genus DTHT01. The sequence goes on from JBBIMA010000044.1 coordinate 8,698, forward strand.
GGCCGGTGCAGGCGGCCCGCCGCAAGGACGTGCTGGTGGTGGCGGGCGGTATCGGGCTGGCGCCGTTGCGGCCGCTGATTTACCACGTGCTGCGCCACCGCGACGACTACGTCCGGCTGCTGGTGCTCTACGGGGCGCGCAGCCCGCGCGACCTGCTTTACCGCAAGCAATTGGCCGAGTGGGCCCGGGCGGCGGACACACAGGTCCTGGTGACGGTGGACTACGGCGGGTTGAGCTGGCGGGGACACGTCGGGGTGGTGACCACTCTGTTCCGCCAGCTCCGGCTCCACCCGGCCGAGACGGTGGCCTTCATTTGCGGCCCCGAGATCATGATGCGGTACGTGATCCGGCAACTGGAGGCGCGCGGGCTGGCGCCCACCGACATTTACTTTTCCATGGAACGCAACATGAAGTGCGGGGCGGGCTTTTGCGGCCACTGCCAGCTCGGCCCCTACTTCGTCTGCAAGGACGGCCCGGTCTTCTCCTACCAGCAGATGCGGCCCTGGTTGGACCGGCACGAGATCTGAGGACGCCATGGATCGCGCCCCATTGCGCAAGCCGCGCATCGCGGTGTTCAAGTTCGCCTCCTGCGACGGCTGCCAGTTGAGCCTGCTGGACGCCGAAGACGAGTTGCTGGCGGTGGCCGAGGCGGTCGAGATCGCCTACTTTCCGGAGGCTTCGCGCCGCATGTTGAAAGGGCCTTACGACGTCGGGCTGGTCGAGGGCTCGATCACGACCCACCACGACGCCGAACGCATCCAGCAGGTGCGCCGGCAATGCCGCACGCTGATCACCATCGGGGCCTGCGCCACGGCGGGCGGCATCCAGGCGCTGAGGAACTGGAAGGACGTTAACGAGTTCGTGCGCCAGGTCTACCCGCGGCCCGACTTCATCCAGACCCTGAAGATGTCCACCCCGATCGCCGAACACGTGCCGGTGGACCTGGAGCTGCGGGGCTGCCCGATCAACAAGCAGCACCTGGTGGAGCTGGTCTCGGCCCTGGTGGCGGGGCGGAAGCCCAATATCCCGACCCACAGCGTCTGCCTGGAGTGCAAGCGGCAGGGCGTGGTGTGCGTGATGGTGGCGCGCGGCACGGCTTGCATGGGGCCGGTGACGCAGGCCGGCTGCGGCGCCCTCTGCCCGCGGTTCGGGCGCGGCTGTTACGGCTGCTTCGGGCCGATGGAGGCTTCGAATCCCTCCTCTTTGACCCAGGTCTTCCGAGACTTGGGGCGGCCCGACGAGGAGATCGTCCGCAGTTTCCGCAGCTTCAACGCCTGGGCCTGGCAGTTCCGCCAGGCGGGCGAGGAAGCCGAGCGGGGATGAACTTTGTCCGGCCGAGCGGCAGAGGCCGGAAGCGGACATGTTCTCAGCGATGTGTTGAGCCGGCCGGCGGTCCGATGACGGCGGGCGCCGGCCTTCAGGAGGAAACAGGACAGGAGTACGACCATGACTCCCCCGATGAAGAAACTCAAGCAACCCAGCGTGGACTCGGCGCAGGACATCCTGCGCTTGCGGGAGCATCCCCTGGACGTATTCTTTCGCCCGGAATCGGTGGCGGTGATCGGGGCCACCGAGAACCCGGGCAGCGTGGGCCGCACGGTGCTGTGGAACCTGCTTTCCAGCCCCTTCGGGGGCACGGTCTACCCGGTGAATCCCCGGCGGGCCAGCGTGCTGGGCATCCGGGCCTACCCCAACGTGAAAGCGCTGCCCGAGCGGGCGGATCTGGCGGTGGTGGTGACGCCCGCTCCGACCATCCCGGGCATCATTCGCGAATGCGGCGAAGCGGGCGTGCGGGCGGCCATCGTCATTTCGGCCGGATTCAAGGAGGTGGGGCCGGAAGGCGCGGCGCTGGAGCGGCAGGTAGTGGAAGAGGCCCGGCGGGCGCGCCTGCGCGTCATCGGTCCGAACTGTCTGGGCGTGATGAGCCCGCTCACCGGACTGAACGCCACCTTTGCGCGCTCGATGGCACTGCAAGGCAGCGTGGGATTCATCAGCCAGAGCGGCGCGCTGTGCACGGCCGTGCTGGACTGGAGCCTGCGCGAGCAGGTGGGCTTCTCGGCTTTCATTTCCATCGGCTCGATGGCCGACGTGGGCTGGGGCGATCTGATTGATTATCTGGGCAACGATCCCCGCACGCGCAGCATTCTGCTGTACATGGAGACCATCGGCGACGCCCGCTCCTTCATCTCGGCCGCGCGCGAGGTGGCTCTGTCCAAGCCGATCATCGTGATCAAGCCGGGGCGGACGGAGGCGGCGGCCCGCGCGGCGGCCTCCCACACCGGCGCCCTGGCGGGCAGCGACGAGGTGCTGGAGGCGGCCTTCCGGCGCAGCGGCGTGCTGAGGGTGAGCAACATCGCCGATCTGTTCTACATGGCGGAGGTGCTGGCCAAACAGCCGCGGCCGGCGGGACCGCGCCTGACGATCGTAGCCAACGCGGGCGGGCCCGCCGTGCTGGCCACCGACGCTTTGGTCATGCAGGGGGCCGAGGTGGCCCAACTGGCGCCCGAGACCATGGAGGCGCTCAACAAGGTCCTGCCGCCCACCTGGAGCCGGAACAACCCGATCGACATCATCGGCGACGCCGGGCCGGACCGGTACGCCAAGGCGCTGGAAATCGCCGCCCAGGATCCCAACTCCGACGGCCTGCTGGTGATCCTGACGCCCCAGGCGATGACCGACCCCACCCAGACGGCCGAGCAACTGCGGCCCTACGCCCGCATTGACAACAAGCCCGTGCTGGCGAGTTGGATGGGCGGCACCGAGGTGGCGGCGGGCGAGCAGATTCTCAACCGGGCGGGGATTCCCACCTTCCCCTATCCGGACACCGCCGCCCGCGCCTTCGTTTACATGTGGCGGTTGACCTACAACCTGCGCGGCCTTTACGAGACGCCGGTGGCGGTGGCGGACGAGAAATCGGCCGCCGACCGGGCCCGGGCCGAGGCGCTGATCCAGGGCGCGCGCAGCCAGGGGCGCACGATTCTCACCGAGTACGAATCCAAGCAACTGCTCTCGCTCTACGGCATTCCCACCGTGGAGACGCGCGTGGCGACCGGAGAGGAAGAGGCGGTGCGCCTGGCCGAGGAGATCGGCTATCCGGTGGTGCTGAAGCTGTACTCGGAGACCATCACCCACAAGACCGACGTGGGCGGCGTGGCGCTGAATCTGGTGGACGCCCAGGCGGTGCGCGCGGCCTGGCGGCGGATCCGTGATTCGGTCACTGAGAGGGCAGGGGCGCAGCACTTCCAGGGGGTCACCGTGCAGCCCATGATCCGGCTGGAAGGCTATGAGTTGATCGTGGGCAGCTCGATAGACCCGCAGTTCGGTCCGGTGCTGCTGTTCGGCATGGGCGGCCAACTGGTGGAAGTCTTCAAAGACCGTGCCTTGGCCCTGCCGCCGCTGAATACGACCCTGGCCCGCCGGATGATGGAGCAGACCAAGATTTACACCGCACTGAAAGGGGTGCGGGGGCGCCGATCGGTGGACCTGGCGGCGCTGGAGGAGCTGCTGGTCCGCTTCAGCCAACTGGTGGTCGAACAGCGCTGGATCAAGGAGATTGACATCAACCCGCTGTTGGCCTCTGCCGAGCGGCTCATCGCGCTGGACGCGCGCGTGGTGCTCCACCCGCCGGAGACGGCCGAGGACCGGCTTCCGCGGCTGGCCATCCGGCCTTATCCGGTCCGCTACGTGGGCCAGTGGACGATGGACGACGGCCAGAGCGTCACCATCCGCCCCATCCGGCCGGAGGACGAGCCGCTCATGGTGAAGTTCCACCAGACTCTCTCGGACCGCACGGTCTACATGCGCTACCTGCATACCTTGCCGCTCAGCCAGCGCATCGCGCACGAGCGGCTGACCCGGATCTGCTTCATTGATTACGACCGGGAGATGGCGCTGGTGGCCGAGCGCCCGGATCCGGAGACGGGCCGGAGCGAGATCATCGGCGTAGGGCGCCTGAAAAAGGCGCACGGAGCCAACGAGGCGGAATTCGCCGTGCTGGTGGCGGACGCCCATCAGGGCAAAGGCTTGGGGGCGGAGCTGACTCGCCGGCTGATGCAGGTGGCCGCGGATGAGAAGCTGGATCGGCTGGTGGGCGACATCCTGCCCGACAACCTGGTGATGCTGCGGCTGTGCGAGCGCCTGGGCTTCAAGCTCACCCGCTCGATCGAGGATCCGGTAGTCAAGGCCCAGTACGAGCTTTCAACCACGGCGTGAGGCGGCCGGGGCGGGGCCGCTCGCCCCGTCCGGCCGCCGGGAGGCAAGACATGGGCCCGCAGGGCTCGCGAACGACCCGAACCGTCAAAGTGGATTACCTGGCCCGCGTGGAAGGCGAGGGAGCGCTGCTGATCAAGCTGCGCGGGGACCGGGTCGAAGACGTCAGGCTGAAGATCTTCGAACCGCCCCGCCTGTTCGAGGGCTTCCTGCGCGGGCGGCATTATTCGGAGGCGCCCGACATCACGGCGCGCATTTGCGGCATCTGCCCGATCGCCTACCAGATGAGCGCCGTGCACGCCCTGGAGCGGGCCCTGGGCGTGGCGGTTCACCCGCAGGTCCGCCTGCTGCGCCGCTTGTTTTACTGCGGGGAGTGGATCGAAAGCCACGCCCTGCACGTGTTTCTGCTGCACGCGCCGGACTTTCTCGGTTACGAGGACGCCATCGAGATGGCCCGGCATCACCGGGGCGTGGTCGAGATGGGGCTGCGGTTGAAAAAGATCGGCAACCACCTGGTGAGCGTCCTGGGGGGCCGGGAGATCCATCCCATTTCGGCTTGCGTCGGCGGTTTCTACCGGGTCCCGGCCGTCGGAGAACTGAAGAGCCTGGAGGAGGACCTGAAGTGGGCGCTGGAGGCGTCGCTCGAGACCGTGCGGCTTTCGGCCCGCTTCGAGTACCCGGACTTCGAGCAGGACTACGAGTTCGTGTCCCTGCGCCACCCGGAGGAATATCCGCTCAACGAGGGGCGGCTGGTCTCCAACCGGGGTCTGGATATTGACGCCCCCGACTACGAAGACCAGTTCGTCGAGCAGCACGTGAAGCATTCCAACGCGTTGCAATCCTTGCTGCGCAAGCGGGGCGCCTACCTGGTAGGTCCGCTGGCGCGCGTGAACCTGAACTTCGACCGGCTGCCGGAAACGGCTCGCCAGGCGGCCGCCGAGTGCGGCTTTGCGGTTCCCTGCCGCAACCCCTTCCGCTCGCTGCAAGCCCGCGCCCTGGAGCTGGCGTTCGCCTGCGAGGAGGCGCTGCGGATCATCGCCGCCTACGAGCCGCCGGCCGAGCCGCGCGTGGAGGCGACGCCGCGCGCGGGCCGGGGTTGCGCCATCACCGAGGCGCCGCGGGGCATCCTTTACCATCGTTACGAGCTGGCCGAGGACGGCACGATCCTGGCGGCCCGCATCGTGCCGCCCACCTCCCAGAATCAGCGGCGAATGGAGGAGGACCTGCGGGCTCTGGCGCCCCGGCTGCTCGAGCAGACGCCCGAGCGAATGACCTGGCTGTGCGAGCAGGCGATCCGCAACTACGATCCCTGCATCTCCTGCGCCACGCATTTCCTGAAGGTGCGGCTGGAGCGCGACTAGCCGGGCCCGGGCCCCGGAGGACGCCGTGCTGGTGATCGGTTGCGGCCATCCGGATTGCGGGGACGACGCCGCCGGCCTGCTGACGGCGCGCCGCTTGCGGGAAATGGGCTTCCAGGCGGCCGAAGCCGGCGGGGAGGCGACCTCGCTGATGGCTGCTTGGGAAGGCCGGGAGGACGTGTTGCTGGTGGACGCGGTCCTGACCGGAGCGCCGGCCGGCACGATCCACTTCTGGGACGCGCGGAGCGCGCCCGTGGCGCGAGAAGCGCTGCGCTGCTCGACGCACGGCTTGGGCGTGGCGGAAGCGGTCGAGCTGGCGCGCGTGCTGGGGCGGCTGCCGGCGCGGCTTCGCATTTGCGGCATTGAAGGGCGGCGCTTCCGGCCGGGCGAGTCTGCTTCGCCCGAGGTGTTGGCGGCGGTGGAGAAGGCGGCCCGGCTCATCGGGGAGGAAATGACATGCACGAATCGGGAGTGATCGAGGAGCTGTTGCGCAAGGTAGAATCGTTGGTGCGGGAGAACTCCGGCCGGCGGGCGTCGGCGGTGACGGTTCGCATCGGTCCGCTGGCGGCGGTCGAGCCGGAGCATCTGCGAGAGCATTTCGAAATCGCCGCGCTGGGTACCGTGGCGGAGCAAGCCGAGCTGCGCATTGGGGTCTCGGAGGATCTTTGCGGGCCGGAGGCAGGGGCCCTGGTGCTGGAATCGGTGGAGATCGAGACGGACTGAATGGGGGTCGTCAGCCGGGAGCAAGCGGTCGAGCGGGGCGCCGAGGCGCGGCTGCGCGTGGTCCTGCACGGGGCGGTGCAGGGCGTGGGGTTCCGCCCGTTCGTCTACCGGCTGGCGGTCGAGATGGGGCTGGCGGGGGTGGTGCGCAATTCGGGCGCCGGGCTGGTGATCGAGGTGGAGGGCGCCGCCGGGCAGCTCGAGGGATTTCGCCGGCGCCTGGAGCAGGAGCGGCCGGCGGCGGCGGTGATCCTGGCGCGGGAGGCTAGTCTGCTCGCCCCGGTCGGTTACGCGGACTTCCGGATCCTTCCCAGCGAGGAGGAGGACGCCGTGACGGCCGCCGTGCTGCCCGATCTGGCCACCTGCCCGCAGTGCCTGGCCGAGCTGCTGGATCCGGCCGACCGCCGCTACCGCTATCCTTTCACCAACTGCACGCGCTGCGGGCCGCGCTACACGATCGTTCTGGACATTCCCTACGACCGTCCGCGCACGACCATGCGGGACTTCGCGCTGTGCGAGGACTGCCGGCGGGAGTACGAGGACCCGGGTGACCGGCGCTTCCACGCGCAGCCCAACGCTTGTCCCCGTTGCGGCCCGCGGCTGAACGCAACCATCGAGGAGGCCGCCGGGGAGCTGGCCGCCGGCCGCATCGTGGCCCTGAAAGGCATCGGGGGCTTCCAGCTTCTCGCCCACGCGCGCAATCAGGAGGCGGTTCTACGCCTGCGGCGCTTGAAGCACCGGGAGGAGAAGCCCTTCGCCCTGATGATGGCGTCGCTCGAGCAGGTGCGCCGCTACTGCCTGGTATCGGAGGCGGAGGCCGAGCTGCTGGCCTCGCCTGCGGCGCCCATCGTGCTGCTCCGGCCGCGGGGCGAGGGAGCGATCGCGCCCGCGGTGGCCCGGAGCTCGCCGTATCTGGGCGTGATGCTGCCGTACTCGCCGCTGCATCACTTGCTGATGCGCGAGTTTCCCCACCCGATCGTAGCCACCAGCGGCAATCTGAGCGACGAGCCGATCGCGATTGACAACCAGGAGGCGCGGGCGCGCCTGGGGGGCGTGGCCGATTTTTTCCTGCTGCACAATCGCCCGATCGCGCGGCCTTGCGACGATTCGGTGGCGCGGGTGATGCGCGGGCGGGCGAGCCTGGTGCGGCGGGCGCGGGGCTACGCGCCGCTGCCGGTGCGGCTGGATCGGGAGTTGCCGCCGGTGCTGGCGGTGGGCGGGCACATGAAGAACACGGTGGCGATCGCCCTGGGCCGGCAGGTGATTGTGAGCCAGCACGTGGGCGACCTGGACGCCCCGGAGGCGCGAGCGGCCTTCGAGCGGGCGATCGGGGACCTCTGCCGGCTGTACCGGTTCCGCCCGGAGCGGGTGGCTTGCGATCTGCACCCGGACTATGCCTCGACGCGCTGGGCGCTGGCCTCGGGGCTGCCGGTGATCGCCGTGCAGCATCACGAGGCGCATGCGGCGGCCTGCGCGGCTGAGAACGAGGTGCGGGAGACCTACCTGGGGGTGGCCTGGGACGGGACGGGCTACGGTTGGGACGGCACGGTGTGGGGCGGGGAATTCTTTCTGGCGGAAGGGGGTCGGTTCCATCGGATCGCGCACCTGAGGCCGTTCCGTTTGCCGGGCGGGGAAGCGGCGGTGCGGGAGGGGTGGCGGGTGGCGGAGGCGCTGCGCTATGAAACATTCGGGCCCGATTCTGTTCGAGACTCCCGCCTCCGGCGGATGCTCCAACGGGGCCTCAACGCCCCCTTCAGCACGAGCGTCGGGCGATTGTTCGACGCCGTCGCCGCCCTGATCGGAACGGCGCGGGAGAACCGCTTCGAGGGCCAGGCGGCCATGACCCTGGAGCGAGCCGTCGGCGGCCTGGAAACGTCCGAGGCCTACCCGCTGCCGGGCGGCGACTGGAGGCCGCTGCTGGAGGCGCTGGAGGCGGACCTGAGGCGGGGAGAATCCCCGGCGCGGATGGCGGCCCGCTTCCACAACAGCCTGGCCGGCTGGATCCTGGAGGTGGCCGAGCAAGCGGGGGCGCGCGAGGTCTGCCTGAGCGGCGGGGTCTTTCAAAACGGCTACCTGACCGAACGGGCGGCGGCGCTGCTGGAGGCCCGCGGCTATCGGGTGTGGACGCACCAGCGCGTGCCGCCCAACGACGGCGGCCTGGCCCTGGGCCAGGCGGTGCTGGCCGTCCCAAGGAGTTGAGTCATGTGTCTGGCGGCGCCGGGCAAGATCGTGGAGCTGCTCGCCGAGGACGCGGCGGGCTTGCGTCGGGCGGTAGTGGATTTCGCCGGGGTGCGCCGCGAAGTTTCCCTGGCCTTCACCCCGGAGGCCCGGCCGGGTGATTACGTGCTGGTGCACGTGGGCTTCGCGCTCAGCGTCGTGGACGAGGCCGAGGCACAGAAGATCTTCCGCTATTTGGAGGAGATGGCCGAGGGGCAGGCGCCGGCGCCCGAGGATTCGCCGTGAAGTACGTGGACGAGTACCGGGACCCGGACGCGGCCGCGCGGCTGGCGGAGGCCCTGCGGCGGGCGGTCCGGCGCCCCTGGGTGATCATGGAGATCTGCGGAGGGCAGACCCATAGCATCCTGAAAAGCGGGCTGGAGGAGCTGCTGCCGCCCGGGATCAGCTTGGTGCACGGCCCGGGCTGTCCGGTGTGCGTTACGCCGGTGGAGTTGATTGACGCGGCGGTGGCCATCGCCCGGCGCAGCGAGGTGACCCTGTGCTCGTTCGGGGATATGCTGCGCGTGCCGGGCTCGGGCGCGAGTTTGCTGGAAGCCAAGGCGCGCGGGGCGGACGTGCGCGTGGTTTATTCGCCGCTGGAGGCGGTCAAGCTGGCGCGCGCCCGTCCCGACCGGCAGGTGGTGTTTTTCGCCGTGGGCTTCGAGACCACCGCTCCGGCCAACGCCCTGGCGCTGCGGCAGGCGGCGGCCGAGGGGCTGGAGAACTTCTCCCTGCTGGTGGCCCACGTGCTGGTGCCGCCGGCCATCGAGGCGATCCTGCGTTCGCCGGACTGCCGGGTGCAGGGATTCCTGGCGCCCGGGCACGTCTGCACGGTGATGGGCTACCGGGAGTACGAGGGTCTGGCCGCGCGCTACCGGGTCCCGATTGTGGTTACCGGCTTCGAGCCGGTGGACATTCTGGAAGGTCTGCTGATGGCGGTGCGCCAACTGGAGGCCGGACGGGCCGAGGTCGAGAACCAGTACCGGCGCGCGGTCCGCCGGGAGGGCAACCGTGCGGCGCAAGCCGCGCTCGGGGAGGTCTTCGAGCGCGCCGACCGGAGCTGGCGGGGCATCGGGCGGATTCCGCTGAGCGGGCTGCGCCTGCGCGAGCCTTACCGGCGCTTTGACGCGCTGGAGCGCTTCGCGGCGAGCGCGGCCGCCGGCCAGGAATCGGGCGAGTGCATCGCGGGCCTGGTGTTGCAGGGCCTCAAGAAGCCGCCCGAGTGCCCGGCCTTCGGGTTGCGCTGCACGCCCGAGCGGCCGCTGGGCGCGCCCATGGTCTCCAGCGAGGGCGCCTGCGCGGCCTACTACCATTACGGGCGCAGGGAGGAAGGCGGATGGGCGGGTTCGGCCTGATCTGCCCGGCGCCGCCGGCGGGCGAGGAGCGCATCCTGCTGGCGCACGGCGGGGGCGGGCGCTTGATGCACCAGTTGCTGGAGCGCGTGTTCATGCCCGCGTTTTCCAATCCTTGGCTGGAGCAGCGGCACGACGGGGCGGTGGTGCGGTTCAACGGGCTGCGGCTGGCCTTCACCACCGACTCCTACGTGGTGCGGCCGCTGTTCTTCCCCGGGGGCAACATCGGCGATCTGGCGGTGAACGGCACGGTGAACGATCTGGCGATGTGCGGGGCGCGGCCTCTGTATCTGAGCGCGGGCTTCATTCTGGAGGAAGGACTGGCGCTGGAGGCGCTGCGCGAGATCGCGGCCGCGATGCGTGCGGCGGCCGAGCGGGCGGGCGTGCTGCTGGTCACCGGGGACACCAAAGTGGTAGACCAGGGCCACGGCGACGGCGTGTTCATCAACACGGCGGGCATCGGGGTCGTGGAGGCGCCCGAAGAGATCGGCCCGCAGCGTGTGCGAGCCGGGGATGCGGTGCTGGTGAGCGGCGAGCTGGGCGCCCACGGCATAGCGGTGCTTTCGGTGCGGGAGGGGCTGGAGTTCGACGCACCCATTGTGAGCGACACCGCGCCGGTTTGGGAAGCGGTGCGGGCGTTGTTGGCGGCGGGCGTCCAAGTGCACTGCCTGCGCGACTTGACGCGGGGCGGGCTGGCCTCGGCGCTGAACGAGATTGCGCAGGCGGCCGGAGTGGGAATCCGGATCGAGGAAGCGGCCATCCCGGTGGCCGAGCCGGTGAAAGGAGCTTGCGAGATTTTGGGACTGGATCCGCTGTACGTCGCCAACGAAGGGCGATTCGCGGCCTTCGTGCCGGAGGGGCAGGCCGAGCGGGCGCTCGAGGCTCTGCGGGCGGCGCCGGTGAGTGGCGGGGCGGTGCGGATCGGCACGGTGCTGGAGGAAAGCCCGGGCGTGGTGGTCCTGGTGAGCCGGATCGGCGGACGGCGGGTAGTGGACATGCTGAGCGGAGAGCAGTTGCCGCGGATTTGCTGAATCGCCGCCCGGACCGCTTCAGTAATCGCGGCGGACGACCAGATCGGTGAGGGCGGAGAGGGCGTTCTGATAAGGTGAGTCCGGGAAGGCGCCGATCAGGAGGCGGGCGGCGGCGGCGAATTGCTGGGCCCGGCGACGGGCGCGCGCGATCCCGCCGGAGGACTCGGCCAGCTCGAGAATGGCCGGGAAAGGCACGCGCCGGTAGCTGCGGTCCTCGAGCACGGTCTGGACCATGCGGCGCGCCTCAGGGCCGGCCTGCTCGAGCGCGTAAATGAGCGGCAGCGTCAGCTTGCCCTCCTTCAGATCGCTGCCTACCGGCTTGCCGAGCACCTCTTCGGAGGCGGTGAAATCCAGCAGGTCGTCCACCAACTGGAAGGCCATGCCGAGGTTCCAGGCGTACTGGCCGAGGCGGGTCTCCTGGCCTTGCTGGGCGCCGGCGCAGGCCGCGCCCAGACGGGCGCAAGTCTCGAACAGGCCGGCGGTCTTGCGGCTCACCAGATCCATGTACTGTTCTTCCCGCACCCGGATGGATCCCAGCAGATCCAGTTGCAGCATCTCGCCCTCGACCATCAACTGGGTCACCGCGATCAGCAGATCGAGCACGTGGAAGTTGGCCTCCCCGAGAGCGATCTGGAAGGCCTTCATGTAAAGCCAGTCGCCCGCCAGCACGGAAGCGTGATTGCCCCATTTGACGTTGGGCGAGGGCCGGCCGCGGCGGATTTCGGCCCCGTCAATCACGTCGTCGTGGACCAGGGTGGCGGCGTGAATCAGCTCGACCACCGCCGCCAGCCGTACGGCGCTGGCCCCGCCCTCGCCGATCAGGCGCGAGCTGAGCAGCAGGAGCATGGGGCGCAACCGCTTGCCGCCGCCGGAGTGCAGATGCCGGCCGATGGCCGTGATGGCTTCCACGGGGGCCTGCGATTCGGCGCGGATGCGCTCTTCCACTTCCAGGAGCTGGTCGCGCACCAGCGCCACAATCTCCTCCACCCTCGGGGACTGGCCTGCTTCGCCCAGCGCCATGCGGACAATCCCAGTCTACCCGCCGCCGGCGACGGCTGGCAAACACCGGCTCTCGCCGGGCGCGGCCGCTACGGGCGGGCGAGGCCGAACAGCCGGCGGAAGTTGGCGTTGGTGGCTGCGGCGATGGCCTCGAAGGTCTCCCCGCGCAGCTCGGCCAGCCGCAGGGCGGTGTGAATGACAAAGGCGGGTTCGTTGCGCCGACCGCGCAGCGGCGCCGGCGCCAGATAGGGCGCGTCGGTCTCGATCAGCAGGCGGTCGGGCGGCGTCCGGCGCGCGGCTTCCTGGACTCCCAGGGCCTTGGGGAAGGTCACCACGCCTGCGAAGCTCAAGTGGAAGCCCAGCTCCAGGCAGCGCCGCGCTTCCTCGGGGCCTCCCGAAAAGCAGTGCATGACGCAGGGCGGACCGGCGGGGTCCCAGTGCTCGGCCAGCATGCTCAGAGTGTCCTGCCAGGCTTCGCGCGTGTGGATGACGACGGGCTTGCGTGCCGCCCGGGCCAGCTCGAGCTGGCGCGCAAAGACCTCCCTCTGCACTTCCGGGGGCGAGAAGTTGTAGTGGTAGTCCAGGCCGATCTCCCCGAGGGCCAGCACCTTGGGATGAGCCAGCAGGGCTTGCAGGCGGGGCCAGGTCTGCTTGTCGGCTTTGGCGGCGTCGTGCGGGTGCACGCCGACCGTGGCGTAAACCGCCGCGTGGCGCTCGGCCAGGCGCAGCGCGGCTTCCAAGTCCGGCGGGCCCTCGCCCGAGCCGATGGCCAGCATGCATTCGACTCCGGCCGCCAGGGCCCGGCCGATGACCGCCTCGCGATCGGCGTCGAACCGGCGGTCGTCCAGGTGGCAGTGCGAGTCCACCAGGCTCACGTGAGCCGGGCTCCCACCGGGACGTCCTCGAGCGGGCCGACCAGTACGGGCAGGCCGCCCTCGGCGGTGGCGGCCACGATCATGCCGTCGGAGGTGATGCCGCGCAGCTTGCGCGGCTCGAGATTGACCACGATGACCACCTTGCGGCCGATCAACTCCTCCGGCCGGTAGGATTCGGCGATCCCCGCCACGATGGTGCGGGCAGACGCCTCCCCGACATCCACCTCCAGGCGCAGCAGCTTGTCGGCCCCTTTGACGCGCTCGGCGCCGAGGACCTGGCCGACGCGCATGTCCACCTTGGCGAAATCCTGGATGGTGATCCTGGGGCCGGCCGGCGGCGCCGACGGAGCGGCGGTCTTACCCTCCAGCAGGGCCTTCTGCCGGGCGGTTTCCTGGATCTCCAGCTCGCGCATGCGCCGGACCGCCTGCTCGGGATCCACCCGGGGGAACAGAGGGGCGATCTCGCCGATTGTCTGGCCGGGCTCCAACTGACCCCAGCTCAGTTCGTCGAAGCGCAGGGAATCCAGCGGCTGCCTCATGCCAAGTTGCGACCAGAGGCGCCGGGCGGAGGCGGGCAGCGAGGGGGCCAGCAGGACGGCGGCGATGCGCAGGATCTCGGCCGCGGTGTACAGGGTTTCGGCCAGACGGCTTCGCGCCGCCGGGTCGCTTTCGCGGGCCAGGTTCCAGGGCGCCTGCTCGACCAGGTATTTGTCTGCGGCCGAGAGCATGCCCCAGACCGCCTCCAGGCCGCGCGAGAACTCGAAATTGTCGAAAGCGGCCAGGGCGTTCCGAATGGTTTCCGAAGCCACGTCAGCCAGCGCTTCCGATCCGGGCCGCCCGGCGGGGACGGCGCCCTCGGCGTATTGCCGGATCATGGTGAGGGTGCGGCTGGCGAGGTTGCCCAGGCCGTTGGCCAGATCCGAGTTGTAGCGGGTGACCAGGGCGTCGTAGCTGAAGCTGCCGTCCTGGCCGAAGACGATCTCGCGCAGCAGGAAGTAGCGCAGGCCGTCTACGCCCAACACCTGGCGGATGGGTTCGGGGCGCACGATGTTGCCCCGGGACTTCGACATCTTGTCCTGCTCGACCAGGATCCAGCCGTGGGCGAAGATCTGCCGCGGCACGGGCAGTCCGGCGGCCATGAGGAAGGCGGGCCAGTAGACGGCGTGGAAGCGCAGGATATCCTTGCCGATCAGGTGCAAGTCGGCCGGCCAGAGGTCCTCGCCCTCGACGGCGCTCATGTAGGCGATCAGGGCGTCGAACCAGACGTAGAAGACGTGGTGTCCCTCGACCGGCGCGGGGATGCCCCACTGGATGTTGGTGCGCGTGATCGAGAGATCGTTCAGCCCCTGGCTGACGAAGGCGATCACCTCGTTGCGGCGGAACTCGGGGCGGATGAAATCCGGCTGCGTGCGGTAGAGATCGAGCAGGCGCTGCTGAAAGGCTGAGAGGCGGAAGAAATAATTCTCTTCGGTGACGGTCTCGGTGGGGCGGCGGCAATCCGGGCAGAGCGCGCCGGGCTCGGCCTCGCCCCCGGAGAGCTCGCAAACGGAGCAGTAAAGGCCGGGGTAGGATACCATGTTGATTTAGCCGGTGCGGCGGCAGCGCGAGAACAAGTCTAAGACCGCGCGGGGATGCTTGGGGTCGGAGGTGCGCTCGAAGCGGTCAATGTGCAGGCCCAGGCGCTCCCACTGGCGGCGGAACTCGTCCTGGATGAGGGTGGCGTAGTCGTAAGGCGAGAGGCCGGCGGCGCGTGCGGCGCGCTCGACGTTCTGGCCGTGTTCGTCGCTGCCGGTGGTGAGAACGGCGTGGTAGCCCTGCATGCGCTTGAAGGCGCGGATGGTGTCGGCGGCGATGGTGGTGTAGGCGGTGCCCAGGTGGGGCGCCGCGTTCACATAGTAAATGGGAGTGGTGAGGTAGTACTTCATCGGGAGTTTTTCCAGTAAGCCAAGGCGGCTTCGGTCAGTATCTGACGCAGGGGCAGGCCGGAGGCCAGGGCCAGTTTGCGGCAATCCTCGTACTCCGGGGAGAATCGTCCGTCCTCGGAGACCTTGACGCGCACCTTGCCGTGCGGGGTCTCGACTTCGACCGTGCGGCGGGCGCGCACGCGCCGCTCGGCGCGGTAGAGGCGCAAGCCGAGGGTGGAGGTTTCCGAGAAGATCAGGCCGGCCAGGCGCTCCTGGTCCTCCGGGCGGGCGATCACGCGCAGCAGCAGGCCGGGCCGGCTTTTTTTCATGTAAAGCGGCTCCAGGCTGGCGTCCAGGGCGCCGGCCTCCATGAGTCGCTCCATGGCGTAGCCCAGGATCTCGGGGGTGGAATCGTCCACGTTGGCCTCGAGCACGCACACGAGGGTCGCCTCCTGAGCCCGGGAGTCTTCGCCCACCAGCACGCGCAGCACGTTGGGCTGTCCGGGCAACTCGCGGCTGCCCGCGCCGTAGCCGGCCGCGTGCAGGGTCATCGAGGGCAGGGGACCGAAGCAGCGGGCCAGGGTGACGGCCAGGGCGGCGCCGGTGGGCGTGGTCAGCTCGACCGCCGGCCCCTGGGAATACACCGGCTTGCCGGCCAGCAAGGCGGCGGTGGCGGGGGCGGGCACGGGCAGCAGGCCGTGCTCGGTGCGAACCGTGCCGCCGCCCAGATTGACGGGCGAGCAATGAATCTCCTCGACGCCGAGCAGCTCGAAGGCCAGGCAGGCGCCCACCACGTCGGCGATGGAGTCGGCCGCACCGACTTCGTGAAAGTGCATGCGTTCGAGCGGGACCTGGTGAATGGCGGCCTCCACGGCGCCCAGGCGCCGGAACACTTGGGCGGCATTTTGTTTGGTTCGCTCGGGCAGGGCGGCGGTCTCGATCAGCCGCAGGATCTCCTCCAGGTGGCGGTGCGGCTGCGGCGAGCGGGCCTCGGCGTGAAACTTTGCGGCCGCGATGCCGCCCCGCTGGGTGCGCTCGATGCGGGCGGCCAGACCGACGCCCAGCGATTCCAGGGCGGCGCACAGGGCGCCGGGGTCGGCGCCGGCGTCGGCCAGCGCGCCGACCAGCATGTCGCCGCTGATCCCGGAGAAAGCGTCAATGTATGCCAGGCGCATGATGGAGGGCGGGCCGCCGCGGCTCAGCGCTCAACAGGCACGCACTATCCAGTTTGCACGGCGGCGTCGGTCGGAATCAAGGCCGGCAGGATCTCTCCGGCCGGGCCGCGCAGCGAACAGTCCAGCCCGGCGGAGAAGGCGGTCGGCTCGGGGTTGACTTCGATGAGGCGGGCGCCGGCGGCTTGGGCCAGGGGGATCAGCCCGGCCGCCGGATAGACGACCGCCGAGGTGCCGACCACCAGGAAGACTTCCGCCTGGCGGGCCGCCCGCTCGGCCTGCTCCCAGGCGCCGGGCGGCAGCGGTTCGCCGAACCAGACCACGCCGGGGCGCAGCAGCCCGCCGCAGGCGCAACGCGGCGGCAGCTCGGGCAGGGGCGCGCGTTCGTCGCGAAGGCGCCGGCCGCAGCGCAGGCAGCAAACCATCCAAATATCGCCATGCAGCTTGACGACGCGGACACTGCCGGCCCGTTCGTGCAACCCGTCCACGTTCTGGGTGATCAGGGTAAAGGCCGGTTTCTGCCGCTCCAGGCGGACCAGAGCGTGATGGCCGGGGTTGGGCTCGGCCTGGGCGATCCGCTGCCGGCGCCAGTCGTACCATTCCCAAACCAGGCGGGGATCCCGGGCGAAAGCTTCCGGGGTGGCCAGCTCTTCCGGACGGAACTGCCGCCAGAGACCGCCCGGGCCTCGGAAAGTGGGCACGCCGCTTTCCGCCGAGATGCCCGCGCCGGTGAGCGCCGCCACCGCACGGGCGTCCTGGATCCACCGGCGCGCCTGAGCCAGCACGCATCCATTATGCTACGGAGAAGGGCGGAGCCCGCCGAGCAAACCCGTTCTGTAAGCATCCGCCGGGGGAGAGAACGATGGAGCGAATGAAAGCGCTGGTGAAGAGTCGTCCCGAGCCGGGCCTGTGGCTGGAGGAAGTGCCCGTGCCCGAGATCGGCATCAACGACGTGTTGATCCGGGTGGACCGGACCTCGATCTGCGGCACCGACGTGCACATCTGGAACTGGGACGAGTGGGCGGCCAAGACGATCCCCGTGCCCATGGTGGTGGGGCACGAATTCGTGGGCGAGATCGTGGCGGTGGGTTCGAACGTGGCCGACTTCACCCCGGGCATGCTGGTGGGCGGCGAGGGGCACGTGGTCTGCGGGCGCTGCCGCAACTGCCTGGCCGGCCGGCGCCATCTGTGCGCCCACACCCAGGGGGTGGGCGTGAACCGCCCGGGCGCTTTCGCCGAGTACATCGCCCTGCCCATGACCAACGTCTGGCACCACCGCGAGTGGGTGGATCGGGACATCGCCTGCATTTTCGATCCCTTCGGCAACGCCGTGCACACCGCCCTCTCGTTCCCGGTGCTGGGCGAGGACGTACTGGTGACCGGCGCCGGCCCCATCGGGATCATGAGCGCCGCGGTGGCCCGCCACGCCGGCGCGCGCTTCGTCGTGATCACCGACGTGAATCCTTACCGGCTGGAGCTGGCGCGCAAGCTGGGCGTGACCCTGGCGGTGGACGTGCGGACTACGCGGCTGGCGGAGGTGCAGAAGCAGCTCGGGATGCTCGAGGGCTTCGACGTGGGCTTCGAGATGTCAGGCAATCCGTCCGCCTTCCGCGAGATGCTGGCCAACATGTGTCACGGCGGCAAGATCGCCCTGTTGGGCATCCCCGACGGGGAGATGGCGATTGACTGGAACACGGTGATCTTCAACGGGCTGACCATCAAGGGCATCTACGGCCGGGAAATGTACGAGACCTGGTACAAGATGACCATCATGCTCCAGTGCGGCTTGGAGATCCGCCCCGTGATCACACACCGCTTC
This sequence comes from Solibacteraceae bacterium, assembly GCA_037444625.1. Lineage (GTDB taxonomy): Bacteria > Acidobacteriota > Terriglobia > Bryobacterales > Bryobacteraceae > DTHT01. Next base: position 26,354 of record JBBIMA010000044.1, read on the forward strand.
CATTACACCGAGTACCGGGAAGCCTTCCAGGTCATGCGCTCGGGCCAGTCCGGCAAGGTGATCCTGCACTGGCGGTGAGATCCCCGCTCAAGGCACGCTCTGGTCGAGAACCCTGGCCGCCTGCTCTTCCCGGAAGGCGCGCAGCTTCTGGCCCAGTTCCGGGCGTTGCGCGGCCAGGATGGCCACCGCCAGCAAGGCGGCGTTGACCGCGCCTGCTTTGCCGATGCCGAGAGTGCCCACCGGGATTCCGGCCGGCATCTGCACGATCGAGAGCAGGGAATCCAGGCCGCGCAGGGTGGGGCTCTCGACGGGCACGCCCAAGACAGGCAGCAGTGTGTGAGCGGCGATGACGCCCGGCAGGTGGGCGGCTCCGCCCGCGCCGGCGATGATCACCTCGATGCCTCGGTCCTGCGCGGCGCCGGCGTACTGGATAGTCTGCTCCGGGGTGCGGTGGGCGGAGAGCACGCGGCATTCGTGCGGCACTTCGAAGGAGGCCAACAACTCGGCCGCGTGGCGCATGGTCTCCCAGTCGGACTTGCTGCCCATGACGATGGCGACGAGTGGTCTGGCATGCTGGGCCATAAGGGATCAGGGTAGCAGCAGGCGTGGTCCCGGCAGGAGGCCGCTCAGCGGCGCGGGCTCCGCCGTCCGGGCGTTTGGTCCCTGCGATCGCGGCTGCGTTGGGCCGCCCGCGCCTGCGCCTCAGGCCACGGGCCTGCGGCCAGGAACGCCCCGAACAGCAGGGTCGGCCAGACCTGCAACCACAGCCGGTTGCACGAGGTGCCCAGATGCCAGCCGAGATCGGCCGTGGTGATCAGGTACACGAGGAAATCGGCGGCCAGCATTCCCGCGGGCAGCAGCAGCACCCAGGCGTCCTTGCGCCGCTGCTTTTCGGCCCACCCGGCCGCCCACAAGCACAACAGGACCAGCGCGATCGGGTGGGCCCACCAAGGACCCATGTCCCAGAGCGCCTGTGCGTAACTTCGGGCGATCATGCCCCAGCGCGCCGGATCAGCCAACTTGGCGAGAGCCTCGCCCAGGCGCGAGGGGAAGAACCCCACGCTGAGAGGAGCAATGAAGAGCTTGAAAACGCCCAGCAGAGCGATGCCCGGGGCGGCGCCGAGGAGAAAATGGAGCAGCGGGCGGGCGCGCCGGCGCCATGCGGTCCAGCCCAGAGCGAGCAAGAAGAAGACAATTCCTTCGTGTTTTGTCCAGGCGGCCGGCCCGGCGTACGCCCCGGCCGCCAGCCACGGCGCCCCGCTCTCAGGCTCGCGGCCGGCGGCAGACAGCATGACCGCGCAGCCCAGCATGTAGAAGGCCAGCGGGATGTCCGCATATTGAGCGGCTACCTGCGAGGCAAACAGCTCGCTGGAGACCAGCAGCAACACCGCCAGCCAGCCCAGGGCTTCCTGCCGCAGCCAGGCCAGCGCTGCCAGCAGCAAGCCCGCCGTCAGCAAAGCAAACAGCAGTGAAACCGCCGCAGCATGCCAGGGATCCATGCCGCCGCTCAGCATCCAGAGCTGCGCCACCAGGCCCGAAAGCAGCAGGGGGTAATCCGGGTGGGTAGCGCCCAACTGAACCCTGCCCCAGTGCGCCGAAACCGCGTGGTGCCAGCTCGCTTGCCCGCCGGCCAGGAATTTGGCCCGCAGGTTCCAAATCCAAAAGGCATCCCAGTCCCCGTGAGGCGAAGCCTCCGTCGTGACGGCCCAGCTCACAACCAGCAGCGCGATGGTTGCGGCGCCCGCTGCGCGCAGCACCCACAGCAGCGACCCGGCTCGCGGCCCCTGGGCCGGCGGCTGCTGCGATGCGCCCCGCCGCCGGAGGAGCAACGCCGCAGCCGCCAGGGCAAGGTTCGCCGCCAGAACGGCGGGCGGCGTGCCCCATCCCGCCCAGAGCAAGACGCTGAAGATGCACGAGCTCAGTCCCAGGCCTAACCCGGCGCCCAAGCAGGCGCGCAGCACGAGACCCAGCCGACCTGGAGCCGCTGAGCCCGCGATCCCCAAGGCCTGGAGAAACCAATAACCGGCCAGCGCCGAGGCGAGCAGCGAGATCCACCCGGTCACCGGCTCGCCCTCCGGAACAGCACGATCCCGCCGCCGAAATCCTGCTCGACGACGTAGCCGTGCGGGGCGCCCCAGGCCGCCGCATCCAGCGGGCGCGAAAACCGGCCCACCGCCCAGCGTGGGCTCGGTTCGACAGGCAAGCGGCGCAACAGGCGCGGCGCCAGCGCATACTGCGCCTGCACGAAAGCCACGATGGCCCGATCGCCGGGCGGCAAGTCGGTCAAGTATCCCACGACCTCCCCGGCAGGCAGGCGAGAGGCCAAGGGCGAAAAGCCAAGCACCGCCGCCCCGATCCGAAAAGGGTCGGGCGACCGGCGGGCGAGTTCCGCTGCGATGTCCGCCGAGCGAACCGCGGCCGCCAGCGAAGCCAGAACCGCCAGGCCGGAAACGATGCGAATCCTCCGTTGCCGCCGCTTGTCCGGATCCTCCCTCCGCCTCATGTTGACTCCCAAACGATGGGCGATTTGCCGATGCAGACCATCCCGCCGCCCCTAACCGCCGGGCTTTGCCGTCGCGGCTCGGGCGCCGGGCGGGCGGCCCAGAATCCACAAACCCACCGCCGCCAGCCAGCCGGCGACGCTCAGCAGGGCACCCGGGCCCAGCCGGCGAGATTGAAATCTGAGGCGCAGCTCGTGTTCCCCTGCGGGAACCTGCACGCCCGAAAGGGCCAGGTTGACAGGCAGGACAGGAAGCCTTTCGCCGGCCGCTTCCCCGGTCCAACCCGGGTACCAAGGGAGGCTCAAGAGCAGCAACCCGGCGCCGCCGGCGCGGTAGCGGACCCGCCATTCCCGCAGGCCGGTTTCAATCCCGAGCACCGCCGCCTCCTGCGCCGGCGCGGCCGATGCGGCGACCACGGCCTCCTTGGCCGGGTCGAGATCCAGGAGCGCGGCGGCTTGCTGATCCGGCCGGTCCACGCGGCGAACCGCAGCGGGAAACCACGCCTTGGGCAGCGAAGAAGGCCGTCGGCGGACCTCGCCGGTCGCGGGATCGAGCGCCCAGGAGGCCGCCAGGGCGTCCAGCAGTCGAGGATTCGCGGCGGCCGCCTGCCGATATCGGGAGTAACTGCGCAGCTCGAGGGGGTTATAACCGTAGGTAGTTTCGATGCCGACCTCGAGCGGGCTGTTCATGGGACCGAAGATAGTCAACTTATCGGGAGCGGCAAAGCGCGTACCTGGGGAAACCACCGGCGCCACCCGCGAGCGCAAAAGTTCCGTGCCCCGGCCGTATAGCTCGGCGAAACTTTGTCGCGCGCAGATCAACGGATTAGTCCAGGAGTTCGCCCAGCAGAGATCCAGTGCAAAGACGGCGCAAGCACTCCATCCCAACCATGAGATGGAAAGACGTTGCCTGAGTCCGGCCAGGCCTGAGGCGGCCATCCAGGCCAGGCCGAAGGCTACGACGAACCAGGCGTGCACGGGAGCGCGCACCTTGCCCAACCACGGGATCTGGGTCGCCAGGCGGTACAGGCCTGCGGCCGGTCCCAGCATGAACCAGACCGTGACCAAAATCAGCGCCGCGGGAACCAGACACCCCCGCCTGAAATAGATCCCCAATACCGCCAGGGGGAGCAGGAGCAATCCGCCGTAAAAATAATACTGAGTTCGATCTCCCGGTCCTTGGTACCGTTCGCCGAGCGCGCCCAGGGCGTTGGGAAAAACCAAGGTGGCGAGGGCGCGAACCTCCAGGGCTCCCTCGTGACTGGCCGAGAAATCCAAACCCGCACGCACGGAATGCTCCGTCAATTCCAGCCCGGGCAACACCATGACGGCGGAGATCAGGAAGGCGATGGCCGCAACGCCGGCCAGCAGGCCGCCACAGCTCAACATCAGTCCGGGCGTGCGGATCACGCGCAGCAAGCCATACAAGGCCAGAGCCGCCGAGCCGTACAACGCAGTTTGGAGATGGCCCGTCAGAAACATCAGCCCCGCCACAGCGCCGGAAGCGCCCAACCAGGGAAGAAACGGCCCGCGGAGAGCCCGCTCGGCGCAGTAGAGGAGCCAAGGCAGCAGACTGGCCGCCTGAAACATACCCACGTGCGAGGCGTGCGCCGCGAAGAATCCCGAGAGCGCATAGGCCGTCGCGCCCAGAGCTGCGGCCCAGGCGTCCGCCGCTACGAGCCAAAAGAACAGGTAGGCGCCCGCCATGGCCAGCAAGGCATGAAACGCCATTTCGGCCTGGATCAGCCGGGGACTCGCGCCGGCCAGCATGAACGGCCAGTTCAACGGATAGAATGCGCCCACCTGCGGATCGGCCAGAAAGGGAAATCCTGAGAAAACATAAGGCGTCCAAACCGGCAAACGGCCGGCCAGGATTTCTTGGGCGAAGTAGCGCTGGCAGGGATAGTGGACGTCGGCCGCGTCCCACTGGATGCTCGTTTCGGGCGAGAGCAAGGGGGCGGCGTAGAAAAGGCTCAGGGCGGCGAGCGGAAGGGCCAGGGAAAGACGGCTCTTGGCCGGCGGCGAGGCGCCGCGCGCGCCCGGCAGTGAGGCGGCCTTGGAGGGTGCCGGGGACTTAGGCCTTCTCTTTCCCATGCCTATGGTCGTCAGGTGCGGGGCGGTGACGCCGGCCGGCGAGGGGCTGTCCAGCCAAAGTCATCCAGGGTGACTCCGACTTTCACTCGGGGGCAAGCAGCAGCTTGCCGCTGGTGGAGCGGGACTCCAGGGCGCGGTGGGCGTCGGCGGCCTCGGCCAGCTTGTAGATGCGCTCGATGCGGACTTTCAAACGCCCGGACCGCACCCACTCCAGCACGTCCCCGGCCCGCCAGAGCAACTCCTCGCGGGTGGCGGCGTAATGCATGAGGGTGGGTCGGGTGAGGAAAATCGAGCCCTTCTGGCTGAGAATCAACGGCTGGAAGGCGGGCACGGCGCCGCTGGCGTTGCCGAAGGAGACCATCATGCCCCGCGGGCGCAGGCAATCCAGGCTCTTCTCCCAGGTGGCCGCACCCACCGAATCATAGACCACGTCCACGCCCCGCCCTTCAGTGGCGCGTCGTACCGCCTCCAGGAAGTCCTGCTCGGTGTAAAGGATCACCTCGTCGGCGCCGGCCTGCCTGGCCAGTTCGGCCTTGGCCGGTGTGGAAACGGTGCCGAAGACGCGCGCACCGCGCATCTTGGCCATCTGCACCAGCAGCAAGCCGACGCCCCCGGCGGCCGCGTGAACCAGACAGGCGTCGCCCGGCTTGAGCGGGAAGGTCGAATGCGTCAGGTAATGCGCGGTCATGCCCTGAAGCATGACGGCGGCGGCGGAATGAAAATCCAAGGCCTGGGGCAGCTTGACGAGCATCCAGGCAGGGACCACGGCGAATTCGGCGTAGGCGCCCCGGGCCATGGCGTAGGCCACTCGATCCCCGAGGGCGACCTCGCTGACGTCCGGGCCGACGGCCTCGACCACGCCCGCCGCCTCCATGCCCGGCGTGAAAGGCAGTTCGAGCTTGTACAGCCCGATGCGGTGATAAATGTCAATGAAATTGACGCCCGCGGCGGCGATACGGAGCAAGGCTTCCCCCGGGCCCGGCGCAGGCCGGGCAATCTCGGCCAGGCGGAGCTGCTCGGGGCCGCCGGGTTGCTCGACCACAATAGCTTTCATACCGGATGCCTCCTGAGACGAATGCGAAGCTGGCGGCGCAGATGAACCCCCGCCGCGTAGAGCAACAGGTAGAGAACCGTGAAGGGGAACAGCAGCAGGCGCAGCAAGGTGGGTACCGCCTGCGCCCCGCCCATGCCTGCCCGGTAGAGCAGGAAGCGGACGAGGGTAGGGATCTGCGAGCGATCCAGCCAGAAGAAATCGCAGTTCTCGTTGACGATGAAGACCTTGGCCGGGACGCGCAAGGCCAGCGCCCACTTCCACTTCGTCATGACGGGCTCGGCCGTGCAAAGGATGCCCATCAGCGCGTAGCCGCCCTGCGCCAGCTCGCGGTACAGGCGGCGGCGCCCGGCCCTGCCCTGGTAATCGGCCACGTGAAAGACCTCGGTGGCCGGCTCGGCGGCCAAGGCGGCGGGCAGTCCGCCGTAACAGGTAACCAGCCCGATGGGAGCGTCGGGCCAGTACTGCCGCAGCACCGGTACGAGCTGCTCGATGATGTGGCGCGAGCCGCTCTCCACCAGCAGGATGCGGCGGACCTCCGGGAAGCGCAGGCGCAGGAGGTAACGCATGGGCCGGCGTCGAAGCTAAGAATATACAACGCCGGCCGGCGGCGCTGCGCAAAGCTTGCGCCCGCCCGGGGCGGCCGGCCTGCAAAGGCTGCGCGAGCCGGCCCCGATGAATGCTTCTAACTGATTGATTCCTATGGGGATGCCGGATTGGAAGAGGACGTGAAACCATCCCGGGCGAAGCATGCTCATTCCTTACGGGAGGTGGATCCAGATGAAAAGAGTCCTGACGATGATGGCGGCGGCGGCCTTGCTGGCCGGCAGCGCCGCCGCGCAACGGGCCCGCGGCTTGGGCCGCGGCTGGGCGG
>JBBIMA010000045.1:0-32356 GCA_037444625.1 Solibacteraceae bacterium
AGCCGCGCGGGCTTGCGCGCCCGGGTTTCTCGCTTGCGCCGGCCCGCCTCGGCGGCTGGGGAGGCCAGGCGGAGCCGCCCTGCCGCGCCGCCGCCGGGCTATAATCGTGCCTTCGTGGAGTCCGCTTCGCCGTGAAATCGCCCGCCAGCCGCAGCGTTCCCCTGCTGGATCTGCGAGCCCAGCACGCGCGCATCCGCCATCAGGTCCTCCCCGAGCTGCTCCGCGTCGTGGAGGCCCAGAGCTTCATCCTGGGCGCGGAGGTCGAGGCCCTCGAGCGGGAATTGGCCGCCTACTGCCGGGTTCCCTTCGCGGTGGCCTGCGCCTCGGGCACCGACGCTCTGTTCCTGGCTTTGTCGGCCTTGGGGATCGGTCCGGGCGACGAGGTGCTCACGTCGCCCTACACCTTCTTTGCCACCGCCGGGGCCGTCGTCCGTGCGGGCGCCAGCCCGGTCTTCGCTGACGTCGAACCCTCAAGCTTCAATCTCGACCCCACAGAGGCGGCCCGAATCCTGCCCGCCCGCCCTCGTATTCGGGCCCTCATCGCCGTCCACCTGTTCGGTGCCTGCGCCGACATGGACGCCCTGCGCGAGCTGACTCGCCCCCGCGGCATCGCGCTCATCGAGGATGCGGCCCAATCCATCGGCGCCGAATACCAGGGACGTCGCGCCGGCAGCCTGGGCGACGCCGCTTGCTTCAGTTTCTACCCCAGCAAGAACCTGGGCGGCTACGGCGACGGCGGCCTGCTCACCACCGCCGACGCCGCCCTGGCCGAGCGCCTCAGCGCCCTACGCGTTCACGGCTCCCGCCGCAAGTACCTGCACGAATGGGTCGGAATCAACTCCCGCCTGGACGCCTTGCAGGCAGCCGTGCTGCGCGTCAAGCTGCGCCACCTGGACGACTGGATCGAGGCTCGCCGCCGTCACGCCGAACATTACCGCCGCCGGCTGGCCGAATTGCGGCTGCCCGTGACGGTCCCCGCCTGCCCGCCCTCCGTCACGCGCCACGTCTGGAACCAGTTCGTCATCCGCGCCCCCGAACGCGACCGGCTTCAGGAACACCTGCGGCGGTGCGGCGTGGGCACAGAGATCTACTATCCTATCCCGCTGCACCTGCAACCCTGCTTCGCCTCTCTAGGCTACCGGCCGGGTGATTTCCCGGTCAGCGAGCGGCTGGCCCGGGAGGCGCTCGCGCTGCCGATTTATCCGGAACTGGCCGCCGAGGACATCGAGTACGTCTGTGAGGCGATCGCCGCCTTCTATCGCGGCTGATCGCGCCGCCCGAGCGCCGGCGGGATGCTATAATTCAGGGTTTTCGCTCCCGCGGAAGGTGTCGCTTTGTCACTGGAAACCGCTACTGTCCGTGCCCGGGATCTGGCCGCGCGCTGGTTGCTGGAATCCGGCATCCAGGAGGCGTCCGGCGGCGTGGCCCGCTACTACCAGTCGGATCTGGGCAGGAACTATCGCGTCTCGACCGAGATCACGGGCTATGCGGCCGCCCTGCTGGTCTGGCTCCACCGCCAGACCGCCGACCCCAGGACGCTGGAAGCCGCCCGGCGCGCCGGGCGCTTCCTGACCCGCCGGGCCTGGGATTCCGCCTCCGGCCTGTTCCCGTTCGAGTACGGTCTCGACAGCGAAGGCGCCGAGCCGCTGGCCTACTTCTTCGACAACGCCATCGTGGTGCGCGGCCTGCTCGCCCTCTGGCGCGCCACCGCCGAGCGCGAGTTCCTGGAGACCGCCGCGCGCTGCGCCGCCGGCATGGCCCGGGACTTTCGCGCCGCAGCCGGCTTCCACGCCGCGCTCCGCCTGCCGGAGAAGGAGCCGGCCCCCGCGGATGAGCGCTGGTCGCGCAATCCCGGTTGCTACCAGCTCAAGGCCCTCATGGCCTGGCGGGAACTCGACGAGATCACGGGCTCGAAAACGTTCGACTCTTGCTTCGAGCCGGAGCTTCGCTACGCCCTCCAGACCCACCGGCGGTTTCTTCCCGAGCGGGTCGAAGCTCCCGCCATGGACCGGCTGCACGCGTACTGCTACTTCCTGGAGGGCCTGCTGGTTTGGGCCGACCGGCCCGCCTGCCGCGAGGCGTTGCGCGAGGGAATCCGCCGCGCCGGCGAGCTCTTGGAAGCCGTCACGCCCCTGTTCGAACGCTGCGACGTCCGCGCCCAACTGCTGCGGGTGCGCCTGTTCGCCGATGCGCTCGGCGTGGCGCCCTTGGAACCGGGGGAGGCCGAGCGACAGGCGGCCCGCCTGCTCGAATTCCAATCGGCGGAACCGGATCTCCGCCATTACGGCGGGTTCCGTTTCGGGCGGAAAGGCTCGCAGTGGCTTCCCTTCATCAATCCCTACTCGACCGCCTTCGCCACTCAGGCGCTCGACATGTGGCGAGCGCACCGCCACGGCCGGTTCCAGCCCCGGTGGCAGGAGCTGATTTGAAGCCGGCGGTCAAGATCGCCTTCGCCACCGGAACCGATCCCCTCAACCGGCAGCTTGTCAGGTGCCTGCGGGAGCTGTACCCTGAGCTGCCGCTGTTCGTCGTCTCGGAGTTCCCTCCCGCCGAAGGCCGCTGGGTCGCCTATCATCCCCTCCGGGGCTTCTGGGAAAACTATCGCCGCTGCCGGGCCGCCTTCCGCGACCGGCGCATCCGCCTGGCCGCCGTGATGCTGGTGCCCAACGTACCCTACCGGCGGCTGCGATTGATCGCCCTGCTGCTGTCGCCTGCCGGCTTCATCGCCTACAACGAGAATCTCGATCACTGGATGCTGCGGCCGCGCTGCTTGCCGCTCATGCTTCGCCATCTGCTCTGGCGCCTGCGCAACCTGGTTGTGTTCGAGACCCACCCGGGCGGCCGGCTCTACACGTTTCTCTGGCGGCTGGTCCGCCCCTCTCAATGGCGCAGGCCGCTGGCCCTATGGATGGGCTGCTGTGCCGGACTCGCCGCGGCCGCCCTGAAAGCGCTCCGGCCGGCGCGCCGGCCGCCCGCTCCCGGGCCTCCTCGCCCCGCGGGCCTCTCGGTCGTCATCCCTTCGCGCAACGGGCGCGAACTGCTCGCCGCGCTGCTGCCTCAGGTCGAATCGCAATTGGCCGGGTGCGAGGGCGAGATCATCGTGGCGGATAACGGCTCCGATGACGGGACGGCGGAATACCTGCGCCGTCGTCATCCGGGCGTGGTGCTGGAAGTGAACGCCGCACCCCTGGGTTTCGCCCAGGCGGTGAATCGCGGACTCGCGCGGGCCCGCTTTTCCCACGTTTGCCTGCTGAACAACGACATGTCGCTCGAAGCGGGCTTCTTCACCGCCTTGCGCCGCGCTTTCCAGCAGGTTCCCGAGCTGTTCTGCGCCACCGCGCAGATTCTGTTTCCCGAGGGCCGCCGCCGCGAGGAGACCGGCAAGGCGGTCATGGTTCCGCCCTCCGCCCGCCGGCCCGAAGACTTCCCCCTGCGCTGCGAGACGCCTTTGCCCGGCGAAGATCTCAGCTACGCGCTTTACGGCAGCGGCGGCTGCTCGATGTACGATGCGGAAAAACTCGAGCGACTCGGGGGTCTGGACAAGATCTACCATCCGGCTTACGTCGAGGATCTGGACATCGGCTACCGGGCCTGGCTGGCGGGCTGGCCCACGGTCTTGGCGGCCGAGGCCCGGGTCTTGCACCGGCACCGCGCCACCACCGCGCGCTACTACAGCGACGGCGAGCTGGAAACGTTTCTCCAGATCAATTACCTGCGCTTCCTGGCCCGCGCCGTTTCCTCTCCCCGCAGCTTCCTGCGGCTGTGGCGGGAGGCGCTCGCACGATTGAACCTGCGGGCCGCCGGCGGCGATGCAGCCGCCGCGCGCGCCTTGGCCTGCGCCTGGCGGGCTCCCCTGTGGACACGCCGCCCGGCCCGCGCCGGATCCTTGTCCGACGAGCTGGTCCTGGCCTTGGGTAGCGGGGAGGTCGCTGTCTTCCCGGGCCGCGCGCCGCGCGGCCGGCCGGTCGTGCTGATCGCCAGTCCCTATTTGCCCTTCCCGCTGTCGCACGGCGGCGCGGTCCGCATGTACAACCTGATGCGCCGGGCGGCGGCCGACTACGACCAGGTCCTGGTCGCCTTCGTCGAGGAGGCGGCCCCGCCTGCGTCCGAGCTGTTGGCGATCTGCGCCGAGATCGTCACAGTGCGCCGCCGGGGCAGCCATCTGCGGCCCCGCACGCACCGTCCCGACATGGTCGAGGAGTACGACTCCCCCGCCTTTCGCGCCGCTCTGCGCCGGACGGCCGCCAAATGGCGGCCCGCCATCTTGCAGCTCGAGTTCACTCAGATGGCGCAGTACGCCGGCGAGGCGGCCGGGGCCCGCACCGTGCTCATCGAGCACGACATCACCTTCGATCTGCACCGCCAGTTCGCCCGGCAACAGCGGGATTGGGAGGCTGAGCGCCAGTACCGGCGCTGGCGTCGCTTCGAGACCGCCGCCTGGCGGCGGGTGGATTGCGTGGTCGTGATGTCGGAGAACGACCGGCGCATGGCGGGAGGCGCCCGCCGCGTCGTCTGCCTTCCCAACGGCGTGGACTTGGAGCGCTTCCGTCCGGCCGCGCGCCGGCCCGATCCCCGGCGCTTGCTGTTCATCGGCTCCTTCGCTCACCTGCCGAATCTGCTGGCGGTGGACTTCTTCCTGCGCGAGGTCTGGCCGCGACTGGCCGATCTCAGCCCCGTCCTGCACATCATCGCCGGGCGGAACCATCAGGTCTACCTGGAGCGCTACCGGGAACACGCGGAGTTGAATCTGGCGCAAGGCGGCCTGGAGGTGGAGGACTTCGTGGCCGACCCTCGGCCTGCCTACGAGCGCGCCGCGGTGGTGATCGCCCCTCTGGTCGCCTCCGCCGGAACCAATATCAAGATCCTGGAGGCCATGGCCATGGGCAAGGCCATTGTCTCTACCCCCGCCGGGATCCATGGCCTGGAGCTCGAGGCCGGGCGCGATTTGCTGGTGGCCGAGCGCGCCGAGGAGTTCGCCGCCGCGGTGCGTCGCTTGCTCGACGATCCCGGGCTTCGTGAGACCTTGGGACGGCAAGCCCGCGCCACGGCCGAGCGCGATTACGACTGGGAGCGCATCGCCGCTCGCCAGAGCGAACTCTACCGGGCCTTGATGGGCTGACCCTGGAATCCGCACCCGAGGCCGGACGCCGACGTCTCTTTTCGGACACGGTTTGCCCGATTTAAGGCTGCCGGCGCGCCGCTCCAAGGGAGCTGCTCTCTCCGGCGGGCGGTTTCGACCCGCTCGCCGTCCGGCATGCGGATTGCTCCGCCGGCCGGGCGGAGGCAACCATGGCCGTTGTGCTGGTCGCAGGCGACCCGTACGGCAGGGCCGGTGAATTTGCCGCTGCTCTGGCCGCCCGGTTGGGTTACCGCGGGATTGAACCTGCGGCCCTGATCGAACGCGCGGCGGCCTGGGGAGTCCGACATCGCCTGCTGCGCGCGGCGGCAGAGAGGCCGCCCGGGCTGCTCAGCCGCCTGTTGCACTCCCGGCGTGCGGCCCTGCTGGCGTTGCAAGCCGCCGCCGCCCAGGAAATCCTCCCCGGCAACGCCGTCTGTTACGGCCCCGCTGCCTGGCTGTTGCCCGCGGTGGAAGGCGTGATCCGGGTGCGCCTGATCGAGAGCCCGGAAGCTCGCGCTCTGCGAACCGCTGCGCGCTTCCGTTGCGCTGCGGGGGAAGCCGGAAAGTGGATCAGGCGAGCGGACCGGCGCAGTAGCCGGTGGGTGCGGGGCCTGCGGGGCACGCTTGCTGAGGCAGGCTTGCGCGATGAGATATCTCTTGACCTGGACGCGCTCGGCTTGCCGGCTGCCTGCGAGGTCGTGGCGCACATCGTCGGCTTGAGGTCTCGGGCCGTACCCGCCTGCCGCCACACGGCGGCGTTGCGCGATCTGGCCGCGCGGACCCGCCTGCAAGCCGCACTGGCGCTGGACCGGGCGACAGCGCACTTGGAGCTGGAGGCCGGCAGCCACGAAGGGATCGTGACGCTCCGGGGCAGGGTGCGCGGCCTGGACGACTTGGAGCACATCCGGCGCGTGGCGGCCGGGTTGCCCGAAGTGCGCGGCGTTGAGCTGGAGCAACTCCGCATCTCGACCGACGAACTGGCGCCTCGGCCCCGAATAGACCTGAGCCGGCGGCCGCGGCCCGCCCTCGGTCCCCTGGCGTTACGCCGTCTCGCTTGGGCCGGCGGCGCGCTCCTGCTGCTCACAGCGGTGTTGGTCTGGCTCCGGCATCCCCAAACGCTGCTGACGACTCCGCGGGGCGGAGAGAACGTCCGGGTAATCGCGGGCGTGATTACGGACACCCATTGCGGCGCCAGTCACGCGGGGCCGCTCGCGGCCCGTCCCGCCGAATGCGTACGGCGTTGCGTGGCCGCCCGGCCGGGGGTGAGCTACGCGCTCTACGACGGCGAACGGCTTTATCCCCTCCGCGACGACGGCGCGCTGGCCCGGTTCGCCGGCCTGCCCGTCACGGTGACCGGCGTCCTTGATTCCGCCACCGGCCGGCTCTCGGTGAGCCGCATTCGCGAACGCTCCCTGCCTTGAGCGCGCCCGACGGGCTGAAGACGCTCCCCTCTGGACGCTGGTTTGCGCAGCTCGGCCGGCGCGGCCTCCTCTTCAGCGGCCGGCGGCCCGCCGCAGGCGATCCAAGACCGGCGACCACGGCGGATCCTCGGGCGGCCGCTCGACCGCGATCCAGTCCCAGCCCTCTCGGTCCAGCTCGTACAAGGTCCGGTAAAGCCGCGCGGCGTAGGCGCGCGCCTCGGCGGGCATCTGAATCGAGCGGGCGGCCGACTTCGGGCGCCGGATCCAGACGTAGGCTCCCCGCCCGGACGGCAGTGCGCCGTCATCCACCAGCACCAGCGGCGTGGAAGGGCTGTAATGGCGGCGGTACAGGCCCGGCGAAGGATGCGCCGTCCGCTCCTCGATCCGCCCGGCCGCCTCGACCGGACCGATCAGCTCCTCGATCTGCTCCCGCAGGATCATCCCCGGACGCAACAGGCGCGGCGGGCCCGCCAGCCAGAGCACGGTGGACTCGATGCCCAGCTCGGTGGGGCCGCCGTCCAAAATCAAGTCCACGGCGCCGCCCAGGGCCTCCTCCACATGCCGGGCGGTGGTGGGCGACAGGCAGCCGAAGCGGTTGGCGCTGGGCGCCGCTATGGGCACGCCGGCGGCGCGGATCAGCGCCAGCGCCACCGGGTGCGCCGGCATGCGCAGCCCCACGGTCTCCAGGCCGGCGGTGACGATCGGCGGAATCGAGGGATGGCGCGGCACCACCAGGGTCAGCGGCCCCGGCCAGAAACGCTCGGCCAGGCGCTGGGCCGCCTCGGGCCACTGGCTGGCCGCCCCTCGCGCCAGCGCGATCGAGTCCACGTGCACGATCAGCGGGTTGGAGGAAGGCCGTCCCTTGACCTCGAAAATGCGGGCCACTGCGGCGGCGTCCAGCGCGTTGGCGCCCAGGCCGTACACCGTCTCGGTCGGGAAGGCGACCAGCCGGCCCGCGCGAATCAAGGCCGCGGCGCGCTCCAACTGATCGGCCGGGACCATGCCGGGCCCTATTCCGGCGCCTCCTGGCCGTCGCCCGCCAGTTTGCCGGTCCTGCGCCAGACCAGATAGGCGCGCATGAAGGGATCCAGGTCCCCGTCCAGCACCCGGTCCACATCGCCCACCGCCAGGCGCGTGCGCAGATCCTTCACCATCCGGTAGGGCGCCAGCACGTAGCTGCGGATTTGGCTGCCGAAGTCAATGTCGGCCTTGGTTTCTTCCAGACGGCGCTCTTCTTGCCGCCGCTTTTCCAACTCCAGCTCGTAAAGCCGCGCCCGAAGCTGCTTGAGCGCCATGTCGCGGTTCTTGTGCTGGGAGCGCTCGTTCTGGCACTGCACCACGATGCCGGTGGGCAGATGCACGATGCGCACGGCCGAATCGGTGCGGTTGACGTGCTGGCCGCCCCGCCCGCTGGCGCGGAAGGTGTCTATCCGCAGCTCTTCGGGGCGGATCTCGATCTTGATCTCGTCGTCCACCTGGGGATAGACGAAGACCGAGGCGAAGGAGGTGTGCCGGCGGGCGTTGGCGTCGAAGGGCGAAATGCGCACCAGCCGGTGCACGCCCACCTCCGATTGCAGCAACCCGTAGGCGTACTCGCCGTTGATTTCGAAGGTGACCGACTTGATCCCCGCCGCCTCGCCGTCCAGCCGGTCGGTAATCACGGTCTGGAAGCCCTTGCGCTCGGCCCAGCGCAGGTACATGCGCAGCAGCATCTCGGCCCAGTCCTGACTCTCCGTGCCGCCCGCCCCGGGATGGATGGTGACGATCGCGCTGCGAAAGTCGTTCTCGCCCGAGAGCAGCGTGCGCGTCTCCACTTCCTCCAGGCGCGTCGCCAGGCGGTCCATCTCCTGCCGCAAGTCGGCGCCGACGTCTTCGCCCTCGCGGCCCAGCTCCAGCAGCGTCTCCAGGTCCGAGGTCAGCCGGCGAATCTCGGCCTCCTCGGCGATGGCCTCCTCAAGTCGCTTGCGCTCACGCAGCAGGCGCTGGCTCTCCTCCGGGCGGTTCCAGAAGTCCGGCGCCGCGATCCTCTGCTCGAGCCGCACCAATTGGGATTGTTTGGCGGGGACGTCAAAGATAGCTCCGCACGGCCTCGGCTTGCCGGCGGAGCGCTTCGTACTCTCGCTCGAGTTCTTCGATGGTCATCGGGGAACGGCCTACCCTCCCATTTTACCGCCCGCGGGAGCGCTCCCGCGCGGTGCCAGCTCGAGCAGGTAGCCTCGCTTGCCCGCGTTGATCGCCTGGGTGCGCCCCAGCCGGACGGCGGCCCCTTCGGCCTCGTGGATGTGGCCGCAGAGAAAGTACTCGGGCTGATGGCGCTCGAGGAATTCCCGTATCGAGCGGCTGCCGGCGTGCACCCCCTCCCGGATGCGATCCAACGGCGTGCCCAGAGGCGGGCAGTGACAGATCATGACCAGCGGCTCCAAGCGAGCGAAGGCTTGCAAGCGCCGGGCGATCTCGGCCTCGCTATATTCGCCCGGGGTGTTGAACGGCGTGGGGTTCGAATAACCCAGGCCCGCAATATGGTAGCCGTTCCACTCCAGGGCCTGCCCGTGAAAGGCGTGCAGGCCGTAGCGAGCGGCCATCCCGTCAACGGCTTCCTCTGATTCGTGATTGCCCGGCAGCACCCACACCTGCCGGCCGCGGCGCGCGAGCAGCTTGCCCAGGCGATCCAGCCCTCGCCCCCAGCTCGTCAGGTCACCGGCGGCGAAGTAGCCGTCCGCCTCGATCTCGATCAGGCGGGCCAGCGCGTCCTCGTCGCCGTGGATGTCGGAGAACACCAGCAGCCGCATCGCCCGGCGCCCAGCGCACCCGTGACCGCTCAGCCCCCGATGATCACCGTCGGACACCCGCTCACGATGATTCCGCCGTGCGCCGTGGTGTCCCCGATCCGGGCGGCGGGCATCCCCCCGATGAAGACAGTGGCCGAGCCCCTGGCAATGATGTCCGGCGGCCCCACGCAAATGGCCGTGTCGGACACCCTGGCCGCCGGCATGCCGCCGATGTTGACCGTGGGGCAGCCTGTGACGATGGGCCCTCCGACATGGGGAATGGGCGGCGTCCCCGGCGTGCTCATGGGGCAGGTGTGCATATCCGAGATTCTGGCGGCAGGCGGCATGCGCGCGACCTCCTTTCCCTCTCACTGCGGGGCCAGCCGAAGGGCCTTCGAGGCCAGCCGGCCGGCGTCCCGCTCGAAACGTAACATGACTTGCGGCGCTTCGCCCTCCAGTAGGAAGGCCGTCACCGGGCCGAAAAACGCCGCCAATTCTTCCCCGTTGCAGGTGGGCAGGTAACTGCGCAGCACCCGCGGGTCGTAATACCGGAAATACAGCGGCTTGCCCGTCGGGTCGTGAACGATCAACAACCGCCGGAAGTGCTGGCGTAGCTGGTGCAGATCGGCGGCCGCCAGCACGAACACGCCCCAGTGGTTGCCCCAGCCCTGCTCCAGGACCCAGTTGGCAAACGGGCTCTCCGCTTCCAGGCGCACCAGATAGGGAGCCACCTCGGCCATGTCGGGCTGGAGCTCGCCCCGGTACAGACATTCGTACTCGGGCTTCAGCTCGTACAGCTTATCCAGCAGGTCCGGCACGGAGGCGCCGTCCAGCAGGGCGAAGGCGTTCCCCTCACCCTCCCCGAACAACCGGGCCTTGATCACTTCCCCAATCTCACTCATCGTTGTCGTCCGGCCGCACGGGCCGGTCACTCATGCGGTCAAGTATCGCAGAACGGCGTCCCGTTGTGCGCCGCCTGTCTCAAGGCCGACGCCATCGGGCTGTAGGTTTCCGGCTTGGGCGGCTTGGGCGGCGGGGGCATTTCCGCCTTTTCGCCCGGCTTGGCGGTGTCGGCCTCCTTGGGATCCTTCGGCGCATCCGGACTGGCGCCGGAGCCCGAGCCCGCCGAGCCGCCCGTGTTGATGTTCACCAGCGTGCCCTGGATGAAAATGCCGGCCGGGCCCACGCTGATGAAGTTGGGGCCGACCTTCACGGTCAGGCTCAGGCCGGACTCGATCACCAGGTTCATCCCGGACTTCAGGTGGATTTCCTGGCCCGCGTCCAGGGCATAGTGCGCGCCCACCTTTTCCTGCACGTCCATGCCGGCTTCCACCGAGATCGTGCCGTCCACTTTCTCCCTCCGGTCGCCCTTGACCCGGAGGTGCTGGTCCTTCTTCACCAGCTCGAATTGATCTTTCTCGACGATCAAGTGCCGCTCGCCCCCGACCGTCTCGAAAGAGTTCCCCCTCACCCGCACGTCCATGCGGTTTTGAGCGTGCAGGAAGATCTGCTCGCTGCCCTTCTTGTCCTCGAAGCGCAGTTCGTTGAAGCCGCCGCCCCCTTTGGAGCTGTAGGTCTTGATCGTGCTCTTGGTCTGCTGGCCGGGCAGCTCGTAAGGCGGCATCTGGTTGGCGTTGTAAACCCGTCCCGTGATGATCGGCCGGTCCGGGTCGCCCTCCAGGAAATCCACGATCACTTCCTGGCCGATGCGCGGGATCCAGATCGCTCCCCATCCCTTGCCCGCCCAGGGCTGCGAGACCCGGATCCAGCAGGAGCTCTTCTCGTCGTACTGCCCCAGCCGGTCCCAGTGGAACTGGACTTTGACCCGCCCGTACTTGTCGGTGTAGATCTCCTCGCCCGGCGGTCCCACGACGATGGCGGTCTGGCTGCCGTGCACCACCGGTTTGGGCGTCACGCGGGGCGGGCGGAAAGGCACCGAGTGCGGGATGGCCGTGAAAGTGTTATCGTAAGTGGCCTCCTGGGTGCCGCCCACGCCTGAGTAAAAGCCCCCCTCCTGGGCGCTGTGCGTCACCGAGGTAATCAGGTACGTTCCGTTCTGGTCGCTGCGGTCGTGGTCCTGGAGCTCGAAGCGGTAACCGGGCGTGAAAGCCCGGCAGTAACTTGCCCCCTGGATGAGAATATGGGCCGCCTCTTCCTGCTCCATGCGCAGCCGCACTTCGCGCTCGCCCTCGTCGCGCCGCAGGTACTCGCCCGGAAAGTCGTAGACCTCCAGGGAGGTGTTGCCTCCCTGGCGAATCTTGCTTTCCAGGCTGGCCATCAGGCTGGTGGTCGGAGTCTCGAAGTTGAAATCGGTCGCCGTGCAGCGGCCGGGCCGAAGCTCGTGTTGCAGCCGCCAACTGGTGACGTAATCCTCGGGTTGGGCGAAACCCGGTCCGGCCGAGGGCTCGTAGTGCGCGATCTCCTGGTTGGGGCAGGGCGGGTGAGCGCTGGGGGAGTCGGCCAGCACCAGGGTGTGCTTGCCGTCTTCGTGCTTGAAGAAGTAGAAGATTCCCTCCTGCTCCATCAGCCGTTGGATGAAGTTATAGGCCGTCTCCCGGTACTGCACGCAGTAGTCCCACTTGCGGTAGCTGCCCTGGAGCTGGAGTTCCACGTCGCGCAGGTTGTGCCTCTGGAGCACGTCCTGGAGGATCTCCGGGACGGTCTGGTTCTGGTAGATGCGGCAGTCGGCCGTGCGGGTCAGGAACCACAGCCGGGGCACCACCTCGGCCTGGTAGCGCGCCAAGCGGCCCAGGGGGGGCAGTTGGGCGAAGCGGCTGACGAAGCCGTTGAAATAGCGGTAGCTCTGGCCGTCGGCCAGGGTGACGGCGAAGGTGACGTTCTGCCCCACCAGGTCGTCGAAATTGATGGCCGGGTCTTCCGAAAGCAAATCGAGCTGAAAGTGAAACAGTTCCGAGACGGCCTCCCGCCCGGTGAAGGCGCGGAGCACCAACCGGTCCGGGCCGAGCGGCGTGGCCACTCGCAGCAACCGGTACATCTGACTGATCGAGGATCCCATGCCCGCAACCTCCGACCGCGCCTTCCGCCTCAGGCAAAGCGGTAGGTGAACGACCCGTCCGGACCCACCCCGGCCTGGATCGAGCTGAGCTTCTCGCCCTCGGCCATGCGGCCCAAAAGCTGCCGCGAGACGTCGGGTAGCAGCGTGTTGGTCAGAATGTTGTCCACGTTGCGCGCCCCGCTCTCGACCTCCGTGCAGCGGCGCGCCACCTCCTCCACCAGCGCTTCATCGTAGCTGAATTCGATCTTGTGGTTCTCGCGGATGCGCCGCCGGATCTTCTCCAGCTTCAGAACGATGATCTTCTTGAGCGATTCGTCGCGCAGCGGGAAGTACGGGATGATCACCAGCCGCCCCAGGAAGGCGGGCTTGAAAATCTTGTTGAGCTCCGGTTTGATGGCCCGCACCAGGGCCTCCGGGCTGGGAGTGGTCTCCGGGTCGGCGCACAGCTTCATCATCGGCTCGGTGCAGGCGTTGGTGGTCAGCATGATGATGGTGTTCTTGAAGTCAATCTCGCGCCCCTCGCCGTCCTCCATCTGGCCCTTGTCGAAGACCTGGTAGAACAGTTCCAGCACGTCGGGATGGGCCTTCTCGATCTCGTCCAGCAGCACCACCGAGTAAGGCCGCCGCCGCACCGCCTCCGTCAGCACGCCTCCCTCGCCGTAGCCCACGTAGCCCGGCGGCGCTCCCTTGAGCGTGGAGACCGTGTGGGCCTCCTGGAATTCCGACATGTTGATGGTGATCAGGTTCCGCTCGCCGCCGTACAGCAGGTCCGAAAGCACCAGGGCGGTCTCGGTCTTGCCCACGCCGCTGGGACCCACCAGCAGGAAGACCCCCACCGGCTTGTTCGGGTCGTCCATCGAAGCCCGCGAGCTGACGATCCGCTCGCTGATGGTCTTCAGCGCGTAGTCCTGGCCGATGATGCGCTCGCCCAACACCCGCTCCAGCGAGAGCAGCGTCTCCAGCTCGTCGCGCACCATCTTGCCCACCGGGATGCCCGTCCAGCCCGAAATCACCTCGCAGACGATCTGGGCGTCCACGCACACTTGCATCAGCGGCTGGTCGCCCTGGAGTTCGGCCAGTTCCTTGTTCAGCCGCTCCAGCTCGGCCCGCAGAGCCTCCCGGCCGCCGGCCGCTTCCCCGGCCGGCGCCGGCTCCGGCGTCGCCTCCGCCGCCGGGGCGTTCTCCCCGGCCGGCTGGCCGTCGCCCGGGGCGATGGGTTGAAGAACCGGCGGCGCGCCGGCCGGCATGGCTTCCAGCTTGGCGCGCAGCTCGCGGATCCGCTCCACCAGCGCCCGCTCCTTCTCCCAGCGCTCGGTGAGGGCCTCCAGGCGGGCCTCCACCTCGGGGATCTCCCGGTCAATCTGCTGGAGCCGCTCGCTGTGATCGGCACCCACGGCCGCCTCCCGCTCCAGCACGCGCTTCTGCACCAGCAGGTCGTCCAGCCTCCGGCGCGCGTCCTCGATCGCCGGCGGAGTGGCGGCCTGCCCCAGCGCCAGCCGGGCGCAGGCCGTGTCCAGCACGCTTACCGCCTTGTCGGGAAGCTGCCGCCCGGCCAGATAGCGGTGGGAAAGGCGCACCGCCGCCTGGACCGCTTCGTCCAGGATTCGCACTCCGTGGTGCTTCTCCAGCGGCCCCACCGTCCCGCGCAGCATCACCAGGCACTGCTCCTCGCTGGGCTCGTCCACCTTGACCACCTGGAAGCGCCGGGCCAGAGCGGCGTCCTTCTCGAAGTACTTCTTGTACTCGCTCCAGGTCGTGGCGGCGATGGTGCGCAGCTCGCCCCGGGCCAGG
The DNA here is from genome assembly GCA_037444625.1 of Solibacteraceae bacterium. Classification (GTDB taxonomy): domain Bacteria; phylum Acidobacteriota; class Terriglobia; order Bryobacterales; family Bryobacteraceae; genus DTHT01. The sequence continues at coordinate 14,116 of JBBIMA010000045.1, forward strand.
GCGGGTTTCAGCAGGTTGGCCGCGTCGCTCATGCCGGCCTGCCCGCCCGCGCCGATCAGCGTGTGAGCCTCGTCAATGAACAGGATGATCGGGGTGGGGGAAGCCTTCACCTCTTCGATCAGACCCTTCAGCCGGTTCTCAAACTCACCTTTGATCCCTGCGCCCGCCTGGAGCAGCGCCAGATCCAGCGTGCGCACGCTTACATTGCGCAGCGGCGCCGGCACGTCGCCCCGGGCCACCCGCAGGGCGAAGCCCTCGACCACGGCCGTCTTGCCCACGCCCGCCTCGCCCGTCAGGATGGGGTTGTTCTGCCGCCGGCGCATCAGAATGTCAATGATCTGCCGTATCTCGAAGTCGCGGCCGAGCACCGGGTCAATCAAACCCGCCCGGGCACGGGCGGTCAGATCCACGGTGTACTGTTCCAGATTAGGCGCCTTGCCGGGCGCCGCCGCCCGCCCGGGCGCGGCCGGGGCTGCTTCTCTCACGGCCGTGATCACGTCCTCGTGCGAGCCGGCCACGATCGAGGCGAAGTTCTTGCGCAGATCCTCGGCCTGGATCTTCTGGAATTCCCGGCTCACCTCGTTCATCAGGCGGATCAGGTCCTCTTGGGTGCGCAGGGCCAGAATGGTGAAGCCGCTGCGGATCTGGGCGGCGTTGTAGTCAATCGAGCCGATGGTCCAGGCTTCCGTCAGCATGCGGATGACCCAGAGACTCAGGGCCGGCCCGCGGGCGTTGCCCCGCTTCATCTTGTCCAGGCTGCGGGTGAGTTCCTTGGCCAGTTGGGAGGTGTCCACGCCGTAATGGCGGGCGATGCGGGCCAGATCCCCCTCGGCCGAATCCAGCAGCTTCATCAGGAAGTGTTCGATCTCCACCTCGTAGTGCGTGCGCGAGACGCACAGCCCGGCGGCCGCCTCCAGCGCGCTCCGGGTCTCCTCATTCAGCTTCTCAATCAACGACCTCAAGTTCACCGGCATGCCGGCCTCCTTGTCCTTCCCTCCTTACAATCTCAGGACCGTATCCTGCGGGTCCCGCCCCATCGGGGACCACTTGGCCCAACTCACCCATCCCAGGCGGGGCGCCTCCTTGGTCTCCGCTCCTAACTCGCAGCGGGGCACTTCCTCTCGCTTGAGTATAAGCTGAACCTCGAAGTCCAGTTGGTCGCCCGCGAAAAAGCGCACCAGGGCGCGCAGCGGCTCGAAGGCCGACCCGGTGGGCAGAAACTCCAGGTACTGGTCCAGCGTCAGCGGCCCCAGACGGAGGCGCACCCGCGCCTGCGGTTCCCAGACCTCGTCGCCCAGCACCGTCCCCACCGCCAACTGTTCGTTCTCCCGATTGCCTTCCCTCAGCCAGCTTTGGATCGGCCGGTCCAGGCGGTACCAGCCGCCCACGAACTGCTCGACCTCGACCGGAACCTCAAAGTAGTCCGCCAGCACCTGTTCCAGAGCGGTGGCCGAACGGGGATACTGCCCCAGCAGGCCCGCGTAGTAAAGCAGGGAGTCGTCCTCCACCGCCTGGCGGTTCTGCAAGCCCGGCGTGCCCAGCCCGATCAGGTCCAGCAACACGAACGACAGCCGGTCCCGCTCCCCGCGCTCGTAGGCCACCGAGAAGCGGTACTTCTCCCAGGCCTGGTAGAACAGGGAGATCATCCGGTGGTTGAACAGGTCCAGGAAATCGCGCAGCGCGGTGTCGCGCTCCCGCACCCGGCTGATGATCAGCTCGGTGTAAGCCTGAGGCAGCACTCCCAGCGGGCCGAACAGCCCCATGAAGTTCACCACCATGCGGGCCGGACCCTCGGGCGGGTGTTCCAAGGCCTGAATCTGGCTGGCCGGAAAGACCAGCGAGGCATGCGCCGCGAACCGCGCCACCTCTTCCTGCGGCCGCACGAAGCGTCCCACCGGCCGGCCTTCCGGCCGCAGCTTCTCCAGCAGGCGCACCGCCTGGAAGAAATCGAAGCGGTAGGGCTCGGACTCCAGCGCCCGCTCCAGCTCCCGGTGCCGCACGGCGGGCCGCTCAGCCGGCGGCGCCGTCACAGCAGGATCTGCCGGCCGGCTCTCGGCGGCCATGCCCGCAAGACCTCCTTTCGCTGCTCGCTGGAGACCACCAACTGCACGAAGCTGTTCATGCTGACGTACAGCCCCAGAAAGCTCTCCAGCACGCTGGCGAACAGATACGCCCCGCCGCCCTCGAACTGCTCCTCGTCCAGGGTCAGATGCACCCGCACGCCCCGGGCGAAGCTGATGCCGTAGTCCGAGCGCACCCGGGCGAAATGCTTCTCGCTGCGCAGTTGGCTGATGCCCCCGATCTGCTTGTCCAGGTAAGCGGAATCGGCGAAATTGTACAGGCGCAGAATCTCTTGCAGCGCCTCCCGGCCCTCCTCGATCAGCGACAGATAGTTCAGCGAGAGATGGGAAATCAGCCGCCAGAAGGCCCGCTGGCCCCCGGGCGGGCGGATCGTGGCGGTCGGCTTGCGCAGGCAGGTGATCTTCTGGATCGCCGAGACCCCCTCCATCTCGAAGTCGCCCAGCTCACTGCCGAAGGGCAGGCGGGCGGGCAGGTCGCGGTTGGTGCAGGTGCAGCGCACCGTGAGCGTGTCCACCGAAGGCCGCATGGGCCGGCCGGACAGATCCACCAGCGCCAGATAGACGTCGCCGCCGTCCTCTCCCGCCTGCTCGAGGACCCGCCGCTTGGTCAGCCAGAAGGTCTGCCGCCTGTCCCGCCGGGCCGAGTGCCGGAAGGCGTAAAAGGGCTCGAAGCGAATCACCTCGGGCGATTGCGGGCTGGAGCTGACCACCTCGTCCACCGAAAAGATCTCGGTGGCCCGCCGCCGCCGCACGTCGGCGATGACCGGGTATTCGTAGCGGGTCTGATCCAGCAGAATGGGCTCGGCCGTCTGCGGGAACAGGTTGATCACCGGCGTGGTCCAGGGGCGGAAGGTCTTTTCCGAAACGCCCAGCTCGAGGGTCTGGTGGCGTTCCGGCCGCTCGAAGGGCGCGATCAGAAACAGGATCTCGGCCGCCTCCTTGAAGCGCGCCGCCGCCAGCGCTTCCAGGCCCCCCAGCTCCAGGAACAGGAACTTCTCCGGGAAGGCGAAGTACTCCTGGAGCAGGCGGTAGCCCAAGAACGACCGGCGCGGGTAAGGCAGCACGCCCTCCTCCCGTTCGAAACCCACCGGGCGCAGCGCCTGCGGCCGCAAAACCACCGGCTTCAGCCGCGTGTTGGGCGTGGGGTCCCGCACCAGGATCTCCACCGTGTTGTTCAAAAGCAGCTCGTACAGCGCGAAGACCACCGGGCTCTCTCCGTTCAGATAGAAGCGCAGGGCCGGAAGAGCCAGTTTCTCCAGGCTGACGTCGGGCAGGCAGCGCAACTCCAGCCGCAACACGGCCGCGGCCGAAGACCGCAGCGGAGGGCGCAGGCGGTCGGGGGTCGTCCACTGCCCGGCCGTCACCCGCAGCGGCCAGAGGGTCAGATCGTAGCAGGTGCGGAACTTGCACGGGAAACCGTCCACCGGGCGCGAATACAGCATCGTGTCGCGGGGGATCTTCAGCCCGGTGGTCAGCTTGCCCTGCTCGGGATCGAGCTGGAACTCGACCACCGACATCGAGGGAATGGGGCGCAGGTAATGCGGATACAGCACCCCCAGCAACGCCTCGGTGATCTCCGGGAATTCGTCGTCAATCTTCAGATGCACGCGCGCGGCCAGGAAGGCGAAGGCTTCGATCAGACGCTCGACGTGCGGGTCCTCGCAGCGGTCCGGCTCGAGCACCAGCCGGGAGGCGATCTTGGGATACTTCTCGGCGAACTCCGCCCCCAACTGGCGCAGGAAGGTCAGCTCGCGCGTGTAGTAGCCTAGCAGCTCATCCCGCACCGGGCTCTCCCCTGACCTGGTACTGGCCGCTGGAAAGCTCCAGCACAGTGTCGAAGCTGACGCGCTCGGGCGCCGGATCTATCCGCAGCAGCCCCTCGATGACGAAGCGCAACATGCGCGCGTGCTCGCTGAGCGGCTCCATCCTCACCCGCACGCCGGCCAGGCGCGGCTCAAACTTGGCGATCGTGGACTCCAGCATCTTGGTGATCTTCTGCTGGTCGCGCGTGGAACGCAAGCTCAGCCCGGTGAAATCCGGCAGCCCGTAATAGTACAGCGAGCGCTCCAGCTCGGGCGCCGGCCCGGGCAACTCCTCAGGCGTGCGTCGCGTGTTGAGCAGCCATTCCAGGTCCCGCTTCAGCGCCGCCTTCAGCCGGCGCAGCGACTGGGCGCGGGTCAAGGGCGCCTCCTGCTGGTTCTTGGGCTCCAAGTCAATCAGGCGGTCCAGCACCGACAGCGTGATCGGGCCTTCCGCATCCCCTCTCGCCATAGCCTACAACGCCCAGGGCGGTCCGTGCCGCTCGCCCTTGCTCTCCCGGATCCGGCTTCCATCCCCCACGGCGGCTCACCTCGAACAGGCCAGCGCCTGCATCGGATCCAGGCGGCAAATCCGGGCGTAGATCCGCTGCTTCTCCTCGCTGTCCCGGTCCAGTTTCGACAGGCAGCGGAACAGCAGCGTCAGCGGATGCGCCACTACTTCGGGCGCTTCCCATTCTTCCAGCTTGCGTTGCTCGATCTCCTGCGCCAGCTCCTCCAGGATGGGCCAGGCCACCGATTCGTAGCCCGCCGCCATGCAGACTTCCGCCAACTGGATGCGGCGCTGGAAGCGCGCCCGGCCGGAGCGCTCCTGGGCGCTCTCCCGAGCCAGGATCTCGACGGCGTCCTTGCGCCGGCCGGCGCGCAGCGCCTCCAGGGCCAGCTCGTAGGCATCCGGCGGCCGGGGCTCCCCCTCACCCTCGGGCGCCGGCGGCGGCGCCTCCCAGGCGGCGGGCGGGGGCGGCTCGGCCTCTTGCGGCTTGGGCAGCACTTCCTCCTGAAGCCAGGCCTGCGTCTCGGCGTTGGCGGTGGGCGTGTCGTCGCTCAGCGTCCAGTTGGGCAGCTCCGGGTAGTCGGCCAGCAGGCCGCGCAGTTCGCTGCGCAGCGCGGCCGCCGGGGCCTCGTAGCCCAGCTCGCTGAGCGCCCGAATGGCGTAGCGCTGCAAGTCCAGCCAGGCGCGGCCGCAGGGCAGTCCGGCGGCTTCCTCGGCTGTTTCCAGGACCTCCTGCCAAGAGCCGTCGGCCGCCAGTCGTTTCAACTGCTGGCGGGTCTCGGTCGAGGGCGCCTCCAGCACGGAATAATCCGGACTGGAGCCCGCCGCCCGCAACTCGCCCCAGCGCAAGGCGCGCAGCAGCAGGTAGGGGGCGGGGCTGTAAGGGTCTTCGCGGCGCAGGTAACGCGCCGCCGCGATCACCCGCTGGCAGGCGTCCTCGCGATCCTCGGGCTCGGCCGCCAGGGCCTTCCGCCTTGCCGGCGGCCGCTCCGCCGCCACCGGGGCCGCCTCCTCAGCCGCCCAGGCTGCTTCCTCCCCTGCTTCGACTTCGGCCGCGGGTTCCGGCGCCGGCGCCTCCAGATCCAGCTTCCGCTGGAGCAGGATGCGCACCGTCTGCGCCACCTCTTCCAGCGTCGTGCGCAGCCCGGCGAAGCTGGGCGCGAAGTCCCCGAACTTCTCCTGCGCCGTCTGGTTGAGCAACTCGAGAGACTCGCGGGCGGCCTCCAGTTGCTCGGCCGCTTGCTCGTAGAACGACTTGGGCGTGGCCTGGAAGCCGGCGTCGAACTGCTCCGGCGTGAGCTTGCCTTCGGCTATCGCCGTTTCCCGCTGCGCCCGGCGAGTCTCGCTGGCGGCGCACTCCTCCTCGCTGGGCACCGAACGGGATTGCTTGTATTGGAACCAATCCAGCCGGGTGCGGGTCAGCGGGACTCGCTTGATGGTGGCGTCCAACTGGCTGCCCACCCACTCCAGCGGCATGGCCCGCAGCTCCGCGTCGCCGTCTTCCAGCTCTGGGTACAGCCCGTCCCAGAAGTTCTCCAGCAGGCCGCGCAACAGGTCCAAGCCGGGCTGGAGGGCGGCGAAGCCTTCGGTGTTGATCAAGGCCTCCATCAACCAGGCGGCCAGTTGCAGATCTTTGCTCCGGGAGGCTAGAGCGTCGCCGGCCAGCTTGATGACCAGCAGCCAGTTCGCCTTCTTACCCGGCGTCTGCCAGTCGCCTTCGGTGACCGCTTCTTCCTCCCGGCGCGCCTCTTTGATCTGGTCGTAGAGAGGCGCGTAGCGAAGGTTTTCCCCCGCCGGATTCGCGCCCGGGATGGGATTCAATAAGTCTGCGCGCAGGGGCATCCTTTCAGCACTCCCGTCGGCCCCTGGGCGGGGCCGTTAGGCCTCGGCGATCTCCAGGGAACGCACTTCCAGCAACGGAAATTCCTCCCCGTCCACCAACAGCATCTTCTGACCGAAAGGAACCTCGTTGCCCTCCTGATCCAGCTCCCAGACCGTCACTCGCCCCAGGCGCACTTCGTCGTCGGCGTGTCGCCAGGAGAAGGGCGAGAGAACCGGCAGCAGCACTTCGCCGATGTCCCGGTGCTTCATCGCCGGGCCCGCCCGAACCATGGCCGGCAGCCACAGCAGATCCCGCAGGCGCCGCGGCGGCGCGACCTGGACGGAGGCCAAATGGGCCAGCGGCAGCCACAGATAGCCGCCCGCGGCCAGAACCTCCAGGCGGGGCCCGATGCGAGGATCGGCGTCCGTCAAGGACTGAAAAGGCTTCCCGTTGAGCACGCCGGCCACCGGCTTGGCTTCCCCCGTCGAGGGGAACTCACCCCGGGCGAAGACCTCCTGGCGGGTCTTTTCGGCGAAAATCGCCCCGCGGTACAGCAGGGCGCCCGCCTCGGATGCCGGCGAGTCCCTGGCCAGCACCTCCAGTTGCTTCTCGGCGCGATCGTACTGGCCGGCGAAGCACAACAGCTCGAACAGGAAGGTGCGGCGCTTGGCGTCGGTGGGGTTGTCCCTCAACTCGGCGCTCAGCGCCTGCACCGCCTCCTCGAGCTTGCCGGCCTGGAAGAGTTCTCTGGCGGTCATGGCCGCAGGCCCTTGCGATTCGCCGGCCGGCCGCCGGGGCAGAGGGGCCGGGCTGCCGGCCCCGAAGCCGCTCCCGCCGGCCGCTGTCGGCTAGCCGCCCTTCACCTGCTTGAGGTCGTAGTGGGCCTTGATGGCGCCGCCCAGGGTTCCGTCCGGCTTCTGCTCCCGATACTCGAACTCGATCTTGCTGAAATTCAGCGAGATCTGGTCCATCGGCAGCATGTCCGAGCCGCCCGAGCCGCTGGTCTGGAAGCTGGAAACCAGAATGTCGCTGAAGGTGACCTTCAGGTACTCCTGCTGATCCTTGCCCGCCTTGCGGCACGTCAGAATGGCATTCTTGATGTGATCGCCGCGGGCGCAGGCCAGAAACAGCTTGGGACTGGCCTTGTTGATCTTCATCACGAAGTTGAAGTCCTGCATCTGGATCTTGCCGGCGCCCATGCCGCCGCCGTGCGAAGCCGTGCCGGTCTGCACCTCGCCGAACGACCAAGACTCCAGTTCGATCTCACCCTTGTGCTTGGAATCCTGACTTTCCCCTTCGATCCCGTCAATCTTGAGGAAATAATCAACCGCCGCCATAGGCGTTCTGCTCCTCCCTTCGAATTGGCACCACGTTCCCTTCCGGCGGGACCGGCCTGGGCCGACCGCCGGCAAAACTCACTTACTTCCTGGCGGACTGCGGCAGCTCGGCCACCAGCCGCAAGGAGACCGTCAACTCATCAAGCTGGAAATGGGGGCGCAGATAGGCGATCGCCCGGTAAGCGCCCGGTTTGCCCGGGACTTCCGTCACTTCCACCCGCGCCTCGCGCAGCGGATACTGCGCCTTGGTGGCCGGGCTGGCCTGGTCGTCCTCGGTCACGTAATTCATGATCCACTGGTTGAGGAACCGCTCGCAATCGGCCCGCGACATGAAGCTGCCGATCTTGTCGCGCATCATGGACTTCAGGTAGTGCGCGAAGCGGGAGACCGCCAGGATGTAGGGCAGTTGGGCCGACAACCGGGCGTTGGCCGTGGCGGATTCCTTGTCGTAGACCTTGGGCTTGTTGCAGGACTGCACGCTGAAGAAGGCCGCGTAGTCGGTTCCTTTGCAGTGCACCAAGGGCACGAACCCCAGATCGGCCAGCTCCTTCTCCCGCCGGTCGCTGATGGCGATTTCGGTCGGGCACTTCAAGGCCACGTCGCCCTCGTCGGTCCGGAAGTTGTGCACCGGCAGGCCCTCGACCAGGCCGCCGCCCTCCACGCCCCGGATGGCGGCGCACCAGCCGTAGGCGGCGAAGGCCTGGGTCAGCTTGGCCCCCAGCGCGTAAGCGGCGTTGCCCCAGAGATACTTCGTGTGATCGCTGCCGTCCACGCCTTCTTCGTAGTTGAAGGCGTCCACCGGCTTGGTATCCCGGCCGTAAGGCAGCCGCATCAGCACATGCGGCAGGCACAGCGCCACGTAGCGGGAATCCTCGCTCTGCCGGAACGACTTCCACTTGGCGAACTCGGTGGACTCGAAGATCTTGGCCAGATCCCGCGGGGCGCCCAGGTTGGTGTAGCTGTCCAGGTTCAGCAGGTCCGGCGCCGCCGCCGCGATGAACGGGGCGTGGGCGGCCGCCGCCACCTGGGACATCTTCTCCAGCAGCTCGATGTCCTCGGGGTGCTTGCCGATCTCGTAATCTCCGATCAGCGCGCCGAACGGCTCGCCGCCGAAGACCCCGAACTCCTCCTCGTAGACCTTCTTGAAGATGGCGCTTTGATCGAATTCGGGAGCGCGCTGCAGGTCGCGCAGCAGCTCCTTCTTCGAGCAGTTCAGCACCCGGATCTTCAGCATCACGCTGGTCTCGGTCTGGTCCAGCAGATAGCGCAGGCCCCGCCAGGTGGCCTCCAGGCGCTGAAAACTCGGGTGGTGCATGATCTCGTTCAACTGGATCGAGATCAGGTGGTCAATCTGAGCGATGCGCGCGTTGATCATCGCTTCGGCGTCGCGCGACACCGTCATCTCGCCTTCCAGCACTTGGGCCACGAACTGTTTGATCAGATCGCGCCCCCGCGCCTGGGCGGCGGCGTCCGTGCCGAAGCGCCCTTCCTCCACGATCTGGTCCAGCAATCCCCGCTCGGCCTTGACCTCCTCGGCGGCCTGCGGCATGGCAGCCTTTTGCGGATCGCTCATGCTAGCTCTCCTTGCCCTCTCCTTCCAGCTCGGCGCGCAACTTTTCCAGTTGCTCGGTGTTGGTCACCGCCTTCATGAGCAACTCATCCAGCTTTTCGTTGGTTTGCAGGCTGCCCCGAAGGTCGGACAGTTTGGTGCGCAGCTCCAGCAGCTCCCGCAAGGGGCGGACCTGCCGCGCTACCTGCTCGGGTTCGAAGTCTTCCAGGCTCTTGAAGCGCAGATCCACCTTGAGCTGGCCGGCGTCGGGCTCGTCGCTCAACTTGTTCTCCACCGAGAACGACAGGTGGGGCTTCATGCTCTCCAGCACGGCGTCGAAGTTGTCCGGGGTCACCTCGACGAACCGGCGGTCTTTCAGCCTGGGCAGGGGTTGTTCTGGCTGGCCGCTCAGGTCGGCCATCACCCCCAATACGAACGGCAACTCTTTCATCTCGATGGCGTCGCCTACCTCGACGTCATAGGTCACGTGGACGCGGGGCGGTCGTACCCGTTCCAGCTTCTTGTGGATGCTCTCCTTGGCCATTTGCCCTCCGTAACGGTCGCTCAGTCTCCCAGCGAGAGGCCGGACACGGATTAAAGTTTATCAGAAAACCGGCGCAGGGCCCAGAGGAGACGGAAGTTTTTTTTTGCGGACGTCGCCCTCAGGTGTTCGACCTGGCCAAGCCCGTTTACTGCGGCCCGGCCCATCGTCCCGCGCCCCCGGGCGCTCCCGCTTCGGCGGCCGCCTGGGCGTCAGGCCCGGCCAAGCTCCGCCATTGCTTGAGGAACAGCCACAAAAAGCGCGGGTTGTGAACCACATAGCGCCGCCACAGCCGCCGCGGCTCCGACGCCAGCCGGTAGAACCACTCCAGCCCCCAGCGGCACATCCAGCCCGGGGCCCGCCGGCGCGCCCCGCCCAAAAGGTCGAACACCTGACCCACTCCCAGCATCACGGCCGGAACCCGGCCTCGGTGTTCCGCAATCCAAAGATCCTGTTTGGGTGTCCCCAACCCCACCAGAAGTATGCGCGCCCCGGACTCCCGAATCCGCGCCACCACCTCGCGGTCTTCCTCTTCCTTCAGGGGACGGAAGGGCGGCGACCAGGCGTAGGCCACGCGCAACCGGGGATACCGGGAGCGCACACGCTCCAGCAGAGCCGCCAGCACCTCGGGCCGCGCCCCGTAGAAGCCTACCGGAATCCCCTCTTTCTCGGCCGCCTCCAGCAGGGGCGGAGTCAGGTCCGGACCCGCCACGCGCATCGCGCTCGGGAAACCCTGCCGCCGAAGGCCCCACACCAGCGGCATGCCGTCCGGCAGCGTCAAGTCCGCCCGGTTCAACACATTGCGGTACCGCGCGCAATCCCGGGCCAGCATCACGCTATAGACCGTAGCCAGGCACACCGCCCGCGAGGCGCCCTCTTTCGCCCAGCCGATGATCCGCCCCACGGCTTGCTCGAAACCGGCCGCCTCGACCCGCACGCCCATGATCCGCCCGGAGCGCAACGCCCGCTCCCCGGGCGCCTCCCCCAGCGGAGGCCACAGGGAGCGAAACGCGGCCGCCATCTGGCGGAGGTTGTAGCGACTGGCCGCACGCACCGAGGCCCACTCGGCTTCAGGCAGCTCCCTGGCCGCGCGCATGGCCCGGGCGAACGCCTCCGGATCGCGCTCCGCCAGCACGAAGCCGTTGACCCCCTCGCGGATCATCTCGCGCGCCCCGCTGACCGCCGTCGTCACCACCGCCTTGCCCGAGGCCAGTGCTTCCAGCATGGCGTTGGACCAGCCTTCGGCCAGCGAGCCGAACACCGCCACATCGGCTGCGTTGAGCCACCGGGCGACCGCCTGGCTGGGCTGAAAGCCGGTCACCTTCACCGCACTCCCCAAGCCCAATTCGGCGGCGCGCGCCTCCAGTCGCGCCCGGTCCTCGCCGTCCCCTACGAAGCACAAGAGGGCTTCTTCGCTCCGGCGGTAACAGGCCAGGGCCTCCAGCAGCAAGGACCATCCCTTCGCCCGGCTGATGCGGCCCAGGCTGACGAACAAGGGCGAATCCTCCGGCAGCCCGAGGGCGCGGCGAGCCTCGAGCTTGGCGCGCGGCCGGAACAGCTCGGAGTCCACACAGGTGGGGAAGCAATGCAGGCGCTCGCGCGCCAGCCTGCCGCCGCTGCGCGCGGCCAGCTCCTCCACGGCCTGCCCTTCCGCGTGAGCCAGCAGCAGGGTGGCCTTACCGGCGCTGGCCAAATGGGCCGCCTCGAACCAGCGGGCCAGAGGCCGGGCCCAAACGTAGCGCGAGGCGCGCAAGGGATTCTCGACTCCCGAAAAGTGATAACAGACCTCCAGGCCCCAGTCCCGCAGCGCCATCATGGTTTCCGGGGCCAGGGCGATGGCGTGCCGTGCTCCCAAGGCCAGGATCCGCCGCCGATAGCGTCGCAACCGCAGCCAGAAGCGCAGGCGCGCCGGGACCAGGGGCCGCCCGGCTTCCGGCCGCAGCCGCCCCACCGCCAGGAACGGGAGCCTGCGCCCCTCGAACTCACGCTCGATCCACCGGCCCACCGGATCGCCGTTGACGGCGGCGCCCACTAGCGCCAGCCGGTGGCCGAAGGCCCGGATCAGATTGCGCGCGAAGGTCAACTGCCCGCCGGGCGGAAAACTGCGGAAATCGCAGTTCTCGATCAGCAGGATGCGATCGCACGGCTCAGTCACGGGTCACCGCCTGCCGGTAGATCGCGAGCAACGCCTGGTGGTTGACCTCCCCCGTGTAGCGGCTCCGGTAGCAACGCCGCGCCTCCGGCCGCATGGCCGCCGCTTGGGCCCTCTGCGAAAGAGCCCGATCCAGAACCGCCGCCCAGGCCGGCGCGTCGCCGGGGGGCGCCAGCCAGCCGGTCCGCCCCGGCTCCACCAGCTCCGGCAGGCTGCCCAGATCGCTGGCGATCACCGGCGTACCCACCGCCAGAGCCTCCAGCACGGCCAGCGGGCTGCCCTCGTAGCAGATCGAAGGGACGGCCAGCCAGGCGGCTTGGCGCAGAGCCTCCAGGGCCTCCTCCCGAGTCAACCGGCCGGCCCACTCCACCGTGGACTCCGGATATTGCTCGCGCAGAGTGTCCCTGAGCGGGCCGTCGCCCACGATCCTGAGTCTTGCGGCGGGCTCGAGCATCCTCCAGGCTTCCAGCAGAACCCGGATGCCTTTCTCTTCCGAGAGTCGGCCCAGGTACAGGACGTATCCGCCCCGCCCGTCTCCCGGGCCGGGATCCGGGTGGATGAAATTGGGCTTGACGGTCAGCTTGCCTTCGGGGACGCCTGCGCTCACGAATATTCCACGCGCAAACTGGGAGAGCGCGATATAGGCGTCTACTCCATCATGCCACGTCCCGCTCAGCCGCCGGGCCACGACGGCCGCCGCCGCCAGAGCGGTAGCCGCCCGGCTGCCCCGGTAGCAGGCGTGGCGCAATCCGGCCCAGGGAAAGCCGCGTCCCAGGCAATCCCGGCACGGCCTGCCGGAACGCAGCAAGAGGCCGTTGGGGCAGAACAGCCGGAAGTTATGCAGGGTCTGGACGACCGCCACGCCGGCCCGTTTGGCGGCCCGCAGCGGCGCGGCGGAAAGCAATGGGAAGGTGTTATGGAAATGGACCACCGCCGGCCGCTCCCGCTCCAGCAGGCGGCGCAGGCGCCGGGCCGCCGCGCGGTTCCACAGCACGGCGGCGGCCAGCCGCAGGCGTCCCATGTGCGGGATGCGCGCGCTGTCTTCGGTAAAGCGGATCACCCGGTGGCCGTGCTCCTCCAGCAGGGCGGCTTCGGCACGGAAGACCTCGTCTTCCCCGCCGGGCGTCTGGTACCAGTTATGCGCCGTGACGATGGTCATCGCCGCTGGTCATCCGAGCAAGCGGCCAGGGCGAAGGCCAGCAGCACCAGCGGTCCGGCGGTCACCGCATTGCCCGCCCCGTCCATCACGTTCTCCGCGCTCACGCCCAGCAGCAAGGCCGGCAGATAGGCAAGCAAGGCGGCGCCCTGCGGCCTGTGCCGCTCGCGCCAGGCGAAAGCGGCCAGCGCCCCGAGGGTGCAGGCCCACAGCAGCTCCCCCAGCGCGCCCCATTCGTAAGCCGCCCGCAGCCATTCGTTGTGAATCACGCGATTGGCGTCGAGCGACTCCGGGCGGTAGGCATAGGGAAACAGCTCCAAACCCAAGCGCCCCCCGGAGCCCGAGCCGTGCCCGAAGATCCATTGCCAGGTTGTGTTACGGCTCATCGCCGCGACCGCCCCCCGGTACATCGCCAGCCGGAAGCGGGCGGTGCCCAGACCCATGCCGTCGGCTCGGTCCTGGCCCGTCAGCAAGGCGGACGCCGTGGCCGCCAGCCGGTTGGCCGGTTCCGCCGCCGGCTGTCTGAGGAGGCCCCGCCGGGCCGCCGGCACGCTGACCAGTAGCAGCACCGCCGCAGCCAGGCGCAGCAACCCGCCCCGGTTGCGTCCCCGGCAGGCCGTGTGAATCAAGAGGATTAGCAGGGCTCCTGCGGACCAGGTCCGGCTGCCGTTGGCCGCCAGCGCGGCGAACAGGCCCAACACCATAGCGGTGCGCAGACCTGGATGCAGGCGCGGAACCCACAGCAGCCAGGCCAGCAGCGCGGCCAGCAGCGCCGCGAATTGCTGCGCGCTCACGAAGCTGGTCAGCCGCTGCGGCATGCCCCGGCCGGCGAAGCCGAAGCTTCCGTCCGCGAAGAAGACGGTCTGAAAAACGGCCAGCGCCAGCGAAGCGGCCAGAAACCGGAAGATCACTCCCTCATCCAGGGCCCCTGCCCGCGCCGCCCGCTCCAGGGCCATGCCGGCCAGCAGAATGCCTGCCATGCCCGCGGCCAGCTTGGCCCCCGCCAGCGGGAATTCGCTCCACAGGGCCGACAGCCCGGCGTAGATCGCCAGCAGCAGCCAGGCCCGCCCGCCCAAGCTCGATTCCAAGTGTCCCGGAACCCGCCGCAGCCGCCACAGCAGCCAGCCCGGCAGCACGAGGGCCTTCACGGCGTTCAGCCAGCCCACCTGGGCCGTGGCGGCTCCTCCCGAGCCGCTGGCGTCCAGGTTGGTCATCACCAGCCAGGCCGCCGCCGCCCAGCGCAAAGGCGCCGCCAGCACCACCGGGATCAGCACTGCCAGCAGCGCCCGGGCGAACAGGACGTCAGGCTCGCTCGCCGTCATCCCTGTCGCGCCTCCCGCCGCGCGTGAGGCGCAGGAAACATGCCCCCAGCACGGCGGTCTGAAGAATGTTGCTGGCCAACATGGCGGCGGCCGCCCCCGGCACCCTCCAGCGCTCGACCAACACCCAGCCGCCGCTGAGCACGAAGGCGGAAGAGACCAAGGTGGCCAGAAAATGCGCATCCGGCCGCGCCGCGCCCTTCAGAGCGGTCGAAAGGCTCAGGTCCGATACCCCTCGCACCAGCGTGGCGGCCGCCACCAGCGGCACCAGACCGGCCAGCCCGGCATAGGCGCCGGGGCCGTAGAGCAGACGCATCAGCGGGCGGCTGAACAGCCACACGCAGCCCAGGTAGCTGCCGGTGATCGCCAGCGCCGTCCCCATCGCGCGCCGCTGGAAGCGCTGTAAGTAGGCCGGTCCCTCGGACTGAGTCTGGCCGGCCACCCAAGGCAGCAACAGCAGGCTCAGCGCCCCGGTCGCCTGGAGCACGGGGCTCGTCAGGTTCTCTATGGCGCGCAGCTCGGCGGAGGCTGCCAACCCGGCCCCGGCCCCGAGCAGAACCGGAAAGGCAGAATTGGCCACCCAGTAGGTCAGCGACACCCCTACCATCCACCGCCCGTAATTCCAGTGGGCCGCCAGGGCTTCCCAGAGCACGCTCGCCGCCGGCGTCCCGTCCCTCAGCCGCCGCCGCACCGGCGGCAGCAACACGGCGCAGGCGCACAGAGCCGCTCCCCCGGTGATCAGGAACAGCGCGGCGGCGCTCTGCCAGCGCATCGCCCGCGCGGCCGCCGCCCCGGCCAGAGCGCCGGCCAGAAACGTGAAGCCCCCCCGCAAGGCGGTGGCCGGATCGGCCCTGACGTAGCAAATGCGGCGCAACACCCAAAAACTGAGCACTACGGGCGTGCTCAGGCTCAAGCCGGCCAGCGCCGCCGCCAGCGACGGGGCGCTGCCGCGCCACAGGGCCGCTGCCGCGCCCAACAGCACGGCCAGCAGCGCGACCGCTCCCGCGTGAACCCCCAGCATGGCGCAAAAATAGCCGCCCATTCGTTGCCCGAATTGCCGCGGTCCCATCACGCTCATCGGTTCCAGCAGCAGAGCGTGATGGAAGTTGGCCGCCAGCAGGAATACCGACAGCCCGACGGCCACCGCTCCGTAATCGGCCGGCGCCAGCCAGCGCGCGAACAGCACCACCAGGATGAAATTGGCGCCCGAGACCAGACCCTGGTCCAGGATGCTGAGCACGCCGGGTGCCAGCCAACGCCGGCCGCTGCGCACCGCCTCCGCCAGCCTGCGCTCCAGGCCGGCCGCCGTCATTCCGGCCTCCGCTTGCCGGCCACCAGGTTCTGTGTGACGCCCGAGCCGGCCGGCGCCGTCCAGGGCGCCACCGTGCCGTCCGGGGCCAACCCGAAGCAGGCGTAGCCGAACTCGGCCAGGGTCTGCTCAAGTCGCTCCGCCCGGTCGCCGAAGCGCGCGCAGGCCACGGGTGAGTACTCCAGCAGCCAGAGAGGAGCGCGCTCGGGGGGTAGCGAGCACAGCCGGCGCGCCCCGAGCAACACCAGACGTTCCGCTCCCTCGACGTCCACTTTGATCAGATCGGGCCGCAGATCGAGCTCGCCGCAGTAAGCGTCGAGCGTGCGGACCGGCACCAGGTAACGCCGCCGCACCCGAGGGTCCGGTTCGCCCCGGCCGCCCAGCGAGGAGGAGGCCGGCTCGGTCCGCTCCCAGAAGACCGCTTCGCCTTCCCGGTCCGCCACCGCGCAGCGGTTCAGCGTTACGCGGCCGGCGCAGGTGGCGGCCACGTTCCTTTCCAGCAACGCGAAAGTGTCCGGCTGGGGCTCGAAGGCGTGCACGCCGCCGCCGGGCCCGGTCAGCCGCGCGGCCAGCACGGTGTATTCGCCGAAGTGCGCCCCCACGTCAACAAAGACCATGCCGGGACGAAGAACGCGCGCCAGGAAACGGGCCGTTTCCGGCTCTGAGCAACCCTGATACAGGATCAGGGCTCCGGAGCCGCTCCTGGGGATCCACAGCGGATAGCCGGCGCCGGTCATTACGCGCCAGGGCTGGGAGCGGACCATCCAGCGCAAGCGCCAAAGGAGGCGCAAGGCCAGCGCGCGGGCCGGATGAGCGCGAAAATCCGGCCGCTTGCTCAGACGTTTGAGCTTGGAGGGGAACTCCCGCACCGGCTCCGCCGCAGCCCGCCAAGCACCATGATAGTACTGCCAAGGGGGCCCGCCGGAGACTTCACCGGTCGGGTCAGGTCCGCCTGGCCGCCCCCGCGCGGACCGGCCTGCTCGGGGCGGCGGATGCTAAGCTGAGAGTTGCGTCGTCATCCGCTGTTCCTGGCCTACCTGTCGTTGATTGCGGTTTGCTTGCTTTGGGGCACCACCTACTTGGGCATCCGCATGGCTCTGGAGTCGTTCCCGCCCCTGCTATTGGTGAGCGTGCGCTTCATCCTCTCCGGCGGATTGCTGCTGGCCGGGGCGCTGGCCGCCGGAGCGCCCATGCCGCGGGGTCGCCGGCTTGCGGTTTCCGCCGTCACGGGCTGGCTGATTCTGGGCGTGGCCAATTGCTGCCTTTGCTTCGCCGAACTGTGGATCCCCAGCGGGCTGGCGGCGCTGATCCTCACGGTCTCCCCCTTCTGGATGGCGGGCGTCGAGGCGCTCATGCCGGGGGGCGAGCCGCTGCGCGGGGCGACCATAGTGGGCATGCTGGTGGGCCTGGCCGGAGCGGCCCTGCTGGTGGGTCCCGGCGTCACGGGGGCCTCGCCCAACGGCGGCCTGCTCCGGGGCTTCCTGCTGCTTCAGCTCGGCTGCGCTTCCTGGTCCTTCGGTTCGATTTACCAGCGCCGGCACACCGGCCGCACCCACCCGCTGGCGGCCAGCGCCTTGCAGCAGCTTGCCGCCGGCTTGAGCGTCGCTCCCCTGGCGGCGGTGTTTCCGGGGCACCCGATCCACTGGAGCCTGCGGGGCGTGGGGGCCATGGCGTACCTGGTGGTGTTCGGTTCGATCGTAGGCTACAGCGCATACATCTACGCCCTGCGGCGCCTGCCGGTGGCCCTGGTCTCCATTTATTCCTACGTCAACCCGGTGGTGGCCGTGGCGCTGGGCCGGCTGTTCTACAGCGAGCCGTTCGGCCTGCGGGAGGCGGCGGCCATGCTGATCATCTTTACCGGCGTGGCGCTGGTCAAGCTCTCCAGTCCGCGGGAGCGAGCTTCAATGCTTGCCGAACACGCGCGCCCCCAGCGCGCCCCCGGCCGCAGCGGCCAGCGAGAAGGTCAGAAAACCCAGCGCCAGCGAGAGCAGAAGCTCGGCGGGGCTGCGTAAGATCTCCAAGACCCGCTCGATCATCTCCTCCGAGAGGCCGGACTGTTCGCGCAAGGCGCGGCTGAAGGCTTCGCCCTGGCTCGAGATCAGCGCCAGCGCAATCGTCATCAGCACCATGCTGATCAGAAAACCGAACAGACCGGTCATCCAACCCAGCCGCAAACCGGCGCGGACCGAAAGCGACTGGCCTGTGCGCCGGTTGTAAAGGTACACCGAGAGAGCGCCGGCTCCCAGCATGACCGCCAGGGGCAGCAAGGGCGAGACGGGGATGGAACTCAGGGCCAGCGCCAGAGCGGCGACCAGCAGGCCGATGCGCACCGCCGTGCGGTTCTGAAAGCCGATCTCGGCCGGCGGCGTGGCAGGCGCCCAGGGCGGAGGCGTGGGACCGGGCGGCGGCGTCTCGGGCTCGGGAGGCTCCGGCGTGTCTCCCACCGGCCGCCCGCACTTGTGACAGAAGCGGGCCTCCGGGACCAGGCGCGCCCCGCAGGTGCAGAACTCGGCCATCGAACCCAGTTTGGCCCAGCCGGCCGCAATCGGGCAAGCCGAGCCCTGCGGCGGAGGGCGCGGCCCGGCGCGGGGGGTTACAATGGAAAAGGCTTGGGGACGTAGCTCAGATGGATAGAGCGGCCGCCTCCTAAGCGGCAGGCCGGCAG
>JBBIMA010000046.1:0-32101 GCA_037444625.1 Solibacteraceae bacterium
CGAAGGAGTCCAGCTCGGCGGCCTGGAAGCGCTGCCCGCCGGGCACCTGAAGGCCGTCGGGAGCGGTCTCGACGCGCAGGCCCAGGCGGCGGAGGTTCTCCTGGAGGGTGGCGATGCGGTCGGTCTCCTTGACGCGCAACTCGGCGGCGTCCCGCACCGTCAGGCCCTCCCGGCTGGCGGCGCCCAGCACGGCCAGCACCGGGATCTCGTCAATCAAGGCGGCGGTGAGCTCGCCCTGGATGCAGCCGCCGCGCAGCTCGGAGTGGCGCACCAGCAGGTCGCCGGCCGGTTCGCCGGCCTGCTGCTCGAGGCGCAGGACGCGGATGTCGGCCCCTTGGGAGACCAGGAAATCCAGCAGCGCGGCCCGGGTCGGGTTCAACCCGACGCCTTCGATCAACAGCTCGGAGCCGGGAATCAGCAGGGCGGCCGCCAGGAAGAACGCGGCCGAGGAAAGATCGCCGGGGACCGTGAGCTCGCGGGCGGCAAGATGCGGCCGGCCGCGCAACGAGATCACGCGCCCGCGGACTTGGACTTCGGCTCCGAACTCGCGCAGGGCGATCTCGGTGTGATCGCGCGTGCGGGCGGGCTCGCGCACGGTGGTGGTTCCGGGGGCGTACAGCCCGGCGAACAACACGCAGGTCTTCACCTGGGCGCTGGCCACCGGCAGATCGTACTGGATGGGGCGCAGCGGCCCGCCCTGGATCTCCAGCGGCGGGAAGCGATCCTCGCGGGCTTGGATGCGAGCGCCCATTTCGCGCAGCGGGCGCATGATGCGGTCCATCGGGCGGCGCACGAGCGAGGCGTCGCCCGTGATGCGGCTCAGAAAGGGATGGCCCGCCAGGATGCCGGCCAGCATGCGGATGGTGGAGCCGGAATTGCCCGCATCGAGTGTTTTCTCCGGCGCCCGGAGGCCTTCCAGCCCGCAGCCGTGAACGGCGACTTCGCCCGGCCGCCGCTCGATGCGCACTCCCAGCGCCTCCAGCGCTCCCAGTGTGGAGGCGCAATCGGCCCCGCTCGAGTAATTGCGAATCCGGCTGACGCCCTGGGCGATGGCGGCCAGCATGGCGTAGCGGTGCGAAATGGACTTGTCGCCGGGCAGCCTGATGGCGCCCGAGAGCCGACTCGCCGGGCGGATCCTTTGGGGCATGGGGAAACTCACATTCTAGCGGGGGTCGCTCAGTGGATGGCGTGCGGCCCGGCGTTCTTGACGGGCACTTCCTTGCCCGTGCGATCGCTGGCTCGGACGCGCAGGCTGACCGCCCGGGCGTGGTCCCGCATCTGCCAGCGGAATTCGGCCTCCTCGCCCGGCTCCAGGGGATCCGGCTCGACGGCGCCGCGCTGGCGGGTGACGACCTGGCCGTCGCTGGCCGCCATGTCGAAGATCAGCTCGAGCCCTTCCAGGGGCCTGCCGCCCGAATTGCGCAACCGGCCGTCAATGGTGAGCAGGCGCTCGGAGCGCTGGGCCAGGATCTCCAGGATCTCGATGGCTGGCGGGGGCGGCGACTTGCGCGGTTGGGCTGCGGCGAAGCACAATGATGCGAGCGCCAGCAGCCAGCCGGCTGCCCGGCGTGCGGGCCTTGCGCCCCCTCGGATCCGCCCTCGGGCCATACGAGGAAATCATTGATCAGGAGGTTCGGCTTGGTCAACCGCAGAGAGTGGATGTTGGGTTCGGCCTTGCTGGCGGGCCGGCCGGGCGCGGCCGCGCCCGGGCCGCGCGACATCGTGATCGCCAGCGCCAACGGCCTGCGCGCCTGCACGCGAGCGATGGAGATCCTGAAGGCGGGCGGCGACACCCTGGAGGCCGTCATCGCCGGCGTGAACATCAACGAGGAGGATCCCGAGGACAGCTCGGTGGGTTACGGCGGCCTGCCCAACGAGGAGGGCGTGGTCGAGCTGGACGCCAGCGTCATGCACGGCCCCACGCGCCGGGCCGGGGCGGTGGCCGCGCTGCGCAACATCAAGACCCCTTCCAAGGTGGCCCGCCTGGTGATGGAGCGCACCGATCACGTCATGCTGGTGGGCGAAGGCGCGCTGCGCTTCGCCCGGGCGCACGGCTTCAAGGAAGAGGACCTGCTGACGGACAAGGCGCGCCTGGCCTGGCTGGTCTGGAAGGAATCGCTGCGCGACCGCCAGGGACACAGCAACTGGAGCGACGGTCTGGACGCGCCTGCCAAGCCTGCCGCCCGGCTGCGCCGGCTGTTTCCGGAGGCCGACGAGGCCACCCTGGCCTGGGCCTGGGAGGTGGCCACCCATCCGCCCACGGGAACCATCAACTGCCTGGCCTTGAACCGGCGGGGAGAAATGTCCGGGGTGACCACCACCAGCGGACTGGCCTGGAAGATCCCGGGGCGGGTGGGAGATTCCCCTTTGCCGGGGGCCGGCCTGTGGGTGGATCAGGAAGTCGGCGCCGCGGGCTCTACCGGCCGGGGCGAGGAAAACATCCGGGTCGCAGGCGCCCACACCGTCGTCGAGGCTATGCGCCGCGGCCTTTCCCCCAAGGAGGCCTGTCTGGAGGCGCTGCGCCGCGTGGCCCGCAATTTCCAGGACTATCCCGACCGCCTGGCCCAGTTCGATCTCAGCTTCTACGCCTTGCGCAAGGACGGCGAGTACGCCGGCGCCTCGCTGTGGAACGGCGCGATCCGCGCCGGCAAGCTGCTGCCCCGCCGCTTCGCGGTCAACGACGGCGCCGGCAGCCGCTTGGAAACCTGCGCCTACTTGCTCGAGCGGAAGCCGTAGCGGCCGCGCCCGAGCGGGGGCCGGCTTCAATCGCCCGCGGCCGGCTTGCGGGCCCGCACGAACGCGCTGAGGAACCGGCCGTTGACCTCGGCCGCGATCGCTTCCGCGTCCAGACCCGCGGCGGCGAGGAACTCGCGGGCGTCTTCAGCGCGGTACACGCGAGTCGGAATGAGCTCGATCCGGCCGAAGCCCGCCGCAGCCAGCTTGCGGCGGTATTCGGATTCCTCCAGGGCTCCCGCGATGCACCCGATCCACAGCTCCATGTTGCGCCGGATCTCCTCGGGCGGCTCGCCCCGCACCACCACGTCGGAGATCGCCAGCCGCCCGCCGGGCTTCAGCACTCGGAACGCCTCGCGCAACACGCGGTCCTTGTCCGGGGAGAGATTCACCACGCAGTTGGAAATGATGACGTCCACCGAGCCGTCCGGCAGGGGGATCTGCTCCATCTCCCCCTTGATGAACTCGGCGTTGGCCACGCCGGCCTTGCGCTGATTGCGGCGCGCCAGCTCGAGCATCTCCTCGGTCATGTCCAAGCCGTAGACCTTGCCGGAAGGGCCTACCCGCTGCGCAGCCAGCAACACGTCAATGCCGCCGCCGCAGCCCAGATCGAGCACCGCCTCGCCGGGCTGAAGTTCCGCCAGCGCCGCCGGATTGCCGCAGCCGAGCGAAGCCTGAAGCGCCTCCTCGGGCACGCCGGCCAGCTCGGAGGGACGGTAGAGGTCCGAGCAGATGGGATCCTTGGCGGCGCCGCCGCAACATGAGGCTCCGCCCTGGACCACGCGCAGAGCGGCCTCTCGGTACTTGGATCGCACCGCCTCCTTGAGTTCCTCTTTCGGTTGTTCCATGGCCTGCCTCGGCCGATCGGGGCCTGAGCTGCCGCCCGGGCCCGGGTGGCCTCTTTTCATGGTACGGCATGCGGCCGCGGGCCGCCCGCCCGGGGGCCCGCCGGCCCTCACATGTCGGCCAGCGCAGCCACCAGTGCGCCCTTGGCGGTGGCGTGCAGCGGATCCGAGGCCAGGCGGACCTCCGAGACGGCCAGCGGGAAATTACTGCGGCGCAGCGCCTGCTCGAAGCGCTCGCGGAAGCCCGCCGGCAGCGCGCTGCCTCCGGCCAGCACCACCGGGATGGGGCGGCCCAAGCGGGGCAGGTCTCGTTGCTGCTCGAAGGCCTCGGTCATGGCCTGGACCAGGCTGCCGATCAGATCATCGTAGTAGACGCGGAGGGCCTGGCGCAGCTTGCCGGGAAGGGCGTCTGCGTCCGGCTGGCCGTTGAGCGTGAAATACTGTTCCTTGAGGACCCGCACCCGGGTGGCCACCTCGCCCGCCACGCGGGCCGCTTCCGCGTCCACCCGGTCGCCCGCCGTGGGCAGGCTGAAGCTCACCACGGGGACGGAAAGGTAGGCCAGACAGACGTTCGACAGGCCCGCCCCGCAACTTATTCCGATGCCGGTGTAATTGGACTGCTCCAGCTCGGCGAAGACCACCGCCAGACCTTCCTCCAGAGCGCGTACCTGATAGCCCGCCTCGCTCAGCATCTGCCCCAAGGCGGCCTCGTGGAACTTGCCGCACTCCCTGGAGCCCAAGGGGGGCGCGGGCACGCTGTAGCAGAGCTTGTGCCCGGCCTTCTCACCCGGTCCGGCCAGCAGCTCGACGATCGAGCGGACTACCGCCAGGCCGTCGGGTTCCTGCGGATTGAGCGTTCCCTCCCGCATCGGCCGCCGGGTTTCGACGTGGAACAGATCGGCGAAGCGCTCGCTGGCGTCGCCGAACACGAGAATCTGCTCGCCCGCGACCGAGTGCGGGATGCGCTCCTTCTGGAGCACGCTACACGTCAGCTTGGAGAAAGGCAGGGTGACAAAGGCGTTCAACTGCGAGTGGAACTGGTAGTCCTCGCCCGTCTTGCGGGCCAGAACGACTCGGCTGGTTCCCACGTCCAGCCCGACTCGCGGATGCTTGTCTTGACTCATGAAGATGACTCCTATGCGCCCGGGCTGCGCGCCAAGGCGCGTCGGTAGCGTTGCTGGAGCGACCGCCGGTAGCCCGCCGGCGAGAGGCGACAGGCTTCGGCCTGGCGAGCCAGCAGCCGCTCGGTCGCCTCCAGGGCCTCTCGCAAACGCGGGCCGGCGCGCCGGGCATACATAGAATCGGCCTGGAAGCCGAACAACAGTAGGCTCGGCAGGGGCTGGGCATAGTTGTCCGGCAGGCCGAGTTCCGCGAAGGGGAAGCCGTCCGCCCAGTCGGTGTGATAGCCGATGCGCCAGTTGGAGGCCCTCACCGAGACCTGGGCGTGCGTGACGAAGTTCTCCGCCGGTAGCCGGTAGCGGCAGCGCAGCATCTCGATGAGGACGCGCCCGGCGTGAAGCTGGGCCGGATTCAGGCCGGCCCGTGGGTCGGCCTCGGTGGTGGAGGCTTCGAAGCAGACCCCCAGGAAGCTCTCGTTCAGATCCAGGTAGATCCAGTGCGCGTCCGCCCAGACGGATTGGCCGGCATGGTGGGCGCGCTCCTGATCTTCCCGGATCCGGTAGACCCTGCCGAAGCGGTCAATGAGGTAATGGTACAAGCCGTGGCGGCGCACCCAGGCCAGCAGATTCTCGCCTTCCCGGGTGAGCCGCTGGTTGTGTTCGGGCAGGAAGGGCGCGGGATCGTTCTCCGAGGCGTGGAAGACCACTCCCGCCGGGTCGGGCGCTGTTACGGCGGCGGGCTCACGGCGGGGCAGGCGGCGCGGCCGGCGCAGGGGGCCGTGCGTCAGCCAGGACCGCTCGATTCTCAAGCCGTTGCTGTAGAGCTCGAACTGGGGGTCGGCCTGGACCAGCCAGACCAGGGGCGCGGCGGGGGCCGAGGGAGGCGATGCCGGCGTGGCGCCGGCCCGAGCGCTCGAACCGGTCGGGGCCGAGCAGACCAGCAGCAGCAGGAAGGCGAGCAACGGGACTGCGATGCGCCGGCCGGGCTGGAGGGCGGGCGCAGGGGGCATCGCCATGGCCCGGCGAAGGTAGCGCAGGCGCTGGACGGGGTCGGGCACACGGCGGGCGCGGCGATCCAACTCCGCCAGCCGGCCGGGGTCCCGGGGCAGCACGCCAGCGCGCATGAGCGGTTCCCTGGATTGATCGGCGGGTCGGGGCAAAAGCCTTACCCCGGGCCGGCCGAGTCCCCGATCCCGCTTGCCAGAAACGAATTTCCAGCCTAGAATCGAACCAGGATGTTGTGGCGCCGTCAGAGGGGCTGCACGGACTGTTCCCCGGCGGCGTCTCCTATCGCGACCATCCAGGAGGCTATGGGCATGGCCAATCCCGAGAAGCACAAGAAGAACCCCATCATGGAATGGCTTGGGGATGAAGAGACCGAACTGGGGTGCCAGGCGCGCGCCGCCCGCGTGGTGGGCGGCGGCGACAAGCTCCCCAAGGCGGTTGCCAGGAAGCCTCCCGTCCTGGTTCCTCCCGTGGCGGCGAAACCCGATCCGGCTTTGATTCGCGAAGCTGCGCCGCCCCACCGGCTCAACGAACGGCACTCGCAGGCCAGCTCGCCGGAGCACTTGCGCAAGCTCCGGAGGCTGCCGCGGTTGCGGGCCCCGATCCCTTCGAAACCGAGCGGCCCGAGGCCACGCTAAGACTCAGCCCGAGACAAGCCGGAGCAAGCGGCCTGCCTTCAAGCGGCGGCGGGGGAGGAGCGGGCCCGGGCTTTCGGGCCCCGAGCTCCGGATGCCCTTTCTATCTTGTTGATTTTGGGAAGATTACGGGCGTCAGTTGACACTCCTCGACCGAGAGTGCTAATAATATTGGACGGGGCCGGCGCTCGGCCGGCGCCCATCCAGATTCGGAATTCCAATCACCGGTTGGAGGATTCGGCTCATGAACATTCGTCCGCTCTACGATCGAATCGTAGTCAAGCGCATCGAAGAGAAGGAGCAGGTCCAGGGCGGCATCATCATTCCGGACACGGCCAAAGAGAAGCCCCAGGAGGGCGAAGTGGTGGCCGTGGGCCGCGGCAAGCGCCTGGAGAACGGGAACCTGGTCCCGCTGGATGTGAAAGTGGGCGACCGGATCCTGTTCGGCAAGTATTCCGGCAATGAGATCAAGCTGGACGGCGTCGAGTACCTGATCATGCGCGAGGACGAGGTCCTCGGCATCATCGAGGGAGCCGCCGAGAAGGCCAAGGCGTAAGTTCTCGAGGGAGGATGGACGATGGCAGCCAAGCAGATTGTTTACAGCGAGAGTTCCCGTCAGGCGATTTTGCGGGGCGTCAACCAACTGGCTGACGCGGTGAAGGTCACGCTGGGTCCCAAGGGGCGCAACGTGGTGCTGGAGAAGAAATTCGGCGGGCCCACGATCACCAAGGACGGCGTGACGGTGGCTAAGGAGATCGAGCTGAAGGATCCCTTGGAAAACATGGGCGCGCAGATGGTGCGCGAGGTGGCCTCGAAGACCTCGGACGTGGCGGGCGACGGCACCACCACGGCCACCATTCTGGCCCAGTCCATATTCCGGGAGGGCGTGAAGGCCGTGGCGGCGGGCGCCAATCCGATGGCGCTGAAGCGCGGCATCGAGAAGGCGGTCGAGGTGGTGGTCGAGGAGATCAAGAAGCTCTCCAAGCCGGTCTCCGGGGACATGATCGCCCAGGTGGCGGCCATTTCGGCCAACGGCGACATGAACATCGGGCGCATCATCGCGGACGCCATGAAGAAGGTGGGCAAGGACGGCGTCATCACGGTCGAGGAAGCCAAGACCATGCACACCGAGCTGGACACGGTCGAGGGCATGCAGTTCGACCGCGGCTACCTGTCGCCCTACTTCATCACCGACCCGGACCGCATGGAGTGCGTGCTGGAGGATCCCTACATCCTCATTCACGAGAAGAAGATCTCCAACATGAAGGACCTGCTGCCCCTGCTGGAGCAGATCGCGCGCTCGGGCAAGCCGCTGCTGGTGGTGGCCGAGGAGGTCGAGGGCGAGGCGCTGGCCACCCTGGTGGTCAACAAGCTGCGCGGCACGCTGAACGCCTGCGCGGTGAAGGCCCCGGGCTTCGGCGACCGGCGCAAGGCCATGCTCGAGGATATCGCCATCCTGACCGGCGGCAAGGCCATCATGGAGGAGACCGGCATCAAGCTGGAGGGCGTGCGGCTGGATGACCTGGGCCGCGCCAAGCGCGTCACGGTGGACAAGGACAACACCACCATCGTGGACGGGGCGGGCAGCCAGAAGGCCATCGAGGGCCGCATCAAGCAGCTCCGGGCCCAGATCGAGGAGACCACCTCGGATTACGACCGGGAGAAGCTCCAGGAACGGCTGGCCAAGCTGGCCGGCGGCGTGGCGGTGATCCGGGTGGGCGCGGCCACCGAGACCGAGATGAAGGAGAAGAAGGCCCGCGTCGAGGACGCCCTGCATGCCACCCGCGCCGCGGTCGAAGAGGGCATCGTGCCGGGCGGCGGCGTGGCTCTGTTGCGCGGTGCGACCGCTCTGGAGAGCCTGAAGGTCAGCGGCGACGAGCAGATCGGCGTGGACATCGTCAAGCGGGCCTGCGAGGAGCCGCTGCGCCAGATCGTGGGCAACGCCGGCTTCGAGGGCGCCATCGCGGTCGAGCGCATCCGGGGCAACGACAACCTCAACTTCGGCTTCAACGCTGAGAGCTGCGTCTACGAGGACCTGGTGGCGGCCGGCGTCATTGACCCCACCAAGGTGGCTCGCACGGCGCTCCAGAATGCGGCCTCGATCGCGGCTTTGATGCTGACTACCGAGGCCATGGTGGCCGAGATCCCGGAGAAGAAGAAGGAGCCCGCTCCGGGCGGCCATCCGCACGACATGGACTACTGATCCGCCGGCTTCCGGCCGGGAGGATTCCAAGCCGTTCCGGCCGCCCCGCTCCGGGCGGGGCGGCCTTTCTGTTTTTGCGCTATCATCGCGGCATGAAGCGCCTGATCCTGCTCTGGGGGGCGGCCGCCGCCTCGCTGGCCGCCCAGTCCGAGCCCTACCGCGATCCGGGCATGAAGACGGTGGTTCAGGTGGCCATCGTCTGCAAGGACATTGAAGCCGTCAGCCGGCGTTGGGCCGAGTTACTGGGCGTCGCGCCGCCCAAGATCAACCTGACGCGGCCGGGCCGCGAGGTCAAGCTGACCTATCGCGGCCGCGCCTCCGACGGGCGGGTGAAGCTGGCTTTCCTCCGTCTGGGCCAAGTGGTGCTGGAGTTCCTCGAGCCGGTGGGGGGAGAGACGAGCTGGAGCGAGCACCTGGAGAAGCACGGCGAGGGCGTGCACCATCTGGGCTTTCAGGTGGCGGACCTGGAAAAGACCGTCGAGACGCTCAAGGGGCTGGGCTTCGCCGAACTGCACCGCGGCCGCTACGATCAGGACAACGGCACTTACGTGTACTTCGACACGGCCGGGGCCTTGGGTGTGACGATCGAGCTGCTGCACTCCGACGCGCCCCGCGCCCGCTAGAGCCCCGGCGGGCTCATGACAGGCCGCATAGAGCGGACCGCGGCCGCAGGCGTCTTGCGGCCGGAGGCGGGCTGAGCGCGTCGGCGCAGGGGGGCTTCATACGCCGGTCAGCCGGGCCGTGAGGGTGAGGACCGACAGGGGCGGCAGTTCGAGGCGCAAGGCGCCGCCTGAGACCTCCACCGGGTGCTCGCGCGGAACAATCAGGTCGGGGGAATCAAAGGTGTTAGCGGCGTTGAAATCCGGGTGATGCAGGATGCGGGCGCTCGCTTGGGAGGCCGAACCGGCGGCCAGCGCGCAGGCGACTTTGACGCCCGCGTCGTGCTTGGGATTGACCAGGGTGAGGGCGAGGCGGTCGGCCTGGCGGGAGGCGGAGACCGAAAGCCCCAGGGGAGCGGGCTGCTCGCAATGGGCCGGCAGGGCGATGCCGCCGCGGTGGGGCTTCAGCAGCTCGAAGGCGTAGTAAGTGGTGGTGCGCACGCAGCGTTCGCCGTCGGTGAGCAACAGGGCGTGCAGAACGTTGACGGTTTGGGCCAGGTTGCCCATGACGAGCTTGTCGGCCTGGCGGTGGAAGACGTTAAGACCCAGGGCTGCGGCGATGGCCGAGCGCATGGTGATCTGCTGGAACAGCCGTCCGTAGCGCTTTTCCTCCTCGGGGTCCATGCGGTCCCAGACGCCCCATTCGTCCACGAGCAGGCCGATGCGGCGGTCCTTGTCGTAGCGGTCGAGCAGCTCGCGCTGCTCGATGACCGCCTTCTCGAGGGCGGCGAAGGTGGCCAGTTGCTCGCGCAGGCTCTCGACGGTGAAGCGGGTGGCGTAGTCGCGCCCGCGGGAGTAGTAATGCATGGCGAAGCCGTGGATGCGGTTGCGGCGGGGCATGTTCTCCATGAAGCGACGGGTCCATTCCAGGTTGTGGCCGCCGGGGCCGCAGGCGATCAGGAACAGGCGGGTGTCGCCGAAGTCGCGCAGGTAGGTGGCGAAACGGCGGTAGTGGGCGGCGTACTCCTCGGGCGTCATGTTGCCGCCGCAGCCCCAGTTTTCGTTGCCCACGCCCCAGTAGCGGACGCGGAAGGGCTGCGGCGAGCCGTTGGCGGCGCGCTCCTCGGCCAGGCCGCTGCCGGAGGGGTAGTTGCAATACTCGACCCAGTCGCGCAGCTCCTGGGGAGTGCCGCTGCCCACGTTGCCGGCGATGTAGGGTTCGGCGCCGATCAGCCGGCACAGCTCGATGAACTCATGGGTGCCGAAGCTGTTGTCCTCGGTGTAGTTGCCCCAGTGGATGTTGACCCGCTTGGGGCGCCGGGCGGCGGGACCGATGCCGTCGCGCCAGTGGTAGTCGTCGGCGAAGCAGCCGCCCGGCCAGCGCAAGACCGGGATGCCCAGCTCGCGCAGCCATTCGACCGCCTGCCGGCGGTGGCCGTTGATATGGGGGATGCGCGAGCCCTTGCCGACCCACAAGCCGCCGTAGATGCACGAGCCCAGGTGTTCGGCGAAGTGCCCGTGCAGTTCCGGGCGGATGGTGCCGATCTGCCGGGCCGGATCCACCACGACCTTTTCGGCCGCCCAATTTTGCCCCGAGCCCTTGCGCGCGCCCAGCACGGCAAAGGCGGAGCCGAACAGAGAACGGCGAGTGAGCATGTGCAACCTCCTAAGATCTTCCGGCGGCGGGCCGGCGGGCGCCCGCTTCCGCCCGGGCCCGCTCGATCAGGGCGCGCATGTAGCCGATCGAGTAAGCGGCGCCGGCGCGCGGGCCGCCGACCATGGCCGGGATGTGGTCGGCGATCACCACGCCCCGGAAATCCACTTCCTGCAAGGCGCGCATCACCCGGTACATGTCCATGTAACCGTCGTCCACGAAGGTCTCGACGAAGTGCGGCAGCGGCGCCGAGACGTTGCGGAAATGCACCTTGAAAATCCTGCCTTGCCGGCCGAAGTGGCGGATGGTTTCGATCACGTCGCGGCCCATCAGCTTGCCGCCCTCCAGCCAGCAGCCGACGCACAGGCAGAGGCCGACGTTGGGGCTGCCGGCGATCTCCAGCGCTTTGCGGTAGCCCTCGAAGCTGGAGAAGATGCAGCGGGGCACGCCGCCCAGCTCGGGGACCGGCGGGTCGTCGGGATGAATGCCGATGCGGATGCCTTCCGCCTCGGCCACCGGAGCCACCTGGCGGATGAAGTAGGCATAGTTCTCCCAGATTTCCTCCGGGCTGTAACGCCGCCCGTGGGTGAGAGGGCCCTGGAAGACCTTGCCCGCCCAGTGGCCCCGGTCGGCCTTGGCCAGATCGAAGGCCCGGGCGCGCGCCCCGCCCCGGGTGGTTTCCGGCTCGGTGCTCCAGATGCCGTTGCCCATGTGGGCGTAAGTGGTGTAGTAAATGCCGCCCGCCCGGCCCAGATTGCGCAAGTACTGCTTGTACTCCTCGATCTTGCGATCGCGGCCCGGCAGGTTGAGCGTGACTTCCTCCATGTTGTGGACGTCGGTGTTGCCGATGTTCCAGATCTTCAGGCCGGCGCCCTCGACCTTGCGGCGCAGGCGGAGGAAATTCTCGAGGGTGGCGTCCTTGGCGCGCACCCAGATGTTGACGTAGGGAACGCCGAGCTGGCGGGCGAACTGTAGGTCCTCGTCGCTGGGATCGCTACCCACCTGGAGGGAAAGCTTGATGCCAGGCTCCAGTGGGGGCGCTTTGGCGGCGGGCGGGGCTGCGGCCAGCGCTCCCAAGGCCAGCCGTCCCAGGTCGCGGCGGTCGAGGCTGAGGGAGGCATCCGGAGGCTTCATCGCATGGCAGTATACACCAGCGCCGCCCGAGCCGCCCGCCGCCCGCAGGATTCAACCCTGGGCGGGGGCCTCCCGGGCCGGCCGGTTTCGCGGCGCGGGCCTTGTGCTATTTTGGGTGACCGGTATGGCCGAACTGTCCCCTTCCCGAAGATGGTTTCTGGCGGCCACGGCGGCTTCCGCCCGGCGGGTGGCGGGCGCCAACGAGCGCATACGCATCGGCGTGATCGGAACCGGCGGGCGCGGCCAGTGGCTGATGAAGGCGCTGAACAAGATCGCGCCCGGCGAGATCCGGTTCGTGGCGGTCTCGGACATCTACGACGTGCGACGCAACGAAGCGGTGAAGATCGCCGGGGGCGGGTGCGAGCAATACGTGGACTACCGGCAGATCCTTGAGCGCAAGGACGTGGACGCGGTGATCGTGGCCACGCCCGACCACTGGCACGCCAGGATGACCGTGGAAGCGCTCGAGGCGGGCAAGGACGTTTATGTGGAAAAGCCGATGGTCCATTTTCCCAAGGACGGCCAGGCCGTCGTGCGGGCGGCGCGGGCCAACCGGCGAATCGTGCAGGTGGGCATGCAAGGCCGCGGCCTACCCAACTTCGTCGAGGCCAAGCAGCGTTACATTGACACGGGCGTGATCGGGAAAGTGGGGCTGGCGCGCACCTGGTACACCTCCAACACCGGCTACATCCGCACCGCGCCGCCGGGCTTCGAGCGCAAGCCGGAGGGTCTGGACTGGGACCGCTGGCTGGGGCCGGGGCCCAAGGTCCCCTGGAACCCCGAGATCTACTTCAGCCCTTACAAGTGGCTGCATTACGACGGCGGCATGATCATGGGCATCGCCATCCACGTGGTGGATTCGGCGCACCACTGGCTCTCCTTGCGCCGGCCCTCGGCGGCGGTGGCGGGCGGCGGCGTTTATTACTACAAGGACGGGCGGGACACCCCGGACGTGGTCAGCTTCATCCTGGAGTATCCGCAGGAGGTCATCGTCACCTTCACCGCCGAGTGTCTGACGGCGCCGGGCGTGAAGACCTCCGCGGGGGTCGAGTTACGCGGCACGGGCGGCACGCTCTGGGCGGAGCGGTACATCCAGGATTACGGCTACATTTACACTCCCAACACGAAATTCAGCCGGGAACCCCCTGCAGCGGTGCGCTTCCCGCCGGCGAATGCAGAGAATATTCTGCGCGATTGGCTCGATCGCATTCGCGACCGCAAGCGCACAGTGGCCAACGAAGAGGAAGGTTACTACTCGGCGGTCGCCTGCTTCTTGGCGGCCCAGGCCTTGCGCTCCCGCTCCCGGGTGGTTTGGGACCGGCGCTGGGACCTGCCGGCCTGAGCTTCAGGCGCGCGCCAGCTCCTCCAGCCGCGCGACGGTCTGCTCGATTTCTTCCGGGCGGGAGCGCGGGTTGATGGTGCACAGCCGCAGCACGGTCCGGCCGCGCAGCACGGTCGAGGTCAGCACGGCGTAACCGCCGGCGATCATACGCTCGACCAGCTCCAGGTGCAGGCGGTCGAGCTGCTCCGGGCTGCGCGCCGGATCGCGATAGCGGAAGCAGACCACGGCCAGTTGGGCGGGCGAGACGATCTCCCAGAGGCCGCTTTGCCGCAGCCGCCTCTCGGCGAACTCGGCCAGGCGCAATCCGCGCCCGATGGCCTGCCGGAAGGCGGCCAGCCCGAAGACCTTCAGGGACATCCAAAGCTTGAGGGCGCGGAAGGCGCGCGTGAGCTGGAGGCCGTAATCGCAGAAATTGACCGCCCCGGGCGTCCGATGGACGTCCTGGAGGTATTCGGGCAGGATGCGGAAGGCCTGCTCGAGAAGGCCGCCCTGGCGGAGGAGCACGCAGCCGCACTCGAAGGGCTGGAAGAGCCACTTGTGGGGGTCCAGGGCGAGCGAATCCACCTGTTCGAGTCCGCTCAGCAGGGCGCGGCCCTCCGGCGTGAGCGCGGCGGCCGCGCCGTAGGCCCCGTCGGCGTGCAGCCAGAGACCCTCGTTGCGCGCCAGGGCGGCCAGTTCCGGCAGGGGGTCCACCGCTCCGGTGTTAGTGGTTCCGACGTTGGCCGCGATCAAGAAGGGGCGGCGGCCGGCGGCCCGGTCGGCGGCCACGGCGGCGCGCACCTGATCAGGCGAGAGGCGGAAGCGCTCGTCGCCGGCCAAGCGGCGCATCTGTTGGGGGGCGAAGCCCAGCACGCGCAGGGCGCGCTCCACCGCCGAGTGGGTCTGGTCGGAGTAGTAGACGACAGCGCCTTCGATGTTCTGCCCGAGGAGGGCGTGGCGCGCGGCCGCCAGCGCAGTCAGGTTGGCCGCCGAACCGCCGCTGACGAACAAGCCGGCGGCCGAGTCCGGCAGGCCGAGCAGTTGCCGCAGCCAGTCCACCACCACCAGCTCGAGTTGAGCCGGTCCCGAGCCGGAGAACCAGGAGCCGGCGAACACGTTGAAGCCCGAGGCCAGTGCGTCGGCCATGGCGCTTACGAAATTCCCCGGGCCGGGCACGAAGGCGAAGAAGCGCGGGTGATCCACGTGCATCATGCGGGTGAAGACGCGGGCCAGCACCGTCTCCAGGACGCGCTCGGGATCCGAGCCGTTTTCCGGAGGCGGTTCGCGCAGCAACTCTTCCAGCTCGGCGCGAGTCCCGCGGCGCGAGGGGCTCTTCTCGCCCAGCGCCTCCAAGTGCTCGATGATGCAGTCCACCACCCGGTAGCCGAAGGCGCGCATAGCCTCGGGCGAAAGGCGCAGCTCCTCGGGCTTCACCGGCGGACCTCCCGGATCCGGGGGGCGAGCTCGCAGACGGCGTTGTGAGCGGGGCGAGGCACAAGGCAATTCTAGCCGAGCGGCGTTACACTGAGAGCCATGAGGCGGCGCGAATTTCTCAGTGCGGCGGCCGGGCTGGCCGGAGGGGCGCGGGCGGCGCAGGCCTTACCCAGGCGCCGCTACCGCGACGGCATCGAGTTGTCGGTGGTCGGCTTCGGCGGCATCATGCTGGTGGGGCTCGAGCAGGCGGAAGCCGATCGGCTGGTGGCGGAGGCGGCCGATCGGGGCGTGAACTACTTCGATGTCGCGCCCTCTTACGGCGACGGCGAGGCGGAAATCAAGCTGGGGTCGGCCCTGGCGCCTTACCGCAAGCAGGTTTTCCTGGCTTGCAAAACGCAGCGGCGGGACGCCGCCGGCGCGCGCCGGGAACTCGAGCGCTCCCTCCAGCGCCTGCGCAGCGGGCATTTCGATCTCTACCAGCACCATGCGGTGACCAAGCTCGAGGAGGTCGAGCGGATTTTCGCGCCCGGGGGCGCGCAGGAGCTGTTCCTCAAGGCCCGGGAGGAAGGCAAGGTTCGCTACCTGGGCTTCTCGGCCCATTCGGTGGAGGCCGCCCTGGCGATGCTGGACCGGTTCGCCTTCGACTCGGTGCTGTTCCCGATCAATTTCGTCTGCTACGCCCGGGGTAATTTCGGCCCGCAGGTCGTAGCGCGGGCCCGCCAGAAAGGAGCGGCCCGGCTGGCCCTGAAGGCGCTGGCGTACACCCGGTGGCCCGCGGGTACGGACCGCAACAAGTCCGGCGGCCCCAAGACCTGGTACCAGCCGGTGACCGAGCGGGAGTTGGCCCGGCTGGCCTTGCGGTTTACCTTGTCGGAGGACGTCACGGCCGCGATCCCGCCGGGGGACGAGAAAATTTACCCGCTGGCCTTGGAACTCGCCGCCGGGTTTCAACCCCTCACGGCGGCTGAACGCGAGCGGCTGCTGGCCGCCGCCCGGGAGGTCGAGCCCATTTTTCGGGCTTGAGCCGGGGCCGGGCCGGGGCGGCCGTCAACTCTTCTTGGAAGTGTTGGCGAAGAACGGCTCCAGCTTTTGCTCCACCCGGGTGCTGCCGCACTCCGGGCACTTGATGCCGCCCTTCTCCATCTCGGCGATGTGCAGGAACAGGGTGAACGGCTTCCGGCACTCCTGGCACACGAAAGAGTACTGAGGCATGATACCTCCGCTTCAGAGTCTTTCCGGTTAATATTCTAACCGGGGCCGACAGTGAAGCCAAGGGGCCGCCGGGCCGCGCAGGAGACCGTCCGAGCAGCCGGAACTCTTAGCGCCTGCGCCGCGCCAGGACCAGCGCCGCCAGCCCGGCGCCCAACAGCGTGAGGGTGCCGGGCTCGGGAATCGGAGCTGCACCGGCGGTCCCGGCGATCACTCCCGGAAACTCGGGCCCGTTGGCGCCGAAGGCGGCCACGATCAGGGCGGGGTCCACGCCGGTCAGGGTGGCGCCGAATTCGACGCTGGATGGGTTGAACGAGCTCGGGAGGCCGGACCAAACGGGGTGCGACGCTTGGACGGCCCAAAGAGTGAGGTCGCTGCCGCCCTGGCCATAACCCAGGGGCCCGGCCGAACCCGCCACAATGCCGATCGGATACCAACCCTGGCTGTTGGAAGTCAGAGCCGAGACCGACCCGCTGAATTCACCCACATACCCTCGCGAGCCGCCGGCCAGCACCCAGTTGACCGCGTTGGCGGTCAACTGATTGATGGTCGCGTCACCGATGCCGTCGGCGAAGTCGGCGTTGAGCAGAACGAACCGCGCTCCCAGGACCCAGGAATACACATTGGCCGCAGCCGCCGCCGAAAGACCGGTCCCGTAAGAGGCCCCGTTCCTCGTCATGTAAAACAGATCGAAGGAATTGAGGAACCCGGGAGTGGCCAACTGGCTGTCGCTCACCAGGGTTACGGTGTGGCCGAGGCCCGCCAGAAAGTCATCCGTGGCGTTGTCGCCGAAAACCGCGATATTGCCCGCCCATGAAGCCAATGGCAACAGGAGCGCCAGCAACAGCACAATGTGCGCCTTCTGCATCCCGCACCTCCGAGTTTGGGTTATCTCCGTGCTCCCACAAGCTTAACCTGACCGGCTCGATCCCGTCAACGAAAGATTCGGCTTGGCAGTACTGGGGGTACCGGACGACCGCCCGCCACCGGACCGCCGGGCGGCGGGGGCCGCCTTCCGGCGGCCGAGGGCAGTGTTAGCTTGGGGAGAGTGACGGATGAGGCTTGCCGCGCAGCCCCGCCCGGCGGGCAGCCGGCAAGCCCGCGGAGACAAGGCTATGGCGGTGTACCAAAAGAGTTTTCGCATCTCCACCCGCGGGCATGCGGACGTGCTGGACATCACCGGCCATATCGAGCGCATCGTGCGGGAGAGCAAGATCCGCTCGGGCGTGGCGAACGTTTCGGGCAAGGGCTCGACCCTGGGCGTCACCACCATCGAGTACGAGCCCGGGGCGGTGGCCGATCTGAAGCGCGCGCTCGAGAAGATCGCGCCCTCGGATCACGATTACGCGCACAACGCCCGCTGGGGCGACGACAACGGCTACTCGCACCTGCGCAGCGCGCTGATAGGAACCGCCAGGAGTTATCCCGTGCGCGACGGGCAGCTCGATCTGGGCGCCTGGCAGCAGGTGGTGCTGTGCGACTTCGACAACCGCCCGCGCGAGCGCGAGATCACCGTTACGGTGGTGGGAGAATAGCGGTGCGCCGCCGGGCTTTCTTGCCGGTGCTGGCGGCCGCGCCCGCCGTCCTTCGCCCCGCCGCTCTGCGCCGGCCCAACATCCTGCTTTGCATTTCCGATGATCAATCCTACCCGCACGCCTCGGCCTGCGGCGCGGCGTTCGTGAAAACGCCCGGCTTTGACCGGGTGGCGGGGGAAGGCGTGCTGTTTCGCAACGCGTTCGCCGCCAGCCCGTCCTGCTGCCCTTCGCGCGGCAGCATTCTTTCCGGCCAGGATTTCTACCGCCTGCGCGCAGCTTCCATGAACCACACCGAATGGCCGGGCGGCATTCCGATCTATACCGACTTGCTCGCCCAAGCGGGCTATCACGTCGGATTCACGGGCAAGGGATGGGGGCCGGGCAACTGGACCCACAGCGGCCGCAAGTTCAATCCCGCCGGACCGGACTACAACAAGCTCAGGCTGACGCCGCCCGGACGGCGGGTCAGTCCCATAGACTACGCCGCCAACTTCGAGGCCTTCTTGCAAGACCGGCCCAAGAACGCGCCGTTTTGTTTCTGGGCCGGCTTCCTCGAGCCGCATCGCGAGTTCGACGAGGGCATCGGGCAGAAGCACGGCATCCGCCTGGATTCGGTGAGCGTGCCCGCCTTCCTGCCCGACAGCGACGAGGTGCGGCGCGACCTGGCGGATTATGCTTTCGAGATCCGGTGGTTCGACCGGCATCTGGAGCGCATGCTGCGGACGCTCGAAAAGCGAGGCGAGCTGGAGAACACCGTTGTCGTGGCGACCTCCGATAACGGCATGGCGTTTCCGCGGGCCAAGGCCAACCTTTATGATTACGGCGCGCGCCTGCCGCTGGCTTTGAGATGGGGAGAGCGCGTGAAGGCCGGCCGCGTGATCGAGGACCTGATCGGCCTGATTGATCTCGCTCCCACGTTCTTGGAGGCTGCGGGACTGGGCATTCCGCAAGACGCCACGGGCCGCAGCCTGCTACCGCTGCTCGATGGCCGCTCGCCCGGGCGCAGCGAGGTGGTTTTCGGCATCGAACGCCATTTCCCGGGGAGCCGCCCCGACGGCGCGGGATATCCGAGCCGGGCTATACGCACCGCGGAGTATCTTTACATCCGTAATCTGACGCCGGAGGCCAACCCCTGCGGCGATCATCCCGGTCCGGCCTGGCCGGAGGACGATCCGGTGGGCGGCTACGGGGATACGGACGGCGGGCCTACCAAGACGTATCTGTGGCGCAATCGGGAGAAATTCCCCGAGCTGTTCCGCCTGGCCTTCGGGAAACGCCCGGCCGAAGAGCTCTATGCCGTGCGGCGGGACCCGTTCAACTTGCGTAACCTGGCCGCCGGGCCCGAGCACCAGGCGGTGCGGAAGCAGCTCGCCGCGCGCCTGGAGGCTTATCGGAAGCGGACCGGGGACCCGCGGGCGTTGGGGCGGGGCGCGGAGCTGGACGGTGTGATGCGGCAGTTTCCCAGCGTGCCGCGCGGGGCGAGGTGAGATCTCCGCTGCCCCGGGAGCTGCGGTATAATCCTGACCGCAGAAAGGGTGAGGACCATGGGGAAAGTCTTTACTGTTTCCGCGTTGTTCTCCTTGTCCCTGGGGTCCTGGCTGTTCGGCCAGGCCTCGCAGGCGCGCATCAGCGGCCGGGTGACGGACCCGGAGGACGCGGCCATTCCGGCCGCCGAGGTCGTGGCCGCCAACGAGGAGACCGGCGTCAGCACGCGCAGCCGGAGCAACGAAGCCGGCATTTACGTTCTGCCCTTGTTGCCGCCCGGCCGCTACACCATAACGGCGACGGTCGCCGGTTTCAAGAAGTACGAGCGGAAAGGCCTGATCTTGGAGACCGCCCAGGAGCTGGCTCTGGACATACGCATGGAACTGGGCAGCGTGACCGAGGTGGTCGAGGTGAGTGCGGAGGCGCCGCTGCTGGAAAGCACATCGGCCACCGTCAGCCAGTTCCTGGACAGCCGCGTCGTCAGCGAGATGCCCCTGGGTAACCGGCGGGCCCTGGAGCTGGTCCGCCTGGCGGCCAACACGGTTTGGGTGGATTACAGCGGGCTGGCCAAGCCTCTGTTCAGCCTGGCGGGCGGGCGCACGGAGAACCAGATGTTCTG
Organism: Solibacteraceae bacterium; assembly: GCA_037444625.1. Taxonomy (GTDB): domain Bacteria; phylum Acidobacteriota; class Terriglobia; order Bryobacterales; family Bryobacteraceae; genus DTHT01. The sequence goes on from JBBIMA010000046.1 coordinate 19,530, forward strand.
GCTGGACGGCGGCAACATCCAGAACATGCGTCTGGGCGTCGGCCAGGTGGACACCGACCCCCCGGTGGAGGTCATCCGCGAGTTTCGCGTAGTGCAGAACAATTACTCGGCGGAATTCGGCGGCTCGGCAGGCGGTCTGGTGGTTACCAGCACGAAGTCCGGAACCAACCAGTTCCGGGGCAGCGTTTTCGAGTATTTCCGCAACGACCGTCTGGACGCCGCGGGCTTTTTCTCCCCGACCGAGGGCGCGCGCAAGATCAAGGCGCCTCTGCGCTACAACCTGTTCGGCGCCACCCTGGGCGGCCCCATCGTGCGCGATCGTACGCACTTTTTCGCGGGCTACGAAGGGACGCGCCGCACGGACGGCTTCACGCAGATCCTCACCGTGCCCACCGAGTTGCAGCGCCGCGGCGACTTTTCCCAGACTTTCAACACGCGCGGCCAACTCATCCGGGTTTACGATCCTGCGACCACCCGGACGCTGGGCACTCAGGTGGTGCGCGATCCGTTCCCCGCCAACGCCGTTCCTGCCAACCGCATGGATCCCGTGGCCCGCCGGCTCGCGGCCTTCTGGCCCTCGCCCAATCGCCCCCCGGTGAACGTGGCGGGCGCGCAGAACTTTGCCGGCAACCGGGCGCGAAAGTTCACGCGCGACAATGTTACCGGCCGGGTGGATCACGTCTTTAGCGACAGCAACCGCTTTTACCTGCGCATCCTCTATAACAACGACCCGTATAACTGGACCAGCAATTATCCGGGCAAGGAAGCCGACCCCCAGAGCCCCTTCAACGCCGGGCGGTATGAGACCAGTTTCTTGTTCGCCGACACGCACACCTGGACCAACTCGCTGGTCATGGATGCCCGTTACAGCTTCGCCCATCGGACCTGGCACGCCAAATCGGCCGGGCTGGGCAGCAACGTGGTGCAGGAGATCGGTTTGAAAGGCGTTCCCACGGGGGCGTTTCCCGCCGTCAGTGTGGCGGGCGTAGCCACTCTGGGATCGAGCAACGAACGCCGCCAGTTTCCCATCCGCCAGCACCAGGCGGTGAGCAACTGGACCTGGGTGCGCGGGCGGCACGTGGTCAAGTTCGGCGCCGAGATTCGCAAGAGCATCAACCTGGACGTCAACCGCCCGAGCATTTCGGGCGACTTCGGCTTCGCCACCACGGGCACCGGCCTGCCTGGCGACGCTGGCACCGGTTTCGGCATGGCCTCCTTCCTGGTGGGCTTCGTCAATTCGTTCTCTTTGCGGGACACCGATCCTTTGGATCGCTACAGTTGGTATCTGGCGGGATTCTTGCAGGATGACTGGAAGCTGACGCCGGGTTTCACCCTGAACCTCGGGCTGCGCTGGGAGACCGATACGCCCATCATGGACAAGAACAACCGCATCAACGGTTTCGACATGGCGGCGCTGAATCCCGTTTCCGGTACGCCGGGCGTGGTGCGCTTCGCGGGCGTGGGCGGCTGGCCGCGGCGGCCTTACGATCCGGACTGGAACAACTTCGGGCCGCGCCTGGGGTTCGCCTGGCGCGTGCTCGGTTCGCCCCGGTGGGTGGCGCGGGGCGGCTACGGCGTCTTTTACGAGCATCCCTTCGCGCACGGCGTGCCCAACGTGGCCTCCCTGGGCTTCGAGCGTTCCGCCGGCCTGTCCTCGCCCGACAACGGCGTCACGCCCGCTCTGTATCTGGCGCAAGGCGTGAACGTGACCTTGCAGCCGCCGGTGCGCGACGATCGCTTCGGCGCGGTGCCGGTAGGGAAATCGCCTACCACCAACGTCACTTTCTACGAGACCAACCGGCGCACCGGGTACTCGCAGCAGTTCAACTTGGGCATTCAGCGCGAATTGCCGGGCAATCTGGCGGTTGAGCTCTCCTATATGGGCAACCTGGGACGCAAGATGCCTATCTCCACTCTCTCGATCAATCAGGTGCCGCCCCAATGGATGGGGCCGGGCAACGCCCAGGTGCGCCGTCCTTTCCCGCAATTCAATAACGTGCAAATCTTGATCCCCACCCTGGGGGCGCACAACTACCACGCCGGTTCCCTACGGCTGGAGAAGCGGTTTTCGCACGGCCTGAGCCTTCTGGCCAGCCACACCTGGTCGCGCAACATCGGGGTCATTGACGAATCGGGCAGCGGGAATCTGGGTGACGATCAGCTTTACCAGGACTATTACAATCGCCGCCTGGATAAGGGGCCGCTCTCGATTGACATCGCGCACCGTTTCGTGGCCAGCGCGGTCTACGATCTGCCCTGGGGCAAGGGGCGTCGCTGGCTGACCCGTGGAGTGCCCGCAGCGGTTTTGGGCGGGTGGACCATCGGCTCGATCGTGAACGCCCAGAGCGGCGGTCCGTTCACAGTCACCATGCAGACCAACACCACGAACGCCTTTTCGGCGGGCGGCCTGAGGGCCAACCTGCTGCGCAACCCCAACCTGCCGGCCGATCAGCGGCGCCTGGATCGCTGGTTCGATACGGAAGCTTTCGCCGCTCCCCCGCCCTACGCGTTCGGCAACGCCGGCCGCGGCATCGTGCGCGCGGACGGGCGGGTCAGCTTCGATTTCTCCCTCAACAAGAATCTCCCCTGGGGCGAGCAGCGGGTGGTACAGTTCCGAGCCGATTTGTTCAATGCCTTCAACCACCCCGATTTCGGCCTGCCCGCCCGCTCCATGGGCGCTCCCGGCTTCGGTGTCATCTCGAGCGCTACCGCGCCGCGCACCATCCAGTTGGGCTTGCGTGTGGCATTCTGAATAACCGGAGGCGACCGGAATGCCACTGACGCGTCGTGAGGCCGTCGGCCTCTCGCTGGCTGCGTTTGCGCGCGGCTCGGCGCCCGCTCGGCCGAACATCTTGTGGTTGATTGCGGAGGACCTCAGTCCCGATCTGGGCTGCTACGGCAATCGCGCCGTGCACACGCCGAACCTGGACCGCCTGGCCCGGGAAGGCATGCGCTTCACGAATGCCTTCGTCACAGGGCCGGTTTGCTCGGCCTCGCGCTCGGCCATCGCCACCGGGATGTACCAGACCTCGATCGGGGCCCACAACCACCGCAGCCACCGCGACGACGGATACCGCCTCCCCAAGGGCGTCGAACCGTTCACTCGTTACTTGCAGCGCGCGGGCTACCATACCTCGAACGTCATCCCGGCGGCGCCCGGCGTGCGCGGCACAGGCAAAACCGACTTCAATTTCGTTACCGAGGAGATCTTCGAGGGCAAAGACTGGGCCGAGCGGCGCAAAGGGCAGCCCTTTTACGCGCAGGTGAACTTTTCCGAGACGCACCGGCCTTTCCGGCGCTGCCCCGATCGCCCGGTGGATCCGGCCGGCGTCCGCATCCCTCCTTGCTATCCCGATCATCCTTCGGTCCGCAAGGACTGGGCGATGTATCTGGAGACGCTCCAGAATCTGGACGCCAAAGTGGGCAAGGTGCTCGAGCGGCTCGAGCGAGAGGGACTGGCGGAAGACACCGTCGTGTTCTTCTTCGGCGACCACGGCCGGCCCATGCCCCGCGACAAACAGTTCCTCTACGACGGCGGGATCCGCATTCCGCTGCTGATCCGCATTCCCGAGAGGTTCCGTCCGGCGGGCTTCAAGCCGGGCGGCGTATCCGAGGAGCTGGTCAGCGCCATTGACATCACGGCCACTACCCTCAAGCTGGCCGGCCTCGAGCCGCCTGCGCACATGGAAGGCCGGGTCTTTCTGGGGCCGGAGGCGCAGCCGCGCCGGTTCATCGTCGCCGCCCGCGATCGTTGCGACGAAACCGTGGATCGCATTCGCTGCGTGCGCACCCGCCGCTTCAAGTACATCCGCAACTTCCTCCCCGAGCGGCCTTACGCGCAGCAGAACGTTTACAAGGACGTGAACTACCCCACGCTGGCCGTGATGCGGCAGCTTGCCGAGGCGGGCAAACTGAGCGGCCCGCCGGCCGCTTTTCTGGCGCCCCGCCGGCCGGCCGAGGAGCTGTATGACCTCCAGGCCGATCCCCACGAGACGCGCAACCTGGCCGGGGATCCGGCGCACCGCCGTACGCTCGAGCAGATGCGCGCCCTCTTGGACGGCTGGATTCGGCAGACCGGCGACCAGGGCCGGTATGCGGAAGATCGCGTCATGCCCTGGGACCGCGATCGCAGCGAAGTGGACGGCTGGTGCACGCAGTCCGGGTGCCGGGCATCCCGAGAAGGCGGCCTGCTCAAAGTACGCTGCTACGGCGAGCCCAACGCGCGGCTGGAGCGAGCTTTCGTCGCGCCGGGCGGGCCGATGGCGCTGGAGTTTCGCGCCCGCTCATCGGAGGCTTCGGTGACGGGCTTTAGCTGGAGCCTCGTCACGGACATCCGCAATCCCCAAAACAGGCGCCCGATCGAGTTCCTCGCCGACGGCCGGTGGCGCGAGTACTCGGTGCCGTTCGAAGCGGCCGACGATCTGGCCATCCTGACGCTCGAGTTCGGCCCCCGGCAAGGCGAGGTGGAGTTCGACTGGATTCGCCTGAGGCGCGCCGGAGGAGAGCCGGTGCGAGCCTGGGAGTTCGGCTGACGATGGAATCGGCTCAGGGGCGCGAGGCCGCCCGCCGCCCCAGCAGGCCGATTCTGTCGGCCTCCCGTTGCAGCTCGTCCCGGAAGGCCGGGTGCGCGATCTGAATGAGCGCTTCGGCCCGCTGGCGCAGCGTCTTGCCGTGCAGGTAGGCCACGCCGTATTCGGTCACCACGTAGTGCACGTCGCCGCGCGAAGTGACCACGCCCGCTCCGGCCTTCAGCAGGGGCACGATGCGCGAGACCGCGCCTTCCCTGGCGGTGGCTTGCAAGGCGATGATGGGCAGGCCGCCCTTGGACCGCGCCGCGCCGCGGACGAAGTCCACCTGGCCGCCGATGCCGCTGTAAGGCAGCGGGCCGATCGAATCGGCGCAGACCTGCCCGGTCAAATCCACCTCGATGGCCGAGTTGATGGCCACCATGCGGTCGTTCTGAGCGATGATGAACGGATCGTTGCAGTAGGAGGTGGGGTGGAACTCGAAGATGGGGTTGTCGTGGATGAAGTCGAACAGCCGGCGGGTGCCCAGCACGAAGCCGGCGATGACCTTGTTGGGGTGCAGGGTTTTCTTTTCGTTGTTGATCACGCCCGCCTGGATCAGATCAATCACGCCGTCGGAGACCATCTCGCTGTGCACGCCCAGGTCCTTGTGATCCTTCAGGGCGCTCAGCACGGCGTCGGGAATCTCGCCGATGCCGGTCTGAAGCGTGGCGCCGTCCGGGATCAGGTTGGCGACGTGCCGGGCGATGGCGTGATGGATGGGGCCCGGGGCGGGGTTTCGGTACTCGGGCAGGGGGCGGGAGGCCTCGACGATCGCCGCCACCTTGCTGACGTGCAGGAAGGCGTCGCCCAGGGTGCGCGGGGCCAGCTCGTTGACTTGCACGATGACGTGGCGGGCGCAGCGGGCGGCGGTCAAAGCGATGTCCACGCCGGCGCCCAGGCTCATGTAGCCGTAATCATCGGGCGGAGCGCACTCGATCAGGGCGACGTCCAGGGGCATGGCGCCGGTGCGGAACAGCTCCTCGATTTCGTGCAGGAAGATGGGAATGTAGTCGGCCCGCCCTTCGTGCACCGCCTGCCGGACGTTGGCGCCGATGAAAAAGGCGGCGTGGCGGAAGACGCCTTCGTACTGGGGCAGGGTGTAGTCGGCGTTGCCCATGGTGGTCAGGTGCACGATCTCCACGTCGCGCAGCTCGGGCGCCCGGCGCAGTAGGGCCTCGACCAGCTCCTCGGGCTCGGCGCAGCCGCCGTGGACGTGTACGCGATGGCCGGGCCGGACCGCCCGGAGGGCTTCCTCCGCCGTGGTCACCTTCGAGCGGTACAGTTCCAGCCACCTCACGGGCGCACCTCGGGCGCCGGCGGGTCCGCCCGCTCGGCCAAAAGCGCCGCCAGGTCCCCGCAGGGCACGTTCCAGGCGGCCGCCAGGCGCGGCTGCACGCAAACGCCCCGATAGAGGTAGACCCCGCGGAACAGGGGGCGGCAGCGGCGCAGAGCGCCCTCCAGGCCCTCCTCGGCCAGCAGGAGCAGGTAGGGCATGAGGGCCTGGGCCAGGGCGATCGAAGTCGAGCGCCCCATGTCGGCGGTCATGTTGGGCACGCAGTAGTGGACCACGCCCCGGTAGACGAAGGTGGGCTCGGCGATGCTGGTGGGCCGGCTGGTCTCGATGCAGCCGCCCTGATCAATGGCCACATCAATGACGACCGAGCCGGGCTGCATCCGCTCGACCATCTCGCGCGTGACCACGTGAGGAGTGCGTGCGCCGGCCACCAGCACCGCCCCGATCACCACGTCGGCCGAAGCCACCGCGGCGGCAACGGCCTCGGGATCGGCCAGTGCGGTGGCCACGTGGGGCACGTGCTCGACCAGGCGGCGCAGTTTTTCGCCCTCGATGTCCAGCGCCGTGACGCGCGCCCCCGCCGCCACCGCGGCCCGCGCCGCCCAGCTTCCCACCGTGCCCGCCCCCAGGATCACCACATGGGCGGGCGGCACGCCCGGACTGCCCCCCAGCAGGATGCCGCGCCCGCCCGAGGAGGAACGCAGCAGGTGCGTGGCCAGCGGGATCGCCATCCGGCCCGCGATTTCGCTGGGGGCCGCCAGCACCGGCAGCCGCCCGTCGTCGGTCTCGATGATTTCGCAGCCGATGGCCGTGATGCGGCGATCGCGGAGGCGCTGGAAGCCGGCGGGGTCGGCCACCGCCATGTGGAAGAAGGCCATCCAGGCCGCACCCGGCGGGGCCTCGTCGAGCTCCTCCGGCCGGGGGGTCGAAATCTTGACCAGCAAGTCCGCGCGATGGATCACCTCGGCAGGCGAGTAGGCCAGGGCAGCCCCGGCGCGCAGAAACTCCTCGTCCGGGAACATCGCCCCTTGACCCGCCCCCGCTTCCACCCACACCTTGTGCCCGCGCACGGCGAGCTGGCGGATGACCGGCGGCGTCAGCGCCACCCGCCGGTCGCCCGGATTGCGCTCCCTCAATACCCCGATGTTCACCGGCCCTCCCTCAGTAGCCTTCTTCCTCCAGCCGCACCTTGCCCGCCCAGCGACGGTAGACCAAGGCCGTGTAGAAGACCACCAGCGCCATGCCGGGAATCCACCAGAACAAGGCCACCCGCAGCCCGTAGGCGCCCGCGGCCGTGTTGTAAATGGTAAGGCTCAGGTTGGGATCCGAGCTGGAGGGCAGCACGTAAGGATACAGCCCGAAGGCCACCGAGGCCAGCATGCCCGCCAGGTAGGCGCAGGAGGCCAGAAACGCCGGCCCATCCCGGCCCCGATGGCGGAGCAGCGTGCTCCACAGCAGGCCGGCCAGGGCGAGCGCCGGGAAGACGTACCCCCAGGGATTCAGGGCGAAGCGCTCCGGGACATGCGGCTGTACCCGGAAGGTGACCCCGGTGAGGATCAACGTCATCCCGAGCACGCCGAACCAGGCCAGGGAAGCCACGCGGCGGGCGCGCTCGCTCACCGGCGCCTCGGTCTTCAACGCCACCCAGAGGGCGCCGTGATGGGCCAGCGCGAGAAAGGCGGTCAGGCCGGCCAGCAGGGTGTACCAATCCAGAATGCCGGCCTCGGGACCGGGGCGGAAATCGGTCCACAGCGCAAGGAAATAGTTCCCCGAGGCGTCCAGGGGCGCGCCCCGCACCACGTTGCCCAACGCCGCGCCGAAAAAGATCGCCAGCAGCGCGCTGGACCCGGTGAAGACGAAGTCCCAGAAGGGCTTCCAGACCGGGTTGTCAATGTGGCTGCGGAACTCGATGGCCGCCCCGCGCAGGATCAGCAGCCAGAGCACGACCATCAGGGGCAGATAAAAGCCGCTGAAGCTGGAAGCGTAGAGGCCGGGGAAAGCGAAGTACAGCGTCCCGCCCGCCGCCAGCAGCCAGACTTCGTTGCCGTCCCAGACCGGCCCGATGCTGCGGATTACCTGGCGCCGCTCGGCCTCGCTGCGCGCCGCGCAGAAGTGCGTGGCGCCGGCGCCCAGATCGAAGCCGTCCAGGATGACGTACATGGCGATCATGAACGCGACCAGACAGAACCACATGGTTTCCACGGCTGCCTCCTAATCGTCCGCCTTGGCGCCGGCCGCCTCCGGCTCGGGACCGTGATCAATCTCGCGGCAGGACAGATACAGGAACAGAATGGCCAGCACGGCGTACATCCCCATGAAGCCGATGAGCGTGAACAGGGCATTGCCGCCGGAGACGTTGGCAGAGGAGCCCTCCGAGGTGCGCAGCAGGCCGTAGATCAGCCAGGGCTGGCGGCCCATCTCGGCCGTCATCCAGCCGGCCGTGTTGGCGATGAAGGGAAAGGGCGCCGCCAGCATGATCACCCACAGCCAGCGGCGGCTGGCGAACAGGCGCCGCCGCCAGAGCTTGAACAGCGAAACCAGCGAGAGGGCGATGAACATCGTGCCCAATCCCACCATGATGTGGTAGCTGTAGTAAACCAGCGGGATCTGATCCGGCCACTGGTCCCGTGGAAAGGCGTCCAGTCCCTTGACTTCCGCCATCCAGCGCCGGTAAGTGAGGAAACTCAGCATCCGGGGGACCAACAAGGGGTTGTCCAGGCGCAGTTTCTCCATATCCGGCTGGCCGAGGATGGCGATCGGGGCCCCTTGCATGGTTTCGAAAAGCCCTTCCATGGCGGCCAGCGTCGCCGGCTGGTGGCGCTCCACGTTGCGTACCTGCATGTCGCCGGTGGGAATCAGCATCAACAGGGAGGCGACGCCCCCGGCCACTACGCCCGTCTTGAGGAAGGTGCGGCCGTAGGCCGCCTGCCTGCCGGTCAGCAGATAGTACGCCCCGATGGAGGCCATCAGGAAGCCCGCGGTCACCACCGTGCCGAACTGGTTGTGCAGGAACATCCAGCCCAGCCAGGGGTTCAGCAGCAGCGCCCACAGGCTCTCCAGTTGCGCTTCCCCGCCGGGCAGAACCCTGTGCCCCACCGGATGCTGCATCCAGGCGTTGGTGGCCAGGATGAAGTAGGCCGAAAGCCACGTTCCCAGCCACAGCAGCAGCGACACCGCCCAGTGGGCCTTCGCCGAGAGCCGCTTCTCCCCAAACAGCAGCAGGCCCACAAAGGTGGATTCCAGAAAGAACGCGAACACCCCTTCCATGGCCAGGGTCTGCCCGATGACGCCCCCGGCCGCCCGGGCAAAGCGCGCCCAGTTGGTGCCGAACTGAAACTCCATCGGTATGCCGGTCACCACCCCCACGGCGAAGGTGATGGCGAAAATCCGGATCCAGAAGCGGGCGGCGCGCTGGTAGTGTTCTTCGGCCCTCTTCAGCCCCAGGGTCTTCAACAGGAAGATCAACAGCGCCAGGCCCATCGAGAGCTGAGCGAAAACGTAGTGAAACGTGATCGTGAAGGCGAAGTGGAAGCGGTGCAACCCCAGCGCGGACTCCATGGCCTTGATTGTTCACCAGTCGGGACGCGCGCCGCAACCGGGCTATTCGGCGCGCGCCCGCTGCCGGGCCTGCTCCATGGCGATTTGGTTGATAGCCGCCAGCGCCTTGGCGCCCGAGGCCCCCTCGATGGCTCTGACGGCGATTTCCTGCACTTGCTGTTTGGCTTCCTCGAGTTGCTTCTCCAGAGCGGCGATCTGGGCGGCCTGGCGGGCCGTCATCTCCTCCAGCGTTTTCACTCTCAAGTCGGCCAGCCGGCGTTCGGCCTCGCCGTCCTTGGCCAGCAGCGCCAGCTCTTGCCGGAAGCGCTCCTCGGCGGCCTGGCGGGCTTCGGCCGCGGCCCGCTCGATCTCGGCTTTGAGCCGGGCCGGAAACTCGGCGACCTCCTTGCGCAGGGCGATCAGTTCCTGCTCGCGCCGCTCGCGTTCGGCCGCGCGGGCCTCCTCCTCCCAAGCCGCCCGGCGGGCGGCGATCTCCGCCTCCAGCCGCTCCTTCCGGAGCCGGTGCTCTTCCAGCAGTTGGTCCAAAGCGGTGGCGGCCACGTCCAGCTTGTGCAGCCGTTCCAGTTCGCGCTGCTCTAAAGCCACCGCTTCGCGCACCGCGGCCAGCCGCTCGACCTCCTCGACCAGCTTGGCGGACACTTCGGCCAGCGCTCTGGAAACCTCCAGGCTGAGGGCGGAAATCCTGGCGACCACCCCTTCCACCGTCAGGCCTTCCGCCGCCTGGCGGATTTCCGCCTCCCGCAAGGACTCGGCTTCGGCCGCCTTGCCTGCCGCCGCCTCTCGTTCCGCCTCGGCCTGCCGGCTGATGCGGGAGAACTCTTCGAGAACCTCCGCCTTGGATTTGCGCCCGCGGAGTGAGGTCTTGCCGCTTCGCACAGCCATGCGCTTGAGCCTAGCAGAGTGCGGGGAGCGGTGGGCGGGATCAGCCCTCTCCCAGGGTCTCCCACACCACTCCGATGCGGGCGGCCGCGTAGCCCAGCTCCTTCAAGAAATCCCCGTAGGCCATGACCCAGTGCGAGTCGCGCACCTCATCCAGCAGGCGGCGCCAGTCGCCCAGGATTCGCACGTCCTGCTGCGAGCGGCAGATCTGGTAAAAGGGGTTGCTCTCGACCACGCCTCGAAAACCCAGCCAGCGGCAAGTGGCGTACTCCGGATCGAGGAAGGTCACCGGTTGGCCCGGGGGAACCTCGACCTTGGGCGCGGCGCCGTACTCGGATTCGTAATGGGTCAGAATGCGCGCCGGGTCGTAACGCAGCCCGCTCATGCGGCGGGGGGCGGTGCAGTGGGCGCAGGTCACCCGGCCCTGGTGGGGGAAAGTCGAGTTGTGCAAGAAGACCGGCCGGCCCGCGATCTGCCGCAACAACATGCAGGCCGGCACGATCACGAAGTCGGATTCGCACAACGCCAGGCGGCCCTCGTCGTTTAGCAAGCTCAGAGTGAGGCAGGCGGTGGTCTGCGCCATGGGCAGGATCGTCCCCATGCAGCCCGCGATGGTCAGGGCTGAGGCCTGGCAGTCGCGCAACAGATCGCGCAGCACGCCGTACAGCAGAAAGGCGTTGACCAGGAAGCGCCGGTCGGTCTCCAGCCGGGTGCCGGGCAGACTCAGATAGCGGCGCGTCCATTGCTCAGCTCGCGCCGCGCGGGCGGGATCCTCCAGAGCCGCGCGCATCCGGGGGCGGAAATCCTCGTAGGCAATCTCGAGAATGTCCAGGCGGAAGCGCTCCCGCGCCACTTGGGGCGCTTCGGGCGCGTACTTGCCCCGCGCGCCGCCCAGGGCCACGATGCGGGCCCCCAGAAAGTTCTTGACGCCGTAAAGCGCGCGCAGCCGCCAGAGCAGCTCGGCAGGCTCGTCCACCACCACGTCCTCCACCGACAGCCGGGGCGCACCCGCGCCGGGCGCTTGGCCCCGCTTGCGCAAGTAGCGCGTGCTGAGCGCCTCGTACCAGTAGTAGAGGGGGCCCGAACGGCGGCGGACGAAAATGATCCCGTCGGCCTCCTCGGGCAGCAGCGCGCGCAACAGATCGCCCGAGCCGGTGGCCGGGTACAGGATGCGAACGTCGGCCTCCGCCGCCCGCAGGCCCGCGGCGGCCTCCGTGCGCGAAGCTTTCACGACGGGCAGGATCCGGAGGGGGAATTCCGCGCGCCGCGAGATCTCCTCCAGCTCGCCTGCGATCCGGGCCGTCTCTTCGCCCGCGGCCTCTTCGCTTTGCACTCCGCCCCAGGATTTCCAAGAGGCCGCCTCGCGGCGCTTGGGCACCTGGTACATCAATACGGGCTGAACCCGCAGCGGCCGGCCTTCGGAAACCAACGGGCGCTCCGGGTCCCACAGGTCTGCGGGCCACGGACTCGGCTCGGCCGGCGCAAGGGCCGTCCAGCTCGTCAGCGCCGCCCCGAGAAACTCCCTGCGATTCGGATCCGTACAACAGCTCATGCTCGATGCCTCCCGCGCCGCTGCGCTCTCAGCCATCATAAGGGGACGGCAGGGATCAGGGGGAGATCGGCGCCTCGGGCCGGATCAGCTTCGTGCGGGATGAGGAAGGGCAGGTTGGTGCGGACGAGAGGAGTTGAACCTCCACGGGATTGCTCCCACATGGACCTGAACCATGCGCGTCTGCCAGTTCCGCCACGTCCGCACGCCGGTTCAGCGGGTCTTTCCAGTTCCTATTTTGCGAAGCCCGGCCCCGGCTTGTCAAATGCGCCCGGGTCTCAATGCCGCAGGGCGAAATACAGGATCAGGCCGAGCACAATCAGCAGGATGAAGCCCCCGATCAGCAACAGCGGCAGGTAGGTGGCCTTGGGCGGGGCCGCGGCCGCCGGCCCGGCAGCGGGAACGGGCGCGGCCTGTTGGGGCGCAGGGGCTTCCGAAGGAGCGGCGGCGACCATGCGCGTAAATTCGCCCGGTCCGGCGCTCGGCGCGGCTGCCGGAGGGGGTGGGACGACGGGCGCTGCGAACAACTCGGTGGCGCCGCCCGCCGCCGGGCCGGAGAAGGAAGGCGGCGGGACCGTCGGCTGGGCTCCGGCCGGGGAGCCGAAAATCCGGGTGAACTCGCCTCCGGCGGGTGCCCCGCCTGCGGTCCCCAGCCCGGCGGCTGGAGGGGGACTCCAGGGCTGCTGGAGGGGCGGCGGCTGCCCCGCCGGGGTCGCCCAGGGCG
>JBBIMA010000047.1:0-31997 GCA_037444625.1 Solibacteraceae bacterium
GCATCTGCCTTCTAAGCAGAGGGTCGCTGGTTCGAGTCCAGCCGCGCCTACCATTGATTCCGAGCGATCGCACCGGCGCAGAGCCCTCGCGGGCGGCCTCGAGGCCCGGCACGCACGCAGGGCGGAATGCAGAGAGGCTTCAGAAATCCAGCCGTGTGACGAGCTGGATGCTCCGGTTGCCGCTGATCGAGGTGATCTGGCCGAAGAGCGCGTTGTTGACGGCCGTGTTGGGCGCCCCGAGGGTCGAGCGGTTGAAGGCGTCGAAGGCCTCGACCCGGAACTGCCAGCGGATACCTTCCTTGATCCGGAAGCTCTTCTGCAAGGTCAGATCCTCGTTGATCGTGCCCACGCGCCTGGCCTGGGCGTAGCGCGGCGCCGCGTTGCCCAAGGTCATGGCCGGCGGATCCGAGAACGCCGACTTGTTCAAGTAGGTATTCTCGGGCGCCGTGGAAGAGGCGAGATTGAATCGAGACTTGTCGAAGTTGGGGTTCTTTAGCGGGCCGCCGGACACATTGGGCCGGTTGGTCGCCCCGTTCCACCCGTTCGACAGGGGGAAGGTTGCCGAGAAGCCCAGCGGCGTTCCGCTGAAGTAGTTCAAAATGCCTGAGATCTCCCAGCCGCCTACCAGGGCGTTCAGCCAGCGCGAGCCGGAGCTCAGCCAGCGCTTCCCGCGGCCCAAGGGTAGCTCGTAGGAGAAGAATACTTTCAGCACATGCGGTTCGTCGCTGCTTGCCACGGCCTTCTCCAGCCTCAAATTGTAGTAATCCAGGATCGAGGAACTGTTGTCGCCGACCATGGAGGAACTGGTGTTGGTCATGTTCTTGGACCACACGTAGTTGGTAAACAGGGCGAGACCTTCCGCAAGCTGCCGGTTGACGATGATTTGCAACGAGTGGTAGGTGGAAAATCCTATCGGTGAACCGTACACCGAGACTGTGCCGAGGCCGTAGAGTTGCGGGTAAGGACGCAGGGCGCTGGCCACGGTCCCGGAGAAACCCGAGTAGGGATAGCTGATGCCGTAAGCAGCCGCATCGGCCGGGCTGGTCACGGATCGGGTCAACTTGGCGCCGTAGGAAGATAACACGGAAGGCGGAAGTTGATTCAGGCGATCAATCTCCCCGTTGCGCAGCCGGGTCCCCTTGTTGCCCAGGTAACCGACGTCCAGGAGGAATTTGGCCGGCAATTGCCGCTGGAGATTGAAGTTCCACTGTTGAACGTAGGGCGGCAGACCGTAGCGCGGGTGGATCATGCCCGCACCGTTCTTGTTGCCGTAAGAGCGGTCGTAGGACGCAGGAATGTAATAACCGGAGGGCAGCCCGTTGTCCCAGTTGAACAGCGGTTTCCAAGGGGTGCTGCTCGCAGGGTTATAGGCGTAAGCGCCGCCCCAGGCTACGGTGGTCAGCTTCCCCAGGGGCGTGGAGCCGTAGTGGTTGGGCAGGTCGCCCTCGTACATGATGCCGTAGGCGCCGCGCACCGACCAGTTGTCGCGCACCCGATAGGCGAAGCCGAATCGCGGCCCGAATTGCTTCCAGTCCTTGGTGCCAAAGTAGTTCCGGCCGGTGCACTCAGAGCAGCTACCCGCGAACGTATAAGCGCCGGGCAGGCCGCTCTCCGGGTCCCGTACCGACGGATCCCAACTCGAGATGCGGTTGGCGGCTTCGCGGAAGGGCGGTTGATACTCCCAGCGAAGGCCGAGCTGGAGGGTCAGCCGGCTGTTCACCTTGAAGTCGTCCTGAAGAAAGAGCGCATAGTAATGGCGTCGCTCACCCAAGCCGTAAGGCTCGTTCATAGTAACCGACTGGACCAGACCCAGTAGGTAGCTGGCGAACGAATAACCCGTACGGGTCCCGGCAAAAACTTCGCCCGGCACGGAGGTGGCCAGCGGAGAGAAGTTGAAGCGGACGTCCTGGCTGGGACGCGTGTTCTCGGAGTTGCGGCGCAGATCCACGCCGACCTTGATCAAGTGGCGGCTGGTGGCGAAACTCACCGTGTCACGCAGCCCCGACCCCATGTAGACCTCGAACATTTTCTCCGGGTAGCCCGGCGCGCGCAGGGAAACATAGGGGCCGCTGCCCCACTCGATGCGCGGGTAGCCGTCGGTGTGCACCCCGCTGATCCCGAGGGCGGCGGCGCCGTCCGTCTGGTACCAGTAGCTATGCAGAGGATTGGCCATGCGGTTGTAAGACAGATTGAAGTGGTTCAGGACCTGCGGCGTGATCGTCGTATCGTAGGAAAGCCGGACCAACTGGGCCTTGATCCTTTGCATGCGCGAGCGGGAAAGAACGCCGCCGTGGGGCTCGGTGAAGGACCACATCCCGCCGCTCACTATAAGTTCCCGCGGGCGGAGGGTGTAGGCGTAGACCGCCGAAAGCTTATGCCGCTCGTTGAAGTTATGGTCCACTTTAACGGAGGGCATGTGCTGCTCCACGTCGGGGAAACTGCTGTCGTAGCCGTAGGCGTTGTTTTGAAGGGGAATCTGGCCCGATGGGTCGCGCACTGTGGGGAGATAGGACTTGGCGGCGATGGCGTTGACGTTCTGAGCGACGCGAGAGAAACGGGAGACCGGTATCCGGTTGGCGGGGAACATGTCGCCGATCCAGCGCCCGTCTGGGAGCTGGCGGAAGGTGAGGGGGTCGTAGATGGCGCCTTTGTAGACATCCCGGCCGAGGGCGTCCTTGAGGCCGGTTGCCGGGCCAAGCAGGCGGCTGAAGTCGCCCTGGTAGAACTCGGGAATCGGGTAGGTCAGACTGGGGGAGCTCTGATTGAAGTTCTTGCGACTGTAGCGTTCCCACGCGAAGTAGAAGAAGGTCTTGTCCTTGCCGTTATACAGGCCGGGCAGGTACACGGGACCGCCGAAGCCGGCGGCCACGCTGGATTTTCTGTCGAAGGCCTTGCGGAGTCCCCGGAAGTTGTTGACGAATGTGTTCGCGTTGAGCGCCTCGTTGGTGATGCCCAGGTAAGCGGAACCGTGCACCTGGTTGGCTCCGGATTTCATCGTGTAGTTGATCACGCCGCCCTGCGTGCGCCCGAACTCAGCCGAGACGCCGGAGGTGTGAACCTTGACCTCGCTGAGGGCTTCCATCGAGACGGAGTTCTCGGTAAAGGCTCCGGCGAGGTAGGTGGAGACGGAGGCCCCCTCCAGAAGGTTCTCTTTCGTGAAGGCGGGGGTTCCGTTCATGCGGGTGCGCCAGCCGTTGCCCTGCATACCCGGCATGATCTTGGGAAGAAGTTCGTCGGGTACGCGGGCCGTGTCGGAGGTGGCGGCGTAGGGCAGGGTGAGCAGATCGCGCCCCGGGACCGTGGTGGCGACCTCCGGGGTTTCGGTCTGCACGCGGGGCACCTCCGCGGTGACCGAAATGGACTCGATCGGAGCGCCGACCTCCATGACCACGTCCACGCGGAGGACCTGCGTGGGCTCTAGGCGTATTCCGCTGCGCAGCAGCCTCTTGAAGCCGTCGGCTTCGAAGGCGATCGAGTAGGATCCCGGGGGCAGATTGGGCATGAAGTACTGCCCGCTTCCCGTAGTACCCGTGCGGTAGCTCGCCTTGGTCTCGGTGTTGACGACCTCTATCCGGACTCCCGGGATGACCGCTCCGGATGCGTCCTTGACCTGGCCCGTGAGCGTGCCGCGGTTCAACTGAGCTGCGCACAGGACCGCCCCTGCGGCCGCGAGCAGCACGATCCTCTTCTCCAATCGCATAAGACCTCCTGTCAACGGGCGCGCCTGGTTCCGACGAAGGGAATGCCCGGCTGCGCTTTTCACTCTCGGATCTTAGACGTTTCAGCTCGCCCTTGTCGGACAGGAGCCCTTGGGGGGCGGTGCGCCCCTCGAGGATCCTCAGGGCGCCCGGACGACATCCACAGAGACTTGCCGGAGGCTTGCCACGGCGGTGGCCGCTGATTGAGCCAGGAACCTGGCGCGCTGCGCCAGGCGGCCGGCCGCGGCGGCGATCACGCGCGGATCGGCGGACGACCACGAGCCTGCTTCGGTGGCCGGACGGCTGAAGCGACGCAGCTCCTCGGCGAACTGCGCCAAGTGTTTCGGCCATTCGAGCGGCTCCGGTGCCTCCGCTTCCCTGGGAGAAGCGATGTCCGGCTCGGCCGCCCCCCAACCGCTCAACAGTTCGCGCAGGCGGTCCGCGTTGGCTGCCGCGGCTGTCAAATGCTCCGACACCATGCGGGTCCACAACGTCGAACCGACTGGATCCAGCCGAGCCACGTCCTCCGGCGGCACCTGCCGGATCACAGTTTCGATCGCTGCGGCATCGGCTTCCAGCGCCATCAGCAAGGAGATCCCGCTGACGGCGAGCGCCTCGTAGTCGGCGCCGCCCGGGCCGCCCTCGGGCGGCGGCTGAAGCCACGAAGGTGCTGTACGAGGCGCCGCGCCGGCCTCCAAGATAGGCTGGGTGCACAAGCCTTGCACGTGGGCCGCAAACAAGGTGATCACGCGACTGCGGAGGTCCGCCTTCTCGGCCGGGGGCGCCGGGTTCGGAAGCTGCCCTGTCATCTTCTCCGGCACGACCGACTCCCGGCGTGCCTGAGTGGCCGGCAGCGGCCGCTGGGGAGCCGCAAAGAAGCCCACCGGGAGGGAGCCGTAGCTGACCACTTCAAAGCCGGTGCGAGCGATCTGGTACTCCACCCAGCCTTCTCCTTCTCGCACGGCGAGGCGCTGTTCCAGCGGAAGCCAGTCTGCCGCCCCCACCGTGTAATCGCAACGGTAGATCAGGCCGGGCTGCGGGGGCTCGGCAAGCTCGGCTGTGACCACGTAGCTCCGCGTCCCCTGCGGGGCGTCCTGCCGGGTCACCCTGACCCTCGGCGGATGCACACGCTTCAGCCACCGGGCATAGCCGGCCGGCGAAAGCGGTCTGCGCGCGTCCAGTTCGTTCCGCCGCAGCAGATTGGAGAGTTCCTCGTACAGACCCACTCGGGCCGCCGGCCGCCCTCCTTCCTTGGCGGAAGCTTGGACGTCAATTCGTTGCAACGGACTCCCCGCGCCTCCGGCCGTCCACATTTCCCAAACGACGCTCACCTGATCGCCGCCGGGCCGCGCTGTCTTGCTGGCGCGGAACCTTTCGTGGATGACAGGCTGCGGGATCCGGTGCAATCGCCGATCCTCCGCCGCCTGCGCTCGCTCAAGAACTGCGCCGGCGGAAACGGGGCGGGGGGCGCCCAGCCGCGTCACGGCAATCAAGCCCACCGCTGCCGCGGCCGCCACTGCCGGCCGCCGCCACCGGCTGAATTCCCTCCGGCGGGCCGTCACTGCTGCGCCGGCTTGCAACCGGGCCGACAGGGCCGCCCAAACCGTGCCCGCGTCCGGGAATTCCGGCAGAGACTCCTCCGCCCTGGCGCGCACGTAAGTCTCGACGTCCCGGCGGATGTCTTCCAGGCGAACCCTCAGCTCCCAGGAGCGCTCCAGTTGACGCTCGATCTCCGCCCGGCGGCTCTCCTTCAGACCGCCGTCCAGGTAGGCCAGCAGCTCGTCGTCACTTGGTCCGGGCATCTTTCCTCCCCACCGGCTGCTGTCGTTGCAAGCGCTCGTAGACCGCCCGAAACTTTCGCAAGGCCCGCGTCAACGTGGGTCCGACGGACTCCGGATTCATCTCCACGGCCTCGGCGATCTCCTCGTACGTCAGGCCGCAGGCGCGCAGCTCCAGACACGTTCGCTGCCGCTCGTTCAGCTCCTCCAGAGCCGCCCGCACCAGACGGCTCTTCTCCATCGCCATCACCCGGTCTTCCGGCGTGACCGGCAGGACGATCACCTGCTGCGAGCCGAGCTCCGGCAGGCGCCTCTGCCGGACAGCCCTCTTGCGCAACACATCCAGCGCAAGGTTTTGCGCCGTGCGGTAGAGATACCCTACCCCCCGGGACTCACCCGAATCCGAATGCTGCCAGGTCCAGTACCGGAGGAACGTCTCTTGAACTACGTCCACCGTGTCGCTGACGTCGCCCACTATGCGGTATATCCAGCGGCACAAGGGCTCGTAATGCTCCTGAAAGAGCTGTTCCAGCCTGCGGATTCGCCAGTCGGCCACGGTGGTCCTCAATCGGCCGAGCACCTGCCCACGATTCTATGACGTGCGGGGGCCTGCTCTCCGGTCAGCGCAAACGCCCCGCCTGGGCGCCGCCCGCAAGGAGCCGCCTCCTTCGGCCCGCCGCCGGCCGGGGACCGCCTGCGGCCCCAGGCCGCAACCGGGAGCCCGCGCGGGGTTGGCCGGCAGGAGCACATGGCCGCCCAAGGCCTCGGGAGCCCTCAGTTCACAAAGCGAATGGACCGGAGGATCGCGTCGAAGGCGCCTTGCATGTCGGCCAGCGCGCTCTGGGGGGTGATGAGAATCACGTAAAAGAGGCCCTCCGGGCGCTCCACCGCCAGCAGGTAGTCCACCTCGGTTTCGCCGGCGTAGGGGGACGGCGAGTGGAGCGTCACCAGCAGGGCCTGTTGTCCGCCCGCCTGGGTCTGTCGGGAAGTCTGCACTTTCATCCCGGGATTCGAAGAAGCCAGTTGGCGGATGAGGCTCTCGGTGTCGGCGCGCAGGTCGCCCGGGCCGCTGCGCGGCTGGACGGCGATCACCATCCCGGCGCCGATCGCCGTCCCGCCGCCGCTCTGCACCACGCCCTCCTTGGGCGCGATGAGCGCGCCCTGCCCCTGGCGGTCCTGGACGAGCTGCCAGTTGTCGGGATAGGCGATCGCGTAGGATGCGCCGCGGTGCTCGCGCAAGGAGGCGGACGGCTTGAGTGCGGGTGCCGCCGGGGCCCGCGGCCGCGCGGGCGGTGCGGGCAGGGAAGCCACCCGCTGCTTGATCTTCTCGAACTCTCGCGGATCGCCCGTGGTGTAGCTTCGCGCGGGCAGCGTGCGGATCTCCGCCTCCACCGCTTTGATCCGGTTGCCGGGATTCGGATGGCTGGAGAAGAACTGAAGTCCCCGCGCGCCGCCTGTGGCTTGCAGCTTCTCGAAGAAACGCGCCATCTCCAGCGGACTGTAGCCCACGCGCGCCATGATGCGGGTGCCCAGCAGGTCCGCGTCCCTTTCCGCATCGCGGGAATACTTCAGCAGGAGGGAGTTGGCGCCCAGGCCCACGCCCAACTGCGCCAGTTGGCCCCACAGGGATCCCTTGCGCCCCGCGGCGGCCGCCGCCAGGGCCGCGGGCAACTGGATGAGGTTGGCCTTGGAGACCTGGTTGGTGCCGTGGCGCAAGGCCACGTGGGCGATCTCGTGGGCGAGCACCCCGGCCACCTGCGCTTCGTTATCCGCCGCGGCCAGCAGCCCCGTATGCAGGAAGGTGGGGCCGCCGGGCAGGGCGAAGGCGTTGATGCTGTTGTCGTGCACGATCTTGAAGCTATAGGGGAAGCCCGCCGCCTCAGGCGTAGCCGCCAGCTTCTCTCCCAGACGCCGCACGTACTGGTTGAGCTGCGGGTCGGTGATGAGCGTCATCTGCTTTTCGACCTGCTCGGCGGCTTCCTTGCCCAACTGGATGTCCTGCTCTTTGGTGAAGAGATTGAACCCGGGCTTGAGTCTGCGTGTCCCTTGGGCGGCGGCCTCGCCGGCCAGAAACACAACGGCCGCGCCCAGAGCGAGAATTCGCTTCACAAGCGCCTCCTCTCTGGGTCCAGTGTAGGGGGAGGGCAAACGGCTTGCAAGTCAGAAGGGACCGGGAGCGAGGCATCTCCCGCCGGGCCCGGGTGACCGTCCACGCCGCCGCCGGAGTTAACGCACCGGCCAGGATTCCTCCAGGCGCGCCAGGGCCGCCTCCAGCTCGGCGCCTTCGTGAAACCAGAGTCTGCCTTGCAGGCGCACACTCCGGCCCGGGGCGCAATCGGGGAAGGCCGGGTCGGCGTGCAGGCAGGGGACCAGCGGGTGGCCCCAGGCACGCACGCAGCGCTGCCAGGCGGTCAGAATCCACCGCCCGCCGCCGGCTGAGCGCACGGCCGCGATCGGGCAGCGGAACACCTTGTTCGCGGTGGTCTGCGCATTGAACTCGGGCGCCCCTTTGAGCAGGACGCAGACCTGTGCGCGCAGGTCCTTCAGCTCGACGGGCGAGCCGTTCTCGATCCACAGCTCCATGGCCGCCTCCTGAGCCGAGACCGGTCGGATGGCGGCTCCGATGGCGACTTGGTTGGGCAGCACGCGCCGGCAGCGCAGCCCGCCGGCCGGCTCGCGCGTCCAGTCCACATTGTCCAGTACGACGTTCTGCTCGTCCCAGACGGTCGGGATGTGGGTGTGCGCCAGGTACAGCAGCTTGCCGCCGGCGAAAATGGCCTCGGGCAGGTCCACCACCACATAGGAGGAGGCGTCCCAGGGCAGGAAAACGCCCGCCTTGGTCCCCCGATGCGGATCCAGATTGGCGAAGAAGCCCATCCGCACCTCGCGGCCGCCGGGGTAAGGCAGGATGCGCAAGGCCGGGGAGGGCGACGGGCCGCCCTTACTCAAGCCGAACTCGCGCGCCTTGGCCGCCACTTCCTGTTCGCTCCAGCCCAGCACCTGCGCCGCCTCCGCGTAGGAATAGCGGAAAGCCGCCAGCATGGTCTCCAACCAGTAGCGGGCTTCGGTCCGGCTGGCCTCCATCTCGACCGGCAATTTCAGCCCGCCGCCCTTGGGCGCGGGATAGCGCGCCCCGATCAGGGGGTCGGCCGGCGGGTGGGCGAAATCAATATAAGGCGCCAAGTCCGCCAGGGCCAGAACCCGGAAGTCGTGCTCCTTGAGGTAAGTCATGTATTGCCGGAAGCGCTCGGGCGGCGTGTGGACCCAGGGATGGGCGCGATCGGGAACGCCGTGGAATTGCAGCACTGCGGCCTTGCCCGATCCGGCCTGGGCCACCACGCGCTGGAAATGTTCCAGCGTCCAATCCGGATAGGCGTCGCCTGTGGTCGGGATCAACAGGGGGTGGTGGCGCTTGGGATCGAAGGCCGGGCCGATCTGGTCGCCGGCGCCGTAGGCCGCTTCCGGTTGCTTGCCGCGCCGGGCCAGCTTGTAGCCGAGCGCAGCCAGCCTCTCAAAGGCCTCCGGGCCGAAGCCGTTGCCGCTGTAAGCGAAGCTGGTGGGCCGGCGGACCTTGGCCGCCTGCTCCAGCATCCTCTCCACCAGGTAGAGCTCCGAGGCCATGCGGGCGGCATTCCTGGGCGCCGAGAAATCCGGGTGCGTCCAACTGTGATTGCCGATCTCGAAACCCATCCGATCCAGTTCGCCGATCTCCTCCCAGCTCATGAAGTTTTCAGCGTCCGCCATCCAGCGGTGGGTGACGAAGAAGGTGGCCCGGAAACCCAGCTCGCCCAGCAGCGGAGCGACGAAGCTACGGTGACTCTTGACGGCGTCGTCGAAAGTCAGCACCACGGTGCGCTCCGGCAGCGGAGCGGCCGGGGCGGCGGAGGCGGCCAGAGCGAGGAATTCTCTACGGCGCATCGTCTCGATCAGTCTATCCCAGCGCCGCGGCGCGCGTCGCCGCAGGCGGCCTTGCGGGAGCCGCCGGCGCTTCAGGAGCGCGCGGTGTCGGGACCCGCCCAGGTGATCAAGCCGGGCAGGAAGGCGACGGTGAGATCGGGATGCGAAGGCAGCACGCGCACCGTATAGCCGTGCCGGCCGCTGCGACAGCAGGGCGCGGCGCTCCCCTGGAAGACCCAACTCCCCCCGGAGCGCTCGCCGGTGGCTTGCATGCCGGCCACCGCGGCGTCCTGGATTTCCCCGTCGGCATCCACGCGGCCCAGGTACATCTCGACGTTGACGTCGTCGGGCGTCAGCTCGCCCAGATGCACGCGCACCCGTACGGTGAGGCGCTCGCCCACCTTGAGTTCGCGCAGGCGGCTTTCCACCGCCTCCACCCGGACCTGCGGCCAGGCGGCTCGCACGCGCTCCAGCCAGGCCGCCAGAGCCCGGGCTCGCGCCGCGTCCTGCTCGCTCAGGCGCCGGAAGATGGCGTCGGCCGTCAGATAGAAGCGCTCGGTATACTCGCGCACCATGCGGTGGGTGTTGTAGAAATGGCAGAGCGCGCCGATGGAGGCGCGCATGCGCTCGATCCAGCGGCGCGGCAGCCGGTCGCGTCCCCGCTCGTAGAAGGTGGGAATGACGTCGCGCTCCAGCACGTCGTAGAGCGCCTGGGCCTCCACCTGATCCTGGTAGTCGCGGTTGTCGTAAATTTCGCCCCGCCCGATGGCCCAGCCGATCCGGTGGTTGTACTGACTCCAGGCCTCGTCCCACCAGCCGTCCAGCGTGCTGACGTTCAAAGCCCCGTTGGCCGCCGCCTTCATGCCGCTGGTGCCGCTGGCCTCCAGGGGGCGCAGAGGCGTGTTAAGCCAGACGTCGGAGCCCTGGACCAGATAGCGCGCCACCGTCATGTCGTGCTCTTCCAGGAACACCAAGCGGCGGCGAAACTCCGGCCGTCGCGCCAGATCCACGATCTGCCGGATCAGCTCCTTGCCCGCGCCGTCGCGGGGGTGGGCCTTACCCGCGTAGATCACCTGGACCGGACGCTCGGGGTCGTTCAGCAGCCGCTGGAGCCGCTCCGGATCGCGCAACAGCAGCGTAGCCCGCTTGTAAGTGGCGAAGCGGCGCGCAAAGCCGATGGTGAGAGCCTCCGGATCGAGCACCTCCTCGGCCGCTTCGATCTCGGCCTGGGGTGCGCCCCGGCGCCGGAGCTGTTCGCGCAGCCTGCGCCGGACGAACGCCACCAGCCGCTCGCGGCGGCGCTCGTGGGTGCGCCAGAGCTCCTCGGCCGGAATGGTTTCGGCCCGCTGCCAGAGGTTGCGGTCGGCCGGTTCCTCGCGCCAGTTCGGCCCTAGGTACCGGTCGTAAAGCTGGTTCATCTCATAAGAGATCCAGGAGCGGAAGTGGACCCCGTTGGTGACGTGCCCGATGGGAACTTCCTCTACCGGGACGCCCGGCCAGATCCCCTGCCACATCCGCCGGCCTACCTGGCCGTGCAGCGTGCTCACGCCGTTGCAAAAGGCCGCCAGGCGCAGGGCCAGAATCGTCATGCAGAAGCTTTCGCCGGAATCCTCCGGATTGCGCCTCCCCAGCCCCAGGAACTGCTCGCGCGAGAGGCCCAGCCGCGGATAGTAGTCCGAGAAATAGCGGTCCATCAACTCGGGCGGGAAGAAGTCGTGGCCCGCCTCGACCGGCGTGTGGCCGGTGAAGACCAGACTGGGGGAGGCCAGCTCGCGCGCCTCGGCGAACGAAAGGCGATGCCGCTCCATCAACCGCCGGAGGCGCTCCAGCGCCAGGAAGGCCGAATGGCCCTCGTTCATGTGATAGACCGTGGGCTCCAGCCCGAGCGCTTCCAGGGCGCGGTAACCGCCGATGCCCAGCAGAATCTCCTGCTTGATGCGCATCTCGCTGTCGCCGCCGTAAAGCTGGTCGGTGATGTCCCGATCCTCGGGGCGGGCATTGGCTGCGATGTTGCTGTCCAGCAGGATCAGGGAGACGCGGCCCACGTGAGCCTGCCAGAGTTGGGCGTACAAAGGCCGGCCCGGGAGGGCGACCTCGATCAGCAAGGGTTCCCCGTCGGGCCGGCGCAGGATCTGCACGGGGAGGTTGGGGAAGTCGTTATCCTCGTAGGACTCCTGCTGCCAGCCGGCCTGGTTCAAGTATTGCTTGAAGTATCCCTGCTGGTACAGCAGCCCCACCCCGACCAGGGGCACCCCCAGATCGCTGGCCGACTTCAGATGATCCCCCGCCAGCACGCCCAAACCCCCGGCGAAGATCGAAAGACACTCGGTCAGGCCGAACTCGGCGGAAAAATACGCCGTCAGCATCCCGGAGGCCGCGCCGTGCACCCGGCGGAACCAGCAGGTCTCGCTGGAGAGATAGCTCTCCAAATCGTGCGCCACCCGCTCGACGTGCGCCAGGAAAGCTTCATCAGCCGCGGCCGCCTCCAGTTGCGCCTGGCTGATGGTGCCCAGCATCCGGACCGGATTGTGGCCCGAGCTCTCCCACAGCTCGCTATCCAGGCGGCGGAACAATTCAATGGCGTCATGATTCCACGCCCACCACAGGTTGTAAGCGATCCTGCGCAGCGGCTCCAGACGCGCCGGCAACGAAGGCGCCACGTCGAAAAGACCCAGCGGTTTCATCCCTCTCGCTCTCTCCCACTATCGGCAGCCGACCCGCTCGGACTTGAGCCTCCCTGCCCGGGGTAGCCGCCGCCCACCTTCAGCAGCCAGGCGTGGAGCCGGTGGATCCACCCGGCCCCCGGCAGGAACATCCAGGGGCAAAGCCCCGCCACCACCTGCATGCCCTGCGCCCGGCAAAAAGCCATGGCCTCCGGGCTCACAGCACCCCGGCCCGCCGCCCGATACAGCCAGACGCGCCCGACGCCCGCCTGAGCGCAATCGCGGACCACCTGCTCGGTGACCGCCGGCCGCGTCAGCAGCAAGGCGGCGCCCGGCGGCGGCTCGATCTCCTGCACCCGGCGATAACAGCGCCGGCCCTCTATCTCTGCGGCCAGCGGATTCACGGGGAGGACGTCATAACCCCGGCGCAGCAACTCCTGGCACAGCCGCCGGGTAAAATCCCCGCGCCGGCGCGAGACGCCCACCACCGCCAGGCGCTTCTCGGCCAGAAACTCCTCGACCAGCGCCCGCGACGGCGGCTCCATAAGCGGATCTCAGCGTCCAATTATAGTGCGGCCCGCCGCCGAGCGCCAGAGATTTTGCCGGGATCTTGTTTCAGCGGCGCCGCCCCGCCATGCTGTACAGTAGTCGAATGCATTCTCTCAGTCTCTCAGCCGGTCTGCTGGCAGCCGCCGCCGTGCTGGCCCAACCCGTAAGCATCCAGTTCAACTCCTTGGATCGCTCGATTCTCCAGCAACGTTTGAGCCGCGTCAGCACCAAGAACGCCGAGCGGGCCGACCGCCTGCGGGCTATGTTTCAGGAGGCCGGCTGCACGGGCGACCGCTTGCGCGACCAGGCCGTCAAAGGTTCCAAGATTCCCAATATCATTTGCACCCAGCCCGGCCGGAGCGAGGGCGCCATCGTCGTGGGCGCTCACCTGGACTCCTGGGCCGGCGCCGGCCAGGGTGTGGTGGACAACTGGAGCGGGGCCGTGCTGCTGCCCAGCTTGTTCCAGTCCCTGCCTCAGGGTGAGCGCCGCCACACCTTCGTTTTCGCGGCCTTCTCCGATCAGCAATCCGGCCCGACGGGCTCGCGCTTTTATGTCCGCCAGTTGGACCGCGCGCAGAAGGGCCAGGTGCGGGCCATGATCCAGTTGACCGCCCTGGGCACCGCCGCCCCCAGGGTGTGGATGAACCGCTCCGATCCCAAATTGGTTTCCGACTTGGCTCGCGTGGCGGCGGCCATGAAAATCCCGCTCACCGGCGTGAACGTGGAAGAGATGGAGCGGGACGATGCAGCCGCCTTCCGGGACGCCAAGATCCCGACCGTCTCGCTGCACTCGCTCACTCAGGAGACCTTCCCCATCCTGGGCACACCGCGCGATACGGTGGAAGCCATCCGCATGGACAACTACTACGACGCCTACCGGCTGGTGGCGGCCTATCTGCTCCTGCTGGACGCCGTGCTCCCGCCGCCCGCCCAGTAGCTCCCGGCCCGGGACGGCGGCCCGGCGCTGCACCGCGCCGGCGAACCTGCTAATGTCTCTGGGGTATGGGACTGCTGTTGGCGTGCCTGCTGGTTTGCGTCCCGGCCGCCGCCGGAGGCGTCACGGAACTCTGGCTGCGCGGCTACTCGGTGATCCCCGCCCCGCGCCAGGTGCGGCTGGCCGCGGGCGAGGTGGCGCTGGATGATTCCTGGAGGCTGGAGGCCGGCGCGCTGCCGCCCGGGCACATCGCCCTGCGCGCGCTGCGCGAGGACGCCGCCCGCTTCCACGGCCTGACTCTGCGGGCGGGACCCGGCGTCAAGCGAATCCGCCTGGCGGTGGCCCCCGGCGCCGTCGCTACCCAGGCCGAGCCCGACCTGGACCGGCAGGCCTACCGCCTGGGCATCGCCGACGACCTCATCCAAATCACCGGCAACTCAGATCAGGGCTTGTTCTACGGCGTTCAGACGCTGCTCCAACTGATCCGGCGCGAGCCGGGCGGGCGGCTCGTCGTCCCGCGCGGCCAGATCGAGGATTGGCCCCGACTGGCCCTGCGCTTCCTGCACTGGGACACCAAACATCACCAGGACCGCATGGAGACTCTCAAGCGCTACCTGGACTGGTCTGCGCGCCTGAAGATCAACATGATCGCCTTCGAGCTGGAGGACAAGTTCGAGTACCCCTCCCATCCGGTCATCGGCGCGCCCGGCGCCTTCAGCGCGGCTGAATTGCAGGAGCTGGTCAACTACGGCTTGCAGCGTTTCATCCAGATCGTGCCCGACGTTCAGGCTCCCGCCCACATGGCCTACGTGCTCAAGCATCCCGAATTCGCCCCCCTGCGCGCCGACGGCAACAACTACCAGAGCGCTCTCTGCGACCCGCGCACCTACGAGCTGATCTTTTCGATGTACGACGACGCGGTCAAAGCCACCCGGGGAGTGGACTACTTCTACGTCTCCACCGACGAGGTGTACTACGCGGGCATCGAAGCCGGGTGCTCGCGCCCGTACAATCCGGTGAACCGCAGCTTGACCTGGGTCGAGTTCGTGCGCAAGGCGCACGACTTCCTCCGCCGGCGCGGGCGCCGCATCTTGATCTGGGCCGAGTACCCGCTGTTGCCCGAGCACGTTCCCCTGTTGCCGCCCGACGTCATTGACGGGGTGATCGGGGAGGAGGAGTATCTGGAGGCGGAAAACAAACTGGGCATGCGCCAGTTGGGCTACGTCTCGATGCAGGGCAGCGAACGGCTCTTTCCCGACCACCTGCCGCTGGAGGGCCGCTCCGGCCGGCTGGAGGCGGCCTTCGAGTATCTGCGCGGGGGGCGCCACTGGCGGGGCAACCCGATCGGGGTGTTCGGCGCGGCCTGGGATGATTCCGGGCTGCACAACGAGACCTTCTGGCTGGGCTGGTCGGCGGTGGCGCAGTGGGGCTGGAATCCGGGTGCGGTCAGCCCCGAGCAACACGCGGCCGAGTTCATGCGCTGGTATTACGGGCCGCAGACCGCCGGCATGGTCGAGATCTACCGCTGCCTCCAACGGCAGGCGCGCGCCTGGGAGCAGAGCTGGGAACGGGTGGTTTCGCGGGTGCGCGGCCCGGGCTACGGCAACTCTTACGGCAAAGGGCGCGGCACGACGCGCTACGATCTGACCCTCGCGCCGCCGCCTCTGCCCGAGCCGCCCGATCTGAAGGTGACGCCCCGGCTGGCCGAGAAGTACGCCGAGCGCTTCCGGGAAGCGCACGCTCGGGCCCTGGAGAACGATCGGCTGGTACACGCCCTCCAGGAGAACTTCGCCCGCGCGGAGCGCAATCATTACAACCTGGAAGTGCTGCTGGCGCTGGCCCGTTTTATCGGGCAGCACTGGCGGCTGCTGAGCGGCCTGGAGGGCGCGGAGCGATCGCTGGCGGAGGCTGCCGCCGCGGCCGGCAAGAAGGATCCGGCGCGCGCCGTGGGCCATCTGGTTCAGGCCCACAACTCGATCGCCCGGCTGCGCCGCCAGGGCGAGCAGATCTTCGCCGAACTGACCGCGGTCTACGAGAAGAGTCGCTTTCCCAAGGGCCGTTCGGTCGGCGGGCGCCGGTTCGTGCACGTGCTGGACGACACCAAAGACCACTGGGCGGACCGCACGCCGGACTTGAGCTTCATGATGGCCCCCGAGCGGAGCATCGGCCTGGAGCAATGGCAGAAGGCCCTGGCCGGGATCATCCAGCGCTATGCGGCCGAGCACAAGGTGCCGGTGCGCGGCCTGGCCGAGGCGCGCCTGGAGGAATGAAGCGCCGGCAGCGCCCTGCCCGGGCGGCGCCGCCGTCCCTTACAGTTTCTCCCACACGATCTTTCCGTCCAGGATCACCATCACGGGCTGGATGCGCGCGATCTCGTCCTCCGGACAGCTCAGATAGTCGCGGTCAATCACCACCAGGTCGGCCAGCTTGCCGGGCTCGATCGAGCCCTTGCTGTTCTCGGCGAACTGCCGCCAGGCGGCCCAGATGGTGTAAGTCTTCAGGGCTTCCTGGCGGCTGATTTTCTCTTCCGGGTGCAGCAGGCGGCCGCGGTCGGTCTTGCGGGCCACGGAAACCCAGAGGCCGTGAAAAGGATTATAGGGATTGACGGCGCGGTTCTTGTCGTGGCCGATCATGTGGTCCGAGCCGCCGGCGATGATGACGCCGGCGTCCAGGTAGGAGCGCAGGGGGAAGAAATAGCGCAGGCCGTCGTAACCGAAGACCTTTTCCAAGGCGGGAGCGTCGCAATACAGCCAGGCCGCCTGCACGTCGGCCAGAATGCCCAGCCGCTTCATGCGCGCGATGGCCTGCGGGCTCTGAAAGCTGGCGTGGATCAAGTGCGAGCGCGTGGGCGCGATGGGGCGCTCCCGGTCCAGGGCTTCCATGGTGTCCAGGAACAGATCAATCGCCCCGCCGCCCTGGGTGTGGGCGCTGAGCGAGAAGCCGCGCTCGCGGGCGGCGCGGAAGACCGCCAGGTACTTTTCCGGAGTGGCGAAGAGCTGGCCCCGGTCGGCGGGATCGGTCTTGCCGTACAACTGGCGGCCGAACTCGCCGTAGGGTTGCCGTTGATAGGCGGTGCCGATGGTCATGCCGCCGTCGAAATTCACTTTGAAAGCGCCGAACTTCAGCCAGTCGTCGCCTTGGTTGGTCTTCCAGGGCGCGGCGCGAATCTCTCGCACCAGTTCCTCCAGGGGACGGCCCACGTTCACCCACCAGGTGAGCACCACGCGCACGGGCAGCCGGTTTTCCGCCTTGAGTCTTTCATAGAGCCGTATCTCTTCCGGGCTGGCGCCGCCTTCCCCGATCGAGGTCAGACCGGCCTCCCGGTACAGGCGCAGCATCTTTTCCAGGGCGGCGAGCTTTTCCTGCTCGCTGAAAGCGGCCGCCGGCCGGAGCCCCTTCAGCAAGGACTGCGCATTCTTGAGGATGCCGTTGGGTTCGCCCCGGGCGTCCTTGACGATCTCCCCGTGCGGCGGGTTGGGCGTGTGGCGAGTGATCCCGCTGATTTTCAGCCCCAGCGAGTTGACCACCACGACATAGCTGGCGTCGAACATCACCGGGTGCTCGGTGGCCACGTCCAGCACCTCGCGCGTGGGCATGCGCAGCTCTTTCAGGCGGGTGGGAAAGGTGCGCGGCACCACGATCCACTCGCCCTTGGGCGTCTTGCGAGCCTGTGCGCGGATGTAATCCTGGATGGCGGCGTAGGAGTCCAGCGGCGGCAGCGGCTCGCGGAATTCGCTCAGGCCTCCCTCCAGCGGATGCAGGTGGCTGTCAATCAGCCCGGGCAACACGGTGCGGCCGCGCAGATTCACCACCCGCGTGTGCGGGCCGCGTTCGGCGCTTAGCACCGCCCGATCGTCGCCTGCGGCCGTGATGCGGCCGTTCTTGATCGCCACCGCTTGCCGGATGGAAAAGGCGGCGTCCACCGTGAGGATCTTGCCGTTGTACAGGATCAGGTCGGCGTCGGCGCCGGCCGCCAGCGCCGCGGTCGCCGCCAACAGGCCGTAGAACCGGAACATGGCTGTGATTGTAGCGCAGCGCCGCCCTGGGATCTCGCGGCCTCCGCCCTGCCCGTTCTACCGGCCGGCGATCCGGCGCTGAAGACGCGCCGCCTGCGCGTTCAGGCTCTCAAGCTGGCGGAGGTCTTCTTCGCTGGCGGCCACCGCGTTCTGCATGCGCGCCAGCTCGGCCGCGTCCAGCGCCCGGCTCTCGGCCTCGGGCCGCACGGCCAGGGTGCGCAACTGCTCGGTGAGCTCGCGGTAGCGGCGCGAGATGCCCGCCAGATAGCTTTCCCGGCGGCGGTTGAGTTCCTCCAGTTCGCGCAGCAGGCTGGTCGCCTGGGCCAGCTTCTCGGAGGCTTCGCGCTGCTGCTTGCGCAGGATGAGATCGGAGGCTTCCATCTGGACCAGCCGGTCGCTCTTGACCTTCAATTCCGCCTGGAGCGCTTCGAGCACGCGGGCCTCCCCGGCCAGTTTCTCGCGCAGTTCCTGCTCGGAGGCCGCCCGGCGCTGGCTTTCCTCGGCCGCTCGGTTGAGCGCGGCTTGCAATTCCTCGAGGCGTCCTTGCAGCTCGCCCACGGCCTTTTGGGCAGCCGCCAGATCGCCCTGAAGCTTGACCAGCAGCCGGGCCTGTTCCAGGCTGGAGGCGCTGCCGGCGACCTTGGCCGGCGGGGCGGCGATCGGCGCCTGGGTCTCGCCCAGCTCGGCCAGGCGCTGTCGGAAGGTCTCATTCTCGCGCGCCAGCGCCTCCAGGCGGGCCTGCCCGTCCCGGTTTTCGGCTTGCAGGGCGGCCAGCCGCGCGCTCAGCTCCCGATTGCGCCGCCGTTCCCCGGCCAGCAGCAGGACCGCCAGAGCGGCCGCTGCCAACAGCAGCGCGGACGGCAGGATCCAGACCGGGCGGCGCGTCTTGGGCATGCCCGTCATGGTATCACCTCGGCTCCAGGGCGAAGCGATTCCGATACACCAGCGGCCCCGCCTTCGACTCCAGTTCGAGCTGCACGGACCGGACGCGCCGATCGGGCAGCTCGACGTCCACTCGATGCAGCCGCACCACCCGCCGCATGGCGCCGGCGACCGCCTCGGCGATCTCCTGGCGCGAACGGCAGAACTGGCTGCCGCCGCCCAAGGCTGCCGCCAGTTGCATCAACCCGGTCTGGTAAGCCTCGTTGAGCCGGTCGCTGCGATAGTTCAGGTGGACGATGAACAGGGGAGTCTGGTAGGCGGCTGCCTGGCGCTCCAGCCGGGCGATCTTCTCTTTGACCAGGCCCTCGGGAAAGCGCCGGCTCAAATCGTGCTGATCGCTCCAATTGATCACCGGGTTGATGTAATCGTCCCGGTAGTTGTAAATGCTGGAGTCGGTGACGTATAGCAGCGCCACGCGCACGGCCGCCTTGGCCAGGATCGAATCCGCCAGCCGCAGAGCGGCCGGCAGACTTTCCAGCAGCCCTGCCTTGCCGCTGACCGGCAGCCCGCGGATCGCCTCCATCACGGGCTCGCGCCGGGCGGTGGGATCGGCCAGCACCCGCAAGCCGTCCTGAGCGCGCAGCAGGCCGACGTAGACGCGGGCGGGCAGAGCGTGCAGTTCGGCCGCCAGCGCCTCCTTGGCCAGTTGGGCCAGGCTGAGATCCTCGGTGAGGTCCAGCACCAGGATCAGCATCAGCTCGTCGTCCGGCCCGAGCAGGCGGACGATGCGCGCCGGCGCCCCGCCCACCTTGGCGCTGAGATCGGCAGCCGCCGGCCGGCCGCCGTCCGGACCGGTGCTCTCCGGCCACATCGGCACCCGCAAGATTTCTTTGGGCCGTTCGGCGGCCGCCGCCGCCAGCACCGCCAACCACAGCACCAGGCGCGCCATCTAAAAGCTGAACCTCACGCCCAACTGAATGATGCGCCCGCCGCGCGAGCCGATGATCTTGCCGGCGTTGACGTTGGGCGCCTCGGCCGGCCCGATCAGCGTGTCGGGATCCTCCCAGTCGGCATGGTTGAGGAAGTTCAGGCCCACGGCGCTGAACTCCAGGGTGCGGTCGCGCACCAGCGCGAAACGCTTGGTGAGGGAAAGATCGTGGTTCTGGCTGGAGGGGTTGCGCAGGAAGGGGTGGGTGCGGGAGGCGTTGCCGATGCTGAAGTCCGGGGGCTGGACGAAGGCTTCCGGGTTGAACCACAACTCCGGCCCGGGGCGCGCGACGCGGGGGCTGACTCCCGGCACGACGTTCACGTTCAGCGTGTCCACTACCCCGCCGGTGTTGTTGAATTGAGGTCGCAGGGCGATGGGTTCGCCGCTGGTGAAGCTCGAAATGGCGCTCAGCGACCAGCCGTCGGCCAGGTGGCGCCGCCAGTCCGTGTACCCCAGCAACGTCTTGTTGGGCCCCAGCGGCAGTTCGTACACGCAACTGAAGGAGAAGCGATGGGGGCGGTTGTAGGCGGTCAAAGACCACTCGTTACGCCGGTTGAAGTAATCCTGGCGCCCGTAAGGGCCGGAGTAATCGTCCAATTGCTTGGAGAACTCATAGTAGGCGCTCAAGGTCAGGCCGCGGGAGGCGCGCTTCTCCAGGCGCAGGAAGCCCGCGTCGCGATGGTAGCGCCCCAGCGGCCAGGAGCTGGACACATCAAAGCCCTTGAACTGGGGATAGGGGCGCAGCGAGCGGTTGAACTGCTCGTCGTTGAGCTGGTCGCGGAAACGGAGGGCCTCCAGCGGGATGGCGTTCGGGTTGGCGGCCCAATTGCCCACCAGTAAGTTGCGCCCGCCCGAGTAGGCGGCGCCGATGGTGAGCACCACGGAGCCCGGCGCCTCCCGTTCCACGCTCAGGGAGGCGGACTGATAGACCGGCTGGAGGCGGCTGCGGTCCACCAGATCGGCCACCGTGTCGTTGGCCGCCTCGGGCCGCAAATCGGGCAGGCTGCGGGCCGGCGGAGGCAGGCCGTCGGCCAGGCGCACGGCCGGCTCCAGTTGCACGTTGGGCGAGATGAAGGTGGGCGTGCCGTTGAATCCCTGCGTCCCCCATTGCGAGGAGTAGATCGGGATGCCGGCGTAACTGCGTGCGAACGAGCCGCGCACCACCGTCCGGGCGTCCCCCCACGGATTCCAGGAAAAACCGGCGCTGGGCTCCGGCTTGACGCGCACCGGCTGGAAGGTGCGCCCGCGCCCGTCGCGCCCGGCGGCAATCAGGGCGCCCTTGCGTCCGTTGGCCGGGTTGAGGGCGTCCAAGTCCACGGTGGATTGCCGGTCGTACTTCTCCACCCGCGGCGTCCAGACATCCAGGCTAAGGCCCCAGTGGAAGGTCAAGCGCCCGGAGGCTTCCCAAGAGTGACGCAGAGCGGCGCCCCATGAGCCGGCACGGAAATACGAGGGCGAGCCGACCAGACTCAGTTCCGAGTACTCCGCCAGTCCCAGCAGGAAGCTGGCGAAGGCATGCCCGGTGTTGACGATCCCCGGCAGGCTGGTCAACCCCTCGCCGAAGCGGAACATCCCCGCGGGATACTGCGGGTAAAAGGCATTCACCTGCGAGCGCTCGTAGCGTCCGCTCAGCCGCCAACTGTGGCGGCCTTGTTTGCTGGCGAGCGCCCAGCTCCATTCGAACTCGTTGCGCGCGCTCTTCGAGACCGGGTAGGCGCGGCCCAGCGAGAGGTAAGGCTGAATGCGGAAATACGGAAAACCTACCTGCCCGACCCCCTCCAGACCCAGCTCGGAGGCGAAGTCCCCGCGGGCTTCCCCTCCGCTCTCCGTGCTGCCGGCGGAGGCGGCGAAGCCCGCCGTGTGCACCGTGCGGGGCGAGACCGTGAAGACATGTTCCAGCGAGCCGCGCCGGTTGCGGAACCGCCGGTCCGGCCCGCCCGGATTGGCCGGGGTAGGGAACCAGCGTGCCGGTCCTTGTAATCCGTTGGAGAAGGACCAGTTCAGGCTGAGGCGGTGGCGCTCGCGCAGGGAATGATCCAGCTTGCCGATCACCCCGTCGGCGGTGTTGGTTTCCGGCGCGTGGATGAAGTAATTGTTGCGGAAAAACGGGCCTACCGAGGCGTTGGGCGGGGGATAGTACTCCAGCGCCCTCTTCGCTACCGGATCCAGGCGCCAGGCGGGAAGGCGGTTGGCCGGGAACGGTTCCCGCAGGTATTCCAGATTCTCCAGGCTGACCGGGCGGCCCGGGTCGAAGGCCGGATTGGGCCGCGTGCTGAGCGGGTCGTAAATGGGCAGAGGATTGCCCGCCAGATCCACCGTTTCCGACCAGTCCCCGCTACGCTCGGCCAGGGTGGGAATGGTGCGCAGATACGAGCGCGCGATCTTTTCGCGCATTCCCTCGTAGGAGAGCGAAAAATAAGTGCGCCGCGCGCCGTCGTAAAGCTTGGGCAGCACCAGCGGGCCGGCCAGGTTGAAGCCGAACTGGTTGCGCCGCAGCATGGACTTGGTCCCGCCCCGCTGGCGCACCTCGTGCGGCACGGCGTCGAAATAGTCGTTGCGCAGGTTTTCGAACAGCCGCCCGTGCCATTTCGGGCGCAGCCCGTTGCTGCGCCTCCGGGCGGCTTCCTCGCGCAGGCCGAGGAGGCGGCTCTGCGTCTTGAACTCCTCGATGGCCTTCTGGATCTCGCTGGGCGGCGCGGCCGGCTGCTGGGCGCCCAGCACGAGAGCCCCCAGCAGGCCGCAAATGGCGCTGCGCATCACTTCAAGTGTACCCTGTGATCAGGGCGCGGTCCCAGCCGCGAGCCGGACGGAGAACCTATGAAGCTGCGCGAGATCGCCCGATATCTGGGCTGCGAGCTGGTGGGAGACGGCGAGATCGAGATCACCGGAGTGGCCGGGCTGGAGCAGGCCGGGCCGACCGAGCTGACTTTCCTGGCCAATCCCAAATACGGGCCGAAAGTGCGGCGCACGCGGGCGGCCGCCATTCTGGTCTCCGAGCCGGTGCGGGATCATCCCATCGCCAGCCTGGTGTCCGCCAACCCTTATCTGGACTTCGCCCGCGCCCTGGAGCTGTTCTACCAGCCGCCCCGGCCCGCCCCGGGCATCCATCCCCTGGCCTGGATCGCCCCCACGGCCCAAGTGGGGGAGAACAGTTACGTGGGCCCGTTCGCGGTCATCGGCGAGGAGGTCGTCATCGGGCGCAACGCCGTGATCCATCCTCACGTGGTCATCTACCAGGGCGCCCGGATCGGGGACGACTTCTACGCCCACTCCCACGCCGTGGTGCGCGAATTCTGCCGCATCGGCCACCGGGTCACGCTGGGCAACGGAGTGGTGGTGGGCGGGGACGGTTTCGGCTTCGCCCGCCGCCCGGACGGTACGCATTACAAGATCGTGCAAGCCGGCGTCACGGTGATCGAGGACGACGTCGAGATCCAATCGCTGTGCTCGATTGACCGGGCCACGGTGGGCGAGACCCGCCTCCGGCGGGGGGCCAAGATAGACAGCCTGGTTCAGGTGGGCCACGCCTGCGTGGTGGGGGAGAACAACATCCTGTGCGCCCAGGTGGGACTGGCCGGCAGCACGGTGCTGGAGAAAAACGTGCTGCTGGCCGGCCAGGCGGGCGTCTCCGGCCATCTGACCGTGCACGAAGGCGCGGTGGTCTACGCCCAGGCGGGTATCGGGGGCGACGTGCCCGCCGGCGCTACGGTGGCCGGCTCGCCGGCCTTCGACGCCGCCCAGTGGCGCCGGGCGGTGACCGCATTTCCCCGCCTGCCGGAAATGCTGAAGACCATGCGA
Source organism: Solibacteraceae bacterium (assembly GCA_037444625.1). Lineage (GTDB taxonomy): Bacteria > Acidobacteriota > Terriglobia > Bryobacterales > Bryobacteraceae > DTHT01. Next base: position 23,204 of record JBBIMA010000047.1, read on the forward strand.
GAATTAAAGAAGAAGCTGGAAGAGCTCGAAAGAAGAACTGGGAATTGTTGAGCGGATCCGACCGAGGGCAAGCCGTCATGGCCAGACTGCATCATCCTTGCGATCACAAAGTCGCTTACAAGAACGAGGAATTCCTGGATAGCGCCGACGCCCGTCCCTTGCGCATCCTTTCCGAGTATCTGGAGCCGCTGGCGCACTTCCGCCGGGAGCGCATTCGCGACACCATCGTGTTCTTCGGCTCGGCGCGAATCCGGGAGGACGGGCCGATGAGCCGCTATTACCAGGAGGCATGCCGGCTGGCTTACATGCTCACGCGCTGGTCGGAGTCCCTGGAAAACTCCAGCCGCCGCTTCGTGATTTGCACCGGCGGCGGGCCGGGCATCATGGAGGCCGCCAATCGGGGCGCCGTCGAGGCCGGCGGCAAGAGCATCGGATTGAACATCGGCCTGCCTTTCGAGCAGCTCCCCAATCCTTACATCACCCCGGAGCTGTGCTTCGAGTTTCACTACTTCTTCATGCGCAAGTTCTGGTTCGCCTATCTGGCCAAGGCCCTGGTGGTCTTCCCGGGCGGCTTCGGCACCATGGACGAGATGATGGAGCTGCTGACCTTGGTCCAGACCGAGAAACTGGCCAAGAAAGTGGTGATCCTGCTTTACAGTTCGGCCTATTGGAAAGAGATCGTGAACTTCGAGGCTCTGGCCCGCTACGGCATGATCAGCCCCTCGGACCTGGAGCTGTTCGAGTACGCCGACGATCCCGAGACCGCGTTTCGCATCCTCCAGGAGGGCCTGACCCGCCTCTATCTGGAGCCCGAGGCGCCCCTGCCCGAGCACGAGCGGGAGACGCCGGCCATCGCCAAATCGCGCATTCCGCCCATGGCCCCCGCGGTGCGCTGACCTCGCCCCCCACGGGCGCCCGGCTCGCGGCCTGCGAGGCGCCTACGCTACAATGAACCCTTTACGTCCCGGAGGATCCTGTCTTGGGCGTTCTCGGAGCTCTGATGCGCTTGTACAGCTACCTGTTCCACGGCGTTCTCTCTTTGGCCATGGTGATCATCGCCCTGGTCTCCTGGCTGAGCGGCTCGCACAGCCTGGACTTGCGATTGCTGCCCTGGCAAGGCGATGCCTTGCGCTGGCTGCTGCTGGCGGGCGGTCTGAGCGGACTGGCGATCGTCTGGCTGGCCACCCGTGACATGCTGCGCCTGCTGTTCCTGATCTGGAGCCTGGTCGTCTTCTTGCTCCTGCTGCGGGGCTTCTTTTTCGGCTGGGTGCACTACCTGCGCGGGCCGTACACCCTGGGTTGGGCGCTGGCTCTCACCTTGGCCGCGCTCCTCGCCGCCGCCGGGGGTTGGATCCAGTACCGCCGGCCCAAGACCGCGCGCTACTGAGCCCTCAGGGCTCAATTCGGGTGCCCAGCGCCTGGAGGAACTTGGCCAGCCACTCCGGGTGCGCGGGCCAGGCCGGCGCGGTGACCAGGTTGCGGTCCACGCAGGCCTTGTCCAGAGGGCATTCCAGCCACTGGGCGCCCGCCCGCCGCACCTCGGGCTCCACCGCCGGGTAGGCGGTCGCGCTGCGTCCCTCCAGCACCCCGGCCGCGGCCAGCAGTTGCGCCCCGTGACAGATGGCGGCGATCGGCTTGCCCGCCTGCGCGAAATGCCGGACGATCTCCAATACCCGGGGGTTCAAGCGCAGGTACTCGGGCGCACGCCCGCCGGGGACGACCAGCGCGTCGTAGGATTCCACGCGCACTTCGTCGAACGTCGCGTTGAGCGCGAAGTTGTGGCCCGGCTTCTCGCTGTAGGTCTGATCGCCCTCGAAGTCATGGACCGCGGTGCGCACCTTCTCGCCCGCTTTCTTGCCCGGGCAGACGGCATGCACGGTGTGACCCGCCATCTGGAGGGCTTGAAAGGGAACCATGGCTTCGTAATCCTCGACGAAATCGCCCACCAGCATCAAGATTCTCTTGGCTGCCATAGCAGTTCTACTCTAGCGCAGCGCCCGGCGGCATGCGCCCCTCTCGCCTCGCCCGCCGCACCTTGCCGGGGCGGCGGATCGGGGCAGGGCCTTTCGCGGCGGAAGGCGCCGGCCGATGCGCTATAGTATGCGATGGTGAGATCGCAACCGGCTTCGGTATTGGAACTCTTCGAGCGCACGGGCGGCTATCTGCGCGGTCACTTCCGCCTGACCAGCGGCCTGCACAGCCCGGAGTACCTGCAATGCGCGCTCGTGCTTCAGTATCCGGAGTACGCCGCGCGACTGGGGGCGGAGCTGGCGGCCGCGCTGCGCGGGTTGATCGGCGCGGCGAACGTGGAGCTGGTCGCCTCGCCCGCCCTCGGGGGCATCATCATCGGGCACGAGGTCGCGCGGGCCCTGGGAGCGCGCTGCGTGTTCACCGAGCGCGACGCCGCGGGCGCCATGACGCTCCGGAGGGGTTTCCAGGCCCGGGCGGGGGAGGCGGCTGTGGTCATCGAGGACGTGGTGACCACCGGGGGCAGCACGCGCGAGGTGGTCGAGGTGCTGCGCGCGGCGGGGGCCGAGGTCATCGCCGCCGGGGCCATCATTGACCGCAGCGGCGGACGAGCCGACGTATCCGCTCCGCGCGTGGCCCTGGCCACCCTCAACGTGGTGACTTACCCGCCTGAGGATTGCCCGCTGTGCAGGCAGGGCGTGCCCCTCAGCAAGCCCGGCTCCCGCCGCTAGCCCCCGCATGCGCCGGATCAGGATCACCCTGGCTTACGAGGGGACCGATTTCCACGGCTGGCAGGTCCAGCCCGGCCTGCCCACCATCCAAGGGACGCTCCAGCAGGTGCTGGCTCAGATCGAAGGCCGGCCGGTGCGCGTCATCGGCTCGGGCCGCACCGACGCGGGCGTGCACGCCCTGGCGCAAGTGGCGGCTTTCGATCTGGAGAACCCCATTCCCGCCGAGAACCTGCGCCGGGCCATGAACCGGCTGCTGCCGCCCTCGATTCGGGTGCTCGAGGCCCGAGAGGCGTCGCCGGAGTTCCATCCGCGCCGCGACGCGCTCTGGAAGACTTATGAATACCGGATCTGGCGCACCGAGGTTTGCCCTCCCTTCGAGCGCCGCTACGTGCATCACTTTCCCTATCCCCTGGATGAAGGGCGTCTGATAGGAGCCGCGCCGCTGTTGGAGGGCGAGCACGATTTCGCGGCCTTCGCCGCGCCGGACGCCGGCGACCGCCCGGGAGAATCCCGCCTGCGGCGGATTTTCTCCTCCCGGGCCGAACGCCGCCGGGAAAAGCTCATCTACCGGGTCACCGGCAGCGGGTTCTTGAAGCATATGGTGCGGAACATGGTGGGTGCGCTGCTTGAGATCGGCAAAGGCAACTTGGAAGAAGCGGACTTGCGGGCCCTGCTCGCGGGAGGGCGCGCCGGCAGCGCCGGTCCCACCGCGCCGGCCTCCGGTTTATTTCTGACGGAGGTGCGTTATCCATGAGCGCAGCTCCGACGGCCCTGCGACCGGCGGGCGGCCCTGGCGGCCGGCGCCGGGCCTCATCCCGCGCGTCGTGCCCCCGAACCCGCCGCCTCTTGCTCGGCGGCCTTGAAGTGCCTCTCAGGTAGCAGCAGATAGATGAGCGCGGCCGAAAGGGGATGCGCCAGGCCGGCCAGCAGGAAAACCGGGGCGTAAGAAAAATTCTGCACCACCCAGCCGGTGGCCAGAGTGGCCAGGACTCCCCCGATCGCCCCGCCCGCCCCGGAAAAGCCGGTGGCGGTGCCGATCTCCGGGCCGCGAAACAGGTCAATGGGCAGGGCCTGTAGGTTTGCCACCCAGACCGCGTGGCCGAAGGTCACAAAGCAGGTGGCGGCAATGGCCATCCAGGCGCGGGGAACCAGCGGGGCCAGAATCGCCACCGGCAGCAGCGACGCGCCCAACGCCATGGCGAACTTCCGCGCCCGCCCCAGCGGCCGGCCCCGCCGCATCAGGCGGCCCGAGAGCCAGCCGCCCAGCGGATAGCCGATATCTCCGAAGATGTAAGGCACCCAGGCGTAGCGGCCCACCATGGCCAGATCGAAACCCCGCTCGCGCCGCAGGTATTCCGGCAGCCAGAAGATAACAAAGTAGATGACCGGATCGGTGAAGAAGCGAGCCAGAATGAGGGAGTAGCAACCGGGCCGGCGCACGATGGCGCGCCAGTCCACGCCCGCGCGGGCGGCGGCCGCTTCCTCGGGAGGCCGTAGCTCGGCCTTCATGCGCTCGTACTCGGCCGGCGCCAGCCAGCGGTTGCGGTGCGGCGGCTGGTAGATGGCCAGCCACAGCGCCAGCCAGAGCAGGCCCAGGCCGCCGGTGAAAAGGAACGCGAAGCGCCAGCCGAAATGCAGCGTCAGGAAAGCGGTCATGGGGCTGGCCAGGGCCGAGCCCAGCGAAGAACCGGCATTGAAGATGCCGACCCCCAGGGCGCGCTGTGCGGGCGGGAACCACTCGCCCACCGCCTTGGCCGCCGCCGGCCAGTTGCCGGGCTCCGCCAGCCCCAAGGCGAAGCGCGCGGCCGCCAGCGACCACTTGCCCCGCGCCAGCCCGTGCGACATCTGGGCCAGCGACCAGGCGCTGATGAAGAGGGCGAAGCCGCGGCGCGCTCCCAGCCGGTCCACCACGTAGCCCCCGCCGGCGTACATCACCGCGTAGGCCAGCATGAACAGCGTGACCACGTGCGAGTAATCCTGCTCGTTCATGCCGAACTCGCGTCGCACGTCTACCGAGACCACCGCCAGCGCCAGCCGATCGGCATAGTTGATCATGGTGGCCGCGCACAGCAGGCCGGCGATGATCCAGCGTAGCTTGGGGACTTTCATGGTTGTTCCCGAGGCAAGAAGCCGAAGGCGCCCACGGCCAGGCCCAGGGGGCGGACGGGATCGGCCACGAAGGGCGGCTCGACGCGAAACTCGATGCGGGCGGTCCCGGGCGGGCCGGGCTCCAGCGGCCAGCGCAGCCTGTGCCAGCCCGAGCCGCGCGCCAGCCTTTCCGCGCCGATCTCGCGCCCGTTGATCCACACCGCGGCCCGGACGGGATCGCCGGCCGGCGGCGGCCCCATGTTCACCACCAGCTCAAAGGCCCGGGCGTCCGGCGGGCGTCGCAGGCGCGCTGTGGCCCGGGGCCGGCACCAGCGAAAGTGGCCGGCGAAGAAGTACCAGCCTTGGCCGAATTGCCAGACCGGCGCCTGGCGGCTCACCGTGATGTAAGAGGCGTCGGGAGCGCCGGGCGGACGGCCGTAGGCGCTCAGCTCGCGCCGCACGGGATCCCAACTGAGCAGGACTACGCCCGCGCCTTCGGCCAGAGATTTCTCCAGGTCGCGCTCTTCGGCGGGATAGAACTTCAGATCGGCTCGGCCGGCGAAATAGCGCACGGCGGCCTCGATGCCCCAAGTGTGCAGGGCGGCCGGGACGCCGTCGTAAATGAAGGCCTCGGCGCCCGGGTTGTCGCGAACCGCCTGGGCGAGGCGCGCGACGTAGCGGCGGTTCTCCTCCGCCAGCGAGAGCGCCTCCCGCCGCTGGGCCCGCAGGGCGGCGTGGTTGTAAGGCAGCCATAGGACAAAGAAGCCGGCGACGAGGACGGGAGGCAGCCGGACGGCGGCCGCGGCGGCGGCGATCGCCAGCCCGGCCAGCGGCAGGTAGAGATAGGCTGCGAACAGCCGCCGGGTCAGCAGCAGCATGGGGGTCAATAGCAGCAGGAAGAACGCCAACCCGAAGCGAGCCCGCGCGTCCCGCAACAACAACGGCAGCCCGATCAGCGCCAGCCCGGCGTATGGCGCCAGCAGCACCTTCGAGGAATAGAAGGCCACGGACTTCCACAACTCCGCGGGCGCGAAATGCAGGGTGTATTCGGAATCGCGCCCGGCGTTGACCATCAGCGCCTGGAGGCCGAAGGCCAGCGAGACGGCCAGGAAGGGAACCAGCCGCCTCCAATCCCTCCGCCCCAGGCGGAATTCCCACACCGCCAGCGCCGCCGGCAGCATCACCGCCATTTCTTTCGACTTGAGGGCCAGCCAGAACGACAGGAAGGCCGCCGCCCAGGCCAGGCGGCCCTGGCGGCTATAGGCCAGCAGGCAAAGCAGGCAAAACAGGGCGCAGAACAAGTCGAAAACGTACATCGGCTTCCAGAGCGCGTCGAAGACGCCCATGTGGAAGCCGAACCAAAGCCCGCCCGCGCCGGCGGCGCCCGGCGGCAACCCCAGCCGTCCCAGCAGCCGCCACAACAGCCAGAGGTTCACAAGGTGCAGCCCGTGCAAGCTCAGCACGTACCAGGGGAAATCCAGCCCAACGGCCCGCCCCATCAGGTTGAAGTACAGGTGCCCGACGGGACGGAAATTCTGCGGGTAGTAGCGGGGCGAGAGAAATCCTTCCATCCAGTCGGAGAGCCGCAGATGCCGCGTCCACTGGATGTTGTCCAGCTCGTCGCCGTGGAAGTAGCCCTCGTAAGCCCCGCGGTTGACGATCAGGAACAGCAGGGCGAAGGCGACGAAGGCTGCGGCCGGGAGCGCCTTCCGCATGGGGAACATTCTAGCGGGCGGGGTGGGCGGACCGGGCGCCGGAACCCGCCCTCCGGCCGGCCCGGGGCCTCCCTCCCGTTCAACCCCCATAATCCCCGAACGACCCTTCAAACCCCCCATTAGGCTGATCGGGGTAGGGCATCCGGAACTCCGCTCCCTATAATTGGCCATAAAGGCCGGCTCGGCCTGTCACAGGAGGACGCCAGTTTGAGCTCGACCACCTACGCTCCCTTCCAGGTCAAGGTGAAGGGCTACCAGATCATCCAGCCGGAGACCACCTTCACCGGGGCGAGGATCGAACCGCTGCGCCGCGGTTTGCCCAAGATCACCCAGTCGCTCTGCCCGGAGTGCGTGCGCGTCATCGAGGCCCGCGTCTTCGAGGAGAAGGGCAAGGTGATGATGGAGAAGACCTGCCCGCAGCACGGCTACTTCAAGGACGTTTACTACGGCGACGTGCGCCTCTACCTGAAGATGGAGAAGTGGAACTTCGGGGACAACCGCGGGCTCAGTAACCCCCAGATCCCCGACGCCACGCGCTGCCCGGACCAGTGTGGGCTGTGCTCGATGCACACCAGCCACACCTCCCTGGCCAACATTGACCTGACCAACCGCTGCAACCTGACCTGCCCGGTGTGCTTCGCCAACGCCAACGCGGCCGGCTACGTCTACGAGCCGACCCTCGAGCAGGTGCGGCGCATGCTCCAGACGCTGCGCAACGAGCAGCCGGTGGCCGGCCGGCTGGTCCAGTTCTCCGGCGGCGAGCCCACCATCCACCCCCACTTCTTCGAAGTCCTGCGCATGGCCCGCGAGATGGGGTTCTCGCATATCCAGATCGCCACCAACGGCCTGGCTTTCGCCGATCTGGAATTCGCCCAGCGGGCCAAAGAGGCCGGCCTGCACACCCTCTATCTCCAGTTCGACGGCGTCACCGACGACATTTACCTGCGTACCCGCGGCCGGCGCTTGCTGGAGATCAAGCTGCACGCCATCGAGAACGTTCGCCGGGCGGGCATGAAGATCTGCTTCGTGCCCACCATCGTCCGCGGCCTGAACGACCACCAGATCGGAGACATCCTCAAGCTGGCGCTGGAGAACATTGACGTGGTCAGCGCCATCGCCTTCCAGCCGGTGAGCTTCACCGGGCGAATCTCGCGCCGCGAGCTGGAAGCCAAGCGCTTCACCATGGCCGACGTGGCCCTGGCCATCCACCGCCAGACCGGCATCTGCGACGCGGTCGAGGACTGGTTCCCGCTGTCCTGCGTGGCGCCCTTTTCCCGCCTGGCCAGCGCCATCCGCGGCGAGCTGACCACCACGCTCACCTCCCACCCGCACTGCTCGATGGGCACTTACCTGTTCGTGGACCCGCACAAGCGCGGCACCCCGGTCACCCGCTTCGTGGACATCGGCGGCATGCTCCAGGAGATGGACCTGCTGGCTCGCAAGACCGGCAAGCAGTCCGTCAAGCTCTACACCAAAATCCAGGCCTGGAACGTGCTCCGCAAGTACTACTACGAAGAACGGGCGCCCGAGGGGCTGACCTTCCAGCGGTTCCTGCAAACCTTGCAAGGCCTGATGGACAAGCGCTACGGCCGGGGCGAGGCCGAAAAGAAGGGCTTCTCTTACAAGACCCTGATGGTGGCGGGCATGCACTTCATGGATCTGTACAACTACGACATCGAACGCGTGCGCCGCTGCATCATCCACTACGCCGCCCCGAACGGGCTGCTGTATCCCTTCTGCACCTACAACTCGGGTCCCTGCTTCCGGGAGAGGATCGAGCGCAAGTACTCGGTCCCGCTGGAGCGCGCCCCGGAGCTGGTGCAAGTGCAGGCCTGAGGCCCGGTCCCCGGTGGTTGCCCTCGGCCGGCAGAGGCGGGCAGCTCCGCCGGCCGGCTGAGAGCATGTCTTGCCGCGCGGATCCGGCCGAGGGATAATGACAGGCGGGAGGATCCGATGATCGCCGGATGCCCGGTGCGGGGCGACCTCCTGGTTTGTCTTTACCACGGCTATCCCGAGCTGTTGGCGGTGTTCCTGGCCGTGGCCCTGGGCTTCTTGCTGGTATGGCGGCGCTGGGGTGCGGTTCTCATCGTGGTGCTGCTGGCCGGACTGGCCCTGCTGCTGAAGCGCTGGGGCGTGCTGGCCTGAGAGCGGCGGCGCCCGGTTGCAAGCCCTGCGCGCCGGCCCGTACACTGAAACAGAGGGCGGCGGCCCTCCCACTCCCCGGTCGTCTAATGGTAGGACAGCGGCCTTTGGAGCCGTGAATCGAGGTTCGAATCCTTGCCGGGGAGCCAC
>JBBIMA010000048.1:0-31028 GCA_037444625.1 Solibacteraceae bacterium
CGCGGGCCCGGCCGGCGCGGGCGCGGCCCCCTGAACAGCCTGCCCGGACGGGTTCAACCGGGCCCCGCAGTGGGAACAGAAAGACGCAGCGGCCTCGACCGGGCGCCCGCATTGGGTGCAAAATCCCATCTTCCCCTCCTTCGGCGCGCACCTCGGCCGGGGATGTCAATCCAGGCCGGGTTCCCTGCCGTACTGCCCGGTGCGGCCTCGAACCAGCCTAGCAGTTCGGGCGGCTGCGTGCCAGTGGCCCGGAGCGGACCTTATTGACGGGGGCCGGCGTTTTCGCTGCGGCCGGCCAGGGGCTTGACGACCGGACCGCCGCAGACGCCCACGCCCACGTTCAGCAAGGCGTGCAGGAAGTTGTAGACCAGAGCATAGACCATCTGCTCGCTGACCGGCTGGCGGCCGGGCAGGCGAAAGCTCACGGGCAGCTCCTTGAGCACTTGTACGCGCACCGCATCGCGCGCCGGGCGTCCGGAGCGGTCCGTCGAGTTGCCGATCAGCAAGGGGGTCTGGAGCACCGTGCCGGTCTGGCCGTCCACGTAAAACTGGCAGCGGGAGAACCAGCCGAGATTGCCCGGGTCGGCGGCGTCGAACAGCAGCAGGGGCGCCTTGCGTCCCGGCGCCGAGAGGTCCAGCGCCAGGGCCCGCTTGAGCTCTTCGATCCGGCACTGGAAACCGGCCTGGCGGGCGACGTCGGCCAGAACGTTGCCGTCCAGCTCGAGCAGGATGTACTTGTGCTGCCCGGCGTGAACTACCTGCATCCAACCGCTATTCTACCGGCTTTCGCCCGCGCAGCGCTTCGGCGTAAGCCTCCAGGGTGGCCTGGTCGAAGAGCACGAAGATCACCTCGCGCACGCGGGTTTCGGGACGCTCCAGGTGGCGGCAGACGGCATCCAGCGCCGTCGCCGCCGCCTCACGGACCGGATAGCCGAAGGCCCCCGTCGAGATGGAGGGAAAGCTCACCACGCTCAAGCCGCGCTCCTCGGCCAGATTCAAACAGGTGGCGTAACAGGAGGCCAGCAGGGCCGCTTCGCCCTGGCCGCCGCCGCGCCAGACCGGACCGACGGCGTGGAAGACGTAGCGGGCGGGCAGCCGGCCGGCGGTGGTCACCACCGCGCTGCCGGTGGGACAGCCGCCCTGCCGGGCCCGAATTTCGTCGAGCTGGGCCATGATCTCGGGACCGCCCGCCCGGTGGATCGCCCCGTCCACGCCGCCGCCTCCCCGCAGGCCGGCGTTGGCCGCGTTGACGATGGCGTCGGCCGGGACGCGGGTGATGTCCCCTACCACCAACCGCAAGATTTTTCCGCCTGCGAACTCCCGTTGCATCGGGATATATCTTAGTAGATGTGGCGCCCGCCCTGGTTCTCTTCGACATTGACGGCACGCTCATCCGGCGCGCCGGGCCCCAGCACCGACTGGCGCTGATCGAGGCGATCCGGCAGGCCACCGGACTTCAGACCACCACCGATCACATTCCCCTGCACGGGATGCTGGATCCGGACATCATCACCCGCATGCTGGCGCGGGCGGGCGCCTCGCCGGCTTCGATCCGCCGCGCCATGCCGGAAATCATCCGGCGGGCGCAGGCTCTTTACGTCCGGGGCGGCCCCGATCTGCGGCGCAAGGTCTGCCCGGGCGTACGCTCTCTGCTGCGCGGGCTGGAGAGGCGGGGCGCAGCCCTGGGATTGGTGACGGGCAATCTGACGCGGATCGGCTGGAAGAAAGTCGAGCGGGCCGGGCTGCGGCCGTATTTCCGGCTGGGCGCCTTCGGCGAGATGAGTCGCGACCGGGCGGGCCTGATTCGACTGGCGCTGGCCCAGGCGCGGCGGCGGGGCTGGATCGGGCGGGCCACGCCGGTGTGGATGGTGGGGGACGCCCCGGCCGACGTGCGAGCGGCCCAGGCCAACGGCGTGCGCGCGCTGGCGGTGGCCACGGGCGTGACCGGATGGGACGAGCTGGCCGCGCTCGGGCCGGATCTGTTGGTGAAGGACCTGCGCGGGCTGCGGCCGGAGACCCTGCTGTGAAAGACCGCGGGCGGGAAGCGCAGAGCCTGGCCGTCAAGCGGGCCGAGGTCGAGTTCCACAATTTCGCTTCGCTGGGGGAGCCCGAGCGGGCGATGGCAGCCTACCGGGAGGAGAACCTCCGGCGGGGCGCGCTGATTCGCGAGCACCTGGCCTTCATCGGTTCGCTGTCGCCGTTTCTGGAGATCGGGGCCAACGTCGGGCATACCAGCTACATGCTGGCCAACCAGTTCGGCGCCGAGGGATTTGCGCTGGACCTCTCGGCGGACGCTCTGCGCTGGGGCGCCGCCCTCCAGGAGCGCTGGAATCTGGCGCGGGCTCCGGTGCGGGTGGCGGGCGACGCCCTGCGCCTTCCCTTCCGCGACGGTTCCCTCCGCCTGGTGGCGGCCTTCCAGATGCTGAGCCAGTTCATGGACATCGAGGCGGTGGTGCTGGAGGTCAAGCGGGTGCTGGCGCCGGGCGGGATCTTCTTGTTCGCCGAAGAACCCCTGCGTCGGCTGCTGACGCTCAGCCTGTATCGTTGCCCTTACTACGAACGCATGAAACCCTGGGAGCGCCGGCTGTATCGCTGGGGCTTGCTCGGATACCTGGCGCGCGACGTGATCGGGGCCGAACAGGAAGAGAGCTTCGGCATCCGCCAGAACCATTCGATGTATCTGAGGGACTGGCACCGTCTGACGGTGAAGCACTTCGCGGCCTGCCGGTATCAGATCTTCGTGCCGGAGCGGGGATGGGGGGAACGCTGGGTCAAGAAGGCGGCCGTGCGGTTGGACCCCTACCGCTCCGAGTGGCGCGCGGCGCACTTGCTGGGCGGCACTCTGGCGGCGGTCTGCCGCAAGGAGGGCGAAGCGGGGGCGGCGCCGGCCGGAATGGATCGGTTCGAGGAGTTGCTGCGCTGCCCGGATTGCGGGGGCCGGTTGGGGCGCGAGCCGTCCGAAACGCTGGTCTGCGCGGGCTGTGGCTATCGGGCTCCCTTGGAGGGCGGCGTGTACAACCTGCTGCCTTCGGCCGAGAAAAAGGAACTCTACCCGGGCGAGCGGGACGATCTGATTGATTTTTCCCGTCCCGGCCACGAGCGACTGCTGGGAGAGGGATTCTACGAGCTGGAGGGAGTCTTCGGCAACAAGTACCGCTGGATGGGCGAGCGGGCCCAGGCGCGGCTGGTGCGGATGACGCCCGGGCCGCAACGGCTGAGGATTCGCGGCTACGCCCATGAAATCGCCTTCCGGCAGGGCCGGCCGGTGAGGCTGGCGGTGCGGGCCAACGGGCGGGATCTGGGCGCCCGGACGCTGGGCCGCCCCGGACTGTTCGTCTACGAGGCGGACCTGCCCGAGGCCGATCAGTACCGACTGGAAATAGCGGCCGAACCCTGCTGGCAAGCGCCGGGCGACGACCGCGTTTTCACGGTCAACCTGAGCTTGATTCGCCTGGCGCCGCGCGAAGCGGAAAAATAACTGCGCGCCGCGGGCCCAAATGTAGTAAGCTGGCAGAAGTCGGGATGCTATCGTGATCTGTTCCGAGTCCTGTTCGACCTTACACGTTTATCTGTTGAAGCCCTCCAAGTACGACGATGAGGGATTTGTGATTCGTCACTGGCGGGGCGTGGTGCCGAGCAACACCCTGGCCTGCCTGCACGGGCTGACCGAAGACGTGCGGCGGCGCGGGGCGCTGGGCGAGGTGGAGTTGAAAGTCCACGCGCTGGACGAGACCGTGACGAAGATCCCGCTGAAGCGGATCGCGGCGCAGCACCGCCCGCCCCGGCAGCGGGTGCTGGCCTGTCTGGTGGGGGTGCAAAGCAATCAGTTCTGCCGGGCGGCGGATCTGGCGCTGGCGCTGCGGGAGCACGGGGTGGAAGTGATGATCGGCGGCTTCCACGTCAGCGGCATGCTGGCCCTGTTTCCCGAGGGTTCCCCCGAGATCCGGCGGCTGACGGAGGCGGGCGTCAGCGTGGTGGCGGGCGAGGTCGAGGAACGCTGGGAGGATCTGCTGCGCGACGCCAGCCGGGGGCGCTTGCAGCCGCTCTACCGGTTCCTGGACAGACCGCCCGATCTGTCCCGAGCGCCGCTGCCCCGCATCGAGCGCCGCCTGATGCGCCGCTTCGTTTCGGCCAACTACCGCACCATGGACTGCGGGCGGGGCTGCCCGTTCAACTGCTCGTTCTGCACCATCATCAACGTGCAGGGACGCAAGAGCCGCTACCGGGCGCCGGAGTGCGTGATCGAAGCGGTGCGGGAAAACTACCGCCGGGAAGGCGTCACGGTCTACTTCTTCACGGACGACAACTTCGCGCGCAATCCGGCCTGGGAGGCGATTTTCGACGGCTTGATCGGCCTGCGCGAGCGGGAAGGCGTCGCCGTGGAGTTCATGATGCAGGTGGACGCAGTGGCCCACCGGATTCCCCGCTTCCTGGAGAAGGCGGCGCGGGCGGGCTGCCGCACAGTGTTCATCGGCATGGAGAGTCTGAATCCCGGCAACCTGCAAGATTCGGGCAAGACGCAAAACCGGGCCCAGGATTACAACCAGTTGATCGCCGCCTGGCGGTCGGCGGGCGTGAAGACCCATGTGGGCTACATCGTCGGCTTCCCGCGGGACACCGAGGAGAGCGTGCGCCGGGATGTGGAGCGGCTGATCCGCGAGGTGCAGCCGGACCAGGCCAGCTTTTTCATGATGACGCCGCTGCCCGGCTCGCGCGACCATCAGCGGCTGCTTCAGCAAGGCGTGGTGCTGGACGCCGATTACAACAACTTCGACTCCTGCCATGCGGCGATGCCCCATCCGCACATGACGGCGGAGGCCTGGAAGCGGGCTTACGAGGAGGCCTGGCGGAAGTTTTACAGTTTCGAGAACATGAAGGCCATCCTGCTGCGCGCGCATCCGGACAACTATTGGGACATCTTCAAGAACCTGTTCTGGTACAAGAATTCGATCGTCAACGAAGGCGCGCACCCCATGCTGACCGGGCTTTTCCGACTCAAGGACCGCCTCAGCCGGCGGGCCTGCTTCCCGCGCGAAAGCCTGCCGGCCCATCTGGCCCGGCGGAGCCGCGAAATTTACGCCTACCTGCGCGGCGTCCTGCGCCTGACCCTGGAGATGGAGGAGCTCTGGCTGGCCACACGGCCGCGCAGCGAGACCGAGCGGCGCGTGCTGGAAGAGCTGGCGCGGATGCGGGCCGGGCTGCGCCGCGGGCTGCGGCTCGGGGAACTGCGAGCCGCCTATCTGCGCGCCAAGGCCTACCTGCCTGCGCTGGAAGTCCCCTCGCGACTACGCCTGGCCTGGGAAGCGGTCTCCTTGCAGGGGGCGGGGCGGCTGCGCGACACGCGGCGCGATCTGGCCCGCTTCTGGATCGGACTGCGCTGGCGGGTGCGCCGCGGCCGCATCGAGGCGCTGCTGCGGTTGGATCAGATCGCCTGGAACGCCCTGCGCGAGTTCCGGCTGGCGGCGGGCTTCCTGGTGGCCCTGATGACGCGGGGGGCCTGAGACCCGAATCGTGTCCTATCACCCGCAGGGCGTGCGGTTCGTGCTGACCGCGCCGGAGACCGAAAGCACCGAGCAGCAGTTCAGTCCCTGGAAGCAAATGGTCTACGCTTCCGTGCCCGCGCAATTTGCGCCCCGTTTTCTCTACCGCAAGAATCTGCGCCAGCCGCTTGCGCCGGACGGCTCGGCCCTCGTGATGCCTTACGGGGTGCGCGTGGTGGAGGCTCTGCTGCGCCGCCACTATCCGGCCGAGGACGTGGTGGCCTGCCATCCCGAGCAGCTTGATCGGTTCGTGGGGCCGCGCACGCGGGCGGTCGGGATCGGCGTGCACAATCCGATCGGCGCGGCCTTTTCCACCGGCGTCTACAGCAACATCTTCGGCAGCACCGCCCGCCCGATCAACGCCTACGAGACCGAGCGGGTCTTTTTTCACCCCGCGCTCGCCAGGCACCGGCCGCGGATCATCGCCGGCGGGGCGGGGGCCTGGCAGATCGAGAGGACGGGCGCCGCCCGGCGGCTGGGCGTGGACTGCACGCTCATCGGCCGGGGCGAGGCGGCTGCGGCGGAGTTGTTTCGCCTGGCCGACGAGGGCCAAGCCCTGCCCGAAACGGTTCGCGCGCCCGAACCGGCGCCCGAGCAACTGATCGTGCCCCGCAGGCGCTCGACTTTCGGCGTCATCGAGATGACGCGCGGCTGCGGGCGGCAGTGCGCCTTTTGCAGCCCCACCCTCGAGCGGCGCGTCAGCCTGCCGCAGGAGATGCTGCTGGAGGCGGTGAAGGCCAATGTGCGGGAGGGCGGCCGGGTCATCTTCCCGGTCTCCGAGGACCTGTTTCTCTACCAGGCTTCCTCGCCTTTCTACATCCCGAACGCCGACGCCCTGGTGAACTTTTATGAATCCGTGGCGGCCGTCCCGGGGGTGGACTACGTTCCCCTGTCCCACGCCACCATCGCTCCGGCGGTCGTGAATCCTCACCTGATCCGGGAGCTGTCGCGCATCCTGCTGCCCAAGAGCGTGCTGCGCAATCCCGCCTCGACCGATCCCGAAAAGCGGTTCCTTTCCCCGCTGATCGGGATCGAGACCGGTTCGCCGCGCCTGGCGGCTCTGACGATGCCGGGCAAGGCGCTGCCTTACGACATCCGCGACTGGCAGGAGATCGTGCTGGAAGGGATGGAGATTCTCAACCGCAACAACTGGTTCCCGGTGTGCACGTTCGTGGTGGGCCTGCCCGGAGAGACCGAGGACGACTTGCGCCGGTCGCTGGATCTGCTCGGGCGGCTGCGGCGCTACAAGGCGCTCTACGTGCCCTCGATCTTCACGCCGCTCGAGCAGACCCGGCTGGCGGACGGGCGGCCCCTGAAGGCGCGCGAACTGAGCCGGCTGCAATGGGAATTCATCCTGACGGCCTGGCGCATGAGCCTGGATTTCGCGGTGGTGCGCCGGCGCTCGAGCCTGGCCTGGAAGCTGGGGATGTACGGCTTTTACTACGCGCGCGGCCGGTGGGTGCACGGCCCCGAGTTCAAGTACCCGGCCCTGCGCTTCGCCGGAGTCTCGGAAAAGAAGCTGGCCCCGCATCTTTACCTGAAGCTGGGCGAACCCGAGCCGGAACCCCGGGCGGCGCGGGCGCCCCGGCTGATCGCCAAGCACGCTCGCCTGGGATCGGAGGCGGCGGCCGGCGCGGGCGACTCCTCCGGGGCGGCCTGAGAGCGGCGGCGCGGCGCTCAGCTATACTGGGCAATCGAGATCCTCCCGGAGGCAACCCGAAAGCTGGGTTGCGCTCTGCGCGAATCCCGAGGGGGAAGTCGAGATGTGGGTGATCGTAGTTATCGTCCTGGTGCTGGCGGCCCTGGCGGCCTACGAGTTGCGCCTGCGCAAGCCGGATCAGTTCGTGCTTTACGAGGCGGACGGCGAGATCCGCCTGCGGCGGCGAGCCTTTTATCCCCGCCATTTCAGCCTGGCGATGCCGGCCGCCACGCAGCAGCTCGAGCTCAATCTGGAGGGAACTTCGCGCGGCAACATTCCCCTGCGCGCCTCCCTGGTGGTGACGGTGGCGCCGGCGCGGGATCATTTGACCAGCCTGGTGCGGGCGGGCGGCTGGCAGCAGGACGCCGTGGCCCGGGCCTCGCAGGCCTTTCAGGCGGCGATCCAGGGTTCGGTCAAGGAGTTCACCGAGCGGCACGCGGTCGAGGAGATTTCTTCGGAGGCGCTGGGCGCGCACCTGGAGCAGCGTCTGGCCGTCGAGGCCCCCAGGTTCGGCCTGGAGATCGTCTCGCTGAGCGTGCAGGCCGTCGAGCCGGCCGATCCCACCATCGCCGAGGCCTTGCGGCAGCGGGAATCGGCTCGCATCCTGGAGCAAACCGAACTGCTCAAGCACCAGGCCCGGGTGGCGGCCGCCCGCGCTCGCATCGAGGCCGACGAACAGATCGCGCTTTCCGAGCACGAGCTGGCCCGCAAGAAGTTCGAGCTCCAGCGGATCGAGCTGGAGCAGGAAGCCGCCCTGGCCGAGAAGCGCACCGAGGACGAACTCAAGCGCAACCGGATGCGGCTGGCCTTCGAGAAGGAGGAGATGGCGCTGCTGAAGACCAGTCCCGAGCTGTTGCTGCTCAGCCCCCAGGCGGCCCGCCTGGCCGAAGCCAGCCAGAGCTTGAAGAACGCCCGCACGATCGTTTCCATCGGCGCCTCGGACGCCGAGCTGGGCTACCGGCTGTCGCGCATTTTCCAGCGCTTTCTGGACCTGGTGGACACCGACAAGCGGGAGCTGGGCGAGCAACCGGGCAGGCAGAACCCCTGAGTCCGCCGCGCTAGCGGCGGTAGTGGTAGGACTCCCCCCAGGCCATCACCAGAAAAGGATAGGGGCTGCCGAAAAGGCGGTTGTAAGTCTGCGTGTAGTCCTCGCGGTGGGCCACCACGTGCCCCATCTCGTTCTCGTGGCCGGTGATGACCAACCGGGGGTTGACGCCCCGGGCCAGGCGGGGCAGATTGGTGGTCCAGCAATTGGGCAGCAGCACGTCCACCGCGTGCTGATATCCGATGTGCGCGATCCAATCGAAATCCCCGCCCGGGGCTTCCGAGCCCGATTGGTCGCCGGTGTGTACGACGGTGAAGCCCTCCGGAGTCCTGACCAGGTGCACGTTGTTGATCACGCTTTCTCCCTGATGGCCGGGGTAGGCGACGACTTCGAGGACCTGACGCCCTTGGCGGACGGGAAGGCGGTGCACCAGGGAGGCGCTGCGCCGGGGCCGGATGAGGCGGCCGGCGAAATCCGGATGGTCGGCCCAGAGGCCCTCCGGCGCCACCACGGGCTTTCCGCGTTCCAGGAACAGCCGGACGACCTGCGAGCTGGCGTGGTCGCCGTGCACGTGGCTGATGAAGAGCACGTCGGCCTGCCGGGCGATGCGCTCCAGCAGCGAGGGCTCGACCAGGAAGCCGCGCTGGGGCACGCCCGGCACGATATCGAAGGCCAGCGAGACCGAGGGCGTGCGAATCAGGAAGCCGTGGTTGTAAAGCTTCCAGATTCTCATGCCTTCGCTCACGGGCGTGCTTTCGATGCGGCTCACGGCGCCCTCCATCCGGGCGCGATAGAACTGCCGGACCAGCGGCTTGTCGGGCGCGGACTCGATATGCAGGATGTCGTCCAGGCGAATCAAGGCCGCGCGGCGCACGGGATGCTCGGGCCAGGCAGGCGGGTAATTTTCCAGGATGTGGTGAACCCAACGCAGAGAGCGATCCAGCCACTCCTCCGGCGCGTCGAGCAGTTCGGGGGCGACCAGGGCGCGGCGGGGCGAAGAGACGAACGAGCGGGGCGCTTGCTGTGCGGCGGCGGCCGCGGCCAGCAGCAGACATCCCAGCCGAACCAGAGCAGGACGTGGGAGGGACATGCCGGCGGTCTCCTGAAGACGGCCTCTAGCGCACCGTCCGGGTCAGAGGTTTGCGGAGCGGGGGAGGCTGGCCGGGCGGCGTCTCGGTTTCAGGGGGCTTCTCGGGAGCGGGCGGCGGCTCGGGCGGGCGCTTGGGCCGGGCGTTCAACCGGGCGACGATCAATTCCTCCCTGGCCTTGGCGTAGGCGGGCGTACCGGGCTGGACGCCGCGGGCGCGGATCTGTTCGTCGGTGACCTCCAGGGCCAGGGGCAGGTACTTCTGGAAGTAATTCTTGATCCGGTCCTGCACCAGCCGGAGCGAGGAGTACAGCAGCAGGAAAAGGATCTCGTCGCCGGGCGCCTGGGCCAGAGCCAGGTAAAGCTGGGAGGGCTTGTGGAGCTTGGGGGACTTCAACTGCCGCTCCAGGCGAGCGGCGCGGCCTTCCAGTTTGCGCCACAACTCGACTTCGGCCCGGCCCAGCTTGACGGTGCGGATCAAGGCGGCCTTCTCCTTGGGGGCCAGTTTCTCGGTGAGCACGTGCAGGAACAGGCCGAGATTGTCCAGGCGGAAGTCGGCGCCGAAGGGCACCAGTTGCCGGGCCTTCTGGAGGCGGGTCAGGCCCTGGAGATTGACCTTGGCGCCGGTGAGGGCCGGGCAGAACAGGGTCAGCAAGCCTTCGGCATCCAGGCCGCGGACGACCTCGGCGGCGGCCGGGTCGTCGGCGATATGGCGAAGTTCGCCGGCCAGCTTGCGCGGGCCGATGCGGCTCTCCAGGCCGGCCGCCCGCACGCGCTGGTACTGGAGCTGGGTTTTCTCTTCCACGGCGTAGCCCAACCGGGCCCGGAACCGGATGAGGCGCAGGATGCGGACCGGGTCGTCGAACAAGGAGTAATTGGTGACGGCGCGCAGCTCCTGGTGCTGGATGTCCGCCACCCCGTTGGCCGGATCAATCAACAGGCCGCGGGAGGAGGGATTCAACGACAGGGCGATGGCGTTGACGGTGAAATCGCGGCAGCGCAGATCCTCGTGGATGGTGGCGGGCGTGATTTCGGGCCGGCCGCCCGGGCGGGGATAGCGTTCCTGGCGGGCCATAGCGATCTCGGCGGTGACGCCGCCGGGGAAGAGCAACTCGGCGCTGCGGCGCTGCGAGTCGGCGGTCAGGATCTTGGCGGCCGCCTTGCGCGCCACCGTACGGGCCAGCTTGAGGGCGTCGCCCTCGACGGTGAAGTCCAGATCGCGGATGGGAAAGGCGCCCAACATGTCGCGCATGGCGCCGCCGGTGAGAAAGATGCGCATTCCGGCTTCGCCCGCGGCCGATTGGACTTCGCGCACCACCCGATTCTGATGGGTGTTCAGGTGGCTCTCCAGCATGAACATGTAATCGCTCATGGCTCAACGCTCACCGACTGAGGGTTATGGCCCGGGGGCCTGCCTGTGGGTTCACGCGCGCGGATGGTGCTCATCGAAGGTCTGCCGGAGCCGCGACCGCATCACGTGGGTGTAAATCTGGGTGGTGGAGATGTCGGCATGTCCCAGCATCAACTGCACGCTGCGCAGGTCGGCCCCGCCCTCCAGCAGGTGGGTGGCGAAGCTGTGCCGGACGGCATGGGGCCAGGGCCGGCGGGCAAGGCCGGCCCGCCGTCCGTACCGGCCCAGCAGCTTCCAGAAGGCCTGCCGGGTGAGCGGCCCGCCGCGGGCGGTGACGAACAAGTAAGGGCTGGAACGCCGGCCCAGCAACGCGCCCCGGCCGCGGGCCAGATAGTCGGCCACGGCGGCCAGGGCCGAACGGCCCACTGGGACGAGCCGCTGCTTGTTGCCCTTCCCGGTGACCCGCACCACCCCCAATTCAGGATTCACATCGGATAATTGCAGTTGACAGAGTTCGGAAACCCGCAGGCCGGAGGCGTAAAGCAACTCGAGCATGGCCCGGTCACGCAAGCCGAGGGCGGTGGCCGGGTCCGGCGCCTCCAAGAGCCGTTCGATCTCGGCCCGGTTCAGGCAGGCGGGCAATTTGCGCCACTGCCGGGGCAGCGGCTCCCGGGCGGCCGGATCGTTGGAAAGGACCCCCTCGCGCAGGAGGAAGCGAAAGAAATTCCGTAAGGTGCTCAGGTGGCGGGCGAGGGAGCGGCTGCTCAGGGGGGAGGCCCGGAGCCGGTCGAGGTAGCGCCCGAGCAGCCCCGGGTCCGGGGCGGCGGGAGGGGACTGGGAGCGGCAGAAGGCCTCCAGTCCGGCCAGGTCCTGCCGGTACGCCTCTATCGTATTGAAACTCAAGCCCTTCTCGATCCGGCAGAAGCCCAGAAAGCGCTCGATCCAGACCGAGACGTCAGCCTCGGGCGGCATCGTGCCAATCATACAATAGTTGCGAAATTGTTTCTACATCCGTGATCGGCTCCCCTTGCGGGCTGCCGGGACCGCCGGCCGGCGTTCGACCGCCCGGCGCCGAACGGGACGCGTTGCACCCCGCCCCGCCCAGCGCGTATACTCATAGTTCAATCCAAGCCGCCGCAGCGCAGGCCGTCGGCTCAGGCGGCCGGTGCACAGGCGTTCCGGGAGAGAAGAAGGGTCTAATCGTCATGGCCGAATCCCCTGAAGTGAATCGTCGCGATTTCGTCAAGAGGGCCGGGGCCCTGGGGGCCGCCGCCGCGGTAGTTCGCCGCGCCCAAGGCGCTCCTGCCATTCAAACCGTGAAGGCGGCCAACAGCCAGGTGCAGTTCGGAATGATCGGCACGGGCGGGCGCGGCCAGTACCTGCTGCGCCACCTGAATTCGATTGACGGCGGCCGGTGTGTGGCTCTGTGCGACATCTACCAGCCCCACCTGGAAGCGGCCATCAAGACCTCGCGCGACAAGCCTAAGGGGTATTTGGACTACCGCGAGTTGCTGGCCCGCACCGACATTGACGCGGTGCTCATCGCCACCCCGCTGTACATGCACTTCCCGGTGACGCGGGACGCGCTGCTGGCGGGCAAGCACGTGTTCTGCGAGAAGAGCCTGGTGTTCAAGCCCGAGGAGGTGCACGGGTTGCGGGCTCTGGCCCGGGAGCGGCCCAAGCAGGTCCTGCAAGTGGGCCTCCAGCGGCGCTACTCGAAGTTCTACCAGACCGCCAAGCAGATGATTGACAAGGGCATGCTGGGCCGGGTGACGCATGTGCAGGCCCAGTGGCACCGCAACCCCGGCTGGCGGATGCGCCAATCGCCCGACCCCAAGCGCCAGCGGGAGTGGAACTGGCGGTTGTTCCGCGAGTTCTCCGGAGGCCTGACGGCCGAGCTGGCCTCGCACCAGATTGACGTCGCCACCTGGATGTTCGGCGCCGAGCCGGAGTTCGTGGTGGGCGTGGGCAGCCTGGACACCATGAAGGACGGGCGGGACGTCTACGACAACATCCAGCTCATCTTCAACTATCCGGGCGGGCGCAAGCTGGTCTACACCTCCATCAGCACCAACAAGCACCTGCCGATCTTCCAGGGCACCCGGACCGAGTTCGGCGAAATCATCATGGGCACCGAGGGCACCATCGAGATCACCGTGGGCACCGATGACGAGCCGGCCATCGGGCTGTGGTATTACGAGCCCGGCCCGCCCAAGGTGGAGAAGGCCGCCCAGGTGAAGGAAAAGCCGGTGATCGCAGGGGCCACCCTGGCTTCCACCGGGCGAGGCCAGATCGGGCTGCCCATCCTGTTCGAGCGAGACCTGATCACCGGGCGGGAGTCCTTCCTGGCGCGCGAGCTCAAGTACGCGCGCCTCTGGCTCTACAAGCGGGGCATCATGGTGCCGGAGGAGGACCGCAATCCGGTGGACGTGGAGCTGGACGAGTTCTTCCAGTGCTGCCGCACCGGAGCCCGGCCGAAGGCCGATCTGGATGTGGGTTTGCACGACTCGGTGGCCGTAATACTGTCGAACCTGGCCATGGACGAAGGCCGCCGCGTCTACTTCAGCGAGATCGAGAAAATGGGCCGCGCGCCGGAGCCCAAAGGGCGCAAGGCCTGAGCCGGGCAGGCGGCGCCCGGAGGGGAGGCGCGGCCGCCTGAGCGCCGCGCGGAGGGCCGGCCGCCATGGAAAACCGCGACATCGCCCGCCTGCTGGCGGAGACCGCCGACTTGATGGAGATCGCCGGCGAGGACCCGTTCCGGGTGCGCAGCTACCGCAACGCGGCCGCGGCGGTGGAGAACCACGCCGAAAACCTCTGTGAGCTGGCCCGGCAAGCCCCCCGCCGGCTGACCGAGATCTCCGGCATCGGCAAGAGCCTGGCCGCGGCCATCGAGGAGATCTGCCGGCGAGGATCCTTCGAGCGGCGCGACTTGCTGCTGGCCAAGTATCCGCCCACCGCGCTGGAGCTGCTGAAAATCCAAGGCCTGGGTCCGAAGACCATCGCCCTGTTGTGGGAGCACTACCGGGTCAGCACGGTGGACGATCTGGAACGGCTTTGCCGGGAGCAGAAGCTGCGGCTGCTGCCCCGGCTGGGCGCCAAGCTGGAGGAGAAGATCCTGCGCTCGATCGTGCGTTACCGCCAGAGCGCGGGCCGCTTCCTGTTAAACTTCGCCGATCAGGTCGCGCGGGACCTGATCGCGTATTTGTCGGAGGTCCCGGGGATCGAGCGCATCACGCCCGCGGGCAGCCTGCGGCGCGGCAAGGAGACGGTGGGAGACCTGGATCTGCTGGTCACCGGGCCCAATGCGGCGGCCGTGCTGGAGCGGTTCACGCGCCATCCGGAGATCGTGGAGCTGCTGGGGCACGGGGCCAACAAGGCCAGCGCCAGGCTGGGCCCGCAGGCCATTCAGGTGGACCTGCGGGCGCTGCCATCGGAAAGCTACGGGGCGGCGCTGCAATACTTCACGGGCAGCAAGGAGCATAACATCGCGCTGCGCAACCGGGCGCTCAAGCTGGGCTACTCGCTCAGCGAATACGGGTTGTTTCGGCTGCCGCAGGAAAGCCGCGTGGCGGGGGAGAGCGAAGAGGAAATCTACCAGCGGCTGGGTCTGGCCTGGATCCCGCCCGAGTTGCGCGAGAACCAGGGGGAAATCGAAGCGGCCGCGGAAGGGCGCCTGCCGCGACTCGTGGAGCTTGAGCAGATCCGGGGCGAGCTTCACGCGCACACCACGGAAAGCGACGGGCGGGCCACGCTGGAAGAAATGGCGCAGGCCGCCCGGGCCCTGGGCTACTCCTACCTGGCCGTGACCGACCACTCGAAGGCTCTGGCCATGGCCAACGGGCTGGACGAGGCACGGGCGGTGGCCTTCGCCCGCCGGGTGCGCGAGCTGAACGCCCGGGGGGAGCTGGGCATCCGGATCCTGGCCGGCATCGAGTGCGACATCCGGCGGGACGGTTCGATGGATCTGGCCGAGGACGCGCTGGCCGAGCTGGATCTGGTGATCGGCAGCGTGCACAGCTACATGAACCTGCCGGCGGCGGAGATGACCGAGCGGCTGTTGCGCGCGCTGGAGTGTCCCTACCTGCGCGTGCTGGGCCATCCCACCGGCCGCCTGCTGCTGGCCCGCGAGGGCTTCGAGTTCGACTTCGAGCGGGTGGCGGCGGAAGCCGCCCGGCGGGGAGTCTGGCTGGAGATCAACGCCAGCCCGGAGCGGCTGGATCTGGACGCCGCGCGGCTGCGGGAGGCCAAGGCGTGCGGCTGCCGCTTCGTGATCGCCACCGACGCGCACCATCCCAAGCACCTGGAGAACATGCGCTACGGGGTGACGATGGCCCGGCGGGGATGGCTGGAGGCGGCCGACGTGGTCAATACGCTACCATGGGAGCAGTTCGGGCCGGCGGCGGCGCGGCGCTGAGCGGCCGCCGGCGAAACGTCCGAGCGCCTGGCTGTTTCATGTGCCGCCATGCCGCCTGATCCTGCCGCCTTTCGCATTCCCTTCCAGAAATACCGCCTGGACAACGGCCTCCGGGTCGTCCTGGCGCCCGGCGGCACCGCTCCGGTCGTGACCCTGTACCTGATCTACGGGGTAGGCGCCCGCTCTGAGACCCCGGGCCGCACAGGGTTCGCCCACCTGTTCGAGCACATGATGTTCCAGGGCTCCGAGCACGCCCCCAAGGGCATGCACTTCCGCCTGGTGGAGTCCAACGGCGGCTCGCTGAACGGCTCGACCCATCCCGACTACACCGACTACTTCGAGGTGCTGCCCTCCAACAAGCTGGCCCTGGGCTTGTGGCTGGAGGCCGACCGCATGCGCGGCCTGGCGGTCAACGCCGAAAACCTGGCCAACCAGAAGGAGGCGGTCAAGCAGGAGCGGCGGCTCTCCTTCGACAACCAGCCCTACAACACCGCCCTGGTCGAACACTGGCCCCGGCTGGCCTTCCGCAACTGGGCCAGCGCTCACTCCCTGATCGGATCCTTCGAGGATCTGGAGGCGGCCACGGTGGAGGACGTGGCCCGCTTTTTCAAGACTTACTACGCGCCCAACAACGCCGTGTTAGTAATCGCCGGCGATTTCTCTCCCGAGCACGCCAAGCAGTCAGTGCTAACTTACTTCGGGGACATCGAGCCGCAGCCGCAACCTCCCCGCCCCGACCTCTCCGAGCCGCCCCAGAACGAACCGCGCTGGGAGACTTACCGGGACCGGCTGGCCAAGGTGCCCGCCGTGGTCCTCGGCTACCCGGGCCCGCCGCGGCGCTCGCCGGACTACTACGCCCTGGAGATGCTGGACATCGTGCTGACCGGGGGCGAAAGCTCGCGCTTCTACCAGAACCTAGTGAAGGGCCGCCGCTCTCTGATCCAGTACGAAGCCAACCTGGGCTGGCCCTTGGCGGGGCCCACGGACTATCTGGACCCCGGCAAGTACGCCATGTTCCTGTTGCACCACCCCGAATTCCCGGCCGGGCAGATCGTCGAGCAGGTCGAGGAGGAGATCGGGCGCGTGGCGGTCGAGGGGGTGCCGGAGAAAGAGCTGGCGCGGGCCCGCACCTTCCTGCGCGCCGCGCGCATACGGCAATTGGAGAGCTCGCGCGCCCGCGCCATGCTGCTCGGCCAGTACGAGTTGCTGGACGGGGACCCCGGGCTGATCAACAGCGAGCAGGAGGCCTTTCTGGCGGTGAGCTCGGAGCGGATCCGACAGGCCGCGGAGCGCTATCTGAACCCGGCGCAGCGCACCGTGCTCGAGATCGTCCCGGCGCGCGGCCGGCGGGGCGCACAGGCCGGCAGGAAAAGCCGGGCCGGCAAGGGCAAACCCCGCTGAGAGCTCCAGGGAACTGGTTGCCCCCATGACGATTCAGCCTCCCCTGACAGATCGCAGCCGCCCGCCGGAGACGCCGGACCTGCCGGTGTTCAAGCTGCCCCCGGTCATCCAGACCCGCCTGGCCAACGGCCTGGAGCTGGTGTTGGTTCAGAACGACCGCCTGCCGCTGATCCATTTGCGGCTGGGGTTTCCGGCCGGCTCGAAATACGACCCGGCCGGGTTCTGGGGCCTTTCGGAAACCACCGCCGCCTTGCTGACCCAAGGCACCACCGAGCGGGACGCCCGGCAGATGGCCGAGCGGGTGACCGAGCTGGGCGGCTCGCTGCGCGCCTGGTCGGGAGCGGACGCCTTGGTGCTCGAAGGCAGCGTGCTGGCGGAAAATTTCGAGCCCTTCCTGGAGCTGGCGGCGGAGGCGGCGCGCCGCGCGGCCTTCCCCGAGCAGGAGGTCGCCCTGCGCAAGCAGAACCGCAAGCAGGAGCTGCTGGCTCAACGCGCCCTGGCCGATTACCTGGCGGAGGAAAAGCTGGCCGCAGTGGTCTTCGGGGACCACCCTTACGCCCATCAACAGCCCACGCCCGAATCCATTGACAGGCTGGACCGCTCCGCCCTCGCGGCCTTCCGCGACCGTCATCTGAGCCCGGCGCGGGCGGTGCTGGTGCTGGTCGGGGCGCTGCCGCCGCCCGAACGGACGCTGCAAATGGCGGAGGCGCGTCTGGGGGATTGGACCGCCGGGCCGGCGCCCGAACCCCCGGCGGCGCGCCTGCCCGAGCCCCGGCGCAGCCTGACTCTGATGGACCGGCCGGGTTCGGTCGAAGCCGATCTGCGGATCGGGCGGCTGGCGGTCACGCGCGACCATCCGGACTACTTCCCGCTGCTGGTCGCCCATACGGTCCTGGGCGGCGGCGCCAGCTCGCGGTTGTTCTCGGAGATCCGCGAGAAGCAGGGCTACGCCTACGACGCGCACAGCGCCTTGAACGCCTTGAAGGACGCGGGCCTTCTGGAGGTCGTCACCCAAGTCCGCAACGAGGTGCTGGGGGAAGCGCTGGAGGCGGTGCTGGAGCAAATGCGCCGGATGGCCGCCGAGCCGCTCTCGGCGGAGGAGTTGAGCGCCACGCGAAATTATTTGAGCGGGGTCTTCGTGATCCGGCTGGAGACCCAACAGGGCCTGGCCGGACAGTTGGCCGCCACGCGTCTGCTGGGCCTGCCCCTGGAATACCTGGAGCAGTACACGCTGCGAGTGCGCGCGGCGCAGCCCGACGAGATCCAGGCGGCGGCGGCGCGCTACCTGAATCCGGAGCAGGCGGCCATCGTGGTGGTGGGGGACGCCGCCCGCCTGCACGGCCCGCTGGAGAAGCTGGGCGAAGTACGCCTGGAGAAAGCGCCATGAAACTGATCGCCTCGCGGACGCTTTGCCGCACACCGATTTTCACGGTGACCGAGGACCACGTGCTGGAGCCGGGCGGGGTGGAAGTGCGCCGGGCGGTGGTGCGCCACGGTCCCTCCGCCGTGATGATTCCGGTGGATGAGGAGGGACGGGTGCTGTTGGTGCGGCAGTTCCGGCTGCCGGCGGGCCGGGCGATCTGGGAGCTGCCCGCGGGCCGCGTGAATCCGGGCGAGACGCCGCTCCAGGCCGCCCGGCGGGAGCTATTGGAGGAGACCGGCTACCGGGCCCGGCGCTGGCGGAAATTGCTGAGCTTTTATCCCACCCCCGGCTACGTGACCGAACGGATGCACCTGTTCGTGGCGCGCGATCTGCAGGCCGGGCGGGCGCGTCCGGACGACGACGAGCGCATCCGTTGCCGGTGGTTCAGCCGGGCGGAGCTGAGCGCGTGGCTGCGGGCGGGCCGCTTGGTGGACGGCAAGACGCTGGTCGGCCTGCTCCTGTGGGAGCGGGCGAGCTGAGGGCGGCGAGGGCGGTCCGGCATGCCGCCGCCGCTGAAGTTGTAATCTTGATCGCATGACCCGAAGACAATGGCTGACGGCCGCGCCGGCCGCCGCGCGCCTGCCTCAGGCCGCCCCGGCGCAACAAGGCGGCGCGGCAGAACCTTACCCCGGAGTGGCTTACCGTGCGTATGCTCGCTGCCTGCCGGATTATTTGCGCCGTCTGGCGGCGCGCGCCGTGGCCGTTCGCCAGCGCGAACTGGAAAAGCTGACCACGCCGGAAGCCGTCCGCCTCCGCCAGCGGCGCGTGCGGGAGACCTTCTGGAAGCTGGTGGGCGGCCGGCCCGAGCGCACGCCCCTTCGGGTGCGGACGGTGGGCGGCTTCGAGCGCTCGGCTTACCGGGTGGAAAAGCTCGTTTACGAAAGCCGTCCCGGCTTCCATGTTCCGGCGAACCTTTACATCCCGGCCGGGGCGCGCCCGCCGCTGCCGGGGATTCTCTTCCAGATGGGCCACTCCTGGAACGGCAAGGCCGCGGCGAGCTATCAGCGCTGCTGCCAGGGACTGGTTCAACTCGGCTTTCTGGTGCTGGCCTTCGATCCCATGGGGCAGGGCGAGCGCGTCTATTATCCCGGCGCGCGACCCGAGCGTACGCGGCTGAGCAGCGCCGACGAAGAGCATACGCTGCCCGGCCGGCAGATGTTGCTCTACGGCGACACCAGCTCGCGGTTGCAGGTATGGGACGCCATCCGCAGCCTGGATGTGCTCGCCTCCCATCCGCTGGCCGATCCCAAGCGCTTGGGATCCACCGGCCAGTCCGGGGGCGGCACGCTGACCATGCTGCTGGGTTGCGCGGACGATCGGCTGGCCGCCGCCGCGGTCTGCATGGGCAACACCGAGAATATCGCCGCGCCGCAGTTCGATCCGCCGGGCGCCACCGACGACGCCGAACAGAACTTCGTCGGCGGCGGGCCGGCCGGCTTCGACCGCTGGGATCTGCTCTACCCGCTCGCGCCCAAGCCCCTGCTGATTCAAGTGAGCGACAAGGATTTCTTCGGGACCTATTCACCCAACTACATCCGCGACGGGTGGGCCGAGTTCCAGAAGTTGAAGCGGGTCTACCAGGTGCTCGGCTCGGAGGACCGGCTCGACTGGCAGAGCACGCCGCTGGCCCACGGCCTGGCGCTCGATTCGCGCCTCCGGGTCTATCGCTGGTTCTCGCGCTGGCTCAAAGGCGACAAGGACCCGGTAGAGAGCGAGCCGCCCACCGAACCCGAACCGGACGGCACGTTGTGGGTTTCCGAAAGCGGCAGCGTCGTGCGCTCGTTCGGCAGCAAGACTCCCTTTACGCTCAACCGGGAGAGGACGCTCAAACGCACGCCCGCCGCGTTGGAGGCCTTGATCGGGGCGGACCGGCCCCCGGCGGGCCTGAGGTTCACGGTGTTGCGGCGCGTGCCGTCGCTCGGGGGAGAAATCGAGGCCGTCGAGGTCCCCTCCGCGCCCGGCGTGTGGCTGCCCGCTTGGATCTTCCTGCCCCGCACGCGGGATCTCTCCAAGCCGGCCATCCTGGCGGTGGCGGCTTCCGGCCGCAACCGGGAGGCCCAGGAGGGCGGGCTGTATCAGTCGCTGGCCGCGCGCGGCTGCCTGGTTTGCGCGGCCGACGTGCGAGGCATCGGCGACCTGGCGCCCGAATTCGGCCGCGGCAGTCCGGGGCACGCCCGCTCGCACAACAGTGAAGAGGACTACGCCTGGGCCTCGCTGGTGCTGGGGAAGCCCTTGGCAGGACAGCGCGCGACCGACATCCTGGCGCTGGCCGCCGCTCTGCGGGCGCACCCCGCCTGCGCCGGACGCGCGCTGGTCCTGGCCGCCTCGGGCTCGCTCACCGTCCCCGCTTTGTTTGCCGCCGCGCTGGACGCCAGGATTGACCGGGTTTACCTGGCCGGCGGTCTGATCAGCTTCGAGGACCTGGTCCGGACCGAAGACTACAAGCACACCTTTGCGAACTTTGTCCCGCGCCTGCTGCTGCACACGGACTTGCCGGAGATCGCAGCTTCGCTCGCCCCGCGCCCCGTCACGCTGGGGGGCGCGGTGGCGGCCGACGGGCGGACGCTCGCGCCCGATGCCCTGGCCAAGGTCTACAGTTCGGCCAACGTCCGAATCCTGGCGCGAGCAGGCTGGGACGCGGAAACGTTCCTCGGCCTCTGAAGCGCGCCGGCCCGCGCGGAGGCGCTTCGCCCGGGCCGGCGATCACCGCCCGCCGTTGCTTGCCCGGGGCGCTCGTTTTACCATGGGGAGAACGCAAGGGCCCGAGGGGGCGGATGCCGTCATGGAAGAGGCCGGCGCAGCCGAACGCGGTCAAGAGCACCAGGCCTTCTATCTCTGGGAGGTCCCGGGCAAGCCGATCTCCATCGAAATCTCCTACGAGGCGATGGATCGCATGCTGCTGGACGCCCTGGAAGGCTTGGGTCGGGTCTCGCGCGGGCGCGGCGTGGAGGCGGGCGGGATCCTGCTAGGCACGGCGGAGCGCGAGGGCGCCCGGCGCAGGATCCGCATCGAGGACTTCCGCACCGTCTCCTGCGAGCACTCTTTCGGCCCGTCCTATCGCCTGTCGGAGCGCGACGAAGACGAACTCCGGCGCGCGCTCGAACAATGGAAGCGCGGGCCCGACCGCCGCCTCTACGCCGTGGGTTACTGGCGCAGCCACACGCGCGAGGAGTTGCGGCTGGCGGCGGAGGATCTGGAGATTCTCTCCCGCTACTTCGCCCATCCGGATCAGGTGGCCTTGCTCATCCGCCCGCGCGGCGCCGGTCCGGGTCTGGCAGGCTTCTTCTTCTGGGAAGGCGGCCGCATTCAGTCGGACGCCCCTTACCAGACCTTCCCGTTCGAGGCCCGCCTGGGGCGGGGACCGTCCGCGAAATCCGCGCGCGATCGAGCGGCCACAGCCGAAGCCCGTGCTTCCGAGCCGGCCGAGGACGGTCCGGAATCACCCGCACCCGAAGCTCGCCCCCCGCAGCAGGCGCCGGCCGAGCAGCCGCAGTTCCGCTTCAGCATGTTCGAGGCGCCCGCGCCGGCGCCCCGACGCCTCCGCCTGTGGACCATCTTGGCCTCGTTGCTGCTTGTCCTGCTGGCGGCGGGAACCGTCCTGCTGGCCGCCAAGGGCGTGATTCGCCTGCCCCAGTCTCCCGCCCCGCGCGATCCCTTCTCGGTCTACCTCGGAGGCCGCGATGACGGGGGCAACGTGCACCTGACTTGGGACCGAACCGCCCCTGCAATCCGCGGAGCCGAGCGGGGAGTGCTGGTGATCGCCGACGGAGACCAGACCCGCACACTCGAGCTCAGCCGGGATCAATTGCGCCATGGCAGCGTCGTCTACCGTCGGATCACCGACCGGGTGAGCTTCCGCCTTGAGCTGCTCTGGGGCCGGCGCAGCCTGGCGGAATCCTGGAGCTACGAGGCCCGGCCGAGCGGCGGGGCCTCGGGAGCGCCGGAAGGCGGCGCTAGTCGTCGGCCCTCCCCCTAGATCTTGGGCCGATTTTTCATGAGGCCCCTTCCCTGGGCCTCGAGTTGCGCAGGCGAGCCTCGCCGAGGCGGTTTTCTCGCCGTTCACTAAAATTTGTTGCATTTCCGGCCGATCTCGCGTTAGGATTAGATGGGCACGCAATGGACCGGGAAGGGGCTATCAATGGTCCTCCAATGGCGACCGCCGAAGCCGTCGTCGAGCTCCCTGACGGATCCCGGCCCTCTCGCCTGGATGACCGAGGCCGCCTGCGCATGCCTGTGGAGTTCCGGGAGTATCTGCGGGCCTTGCGGGAGAAAAAGCTCTTCGTCACCACCATGGATCTGCGCACCGTGCGGATTTACCCCATCGCCGTTTGGCGCCAGGACCGGCTGTGGCTGGCCTCCAGCGACGATCCCGATGCGCGGGATCTTTACTTCCTTGCCAACGACATGGGCGCCAATACGGAAATGGACCCGCAAGGCCGGGTATTGATCCATGAGGACCTGCGCAAGGAGCTGGGCCTGGAGAATCAAGCCTTGTACCTGGTGCCTTGGGCCTGGCGCCTCGACGTTTACCCGGAGCAGGTCTACCACGAGCGCAAGAGGCGGGCCAGGGAGGGCGCACCCGAGAAATTGCAACGCATGGAGGCAAAGGGGCTCAAGTGAGGGGGGCGCCGATGCAGCCGGGAGGCCGTGATGGGAGAGCAAGCCGCCAGGCACATCCCGGTGCTGGTCAAAGAGGTGCTGGACTGGCTGCGGGTGCGGCCCGAGGGCGTCTACCTGGACGCCACAGCGGGTTTGGGCGGTCATACGGCGGCCATTGCCGAGCGGTTGACCAGCGGGCTGGTGGTGGCCAACGATTGCGACGCCGAAGCCCTGGAGCAGGCGCGGCGGAACACGTTGCGCTGGGCGGAACGCATTCGGTTCCGCTGCGGCTGGTTTTCGACCCTGGCCGAGGGGCTGGCCGGTTTGGGCATCGCCAAGGTGGACGGCCTGCTGGCCGATTTGGGGGCCAGCTACGCGCAGCTTACCGGCGATCGCGGGTTTTCGGTTTGGACCGACGGGCCGCTGGACATGCGGTACGACCGCTCCAGCCCGCTGACGGCGGCCGATCTGGTCAACACTTTAAACCAGCAAGCGCTCGCCCGGTTGTTGTACCGGGAGGGCGCGGAAAGGAGGGCGGACGTCATAGCCAGGGCGATCCTGCGGGCGCGGCCGCTCGAAAGCACGCGCCAGTTGGCGCGGGTGATCGAGCAGGTCGCGCCCCGGACGGGCCGCCTTCACCCGGCCACGCGGACCTTCATGGCCTTGCGCCGGGCGGTCAATCGCGAGGCCGAAGAACTGGAGGCGCTGCTGGGGACGGCCCCCGAGCTGGTGGCCCCGGGCGGGCGCATCGTCATCATCTCGTTCATGTCGTTGGAAGACCGCAAGGTCAAACAGGCTTTTCAGGAGTGGGTCCGGCAAGGTCGCGCCGTCCGGTTAATGAAGCACGTGGTGCGGCCGAGCGCGGAAGAGGTGCGCAACAATCCCGCCGCGCGCAGCGCCCGCCTGCGCGCGGTGGAAATTCTCTAGCCGCCTGCGCGGCGGCGGCGTGGAGTTGATCGGGAGGTCCCCATGGCGACGCTGACGACGGAAATGGCGAACCCGGAGGCGACCGCCGTGTGGTCGCAGAGCGATACGTGCGACGCCTTCAGACTGCCGCTGCTTCCTTGGGAAGACGTTTATCTCTATGTCAAGCGGATTGACAACAGCCGTCTGGAGCGGCCCGCCGATCCGGCCGCCGGGCGGGTCTGTTGGCGGGCGGTGCGGGCCGCCGCCCTGGTGCTGGTCTTGATCTTCGTGATCCTGCTGCCCGACGCGCTGGGCCGGGCCGCCGGACAACGCCTGGTCGTGCTGGAAAAGCAGCACCAGGAGCTGATCGAGCAGAAGGCGCAACTCGAGCTGGAGGAGGCCTCCCTGCTCAGTCCGGCGCGACTGGAAGAATGGGCCCGGAGCCTGGAACTCGATCAGCCGGCGCCCGAGCAGGTGCTGTCGCTCAACCCCAAGCCGGATCGCGCCCTCTCGGCCCGGGCCCGCCTGCGATGAGCGCGCTCCGGCGTGCCGGCCTTCCAGGGCGCCACCGGCGCGAGGGACGACCGGAATGGATTCGCGGGCCGAACGGGTAAGAACCACCCGGCTGTTTCTGCTGGGCACGGCGGGTCTGCTGTGGGCGGTGGCGATTCTGCTCCGACTGGTGCAGGTGCAGGTGGTCCGCCACGAGTACTACCGCGCCGAGGCGCGCGCCCAGCATCTCAGAAAAGTCGGCCTGCCCGCTCCCCGGGGGATCATTTTCGATCGCAACCGCCGGCAGCTGGCCATGAGTCGCCGCCGCGAGTCGGTCTACCTGGATCCCCGCCACGTGCCGGATCTGAGGCAGGCAGCCGCGCTGCTGGCCGAGGCCCTCGGCCTGGACCGAGAGGAGCTGCTCAAGCGCCTGGAGCGGGCGCGCGCCCAGCGGCGCGGATTCCTTTGGGTGAAAAGGCGAATCAGCGAGGAGGAATCCGAGCGACTCCACCGGCTGGCTCCGCCCTGGATCCGCTTTGAATCCGAGCTGGTGCGCGAGTATCCCAACGGGGAGCTGGCCGCCCATCTGGTGGGCGCGGTGGGCTTCGACCAGCAAGGCAGCTTCGGGTTGGAGCACAGCCTGGAGCGGGAGCTCGGGGGGCGGAAGGGCTGGGCCCGCGTGCTGGCCGACGTTTGGGACCGGCCCCTGGAGACCAAGGAGGCCGCCGAGCCGGAGCCGGGGGCCAACCTCGGTCTTACCATTGATGAACGCATCCAGTTCGCCGCCGAGCGGGAGCTGAAGGCGGCGGCCGAAGCGGAAGGCTGCCGGGCAGGCAGCGTGGTGGTGATGGATCCCCACAGCGGGGAGCTGCTGGCCCTGGCCAGCTTCCCGGGCTTCGATCCCAACCAGCCGCCGCGCAACAAGGAGGAAGAACGGCTGCGGGCGCTCAATCACGCCGTCTCGGCGCCCTTCGAACCGGGCTCGGTCTTCAAGATCGTCACCGTGGCGGCCGCCCTGGAGACTACGCGACTGCGGCCGGAAACGATCATCCCCTGCGGCAACGGGCGGATCGCGCTGTTCGGGCGGGTGGTCCGCGACCACCACCCTTACTCGGCCCTCTCCCTGGCGGACGTGCTGGCCAAATCCAGCAACATCGGAGCGATCAACATCGGCTACAAGGTGGGCGAAGCCAACCTGTACGAGTACGTGCGGCGGTTCGGCTTCGGACGCCGGACGGGCCTGCCTCTACCGGCGGAATCGCCCGGCCGGGTGCGGCCTCTTGCCGCCTGGCAGAAGACCTCGCTGGCCTCGATCGCCATGGGGCACGAGCTGAGCGCCAACACTCTGCAACTGGCCCGCGCCATGGCGGTCATCGCCAACGGCGGCCTGCTGGTGGCGCCGAAGCTGGTCCGCTGGCGCCAGCCTGCGGGCGGCCCCGTGGAAGAGGTGCCCAGCCCGGCCCCCGTGCGCGTGCTCCGGCCGGAGACGGCCATCTTGATGCGGCAGTTGACCGAAGGGGTCGTGCTGCACGGGACCGGCCAGGCGGCGCGCCTGGAGGGCTATTCAGCGGGCGGCAAGACCGGCACCGCTCAGATTTACGACCCCGTGACCAGGAAATACACGCACCTGTACAACGCCTCCTTCGTCGGCTTCACGCCGGTGACCAACCCGGCCCTGGTAGTGGCGGTGACTCTGAACGGGGCCAAGCATTACGGCGGCGCGGTCGCCGCCCCGGTGTTCCGCAAGATCGCCCAGGAGGCGCTGCGCCTGCTGAACGTCCCCAAGGATCTGCCCGAGCGCTCCGCCCCGCCGCCCGAGGAGCCGGCCGAGACCAACGATCTTGCGATCGCCGAACTGAGCGCGCCGCCGCCCGAGCCCGCTCTGGAAGGGCCCGAGTTCGAGGGGGACCCTGCGCCCGCCCGGCCCGCCGAGGCAGGCCTCAGGGCGCCCGATTTCCAAGGCCGGCCCATGCGGGCGGTGTTGCGGCAGGCCGTGGCCGCGGGCCTGTCGGTCGAGCCCGTGGGCAGCGGCGTCGCCCGGGCCCAGTTCCCGCCCCCGGGCACGCCGCTGGCATCGGGCGCAAAGGTCAGGGTGGTGTTCGGGCCGTGAGGGCGAGCGCGGCGGCGGGGAGGACCGGCGCATGAAGCTGGCGGAGGTGCTGGCGGGCGCACCCTTGAAGACCGCTCTGCCGGGGGAGCTGGCCGAGGCCGAGGTCACCGGGTTGGATTACGACTCCCGCCGCATCGCGCCCGGCTTCCTGTTCTTTGCCTTCGCGGGCCGGCAGGCGGACGGCCGCCGTTTCGCCTCTCAGGCGCGGGAACGCGGGGCGCTGGCGGTGCTGGGCGAGGGCCCCTGCCCCGAGCAGTACCGCGGCCCCTGGCTGGAGGTCGAGCACGGCCGTAAGGCGCTGGCCGCGGCGGCCCTGAATTTCTACCGCCGCCCCGACCGCCGCCTGGCGCTCACCGGCATCACCGGCACCAACGGCAAGACCACCACCAGCCACCTGTTGGACTCGATCTTGCGGGCCGCCGGCTGCATCACGGCCCTGATCGGAACGATCGAACATCGCGTGGCCGGCCGCTCGCGCCCGGCGGTGAACACCACGCCCGAGTCGCTCGATCTGGTGCGCATGATGGATGAGCTGATCCGGGCGGGCGGATCCCATGTGACAATGGAAGTGTCCTCGCACGCTCTCGCGCTGGCCAGGGTGTACGGCTTCGAGTTCCATACCGCGGTGTTCACCAATCTGACCCAGGACCACCTGGACTTCCACGGCTCCTTGGGAGAATACTTCGCCGCCAAGCGCCTGCTGTTCGAGGGCGCCGGGGCTGCCCCGCCGCGCTGGGCCGTCATCAACCACGACGATGCTCACGGCCGCCTGCTGCCCGCGCCTGTCGGCGAGCGCACCCTGTGGTACGGCCTCGCGCCCGGAGCCGCCCTGCGGGCGCGCAACATCGCGGCCGACTTCGAGGGCCTGCGTTTCGAGATTGACGACGGGCGGCGCACCGTGGCCCTCAGCTCGCCGCTGCCCGGCCGCATGAACGTTTACAACATCCTGGCCGCTTGGGGCGCCGGCCTCAGCTACGGCCTGGACCCCGAGCTGATGGCCCGAGGCATCCGCAGTTGCTCGAACGTTCCCGGGCGTTTCGAGAAGGTCGAGCAGGGCCAGCCGTTTTTGGTCGTGGTGGACTACGCCCACACCGACGCCGCCCTGCGCAACGTCATTGCCGTGGCGCGGGAGTTGCGCCCCGCCCGCGTGCTCACGCTGTTCGGCTGCGGGGGCGACCGCGACCGGGGCAAGCGCCCCTTGATGGGCCGGGCGGCGGCGGAGCTGAGCGACTTCGTGGTGCTCACCTCGGACAACCCGCGCAGCGAGGATCCCCTGGCGATCATCGCCGAGGCCCGCAAAGGTTTGGACGATTACACGACGCCCTACCGGATCGAACCCGACCGCCGCCAGGCCATCCGCCTGATCCTGGCCGAGGCCCGCCCGGGCGACATCGTCATCATCGCCGGCAAGGGACACGAAACCTACCAGGTGCTGAAAGACCGGACCGTTCCCTTCGACGACCGCGAGCAAGCGCGGCAGGCGCTGCGCGAGTTGGGCTACTCGGGAGGGAGGCCATGAAGGCCACCTTGGGGGAGATCGCAGCGGCGCTGGGCTTGAAGTCACCCGCCGCGGCCGGCACTCCGATCGAGGGCTGGAGCGTGGACTCCCGCACCATCCGGCCGGGGGAACTGTTCTTCGCTCTGAAGGGTCCGCGGCACGACGGACACGATTTCGTGGACCAGGCGCTGGAGCGCGGCGCAGCGGCGGCCGTGGTCGAGCGGCCGCCGGAAGGGGTCGCCGGGCCGCTATTGATCGTGCCCGACGCACAGGCGGCTCTGGAAGCGCTGGCCGCCTGGGCGCGAGGGCGATTCGCGGGGCGCGTGGTGGCGGTCACCGGCAGCGCGGGCAAGACCACCGCCAAGGAGGTCATCACGGCGCTGTTGGCTTCCGCCTTGGCGGTGGGCAAGAGCGCGGGAAACTTGAACAACCACGTGGGCGTTCCGCTCTCGCTGCTGCGGCTGCCCGAGGAGGCGCAGGCGGCGGTGCTCGAGCTGGCCATGAACCACCCGGGCGAGATGCGCCGGCTGGCCGCGCTGGCCCGGCCGGAGGTCGGCGTGGTGACCAACGTGGGGCATGCTCACGCGGGCTTCTTCGATTCCCTGGAAGAGGTGGCGCTGGCCAAGCGGGAACTGATCGAAGAGCTGCCGCCGGAGGGCGTGGCGGTGTTGAACGCGGACGATCCGCGCGTGGCGGCTTTCGCCCGCGTGCATCCCGGCCTGACCCTCCGCTTCGGCCTGAGCGCCGAGGCCGAGGTGAGGGCGGAAGCGGTCGAGCTGACGCCCGAGGGAGCACGCTTCCGGGTGGAGGGCGTGGAGTTCGAATCCCCCTTGCCGGGCCGGCACGGCGTGCTGAACGTGCTGGCCGGGCTGGCTGTGGCGCGCGCCTTCGGCCTGGGGGTGGAGCAATTGCGCGAGCCGGTGCGCCGGCTCGAGGTGCCGGCCATGCGCGGCCGGCGCTTCACACACCGGGGGGTCACGATTTTCGACGATTGCTACAACTCGAACCCGGAGGCGGTCCGGGCCATGCTGGAGACGCTGGCCGCTGCGCCGGCGCGACGCCGGATCGCCGTGCTGGGCGAGATGCTGGAGCTTGGCCGATGGGCCGAGACCCTGCACCGGGAGGCCGGGCAGCAAGCCGTCCGGTGCGGGGTGGATGTGCTCGTGGGGATACGCGGCGCCGCCAGGTGGATGGTTGACCAAGCGCTGCGGTCGGGACTGCCGGCCGGCGCCGCGTTCTTCTTTGAGTCGCCGGCCGAGGCCGGCCGGTTCCTGCGCAGCCTGCTGCGGGAGGGCGATGCCGTCCTGTTCAAAGGCTCGCGCGGCGTCGAAGTGGAGAAAGCCCTGCAAGAATGTCTGGCGCCGGGCGAGGCGGCGAAGGCTCACTGAAATGCTTTACTGGCTGCTGTTCGAACAGTTGTATCCCTACTTCAGCCCCTTCCGCGTTTTCCGCTACGTGACTTTCCGTACCGCCTTCGCCAGTCTGACCGCTCTGTTCCTCTGCCTGGCGATCGGCCCCTGGCTGATCGCCTGGCTGCGGCGCTTTCAGATCGGGCAGCACATCCGCGAGGAAGGCCCCGAGTCCCACCGCAGGAAGGCGGGGACGCCCACCATGGGCGGCGTGCTGATCGTGGTCTCGGTGCTGGCGCCCACGCTGCTGTGGAGCAACCTGAGCAACCCGCTGATTTGGACGGCGCTGCTGGGCATGCTGGCCTTCGGCGCCATCGGCTTCTGGGACGACTACCTGAAGGTGCGCCGGGGCCGCAACCTCGGGTTGACCGGGCGGCGGAAGTTCCTGCTGCAATGCGGGGCCGCCGGTCTGGTGGGCGCGCTCCTGCTGGCGCTGCGCGCGGCCGGGGTGTATTCGCCCGCCATGAACGTGCCCTTCTTCAAGCAATTCCGGCCCAGCCTGCTGCCTGAGACGCTGCTGGCCAGCCCCTGGACCTATCCGCTGGCCTTCGTGGTCTTCTTCTTTTTTCTGGTGCTGGTGATCGTGGGTTCCTCCAACGCGGTCAACCTGACTGACGGGCTGGACGGGCTGGCCATCGGGCTGATGGTGATCGCCGCGGGCGCCATGACCGTGCTCTCTTACACCAGCGGGCATGCGGTCTTCGCCCGATACCTGGATCTGATCTGGCTGCCGGCGGCAGCCGAACTGACCGTTTTCTGCGGGGCGATGACCGGGGCCTCCCTGGGTTTCCTCTGGTACAACGCGCATCCGGCGGAGATCTTTATGGGCGACGTGGGATCGCTGGCGCTGGGGGGCGGCCTGGGCGTGCTGGCGGTGCTCATCAAGCAGGAGATCCTGCTGCTGTGCGTGGGCGGCGTCTTCGTGCTGGAGGCGCTCTCGGTGATTCTTCAGGTGGGCAGCTACAAGCTGCGCGGCAAGCGGATTTTCAAAATGGCGCCCCTGCATCACCACTTCGAGGCGCTGGGCTGGCAGGAATCCAAGATCATCGTGCGCTTTTGGATCGCCGGGCTGGTGATGGCGCTGTTCGCGCTCACCACTCTGAAGCTGAGGTAGGCGGATGAATCTGAGCGGGGCCAGGGTGCTGGTGGTCGGCATGGCGCGGTCCGGCACGGCCGCGGTCGAGCTGCTGCGCTCCAAGGGCGCCCTGGTGCGGGCCGCGGATTTGAAGCCGCCGGAACCCGCTGTGGCCGAGCGGCTGCACCGCTGGGGCGTCGAGTTTCGCCTCCAGACGCCGGAAGCCTTCGAGGACGCCGATTGGATCGTGCTCTCACCGGGCGTGCCGGCCGATCTGGAGCCGCTTGAGGCGGCGCGGCGGCGGGGCGTGCGCGTGATCGGCGAAGTCGAGCTGGCGGGTTACTACCTGGAAGGGCCGATCATGGGCATCACGGGATCGAACGGCAAGACCACCACCACCGCGCTGGCCGGGCACATCCTGCGCTGCTGCGGCATCCCGGTTCAAGTGGGGGGCAACATCGGCCCGCCGGCCGCCGGCCTGGTGGCGGCCTCCCGCCCCGATCAGTGGAACGTGCTCGAGCTTTCCAGCTTCCAGCTCGAGACCATCGAGCGTTTCCGGGCCCGCATAGCGGTGGGGCTGAACGTGACGCCGGACCATCTGGACCGGCACCGCACCTTGGAGAACTACGCGGCCGCCAAGGCCCGCCTGTTCGAGACCCAGAGCGCCGAGGACTACGCGGTGCTCAACCGCGACGATCCGACCTGCGCGGCCTGGGGCGAGCGGGCTCGGGCGCGCGTCGTGTGGTTCAGCGGGCGCAAGGCGCCGGTGGAAGGAGCCTACGTGGAAGGCGGGCGTCTTTGGCTGGCGGGCCGGCCGGTGATCGAGATCGGCCGGATCCCCCTGCGCGGCTTTCACAACGTCGAGAACACGCTGGCCGCGGCCACGGCGGCCTGGCTGGCCGGCGCGCCGCCGGAAGCCATCGGCGAGGCGGTGCGGAGCTTCCCCGGGGTCGAGCATCGCCTGGAGTTCGTGCGGCGC